>NZ_JAFIRI010000010.1:0-5844 GCF_018682295.1 Leucobacter sp. CX87 | reverse complement strand
AAAGAAGTCCGGCGGTGTCCTACTCTCCCACAGGGTCCCCCCTGCAGTACCATCGGCGCAGTCAGCCTTAGCTTCCGGGTTCGGAATGTTTCCGGGCGTTTCCCTGACGCTATAACCGCCGTAACACTATTGACCTGTCAAACCCAACCACACAAACACACCAACCAGGACAAGTACACACTCCGAAGAGCATGGACCACACCGGTCAGGGTGGGTGGTTGTGGCTTGACCGTACGTCAAGAACCACAAAGTGGACGCGAAACATCAAAACACACATCAGAGGTGATGGAAGTGAAATCAAGCCATCGGCTTATTAGTACCGGTCAGCTCCACACGTTACCGTGCTTCCACATCCGGCCTATCAACCCAGTAGTCTACTGGGAGCCTCTCCCGGGCTAAACCCGGATGGAAATCTCATCTTGAGGCCGGCTTCCCGCTTAGATGCTTTCAGCGGTTATCCATTCCGAACGTAGCTAATCAGCGATGCCCTTGGCAGAACAACTGACACACCAGAGGTTCGTCCAACCCGGTCCTCTCGTACTAGGGTCAGATCCTCTCAAATTTCCGACGCACGCAGCGGATAGGGACCGAACTGTCTCACGACGTTCTAAACCCAGCTCGCGTACCGCTTTAATGGGCGAACAGCCCAACCCTTGGGACCTACTCCAGCCCCAGGATGCGACGAGCCGACATCGAGGTGCCAAACCATGCCGTCGATATGGACTCTTGGGCAAGATCAGCCTGTTATCCCCGAGGTACCTTTTATCCGTTGAGCGACAGCGCTTCCACAAGCCACTGCCGGATCACTAGTCCCGACTTTCGTCCCTGCTCGACCTGTCAGTCTCACAGTCAAGCTCCCTTGTGCACTTACACTCGCCACCTGATTGCCAACCAGGTTGAGGGAACCTTTGGGCGCCTCCGTTACTCTTTAGGAGGCAACCGCCCCAGTTAAACTACCCATCAGGCACTGTCCCAGAACCCGATTAGGGTCCGTAGTTAGATATCCAGAATGACCAGAGTGGTATTTCAACAATGACTCCACCTGAACTAGCGTCCAAGCTTCACAGTCTCCCACCTATCCTACACAAGTCACACCGAATACCAATACCAAACTGTAGTAAAGGTCACGGGGTCTTTCCGTCCTGCTGCGCGTAACGAGCATCTTTACTCGTAATGCAATTTCGCCGAGTTCATGGTTGAGACAGCTGGGAAGTCGTTACGCCATTCGTGCAGGTCGGAACTTACCCGACAAGGAATTTCGCTACCTTAGGATGGTTATAGTTACCACCGCCGTTTACTGGGGCTTAAATTCAGAGCTTCGCTTGCGCTAACCCCTCCTCTTAACCTTCCAGCACCGGGCAGGCGTCAGTCCGTATACATCGTCTTGCGACTTCGCACGGACCTGTGTTTTTAGTAAACAGTCGCTTCCCACTGGTCTCTGCGGCCATCACACCCTTTCGGAGTAAATCCTAATAGGCGGATGGCCCCCCTTCTCCCGAAGTTACGGGGGCATTTTGCCGAGTTCCTTAACCATGATTATCTCGATCTCCTTAGTATTCTCTACCTGACCACCTGAGTCGGTTTGGGGTACGGGCGGCTAAAACCTCGCGTCGATGCTTTTCTTGGCAGCATAGGATCAATGACTTCGCCCCTACGGGCTCCCCATCAGCTCTCAGCCTTATATGAGCAGCGGATTTGCCTACTGCTCGGCCTACAACCTTAGACCGGGACAACCATCGCCCGGCAACATCTACCTTCCTGCGTCACACCTGTTAATACGCTCACCACCCCAGTCCGGGTTCGCAGCTTCCCCTCCCGTTCAACCCGAAGGCATCCCGAAAGCTTCCATTGCTTAGCACTACTGGTTAGGTCTTTGACGGTTTTTCGCCGGTACGGGAATATCAACCCGTTGTCCATCGACTACGCCTGTCGGCCTCGCCTTAGGTCCCGACTTACCCAGGGAAGATTAGCTTGACCCTGGAACCCTTGGTCTTCCGGAGGACGGGTTTCTCACCCGTCTTTCGCTACTCATGCCTGCATTCTCACTCGTGTGGCGTCCACGGCTGGTTCACACCGCCGCTTCACTCGCCACACGACGCTCTCCTACCCATCCATACGGCTGGACCACGAAGGCCTACCAATAATATGAATGCCACAATTTCGGTGGCGTGCTTGAGCCCCGTTACATTGTCGGCGCGGAATCACTTGACCAGTGAGCTATTACGCACTCTTTCAAGGGTGGCTGCTTCTAAGCCAACCTCCTGGTTGTCACAGCAACTCCACATCCTTTTCCACTTAGCACGCGCTTTGGGACCTTAATTGGTGATCTGGGTTGTTTCCCTCTCGACAATGAAGCTTATCCCCCACTGTCTCACTGCTGCGCTCTCACTTACCGGCATTCGGAGTTTGGCTGACGTCAGTAACCTTGTAGGGCCCATCGGCCATCCAGTAGCTCTACCTCCGGCAAGAAACACGCAACGCTGCACCTAAATGCATTTCGGAGAGAACCAGCTATCACGAAGTTTGATTGGCCTTTCACCCCTATCCACAGCTCATCCCCTCAGTTTTCAACCTAAGTGGGTTCGGTCCTCCACGCGCTCTTACACGCGCTTCAACCTGGCCATGGATAGATCACTTCGCTTCGGGTCTAGGACATGCGACTGAATCGCCCTATTCAGACTCGCTTTCGCTACGGCTACCCCTCAAGGGTTAACCTCGCCACATATCGCTAACTCGCAGGCTCATTCTTCAAAAGGCACGCTGTCACAGCAACAAGGCTGCTCCAACGGTTTGTAAGCAAACGGTTTCAGGTACTATTTCACTCCCCTCCCGGGGTACTTTTCACCTTTCCCTCACGGTACTTGTCCGCTATCGGTCATCTGGGAGTATTTAGGCTTATCAGGTGGTCCTGACAGATTCACACGGGATTTCTCGGGCCCCGTGCTACTTGGGATACTCTCCACGCGGTGGGCGCATTTCGGGTACGGGATTCTCACCCTCTTCGATCGACCGTTCCAAGTCGTTCCCCTATACGCACACGCTCACGTTCACTGCTCGGCAGAACAGAACGGAAAGTCCCGCAACCCCAACCATGCAACCCCTGCCGGGTATCACACATGACTGGTTTAGCCTCATCCGGTTTCGCTCGCCACTACTACCGGAATCACATGTTGTTTTCTCTTCCTGAGGGTACTGAGATGTTTCACTTCCCCCCGTTCCCTCTACCCGCCCTATATATTCAGGCGGGAGTCACCAGGCAACCTTGCAGCCCCTGGCGGGGTTTCCCCATTCGGAAATCCTCGGATCACAGCTCGTTTATCAACTCCCCGAGGCTTATCGCAGATTACGACGTCCTTCTTCGGCTCCAGATGCCAAGGCATCCACCGTTTGCTCTTAGAAACTTGAAATCACATAAGTAATCATGTTCGCGCCAAACCCACCCCCAAAGGAGTGAAAATTCGACGCAGACCATGAAACACCACACTCTCGTGTGTGTTTCTAAAGATGCTCGCGTCCACTGTGTAGTTCTCAACGTACGGTCGGTACCGCTCCCCACCACATGAACCAACCGGTTCGGGCGAAGCCACGGCCCAAGAAACCAACCCAACACTTCCGTGCCGGCCTGGTCCCTCAGGACCCAATAACGTGCAAATGACGCAGAACTCACCACCCAAAGCGTTCCAACCGTTACCGGCGTACTTACTCCAAATGACTCGCACCAAGCCTGTCAAATATTCCAGCCGTGAGCACCCAGCACCACACATTCGGTGATGATCTGAGTATTCTGCATGACCAAACGGCCATGAGTGCTCCTTAGAAAGGAGGTGATCCAGCCGCACCTTCCGGTACGGCTACCTTGTTACGACTTAGTCCTAATCACCAGTCCCACCTTCGACGACTCCCTCCACAAGTGGTTAGGCCATCGGCTTCGGGTGTTACCGACTTTCATGACTTGACGGGCGGTGTGTACAAGGCCCGGGAACGTATTCACCGCAGCGTTGCTGATCTGCGATTACTAGCGACTCCGACTTCATGGGGTCGAGTTGCAGACCCCAATCCGAACTGAGACCGGCTTTTTGGGATTCGCTCCACCTCGCGGTATTGCAGCCCTTTGTACCGGCCATTGTAGCATGCGTGAAGCCCAAGACATAAGGGGCATGATGATTTGACGTCATCCCCACCTTCCTCCGTGTTGACCACGGCAGTATCCCATGAGTTCCCACCATTACGTGCTGGCAACATAGGACGAGGGTTGCGCTCGTTGCCGGACTTAACCGAACATCTCACGACACGAGCTGACGACAACCATGCACCACCTGTTTACGAGTGTCCAAAGAGTTGACGATCTCTCGCCCGTTCTCGTATATGTCAAGCCTTGGTAAGGTTCTTCGCGTTGCATCGAATTAATCCGCATGCTCCGCCGCTTGTGCGGGCCCCCGTCAATTCCTTTGAGTTTTAGCCTTGCGGCCGTACTCCCCAGGCGGGGAACTTAATGCGTTAGCTACGACACAGAAACCCTGGAAAGGTCCCTACATCTAGTTCCCAACGTTTACGGCATGGACTACCAGGGTATCTAATCCTGTTCGCTCCCCATGCTTTCGCTCCTCAGCGTCAGTAGTGGCCCAGAGATCTGCCTTCGCCATCGGTGTTCCTCCTGATATCTGCGCATTCCACCGCTACACCAGGAATTCCAATCTCCCCTACCACACTCTAGCCTGCCCGTACCCACTGCAAGCCCGAGGTTGAGCCTCGGGTTTTCACAGCAGACGCGACAAGCCGCCTACGAGCTCTTTACGCCCAATAATTCCGGACAACGCTTGCACCCTACGTATTACCGCGGCTGCTGGCACGTAGTTAGCCGGTGCTTTTTCTGCAGGTACCGTCACTTGCGCTTCTTCCCTACTAAAAGAGGTTTACAACCCGAAGGCCGTCATCCCTCACGCGGCGTTGCTGCATCAGGCTTGCGCCCATTGTGCAATATTCCCCACTGCTGCCTCCCGTAGGAGTCTGGGCCGTGTCTCAGTCCCAGTGTGGCCGGTCACCCTCTCAGGCCGGCTACCCGTCGTCGCCTTGGTGAGCCATTACCTCACCAACTAGCTGATAGGCCGCGAGTCCATCCCCAACCGATAAATCTTTCCAGCAACACACCATGCGGTGATTGCTCATATCCGGTATTAGACGCCGTTTCCAGCGCTTATCCCAGAGTCAGGGGCAGGTTACTCACGTGTTACTCACCCGTTCGCCACTCATCCACCAGAGCAAGCTCTGGCTTCAGCGTTCGACTTGCATGTGTTAAGCACGCCGCCAGCGTTCGTCCTGAGCCAGGATCAAACTCTCCGTAAATGAAAAGTGCATACAACCCGGGGAAAAATCCGGACTGCAGCGAGTTTGATTCTGACAAAGATACGAACCATAGACCCTGCCAAAGCAGCGCCATCTGGCTCTTGTATCGTTATCCAATAAAAAAGGAACATCTACACCCACTCCGAAGAGCAGATGATGAGGTTCAAATAAATGGTATTTGACATTTAGTGCACGTTATTGAGTTCTCAAGGACCAGACACCCCCCGTACACACCCGAAGGCTTCCGAAAGGCAACTTCCCTAACTTACCACACCCTGAACACGACCTCAACCCGAAGGCGAGCCGCACCAGTGCGAGCAAAGCAGGCGAACCACTATCTTACCCGGTCGAACCATCAGGTTCAAGACCAGCGAGACCAGCAATTCATTGTCACGTTCGCAACCGGGCCACATTCCGTGTCCCGCACTGCCGTGCTGACAAGGGATAACATTACGTTCGATCCGGCCCGCGGGCAAATCACGCCCCGCCGCCGGGCGTGTC
>NZ_JAFIRI010000009.1:0-110527 GCF_018682295.1 Leucobacter sp. CX87 | reverse complement strand
GTGTTACGGCGGTTATAGCGTCAGGGAAACGCCCGGAAACATTCCGAACCCGGAAGCTAAGGCTGACTGCGCCGATGGTACTGCAGGGGGGACCCTGTGGGAGAGTAGGACACCGCCGGACTTCTTTCTGTAAAAGGGGCCTCATCGAAAGATGAGGCCCCTTTTTTTATGCCCGAAAGCCGGCTCCGGGTGTGTGTTTCGGCGCCCCAGATGTCTGATAAGCTAAACGTGTTACGGCGGTTATAGCGTCAGGGAAACGCCCGGAAACATTCCGAACCCGGAAGCTAAGGCTGACTGCGCCGATGGTACTGCAGGGGGGACCCTGTGGGAGAGTAGGACACCGCCGGACACATACTTCGAAAGAGCCCCATCCATTGGATGGGGCTCTTTTTGTTTCCCCACCGGGTACGCTGGTACCTATGGCTGATTCATCATTTGACGTAGTGAGCAAGTTCGACCCGATGGAGGTCGAGAACGCGGTCAACCAGGCGCGCAAGGAACTCGAGCAGCGCTATGACTTTAAGGGCGTTGGTGCCTCGGTCGAGCTCTCGGGCGAATCGATCATGATGAAGGCGAGCACCGAAGAGCGTCTCGCCGCAGTGCTCGATGTCCTGCAGTCGAAGTTCATTCGCCGCGGGCTCTCGCTGAAGACCCTCGACACGGCCGACCCCTACCCGAGCGGCAAAGAGTACCGTCAGGAGGCGAAGCTCAAGGAAGGCATCGACCAGGCCACCGCGAAGAAGCTGAACAAGCTCATCCGCGACGAGGGTCCCAAGTCGGTCAAGAGCCAGATCCAAGGCGACGAGCTTCGCGTGAGCTCGAAGGATCGCGACGACCTCCAGGCCACCATCGCACTGCTGAAGGGCGCCGACATAGACGTCGACCTGCAGTTCGTGAACTACCGCTAGGCATCTGCGGCGGGAACGTGAGAGGGGGCTGGGCCCGAGTGAATGCTCGAGCCCAGCCCCCTCTCACGTTCCGGAATCGCTAGTCGGCTGCGCGAGGCAGCACGACGATGCCGCGAAACTCAGGATCCCCCCAACGCGCGATGCGCTCGATACCGGCGTGCGTGATCGGTTGCGCGCTCACGTCGAGCCACGTCTCGCCCTGCGCTGACTCGACCCAGGGGTCTGAAACCAGGAGGGCGTCGTCTCCGATGACGTCGTGTGCGAGCACCCAGTGCGGAGTCGGGTCGGCAATCAGCGGCTCGAGGTCGATCAGCATGAATACCGAGTTCCCCGCGGCGACGAGCTCGTGGATCTCGCTGACCTCCGGCCACCGGCGCTCGATCTGTAGCCCGAGCTCCTCAGCCTGCCGCAGGGACTCTGCCTGCAGTTCAACGCGGAGCTTGCTTTCGAAGCTGTCCGCAGCCCCGAAGTCCTCGATGAGCACTGGCCCCTCGGCGCTGAGGACCACCCTTGGCTCGCCGAGGGGAAGGTCAGCATCGCTGATGGCCCCGGCGGTGGCGACCGCAAGCCCGATCGGTTCGCACGCGGGCATGTTCGTGGCTCGTCGCCAGAACTCGATTTCCCAGGCACGATTGCCGGCTTGGTCACTCAAGCTGAATCTTCCGAGTCCGACCGATTCGAGGGCCATAAGCGCGGTCACTGCCCCGCAAGTCACATCGGTCGTCTGCCCATAGTACGGAGCCAGTCGCCTGGGTCCGGTTCCGGGGCTCCACCGGGACCAGGAGCGCACGCCCTCGGCGGCGGCCGCGCGAGTGCTCGCGACCGACGGCACAGGGTCGGCATCGCGCTGAAACCCGAGGGCCACGAGCGTTGCCGCGTCGCGCGCGCTGAGCGGTGCAAGCATGGGATGCTCCTCGAACTTCACGAGCACCGGGGACGGACGCGCCTCGGATGGGGCGGGAGCATCGAGCGCGGCGGCCTCGACCGTTGCGCTGAAGGCGGCGCCGTCGGCATCAGCGCCGGGCGCGATGATGACGTCAATGATCTTTCGCGAGGGCGAGTACAGGCGTCCCGCTGTGAGCGCCGCCGCGACGGGGGCTCCCGCAGCGTCCCGCAGCACCGTTACCCGCGGCGCCCAGAGTGCACGGGGCAGCTCCCATCGGGTCCGGCGCGCCGCCGCAGCCTCAAAGCCGGCCGGCAGTGCAGTACCGTCGGTAGACTCCGCGACAAACGCGCTGTGCTGGACGGGCGAGGGGGAATCGGCGGGGATCATTCGGTGGCTCCTTGCGCGTTTGGGGTACCCGGTGTATCAGTTGTCGCTGGAGCAGCCGCAAGGCCCGTTGGGGCGGCTGCCGTGGGGCGGTGCACGCTGTCCTCGCGGGCGGCCTCGACCAGCATGCGCGTGTAGGGGTGAGCGGGTTCTCGCATAACCTGTTCAGCGGTGCCCCGCTCGACGATCTCGCCCCCGCGGAGCACCACCATACGGTTCGCGATCCGCGCGACCACTGCCAGGTCATGCGTAATGAAGAGCATGGCCAGCCCGAGCTCATCCCGCAGCCGGGCAAGCAGCTCCAACACCTGTGCCTGTACTGACACGTCAAGCGCTGAGACGCTCTCATCGCAGATCAAGACGCGCGGCTGGGGGGCCAGCGCTCGCGCGATCGCGACGCGTTGACGCTGTCCGCCAGACAGCTGCGACGGTCGGCGCGCGGCGAACGAAGGGTCGAGGTCGACGAGGCGCAGCAGCTCAGGCACCTCGTCGGCGCTGCGCCCGCTCGCGGCGAGGGCTTCGGTGAGCGCCTGCCCGACTGTGAAGACGGGGTTCAGGGTCGAGTAGGGATCCTGGAACACGATCTGCATCTGCTGCGGGGTACGCCCCCGGCGACCGGGCGGGAGAGTGAGACCGTCGAGGGTCACGGAGCCTGCGTCGGGGTGCTCGAGGCCGGCGATGCAGCGGGCGAGGGTCGACTTCCCGGAGCCGGACTCACCGACGATCGCGACAATCTCACCTGCACGCACGTCGACGCTGGCGTCGTGAAGCGCGGTCGCGCGTCCGAAACGTTTCGTCATTCCTGTGGCGCTGAGCAGTGCTGCGCCCGGGTGGGCGAGCGGGGGTGACGCGTCGTCGAGCGAGGGATTCGCCTCGATCAGCGCGCGCGTGTATGGATGACTGGGCGCGCCCAGCACGCGCTCGACAGTGCCCTGCTCGACAATCTGCCCCTTCCGCATGACGAGCACTTCGTCCGCGCGTCCGCCGATGATGCCGAGGTCGTGGCTGATGAGCAGCACGCTCATCTCATGTTTCTGCTGCAGCTCACGCAGGAGGTCGAGCACCCCGCCCTGCGTACTCGCATCGAGCGCGGTGGTGGGCTCGTCCGCGATGAGGAGCCGGGGCTCTGCCGCAAGGGCAGCCGCGATCGCGACGCGCTGACGCATCCCGCCCGAGAGCTCGGAGGGGAAACGGCGGGTGACGCTCGCCGGGAGGCGCACTTCGTCGAGCCGGCGAGCAATCTCGGCATCCACCTCGCCGCGCGAGAGTGGCGGCTCGCCGGTGGCGCGGTGCCGCGCGACGATCGTCGCGCCAATTTGGCGTCCGCAGCGGATGACGGGGCTGAGGCTGGTGAAGGGATCCTGCAAGAGGAGGACCGCGCGACGTCCGCGCACCCGAGACCAGACGGCGGGGTCCTGTTCGGCGAGGTCTGTGGACTCGCCGTCGATGACTGCCGTCCCGGCAGCGGTGACCCCTCGAGGGAGGAGCCCGGTGATCGCTCGAGCCGTCATCGATTTCCCCGATCCGGACTCGCCGATGATCGCGAGCGTTCGGCCGGGTGGGATGACGAGATCGAGCGGCTCGACGAGAGCACCTGCCGCGGAGGACACGGTGAGGCCGTGCACGACAACGCCGAGTGGTGTGGGGGAGAGGCGGCTCATTGGATGCCCTTCTCGCGCAGGCGCTCACCGAGGTGGTCGCCGAGCAGGTTAATCGACATGGAGACGAGGACGATGAGGATCGCGGGCGCGAGCAGCATAGCTGGGTTGTCTCCCATGACGCCGCGGCCGTCGGAGATCTGGCGACCCCAATCAGCCGTGCCCGGCTCGACGCCGATGCCGAGGAACGAGAGGGATGAGAGGGTGACGAGGGCGATCGCGAGGTTCAGCATCAGGTTCGTCAGGATGAGTGGCCACACGTTCGGCAGGATGTGCCGGAACATGATGCGGCTGGGGGGCAGCGACAGCATCTGCGCGGCCTCGACGTACGGCCGCGGGGTCTGCTCGGTCGCACCCGCGCGAACGATGCGAATGTCGGAGGGACAAAAGAGAATGACGAGCAAGGCGACCGTCACCCAGTATCCGGCACCGAAGATGCCGGCCACGACGATCGCGAGCAGCATCACGGGAAGGGAGAGCAACACGTCAACGATGCGACCGATCACTCCGTCGACGACGCCCCGGAGGTAGCCGGAAAGCGTGCCGAAGACGATGGCGAGCAGCATCGAGCCGGTCGCGATCACTACGGGGCCGGCGATCGCCGAACCCGTTCCCGCGAGGGTGAGCAGCAGCACATCGCGACCCAGCTCGTCGGTTCCGAGTAGGTGGCCAGGGCTGCCGGGCGGCAGCAGTGCGTCGAGGATGCTTTGGGCAGAGGCCGGCCCGACAAGCAAGGGCGAGACGAGCGCGGTGAGCGCGACGAGAGTGAGCAGGATCGCCGCGGCGATCACTGCCCAGTCCCGCTGGCGAGGGCCGGCTATACGATCGCGGGCGACGGTGGCGATGCGGGTGGTCTTCGTGCTCACTGTCCCAGCTCCCTGGCTCGTACACGCGGGTCGAACAGCAGATAGCTCAGATCTACCAGGATCGTGATGATGGCGATCGCCGCAGCGATGAGCAGGGTGACTGCCTGCACGACGGGGAGGTCCTTGAAGAGCACTGACTCCTGCAACAGCGAGCCGAGCCCGGGCAACGCGAAAACGGTTTCGACAATGATGGTGCCGCCAATGATGAAGGTCAAGATGAGTCCGGCGCCCGTGACGATCGGGATTGCCGCGCCCCGAAGTGCAACGCCCTGGACCTCCCGCTCCGAGAGCCCGCGAGCCCGTGCGAACGTGATGGCGTCGCTCTCGAGTTCGCGTAGCACAGCGGCCCGCGTCATTCGCATCAGGATGGCGCCGATGCCGGCCGCGAGCGACACCGCGGGAAGTACCAAGTGCCAGAGCGTGTCGAGCGGGCCTTTTCCGCCGCCAAAGGCGGGGAACAGCGGGAGGAGGTAGGCGAAGAGGAAGAGCAGGAGGATCGCGAGCGCGAAAGTGGGCGCAGAGAGGCCGAGCAACGCGAGCGCGCTTGCGAAACGATCAGTGCTCGTCCCCGCACGGGACGCGCTGAGGACGCCGAGAGGAATCGCGGTGATCGCGGCGATCAGGAACGCGAGCGTCGCGAGCGCAACGGTCAACCCCAGACGGGAAGCGATCACGGTCGATACGGGTTGCTGCAGGCGGATCGATTCGCCGAAGTCGCCGCGCAGTGCGCTCCCGAGCCAGTCAAAATAGCGTGTCAGGAAGGGGTCATCGAGCCGGTATTGGGCGCGCACCGCGGCGATCGTGTCTGGCGTCGCCGGGCGGTTGCCAATGAGATTCTTTACGAGATCCCCCGGCGCGAGGTACATCAGTGAGTAGGTCAGCAGCGAGATCGCCAGCAGGATGAGCAGGACGCTGCCCAGCCGGATCGCGATGATGCGTGTGAGCGCCTGAGCGGGGCTGCGCCCGATCCGGTTCCCCCCGGGATCGGGGGCACCCGGAGGAGACTCTGCGACGAGGCTCGAATCGGCTTGGGTCATCGGCGAACTCCTCAACTGAGATCGGGCGGGGGAGGGGCTGGGCGAGCATGTGCGGTGGGGCATGTGTACTCGCCCCACCGCGCATGTGCACTACTTCGCGGCGTACAACTCCGCACCCCACGAACCAATGAAGGTGTACGGGCTGAACGTCTTCACGCCGACCGCGTTACTGAAGTAGGTGAGCGACTGGCCCCACCACAGCGGCGCATTGATGACCTGATCGGCGTTCTCCTGCTCAACCTGGAGCAGGAGGTTTACCCGCTCCTCGGCGCTCGCCGCAGCGTTGGACTGCGCCAACAGGTCGAGGACCTTCGGGTCGTCGTACATGTTCGGGTTGGCCTCGCCAAGCAGGTACGAGCTGATCTCAGCCGGATCGCCCGTTGTGGAGAAGTACCACATGTAGCTCAGGCCGTGCTCGCCGTCGCCGATGGTGGCGAGCCACTCCTCGAGGGGCACCTCGCGTACCTTGACGTCGATGCCGAGCGGCCCCAGGTTCTCGGCGAGCGACTGTGCGGCCGTGCCCAGCTGCGGACCCGAGTTGGGGTAGGTGAGTTCGAGCGCGAACCCTTCGGGAACCGAGGACTCCGACAGGAACTGCTCGGCCTGCTTCAGGTCGAATTGGGGAGGCTGTACGTCCGCGAGCAGCTTGCGGGCGGCGTCGCCGTCGTGCACGGCGGCAAGCGATTCCGGCGTCATGATGGCGTTCGCCGGCTCGCCGTATCCGCGCAGCAGCTTCTCGACGATCGCGTCGCGGTCCACTGCGCTTGAGATCGCCTTTCGCACGTTCACATCGTCAAACGGAGCGACCGTCTGGTCGAAGAGCAATCCGACGTACGACAGATCGTTGACCGACTCGACGCGCCCGTCGGAGATCTTCTGCCACTGCTCGGCCTGCTTGAGCGGGACGCTGAAGGCGATATCGATGTCCCCCTTCTGGGTCGCGAGCAGGCGAGTGTTCTCGTCGGGAATGAACGAGATCTCGATCTGCTTCGCCTTTGGCACCCCACCCCACCAGGTATCGACTCGCTCGAGTGTGACGTGCGAGTCGGGCTGGAAGTCGGTGACCTTGTACGGGCCAGTGCCGAGGATCAGAGACTGGCTGGTGCCGATGCTGCCCTCGTGCTCTTCCCAGAATGCCTGCTGTGTGATGACTGCGGCCCCTGCGCTCGACATGGTCTTGAGGAAGGCGGGATCCGGCGCAAGCGTCGTCACCGTGACCTGGTGTTCGCCGGTCTTCGCCACGGTGTCGAGATTGCTCAGGTAGTAGTTGATGCCGGGCGACGCCTCGGCGCTGCGTGCCTGTTCGAGGCTGAACACGATGTCGTCCGCGGTGACGGGCTCACCGTTTTGGAACTTTGCGTCCTGGCGAACCTCGAAGACGTACGTGGTCGTGTCGGGAGTCTCCCAGCTTTCTGCGAGGGCCGGGACGACTTTGCCCTCGGGGTCGATGCCGACGAGTCCTTCTTGCACGGCGCTCGCGAGATAGTAATTCAGGATCCCGCTTTCCGTCCCGATGTACAGGTTGGCGAGCGAGCCAGGGAACGCGACGGTGACGTTTTCGATCTCAGCGCCGCTGTCAGCGGGTGGCTCGGTGGACGGGGCCGCGCCCGAGCCGCCGGCGCACGCTGACAGCGCCAGGGCGGCAGCGGCGGCGAGGGCGACGGCGAATCCGCGGCGGCGCGGTGTGCCGAGGGAAAAACTCATCGGTTGCTCCTTTGCAATTGGGCCGAGCAGTGAGTGCGTGGCCACTGGGCCTACGCTAGTGCGGAATCGCCCCACCCCGCCTCCACTGTTTACTCATGTTTCGGATAATGCCGAGTGATGCAATGCGCCCCGATCTGGCCCGAAAACCCCGGCGAGCGGTCCCGCCGGTAGGATGGTCGGGTACGTCCAGATCGAAGGAGGGGCTGAGATGCCCGCTGTACTCATTACTGGCGCCCAGTGGGGCGACGAGGGCAAGGGCCGGGCAACCGACCTGCTCGGAAGCCGCGTTGATTACGTGGTCAAGTTCAACGGCGGGAACAACGCCGGCCACACGGTGGTGGTTGGCGACGAAAAGTATGCCCTCCATCTGTTGCCGTCCGGCATTCTTACCCCCGGCGTCATCCCCGTCATCTCGAACGGTGTCGTCATCGACCCCGAGGTGCTGCAGGGTGAGCTGCAGGCGCTCAGCGCTCGCGGCGTCGACGTCTCGCGCCTGAAGGTGAGCGCCAACGCGCACGTCATCACTGCCTACCACCGCACCCTCGACAAGGTGACCGAGCGTTTCCTGGGCAAGCGTCAGATCGGCACCACCGGCCGCGGCATCGGCCCGGCGTACGCCGACAAGATCAACCGCGTGGGCATCCGCATCCAGGATCTCTTCGACGAGGGGATCCTGCGTCAGAAGGTGGAGGCGTCGCTGGAGTTCAAGAACCAGGTGCTCGTCAAGATTTACAACCGCCGCGCGATCAGCGTCGACGAGGTTGTGGAAGAACTGCTCTCGTACCGCGACATGCTCGAGCCGATGGTGTGCGACACCGGGCTGCTGCTGCACGAGGCGATGCAAGCGGACAAGACCATTCTGTTCGAGGCCGGTCAGGCGACCATGCTCGACATCGATCACGGCACCTACCCGTTCGTCACCTCCTCGAACGCGACTTCCGGCGGCGCGAGCACCGGATCCGGGCTGCCGCCCGCCGCGATCGACCGCGTGATTTCGGTCATCAAGGCGTACACGACACGTGTCGGTTCGGGCCCGTTCCCGACCGAGCTGTTTGACGCCTCGGGCGACTACCTGCGCAACCAGGGCTTCGAGTTCGGAACGACCACGGGGCGTCCGCGCCGGTGCGGTTGGTACGACGCACCCATCGCGCGCTACTCGGCGCGCATCAACGGCGTCACGGACTTTGTGCTGACGAAGCTCGACGTGCTTTCAGGACTCGAGACGATCCCGGTCTGCGTCGCGTACGACGTGAACGGCGTGCGTCACGATGAGATGCCCGTGAACCAGAGCGACTTCCACCACGCGAAGCCGATCTACGAAGAGTTCCCCGGCTGGTCCGAGGACATCTCGGGCTGCCGCGAGTTCTCGGACCTGCCGAAGAACGCTCAGGATTACATCCACGCCCTCGAGGCAATGAGCGGCTCGCGGATCTCCGCCATCGGCGTCGGTCCCGAGCGCGAGCAGGTTGTCGTCCTGCACGATCTCCTCGGATGAGCGATCAGCTGATCCCGGGGTCGGCCGCGGCCGGCCCCGCTCCGGAAGAGCAGCTTGCTCGCCTGCGTTCGAGCATCGACAACATCGATGCCGCCCTCATCCACATGCTCGCGGAGCGATTCCGCTGCACGCAGGACGTGGGCGTGCTGAAGGCAACGCACGACATGCCGGCGTCTGACCCGGGGCGCGAGGCGCGCCAGATCGAGCGCCTGCGCGAGCTGGCGCAGGGCGCGCACCTCGACCCCGAGTTCGCCGAGAAGTGGTTCAACTTCGTCGTCGCCGAGGTGATCCAGCACCACACCCGCATCGCGGGTGAGCGGGACGCCTAAGGGCTAGTCCTCGTCGAGGACTTCCTCTTCCAAGTTCCATACTGGGTCGCCGAATTCGCCCCCGGCGAGCACCTGTACGAGCTGGTGGGCCTCGAAGTCGTCCTCGTCGAGGATGACGCGGGCCGCTGAGATGAGCTCGTCGCGCGTCGTGTGCTCCTCCGAGCCCTCGCGCGCGTCCACGAGCGCTGATCGATAGCGATCGAGGGCGCCCTCGAGCTGATCCTGCGTAAAGTGGTGCTGATCCATCGAGGCCTCCGATCGTGTGCGTGTATCCGGTGCCATCAGGGTAACCCGGAAGCGTCGCGGGCGGGAGAAGTCGCGAATCCCTCGTGTTTCCTCCACCATGGGTGACATGCGCATCATTCTCCGTTCGGCTCGTTCGTATCCGTTCGTTGCCGCCACGCTGCTCGTGGCCTCGGCCGGGCTGATCCTGCTGGCCACTCCGGCTCGCGGGGCCGCCGAGTGGCTGGTTGGCGGGTACGCCCTCGTGATCGCCGGCTGGCAGGCGGTGGGCATGGTCCGGCAGCTCCTTCGCGGGCACGCCGGGCTCGACGTGCTCGCCGTGATCGCGATCGTCGCGGCGGTGCTGGTGGGGGAGTCCTGGGCGGCGCTCGTGGTCGTACTCATGCTCACCGGAGGTGAGGCGCTCGAGGACTACGCAGAGAATCGTTCGACCCGCGAGCTCACCGCGCTGCTGAACCGCGCCCCGCAGCGCGCGATTCGGCTGGAGGCGGGGGAGCGACGCGAAATCGGCGTCGACGAGATCGCGGTGGGCGACGAGATCCTGGTGCTCCCCGGTGCAGTCGTGCCGGTTGACGGGATCCTGCTGAGCGAGGCTGCCACCTTCGATGAATCGTCACTGACCGGCGAGAGCCTTCCCGTTGATCGCGCGGCCGGAGAGAAGCTGCTGAGTGGCATTGTGAGCGGGTCGAGTGCGGTCGAGATGCGTGCGATCGCTGTTGCGGCGGACAGTCAATATCAGCAGATCGTGAACCTCGTGCGGGAGGCGGCGGGGAGCAAAGCGCAGGTCGTGCGGCTCGCCGACCGATACGCGGTACCGTTCACCGCCGTGGCGCTGCTGATCGCGGGGGCCGCATGGGCCCTCAGCGGCGACCCGGTCCGCTTCGCGGAGGTGCTGGTCGTGGCGACGCCGTGTCCGCTGCTGATCGCGGCGCCTGTCGCCTTCCTGGGCGGGATGAGCAGGGCCGCCCGCGAGGGCATCATCGTGAAGGGCGGCGGGACGCTCGAACAGTTGGCGCGCGTGCGGGCCGTGGCCTTTGATAAGACCGGCACCATCACGACGGGCCGGCCGAGCCTGCGACGGATTGAACCCACCGACGGGTTCACCGAGAACGAGGTGCTCCAGCTCGCGGCATCGGCGGAGGTGTACTCGTCTCATGTGCTTGCGGCCTCGGTCATCGACGAGGCGAGGGCCCGCGGCCTCGCGCTCGCACCCGCGGGTGAGTCGGCTGAGATTGCGACGAATGGCGTGCGCGCCGTTCTCGGAGATCGCACCGTTCGTGTGGGGAAGCCTGGCTGGGTCGCCGAATCGGTGCAGGAATTCTCGCGCGCCGAGATCGCCTCGGGGGAGCTCGCGATCTACGTCGGCGTCGACGACCGGCTCGCCGGCGTCATCGTCATGCGCGATCGGGTCCGTCCTGAGGCTGCTGCAACGCTGGACGCGCTTCGGGGTGCGGGAGTCGAGCGCATCTTGATGGTGACGGGAGACGTTGAGGCCACCGCGCGGCCGATCGCCGACAGCCTTGGCATCGAGGAGTTGCATGCCGAGTGTCTTCCCGCCGACAAAGTGCGGATCATCGCGGGGGTGCCGGTGCGCCCGCTGCTGATGGTCGGGGATGGGCTGAACGACGCTCCCGTGCTGGCGGCAGCGGACATCGGCTATGCGATGGGCGCGCGCGGGGCGACGGCGGCGAGTGAGTCGGCCGATGTGGTCGGGCGGTTTGACACCCTCGCGGGGGTCGGCCGTGCGGTGCAGATCGGGCACGACACCGTGCGGATCGCGTTGCAGAGTATCTGGCTCGGCATCGTGATTAGCGGGGCGCTGATGTTCGTCGCCGCCACCGGCGTGCTGCCAGCGTTGCTGGGCGCCTGGATGCAGGAGGGCGTGGACCTCATCGCCATTCTCGGCGCGCTTCGCGCCCTGGGACCTCGCGCGGAGCGACGGAAATCGGCGGTGGAGAAGCCCCTAGCGGTCGCTGAGCCGAGCCGCGGCTGACCCGGCACGCGCGATCGCGTCGAGCACACGCACGCGTAGCGCGTTGCCGCGGTCGGCGAAGCCGCGCTGCAGCGCTGCATACGCTCGCTTCCCCTCCGGCGTCTCAACGGGGATCGCGGCCAGGCCGTACGAGCTCACATCGTAGGGAGAGGCCCGCATGTCGACCGAGCGGATGTCGCGTGCAAGCTCGAATGCGTCGAGGAGCAGCTCGCCGGGCACGATCGGGCCGAGCTTCACCGCCCACTTGTAGACGTCCATCCCCGCGTGCAGGCAGCCTGATTGCTCCATCTCGGCCTGGTTCTCGCGGGTGGGGCGCAGCTCATTGAGCGGCTCGGCCGCCGGCGTGAAGAAGCGGTACGCGTCGAAGTGGCTGCACGCGATCGGGTTCGACTCGACGACCACGTCGGTGTCGAGCGCCCCGAGGCGCAACGGGAGCGTCCGGTGCCGAATCTCCTCAGGTGTCATGCGATACACCATCGCCCACTCGTGCAGCCCGAAGCAGCCGAACGACGGCGTGCGCTCGAGGGTCTCGGTGAATAGCCGTTCGATGAAGCTGATGAGCTTCCCGCGCGCTTCCCACAGCGCGGCGAGGTCGACCGTCAGGTCCTCGGCAGCGGCCCCGGTGCGGGCGTAGTACTTCCAATCGGCGCGGACAGGATCCTGCGCCGGATCGAACAGGATCGCCGCGCCCTCGAGGGTGACGCCCGCGCCCGGATGCCAGCGATGAAGCTTCGCTGGCGAGACGGGGTAGTAGGTGAAGAGAAAATCCTCGATCGCGTGGGTCTCGCCGCGTTGCCTGCGCGCGCGGTGGGCGCTCGTCAACGCGTCCGCGCGTGCGTGATGTGCCGCCTCGCGGGCGCGCCACTGCGCCGGGATGAGGCGCACCGGGGTCGGCGCGAGCAGAGACGTGATCACTCCGCGAGTGTAGACCGCCTGGCCGGGAGCCGGGAGCCGGGAGCCCGGCTCGAATTGGCGTCGGCGGGCAACTCGATTCCTGGAATCGCTCGAGGATGGCTAGGCTATTCGAGGCTTGGGCGGGGGGCGTCCAGCAACTATGAATCATATTTGGGGTATTTCGGTGGCGTTCTCGAACCAGGCTTTTTCTCGTCGGGGGCGCCTGCGCTCCTGGATCTCGGGCGCGCTCGTCGTGCTGCTGGTGGGGGCGACATTTGGGGCCAGCGGGCTCACGCCGGCGGCAGCACAGCCCGGCTCGTTCCTCCAGATCGACAAAAAGGTGAACGGTCAGGACGCGCACCGCGAACTGCAGCCCGGCCAGAGCGTCAACTACCGGGTCGAGTTCAGTGCCGAGAACTACGACGCGGACGGCCCGGTGCTGCTCACCGACGTACTGCCGGCCGCATTCGCGGGCTGGGCGATCAGCGGAATCGGCGCCAAGCTTCCCGGGCAGCCCGATAGCGTGCTCACCCTCGAAGTTCCCGGCGTCTCGCCCGCGGGCGAGGGCGTCGTCGGCTCTTCCGAAGCAGACCGCACCATCACCCTCGACATCGCTGCCCCCATCGACGGCGGCGGCACAGGCCTGCCGACGGGTGCGCAGGGGTGGATCGAGTACACCCTGACCGTGCCGGCCGACCTCACGGTGGACTGGGCCTTCAACGATCAGGACCTCGTCAACCAGGCAACGATTTCCGGCTTTGGAGCCGACCCCGCCGACCCGCTCAGTGCGAAGGACGACGCCGTCATCTCGGTGCACGTACCGCTGAAGATCGACGTCACCCCGAACAAGACCTGGGAGCCGGGCAGCCAGGCATTCGAGCCCGGCGCCGCCTCGACGATCACGATCGGCGCGACCCAGTCCTCGAACGTCGCCGTCGACTCGCTCGTGCTCCAGGACACCCCCACCGCCCAGGACGGCGCGACCGAGCTCGAAGAGAGCAACCCCTTCCGCTACGTCGACTTCACCGGCTTCGCGGGTGACCCTGCGGCCCCTGCGAATTGGCCCGCGGGCGCGGCAAGCGCCCGAGTTGAGGTGTACGCGTTCGACGGCACCAGCTGGAACTGGACCGAGTACGGCAGCTCGATCGCCAACGCCGACGTTGGCGGCGTCCGCCTGAGCTACGCGGGCGCGATCGAGCCCGACGCGACGGTGACGCAGGCGTTCGGCGCCGCGCAGCGTGAAGAGGATCGGCTCGGCCTGACGGCCGACCTCTCGAAGGGCTACTCCGAGACGAACACCGTATCGGCCACGGTCGAGACCGCCGGGCAGCCGGCCGTGACGAAGGACGCGACCGCGCCATTCGCGGTTACCCCAACCGTCATCGAGGTGCGCGCCGGGAAGACGTTCGTCGACGCGGGTGGCGCTGAGGTTGAACCGTTGAAGACTGTCGCAGGCAACACGGTGCACGCAATCCTGACAGCCAAGAACCAGGACGCGCCGAACAGCGCCACCCTGGACGCGCTCACCATCCGCGAGCCCGCCGCCGGATCGGACGCGGCCTACTTCTCGGAGGAGCTCGCGTTCGCCGGTTTCGACCCGAGCTACAGCGCGCAGGTGTGGCCCGCCGGTGCCACCGGCGGCACGATCACTTGGCAGAGCGCGACGGGACCCGAAACCGTGGTCCTGGTTCCGGGAGCAGCGCTTCCCTCCCCGCCCGCCGGCCTCGACATCTCCGGGTTCGAGATCACCTTCACCGGCGCGATCGCCCCGAGCGCGACGAGCCAGGTGAAGTACGCGATCGACACCAGCGAGGACCTCGCTCTGGACGGCGCCGAAGCGGGCCCGTTCCTCAACAAGATCGAGGTCGAGGGCACTCGTCCGAACATCGACGAGCCCGCCACTGACGGCGCCGAGGCGAACCTCGTCGTCGTCTCGCCGGCCATCAACGTTGCGATCGAGAAGAAGCTCAGCCCGAGCACCGTCTTCCCGGGCGATGATGTCATCGTGCAGCTGCCCGCCAACGCGACTGCCGTGGGCGACAAGACGAAGCCGGTGGAGATCGTCGTTGCAGATCAGCTGCCGGCGGGTGCGGCGGGGACCGGTACCTTCTGGGACGCTTACAACCTCACCGAGGTTGTGGCCCCCATCGATGTCCCGGCTGGTGCGACCCTCACGATCGAGCGGTTCGACTCCGACACCGGCAGCTGGGTCGCGGTCACCACGCTGACCGACCGAAGCGACGTCAGTATCGACCTGTCGGGCGTTGCCGCGACCACCACCGGGATCCGCTTCAACTACACGAACCCGGCAGGCCTCGGTGTCTCCACCGACGTGAAACCGAACCTGCGGTTCGAGGCGCGCAGCGAGCTGCGCTCCGGGGGCACCACGACCCCGAACGGCGCACCGGACTTCACCCCCACGCCGTACCTCAACACGGCGACAGTCGACGCGACAGGCAAGCTGGAGAACCGAGCGGTCGCCGGCGACGCGAGCGACACCGAGACCGGCAGCATTCGTGATGACGAGGCGATGGGTGTCGGTCCAATGTGGGCGGACAAGAACTGGACCGACGACCTCCTGGTCTCGCAGTCCGGCACCTCGAGCTCGACGGTGCAACAGTGGGTGCTGAGCGAGCCCGGCTTCGCCGAGATCACGCTCACCGACCCGGCCCTGCCAAGCGTGAGCGGCGTGGGCACGGTGTATGAGGCGTTCAACCTCACCCGAGTGCAGCCCATCACCTTCTCGAGCAGCCCCCAATTGAAGTGGGACCTCGTTTCGCGGGTTGAGCTGTGGAACGGCTCGGTCTGGTCCGCCCCCACGGGCGCCCCGGCCGACGGCAACTGGATGAATGCCCAGGGCTTTGTCGGGTACACGCTGTCGGGCGCGGAACAGCTCTCGACGCTCGGGGTGCGGCTGACGCTGGCGTCAAACGAGCCTGCCCGAGCGGCCGCCGCAGCGGCGGGTGACGTAGGTGCTCCAGCAGTTGGCGCTGGCGTTTCTGCCTCTGCCGAGGTCCGCAGTTACCAGCTGGATTGGCAGCTTCGGGACCAGGCGCGCAGCGCTGCCCCGACTGACCCCGTGAAGTGGGTCACCTCTGAGACCACGTTCAACTGCCTCGTGCCGCCGGCCTTGGCCCCCGACGCGGGATGTATCGACAACACCTTCGAGATCGCCGGTGAGCGCGGCGGAACCACGCACCGCGGCACCGCGAGCGACACGATCAACGTGATCGATGGCGTCGCGAACGTGTCGCTTCAGAAGGAGGTCGCACCGGCCGCGCTGACCGTCCCCAAGGGCGGCGACCTGCTGCCCGAGGACTACCCGACGACCCGTTTCACGCTGACCACGGAGAACGTCTCTGGCCTCCCGACGCAGGGGGAAAAGGGTGCGATGAAACTGGGCAAGCTTCGCGTCACGGACGTCGCGACCGATATTCTCGGCGCGACCGGGATGGAGCTGAGCCCGTTCGCCGACCGCGACTTCGCGAGCGAGGCGGGCCAAAACCACTTCGATCAGTTCACGCTGACCGGCGTGAGCTTTAGCGCGCTGCCCGCGTACATCGACGTGGCGCAGAGCCAGGTCGAGCTGTGGATCTTCGAGAACGGCGTGCAGCGCAGCGAGGTCTTTTCGATTGCGCAGCTGCAGGGGACCGCTCCAGGCGGGCCCCTGCCGGAGCTGCTCGCGAACACCGTGGGTGTGGCCGTGACCTACCAGGGCACGAGCCCCGAAATTTATGGCAATCGGATCGTTGCCGGCGATGACCTCACCATGCAGCTCGACATGCAGCTCCGCCCGACCCACCGTGCGACGGGTGCCCCCGTCTTGGGGGGACCGGACGGCTCGGCCGTCCAGGTCAGCAACTTCGCGCGCGCCCTGGGCCAGGACCTGGTGGTCGACCCCAGCCGTGAACCAGCGGACACCGACGACGCGGTGGTCGGCCTGACCTCAGCGAAGATCGCGGTGCGCCTTGAGAAGTCGGTTTCCGTGGAAAACACGCTTCCCGGCACGCATGCCGACACCAAGAACCTCTACGAGGCCGACCCGCAGGCGCCCGTCACCGTCGGGTTGACGGCCACGCCAAACGGCTCGACCGCGCCGCTCGATTCACTCGTCATTGAGGACAGCACTGCGGGCTTCTGGGAGATCTTCGAGCTTGTGTCGCTCGGCACCCCGGTCGCGCCGATCGACGCCGATCGGCGCGCGCATGAAGCGTTGGTCGACGGGAACTGGATCGCGTTCGAGGCCGTGACCGACCTCGCCCAGGTGCGTGGCCTGCGCGTCACCTTTGACCGGGTCGACGGCGCGCTCTTCCCGCTGCGGGCCACCTCGTGGACCTCGAGTTGGGGCACTGCAACCCTGCCCTTCACCGTGCAACTGCGGGCCGGACTCGACTCGGACTGGACTGCGGGGATCGTCACTAACACGGCGAGCACCACGGCGACCGGATCCGGCACCGGCACCGCGACCGACGATGCCGAGCAGAGCATCGGCTTCGTGCCCGGCACGAACGCGATCTCGGTGCAAAAGCGCGCGCCGCTCGACTCGACGACGCACATCGTCAGCTCGATGGAGAGCGCCCCGTGGCAGCTCATCTTTAAGAACACTGGCTCAAGCTACCTGCCGATCGAGACCGTGACCGACCAGCTGCCCGCGACGCTGAAGTGGGACGGCGTCCAGCCGACCTTCTCGCAGACGGGCGGCGCCGACCTCAGTATCGATCCGGCGCAGATCGGGGTGGGCCTCGATGGTGGTGCGCTGACCTTCACCTGGCCCGCCGATTCGTTCATGGCGCCGGGCGAAGAGGTCACCATCGACCTCGGCGTCATCCTGCAGCCCGGGCTCAACGCGTCTGAGAAGGCCTCCAACGAGGTGATCGTCGAGACCGGCGTCGTGCTCGCGACCTGCACCCAGCCGACGAACAACGGCCAGGTCGGCACGACTCCGGGGAGCTCGTCCGAGTGCACCAACACCAACTACGTGCACCCACGCGGGGGCACGCTGGTCGGGGCGGTCAAGACCGTGAACGGCGAGCGCGTCGACACGCTTGGCGAGAACCTGATCGGTGAGATGGACGGCCTCGATATCAAGTCGGGCGCGGACTGTGCGGCCTCTCGCTGGTCGGCCGATGGCTACGTCGCGACTCCCTGCGCCGCCTATACGGCGGTCGGCGCCACCGACAGCTGGAAGTTGCAGCACGTCAACGCTGGCACGGCCGATCTTGCGCGGATGACCATCGTCGACATGCTGCCTCGCACGGGGGACAAGCTGCTCGCCGGCAATGCCCAGCGAGCCAGCACGTTCCGCCCGGTGCTCGCCGACCCCAGCTCGATCGCACTCGCAGAGATGCCGGCCGGGGCGACGTACACGGTCGAACTCACGACGAACCCCACGAACTGCATTGGGCAGGATCCTGTCTCGGCGTGGATCGCGGACCCGGAATGCTCGGGAGCAGGGAACACCTGGATCGATCGGGACAGCTACACGGGCGCGGTCGAGGACATCGCCGGGTTCCGTGTCATCGTGACGATGGCGACGGGCGCTCCGCTGAAGCCGGCCGAGTGGGTCAACGTCGAGTTTGAGACCGTGAACCGCGTCATCGAGCACACCGCTGACGGGCTGCAGCCGACCCTGGCCGAGTTCGCCGAGGCGCAGTTCGCCTGGAACCAGAACGGTGTGATCGCCTGGGACACGACCGGTGGCCGGGTGAACCTTCCGAAGGCTCCGCCGCCCGCGGGCGTCACGCTGAAGACCGGGGCGTTGCAGATCACGAAGCAGGTCGAGGCGAACGGTGTCACGCCGATTCCCGAGGCATTCCCGGTGACGCTCGCGTGTACCGTGCCGAGTGGCGTCGCCGACCCGGAGCGCGTCGCGCTCGACATGGGCGCGTTCGCTGAACTCATGGTCCCCGCAGACGGCACCCCGGTGCGTGTCGAAGGGCTGCCCATTGGCGCGGACTGCGTCGTCAGTGAGGACGGTACCGTGGGCGAGCACGGCGAGGTCGGTCGCTCGATCGCGACGACGCCCGGGGTGAACCCCGCGGACGACGGAATGTCAGCCGAGATCACCATCCGCAGCCCCCGCAGCGGCGCCGAGGCGACCCTGGTGAACCTCACGAACACCTACTCGCTCGGCGAGCTGATCGTAGAGAAGAGCTCGCGCAGTAGCAACGAGTTCCCGTTGAGTGGGGAGCAGCTGCGCCAGAGCTTCGACTTTGCTCTGGTCTGCCAGTGGGGTGGCACGAAGAACGAGCTCACGCGCGAGTTCACGCTGCAGGCCGGTGCTCAGCAGGTCATTTCTGATCTGCCCACCGGGGCGCGCTGTGAGCTGACCGAGACCGGCGCGGGTGGCGCAGCGTCGACCAACATTACGGTCGCGGGGCAGTCGACAGCGGGAGTGACGCTCGAGGGCCTCGTGCTGAGCGAGGACGGCGCGCACGTCCTCTTCACGAATAGCTTCGCGGGCGTTCCGCCGAAGGGGCTCCCGGGCACGGGCTCGAACTCCGCAGCGGCGCTGATCGCCGCGGCGCTCGCGCTGCTGGCGATCGGCGGGGCAGCGGTTGTCTTCGCTCGCCGCCGCCGGGAGTCGCCGCTGAACTAGCGCAGCAGACACCACACAGGGCAGGCGCCCGGCACGAAAACCTCGTGCCGGGCGCCTGCCCTTTCTGCAGTCCGCCTGCTCCTTAGGGCGGTGCTGACCCACCGAAGCGCGGCGGCGCGCCCGGGGTGAAGCCGAGGGTGAAGCGGGTCGGGTTGGCCGAATGGCGTTTGGCTCGCGCATAGGTTGGAAAGAGTATGGGCTCTTTCTGCCCGCAGATTTCAATGTCAATCGGGGGATTGCATTTTCATGTCGCGCAACAATTCGAATGACGTTCGCCGTGTCCGGGTTCGGTCCTGGGTGGCGGGAACGCTCGCCTTCGCTCTGGGAGCGGGCGCGCTCGTGGCCGGGGTCGGCGTGCAGATGGCGTCGGCCGCATCGCCCGCGTCTGAGGTGACGGTTACGCAGCAGAGTGCGCCCTACCTGGCTGGTGAAGACGTCACCGTCAACGTGACGATGACGAGCGGTGGCGCCTCGGCGGGCGAGCAGTACAACCTCAGCGCGGCGATCCTGCTGCCCACAAACGTGACCATTCGAAGCACGGGCGGGGCCTTCGGTCCCTACCTGACATTCGGCCCGGGGGAGACCCTGCCGAACCGGGGCCTCGCCTGCGCAGAGGTAGGCCTGCTGCCCGTCGGGGCATCCTGCAAGGTCCCCGACGACGCGCAGTATCTCGTCTTCCAGAATGTGTCGGACCTGCCCGAAGACGCGTCGAACGTTGGAACGCTGACGTTGCGCCCCCGCGCAACGAGCTTCCCCGTCGGGACCGACCAGCTGAACATTCAGGCCGCCGTGTTCTCAAGCAACGCCGAACGCTACGTCCCCAACTTCCCCGGCAGCACCGGCACGGGCACCGGCGCCCACACGTCGGCCACGGGCAGCGACACCCTGAACATCAGGGTCGAGGCGCTGCGCCTCGAGAAGAGCGAGCCGAGCCCGGAGAATGAGCTCCTGCGCGGCGTGCACCTGAACAGCACCACGTACACGCTGCGCGTGCATCACACGGGCGAGGGCAACATCTCGGGCACCGAGGTCGTTGACTTCCTCCCTGCCGGCCTTGAGTACCTGGGCATGGGGGGCATGGACAACACCCGGGGGCCAGCAAACGGCACCCAGCCCGACGACCAGGAATACCCCGGCTCGGGCGGGCTCGAGGGTACTCCGGCCCCGGCAGGATCCGCGCCGAACGCGGGCACCGTTGAGAAGTCGGTCGAGACCGTCGTCCCAACCCCCGAAGAGGTGGCGACGTACAAGCTCGATGCGGGCAAGGTCTACACGAAGGTCGTCTGGGACCTCCAGTCGCTGCTCGCCGCGGGCGACGCGCGCGACGTGAAGGCCCCCATCGCACAGGGATACTCCGCGACCGCCGGCGTTCCCGGCGTGCTCGAGATTCGCTACCGCGCGGGCGTTCCCCTGTTTGAGAACACGCTCGACTTCGGGTACGAGCCGAACGCCTCGGGCGAGCAAGCCGCGAATTTGGACAACAACCGCGGCGCTTCGACGCGTCACGGCTCAGTGCAGACCGACCCGGGGCTGGACGACAACGGCAACGCGCAGGCGCTGACGAACGTCGCGGGTGTCTCTGGCACCTACGCGGGTCCTCTGGCCGAGGGCACCGACCCGAGCTCGGGGGACATCGCCGCGCACACGGTCGATGCCGTCGACGTGCGCGTGCTGAAAAGCGTCAAAGAGGCGTCCTTTACCCAGGGCGAGCTCGCTGTCTACACGCTGAACATCGCGACGAGCGAGTACGCGAGCGCGGAACTCGGAACGGGAGGCAGTGCCCAGATTCTGCCCAACCGTGTCACCGACGACATGGGCGACGGCATTTGCCCGGTCTTCCCCGCAAACGTCCCGATCACCCCGGGCGCGAGCAGCATCGCCGGGGTACCCCGATTGGTCATTGGCGACCCGAACGCGACCCCACGGCCCGACGATATGACGCCGCAGGAGTGGAATGAAGCGCTCGGGCAAATCGCCGACGACTGCTGGTCTGCTGAGGGCCGCGCAGGGGCGGAACTCAGTGGCGCGACCCTGTCCGGCATCGCGTTCGACCCGGCGACGGGGCACTTCGCGCTTGATCTGAGCATCGCGCCGATCGCTGCGGCGAACGGCGCCGGCCACGTGGTCACCTACACGGCATCGCAGAACGCGCTCTACGCGCAGGATGACAGCCGTCCCGGGGCCACCTCGTCAGGCGACACCGTCAGGAACACGGTCGACCTCGAGATGACGACGACCTCGATCCCCGCGCTGAACGGTGTGACTTCCAGCGGCGGGGCCGAAGCCGACGGCACTTGGCGCGCCTGGGACGATTCCGGGGCCTCGCTGAAAGCGAGTCTGAGCAAACTGGACAAGCGGGTGCTGCCCCGGTCTGCGGGCGTGCCGAGCGCGGCCGAGATCGTGAACGTTCCGAATGCGCAGTGGGAGACCGATCAGCCCCTCGCGCCCTTCGCCGCGGGCGATGAGGTTTGGTGGAAGATTACGCTCACCCCGCCCGCCGGCGCCGACGTGCGCGACGCACGCTTGACTGATTTTCTGCCGGTGGGCACCGAGTTCGACCCCGCGCAGACCGGCGGTCGCTTCGACAACATCGCGTACCGGGTGAGCAACCAGTTCTCGGTCGGCGCCTGCCAACCTGTGGGCCGGGCGGCATGGCTGGACGAGTTCGTGCCGAACCCCACCATCACTGACGAGATCTTCACCTGGAACCTCGGCAGCACCGATTGCGTCGCGGGCAACACGACGGATCGATTCTTCCCGCGGAGCGCCACCCTCGACGTCTTCATCAAGACGAAGATCGTCGATGTGGCGGCCTTCGGCCAGGTCGATCTGCCCGAGAACCTCGCGAAGTACCAGCAGCGCAATGACGCAGGGGAGGTCTTTTTCCTCCGCGACCAGGCCGCCGTGCAGCTCGACACCGGCGTTCGCCTGATGAAGGGCATTGACTCGATCAATGCCCCGGCCGCAAGCGCAGGCTTCAACAGCAACAACGATGTCGGTCAGGTGGTTCAGGGCGACGAGGTGCGCTTCCGTCTCGACGTCACGGCGCCGTCGGTGCAGACCGAGAACTACGCGCTATATGACGCGCTGCCCAAGGGTATTCGCGCCCGTGACCTCGCGGGCTTCGTGCCCGCGACGCACGCGATCGATGCGCAGGCGGAAATCTGGGACGGGGTGACGGCGACGTCCACCAGCGCGTTCACCGCGCGCGCGTACGACTGGGCTGACCTGCCCGCCGAGATCAAGAACGGCATCAACGCCGCCTACACGAACCGGACCATCGTGGTGTGGACGCTCGCCGCGGCCGTCCCGGGATCGACGCTGCCCATCGCAGAGAAGCTGCCCGCACCGGCTGTGCCTGGCGTCGAGCGCGGCTTTACGCTGAAATACACGGTCGTGATCCCTGACGGATCACAGACGGCAGACGGCGGCGGCGCAGCGGCACTGCTTGACCAGCGGTACCTGAACACCGCGTCGGTGGCGCAGTTTGACGTCCGCGGCAATGCGGTCGGCGCGAACTCCACGATCGTCGTGCAGCCGGGTGCCGGACAAGGCACCGTCGCGAATGGCGGCGGGTCCGGGTCGTCCGCGCCGGTCTTCTCCCGCGACCTGGTCGCTGGCGAGTTCTCCTCCGGCGCCGACCTGGCCACCGATCCGTCGAGTGTGCGAGTTCCGAACGCGACCATGGACAAGAGCCTGGTCTCGACCGAGATTGCCCCGAGCGGCACCGCGGTCACCGACCCGAACAACGGCGCGACGCGGATCGTGCAGGGCGAATACGCCACGTACGACGTCTCGGTCACGCTGCCGGCGCTCACGACCGTGCGCTCGGGGGTGCTCGCCGACACCGGCAAGCTCCTCGGCACAGGGTCGGGCACCATTACCGGTGCGACCCCCGCAAACACAGTGGCCTATCACGTGGCCTCGGCGACGCTGCACGCGGCCCCGGGGGTTGCCTCGGGCACCGTACCTGCGAATTTTGCCTTCGACAGCAGCACCGGCAGTCTCGCCTTCCCCGAGTTCTACACCGTCGGGGCGACGCCTGAGACGTTCACGGTGCGACTCAAGGTCTGGGTCGACGACATCGACGCGAGTCACGCGACGGGACGACCGAACATTCCCCACAACAAGGGTCTGCAAAACACGGCGAACTTCGACTCGAAAGACGTCGACAACCTCCCGAACCCGCGGCTTAGTGATACGGCCGACGTGGTCTATATCGAGCCGGGCCTCGCCATCGCGAAGACCGCGAACAAGACCTCGGGCCTCCACGCGGGCGATGCGGTGACGTACACGTTGGCAGTTACCAATTCCGGCAGCCGCCCGGTCAGCTACGACAACACCGTCGTAGACACCGTCCCTGCAGGACTCGTGGTGGACACCGATCAGCCGGCGCTCGTGGGAGCAACCTTCAGCAGCGCCGCGGACCTGCAAGCGGGTCTCGGCGGCACCATCACCTGGAGCCACACCGCCTTCACACAGCTGAAGCGGGTGCCCGCCACCGTGAACCTCAGCTACGTCGCGACGATTGAGCCCACCACGGGCGGCGGCTCGGCGTATCTGAACTCCGCGAAGGTGACCGGATACACGCTGCCCGACACCCTCACCGACGCGGCTACGCGCCGCGGTGACCGCGTTGCGAGCGACACGGAGACGGTCCGTGCCGATACCGCCGCCATCGCCAAGGGCGTGCGGGTCGCCGGCGACACGAACTACAACTCGACTTCCGTGTCTGCGCCGATCGGACAGACGGTCCAGTACAAGGTTGATGTGACGCTGCGCCCGGGCATCACCTACTACAACGCGAAGCTCGAGGACACGCTCCCAGCGGGCGTCGAACTGGTCGAAGCGACGATCAGTGGCCCGTCGGGCAGTAGTTCGCCCGCGGGTGACCCGTCGAGCTGGACCCATGCGAAGAGCGGGCAGGTGCACTCGTGGACCTACCAGCCAAACAACGGGGACATCGCGTCGAGCCCGGTCGAGCGCACGCTCACGCTGACGTACGACGTGCTGCTCAAGAACACGGTGGCCGCGGGAGTGAACGCGCTCACCAACACCGCGAAGTTCGGCTGGACCGAGACGACCAACCCGAGCTCTCAGGCGGGAAGCGTTTCCGACAACGCACGCGTCGACATCCTGAACCCCGTCCTCGCGATCGTCAAGAAGGTCGACGGCCAGGACGCGGTGCAGAAGAGCCCGCAGGACGGGTTTGAGTACACGGTGGCCGTAACCAACACGGGGAATACTCCCGCGCACAACGTCACCGTGACCGACACGGTGCCGGTGGGGGTGATCGTCACCGAGTCCTCGCTGACTGCGAGCGGCGGCGTGCTCAGCGGCGCTGGAGCGAACGGTGGCGGCACGATCACCTGGACGCTCGCAGGTCCGCTGCATCAGCAGAGCGGCACGGGCACGCCGAAGTCGCTGAACTTCACCTACTCGGCGACGTTTGCCGAGTCGGAGGCGCTCACCGCTGCCGGCCTCACCAACACCGCGCGCGTGACTCGATTCGAGTCGTTCGGCACGGGCGGCCGCGTGTACACGCCGGCCGGCATCAGCGACACCGCCCAGGTGACGCCGCTGTTCCCGAAGGTCGACCTGACAAAGACCGTCTCCGACGGCTCGCTCGCCTACGTCAATGAGTCCTTCGGCTGGACGCTGAAGCTCGTGAACTCGGGCCAGGGTGCCGCGCAGACGCTCGACGTGACCGACGTGCTGCCGAAGAACTGGTCGTTCGACGCGGACTCTGCCCGGATCAGCGTCGGCGGCGCCGCCGCGGTAGCGCTCGTGAACCCCGTCGTTGGCGCCGAGAGCGGCAAGGCCACGCTGACCTGGAACCTCGGCTCGGCCAGTCCTGCGACCCCGATCCTGCCGGGTGCCGCGGGAGGCGCGACCCTCGCCCAGCGCACCGTCGTGATCACGTTCACCGCGACGCCGTCCGACGCCGCCGCCAGCGACGCGGGCACCGGGATTGACGTGAACGCGCACACCAACACGCTGCGCGCAGTGACCACCGACGGCACTGGGGCGACGAGCAACGCGACTGGGGGCTTCACCGGTGCGAACAGCTCGGCGGACGCCTTCCTGGGCGAGGCGGATCTCACGATCGAAAAGACGGGTGCCGCCGATCCCCTCGTCGCGGGAGAGACGGCCATCGGTTGGTCGATCCTCGTGTCGAACGCTGGACCAGACACGGCGGCGGGGCCCATCACGGTGACCGACACCACGGGGGCGCTGCCCGCGGGCATCACCGTGACCGAGGCGGCCGGCGAAGGCTGGACATGCGAGCTGCCGGTGCGCGGCACCGACGGAGTGACCACCTTCGAGTGTGCGCGTACCGACGCCGCAGAGTCGCTCGCGAGCACGGACTCATTCCCCGTGATCGAGGTCGAGGTAGAGGTGGCCGACAACCAGGCTGCGGTGACCGACATCGTGAACTCGGCGACGGTGGTTCCCGGTCGGACGGTCGACCCGAACCCGAATAACAACACCGACGAGGCCCGGATTTCGACGACTACCTCGGCGGATCTGGAAATCGACAAGACCGTCACCACGCAGGATCCGACCGCGGGCGCGGCCATCACGTGGCAGCTCGCGCCGGTGAATCACGGCCCCTCGGTCTCGGTGCACACGGACGCCGCGCCGATCACGATCACCGACACGATTCCCGCGGGAATCAGCGGTGTGGCCGACCCGTCAACGACCCACTGGGCCGCGACGACCTCGGCAGCTGGAGGGTTCCCGGTCACGGCAGGCGACACTGTGACCTGGACTTACACGGGCACGCAGCTCGCCGTTGGTGCGGCGCCGAATGTGACGCTCTCGGGCACAATTGACGCTGGCTGGACCGGCGGCAACATCGTGAACTCCGCGGAGATCACCCCCGGGGAGACGCCTGATCCCGAACCCGACAACAACACCGACGACGTCACCGTCACCCCGGGCGACAGCACGACGCTCGCGATCGACAAGACGCGCGTGGTGTTCGAGGGCGGCTCCTGGGTGGCTGCCGCCAGCCTTGATCCGGTACCGAGCTTCGAGCCGGGTGCGGACATCAGCTATCGCATCACCGTGGTCAACAACGGCCCGGCCGACGCGCGTGTAGTGAGGGTGGTCGACGAGGTCCCCGCCGGGCTCACGTACAAGACCCACGCGAGCGGGACGGGTACCTGGACCCGTGCTGCGGGCCCCGGCGCCTGGGAGACCTTTGCGCTCGGCGGCACCCAGCAGGTGGGCGCGGTGCACGCGACCTCCTTCGTCGTGACGTTCGCGACGGATCCTGCGATGGACCCGGCCGTGGCGCTCGTGAACTGGGCGGAGGCCTCGGCCGAGAACTCGACCAACACTCCGCGCGACGACGACAGCACGAGCGCGACGCGCGATGCGGATCTGTCGATCGAAAAGTCGCACACCGCCCCAGCTTTGGGGGTGGCGGCGATCGCCGGCGAGTCCGTGAGTTACCAGCTCGTCGTCACGAACCATGGACCGAGTATCTCGGACGCGCCTATCTCGGTCGATGACGTGTTGCCCGCCGGATTCAGCTACGCGGCAGGATCCGCCATGGTGTCAGTCGCGGGCGGCACCGCCGCGGCGGTTGACCCGGCGGTCGAGGGCCAGACCCTCACCTGGGCGAACCTCACCAGCGACGTCGCGCTCGCGCCGAGCGAGACCATCGTGATCTCGTTCACCGCGAACATTGCGGCGACCGTCGGTGAGCAAGCCGGCGTGCTGAACACCGCGACCGTCGACGGACCGAACGACACCGACCCCGGCAACAACTCGGACACGGATCCGGTCGACATTGTGACGCAGGCCGACATGGTCATCACGAAGGACGTTGCCGCGGGCCCCTGGGTTGCCGGCACCGATGTCAGCTACACGATTGCTGTGCAGAACGACGGCCCCTCGGTCGCCGACGCGTCGGTGACGGACCTGCTGCCCGCCGGAGTGAGCTTCGTGTCGATCAGCGGCAGCGCCGGCTGGACCTGCACGGACGCGTCGGACACGGCCCCCGCCAGCTGTGCGTACCCGGCACACCCGGTCGGTGTCGATAGCGCAAGCACCATCACGGTCGTCGGGCACATCGCTTCGAACGTGGTGACCGGCACCGAGCTGACGAACCTCGCCGAGCTCGAGTGGGTCGATAGCCGCGGCGACCACGAGGGATCGGACGACGCCGACATCACGGTAACGACGCTCGCCGACCTCGTGCTGCTCAAGACCGCGATCGACGCCGAGGGAGATGAGACGGGCGCCGCAGTGGCGGGCGAGCAGTCGCGCTACCGCCTGACGGTGACCAACGACGGCCCGAGCGACGCGATCGCGCCCCTCACCGTCACTGACACCCTGCCGGCGGGTATCAGCTTCGTCGGGCTCACGAGCGGGTCCTCCGAATCGTGGAGCGCGGTGGTGGACGAAATCGACGAGGTCACTGGCACGCAGCAAGTCGTGTTCACGCGGGTTCCCGCGGGGACGGGCATTGCTGACGGTGTCACCGCCCCCGCGATCGACTTCGACGTGCTCGTGGACCAGGCCGTCGCCGACGGCAGCGTGCTGACGAACACCGCGACGGTCGCCTCAGGTACTCCCGAGGCGAACGTGGACAACGACACCGACACGGCCGACCTAACGGTGGGCCGCGAGGTTGACGTGTCGATCGCGAAGTCGCACGACTCCGATGCGGTGCGCATCGGCGATGCCCTGCCCTTTGCCCTGCAGGTGACGAATGGCGGCCCCTCGGTTGCGAGCGGCGTGATGGTCACCGACCTGGTGCCCTTCGGGCTTGAGGTCGCGAGTGCCCCCGGCGACGACGTGGGCGAGGACTGGACGTTGGTATCGGTCGACCCGGTCGACCCGGACAATGCCGCCGCCGGCACCCGGGTGGTTGCCAGCTACAGCGGGGTGCTCGTCGCCGGAGAGGCAGCGCCCGCGCTGACGCTCACGACGACGGTGCTCACCGAGGCGTACTCGACCGTGGTCAACACGGCCGATGTCACGGTCGTGGAGCAGGATCGCGACCCCGCGAACAACCACGCCGAAGACCCGGTAACGGTGCCGCCGCTGGCGACGCTCGTTGTTGAGAAGACCGCGGTGGGAACGTTCCAGGTCGGGAAGACCGGCGCGTACCGAATCACGGTCTCGAACGAGGGGCCGACGGAGGATCCGGGGCCGATCACGGTGACCGACGTGCTGCCTGCCGGGCTGACGTTCCAGTCGTCGCCGGACGCCGGGGTGCAGGTGAACGGCAAGACCGTGACCTGGACGATCGGCGGGCTGGCGGTCGGCGAAAGCGTCGACCTGACGCTCATCGTCAACGTGCAGCAGGCAGCCTTCCCGTCGGTGACGAACGTGGTCGAGGTCGCCTCGCCTACGGAGCTGACCCCGGAGAGCGTGACCGTCGACGACGCCACGATCGATGTGGCCGCCGCCGACCCGATGCCCGCCACGGGCTCGGATCAGCTGCTCGTGCTCGGCGGTATCGCGCTGCTCTTGCTCGTCGCCGGCGGCGCCGTGCTCGTCGCGCGGCGGCGCCGTGCACTGAGCGAGTAGTCGCTCGCTGAGGGCCCGGTTCGCTTTGGCGGCCGGGCCCTTTGGCGCCCGTGGCTGTGTTGCCCGCCCCGCCCCAGCCCGCCCGCTGCCATCTCGTGAACGCAAAACGCTGCTTCACCTCACGCGAAGCGACATATTGCGTTCACGAGATGGCAGGCGGGGTGCATCAGGCGGGGTGCAGCAGGGGGAGCGTACGCGGGGCAGGGAGCCTCCCTGCGAGGCGCGCGACGAGGGGCAGGATCCTGCCTGCAATACCTCGTCAGAAGCGGGCGCTACGCCTCGGAGGAGTCGTGCCCGCGCAGCTTGTCGAGGTCGCGGCGTTCGCGCTTCGAGGGCCGCCCGGCCCCGCGGTCGCGGATCGGCAGGATCGCCCGCTCTTCCTTCGGAAGCGGCGGCGGGGTGTGGTCCGCAAAATGCTTCGCGGCCTCGACGGCGCTGCCGCGGCGGGTGGCGAGGCCAGTGACCTCGTAGATCTTGTCGAAGCCGTGCAGGCGGACCTTCACGATGTCTCCGACCGCGACGTGCTGGGCAGCCTTCGCGGTCATGTCGTTTACGCGCACGTGGCCCGCGCGGCAGGCCGTGGTCGCGGCGCTGCGCGTCTTGGTGAGCCGCACCGCCCACACCCAACTGTCTACTCGTACACCGGCCATGCTCGAATGCTATCGCCTGCGCGTGGATGCTTCGGCCGCGAGACCGGGCAGAATGGGCGCATGCCCTCCCCGTACGAGACGATCGGCCAGCCCGTCGAGACGGAGCTCGAGATTTCCAGGTCCCGCTTCCTGACGCGCCTCGTTCGCGTCGGCGACGAGGCGGAGGCGCGCGCCGAGATCGCCGCCGTCCGAGCCGCCCACCCGCGGGCGCGGCACCACTGCAGCGCCTTCGTCCTCGAGCCCGACCAGCGCACGAAGCGCTCGAACGACGACGGCGAGCCGAGCGGAACCGCTGGCGCCCCCATGCTCGACGCGCTCGTCTCAGCGGGGCTGAGCGATGTCGTCGCGGTGGTCACGCGGTACTTCGGCGGGATCCTGCTGGGAGCAGGCGGGCTGACCCGTGCGTACCGCGGAGCCGTTGCCGAGGCCACCGCGCAGGCCGAGCGTGTGGTGCGCGCGCCACGTCGCGAGGTGTGGGTGCGCGCGGGATATGAGGTCGCGCCGCAGTTCGAGGCGGAGGCGCGTCGCCGCGGCTATGCGCTTGCCAGCGCGGAATACGACGATGCCGTCACGCTGCGGCTGCTCGTTCCCGACACGCGGGTGCCCGAGGTGGCCGCGCTCGCCGCCGAGCTCAGCGCGGGGGCGGCCGAGCTGCGGTGCGGCGGCCTCGATTTTGTCGACCTCCCAGCAGGATCCGGGCTGGACGAGTAGCGTCCGGACGCCGTGCCCGCTCACACCCGCCGTGTCGGCTGTGCCCGGTAGTCTGGCCCCATGGAATTCTGGGCCGAAATCGTGGGGCAGGCGGATGCAGTTCGCGCGCTCGAACACGCCTCTTCAGTCGGCGGCGCGAGTGACCTTTCGCACGCCTGGCTGATCACGGGCCCGCCGGGGTCGGGGCGCTCGAACCTCGCGTTCCGCTTCGCGGCGGCGCTCATCGCCCAGCGCCCGGATCTGCGGGAACAGGTGTATGGCCAGGTGGTTGCGCGCACCCATCCCGACCTCGGCGTTGTCACCAGCCAGAAGGTGCAGATCGGCATCGACGAGGTGCGCGGCATCGTGCAATCGGCGCACTACTCGCCCTCGCAGGGGCGGCACCGCGTGATCGTCATCGAGGACGCGGATCGCATGCCCGAGCGCACCTCGAACGTCTTGCTTAAGGCCCTCGAAGAGCCGCCCGAGCGCACGATCTGGATCTTGTGCGCCCCCAGCGAGGCCGACCTGTTGCCGACCATTCGGTCGCGCGTGCGCTCGGTGCGGCTGGTCACGCCCGCTCCCGAGCAGATCGCCGGTCTCTTGCACGAGCGCGACGGGGTGCCCGTTGAGCTTGCGGAGCGCGCCGCGCGCCTTGCGCAGAGCCACATCGGGATGGCGCGCAGGCTCGCGACCGACACCGAGGCGATGGCGCGGCGCGAGCGCACCATCGAGATCGCGCTCGACATTGTCACACTCTCGGACGCCATGCGCGCTGCGGCCACGCTCGCGAAGGTTGCCGCGGACGACGCAGCGGCCCTCGCCGAACAGGTCGACACCCGCGAGCGCGAGGAAGTGTTGCGCGGACTCGGGGTGGCCCCGGGAGCTGCGGTCCCTGCCGCCCTGCGCTCGCAGGTGCGCCAACTCGAGGAACTACAGAAGCGTCGAGCAACGCGCCAGCTCCGCGACGGCATCGACCGGATCCTGACCGATCTGCTCTCGCTGCATCGGGACGTGTTGCTGACCAGCCTGGACGCGGGTCAGCCCCTCGTGAACGCCGAGGTTGCGGGCCGCGTCGCCGAGCGTGCCGAGCGGGTGCCCGTCGCGCTCACACTCGACGTGATCTCCGCCATCGAGCACGCGCGCGAGCGGATAGCGCGCAACGTGACGCCACAGTTTGTGCTGGAGGCGCTCTTCGCCACCCAGATCTCGGGCGCCGTGCGCAGTGCGCGGGAGGGCATCGCATGAGCCGGCACAGGGTCAACGCGGGCACGCGCGTTGCCGCGGTGCTGGGCGCCGTGCTGTTCGCGGCGACGGGCTGCTCGCTGCTGCTTCCGCCGGGAGGCGCGGGCCTGCCGGGGGCCTACCCGGAGACCGAGGCGCCCAGCGTTGACGGCACCCTCGAGAGCTTTCGCTCGCAAACGCTGGACTGGACCGCCTGCGCCGACGGCATGCAGTGCGCGATCGCCACGGCTCCGCTCGATTGGGACAACCTGTCGGGCCCGACCATTGAACTGCAGTTGGTGAAGCACCCGGCAACCGGGGGCACCCCGATCGGCACGCTGTTCACGAACCCCGGGGGCCCCGGCGCCTCCGGCGCGGACTTCGTGGCCGACAGCATCGACTATGTCATCGGCGAGCCGCTGCAAGAGCAGTTCGACGTGATCGGCTGGGACCCGCGGGGTGTCGGCCGTTCCAGCCCCGTGAACTGCCTCGATGACGCCGAAATGGACGAGCTGCTGTTCGGGCTCGGCGACACCACGCTTGAGGTCGGCTCCGACCCGTGGCTGAATGAGGCGATCCAGAGCGGCGCCGCCCTCGGTCTCGCCTGCCTGGCGAACACGGGGCCACTGCTCGGCAACGTCGATACGGGCTCGACCGTGCAGGACCTCGACCTGCTCCGCGCGATCGTGGGAGACGACCAGCTGAACTACCTCGGCTTCTCGTACGGTACCGCGATCGGTGCGCGATATGCCGAGGAGTTCCCCGACCGCGTGGGCCGGCTCGTGTTGGACGGCGCCCTCGACCCCACCGCCTCCGAGTTCGAGGTGGTGCGCGAGCAGACGCTCGGGTTCGAAGCCGCGGCGCGCGCCTACCTCGCCGACTGTCTGACCCGAAGCGAGTGCCCCTTCACCGGAACGGTGGACGACGCGATGGCGAAGATCGGGGCGCAGCTCGACGCGCTGGAGCTTGCCCCGATCGCCGGCGACGACGGGCGCATGGTCGACGCGAGCACCATGCTCACCGCGATCATTACGCCGCTCTACTCGCAACAGGCCTGGCCGGCGCTGGACCGGCTCTTCGAGAGCGTGCGGGCGGGCGACGCGAACGTCGCATTGACGCTCGCCGACAGCTATTACGGGCGCAACCCGGACGGCACCTACGCCGACAACTCGACCGAGGCGTTCATCGCAATCAACTGCAGCGATTACCCCCGAAACGGGGACATCGACCTCATGCACCGGCAAGCGGCGGAACTCAAGGAGGTCGCGCCCACCTTCGGCCGCTTCCAGGGGTACGGCGACACGTCGTGCCTGCTCTGGCCGTCGTCTGCGCCCACGGAGCGAACGCCCATTCACGCGGTCGGCGCCGCCCCCATCATGGTGGTCGGCACCACGGGTGACCCCGCCACGCCGTACCGCTGGGCGGTCGCGCTGGCCGAGCAGCTCGAGAGCGGCGTGCTGGTGACGTTCGAGGGCGAGGGCCACACTGCGTACGCCGGCGGGAACGCCTGCGTTGACGGGGCCGTCGAGACGTATCTGCTGCAGGGCACGGTGCCGGCCGAGGGCTTGCGCTGTCGCTAGTCGGATCCCGGCTGCTGGCGGCCACTCCGCAGCCGCACGATTCGAATCGGCAACCCCTCTCGTGCTAACATTGCTTCTTGTGCACTGAGCCCCGGCCCGGTCCACGCCGCCTTAGCTCAGTCGGTAGAGCGTCTCACTCGTAATGAGAAGGTCACCAGTTCGATTCTGGTAGGCGGCTCCACTTCCACCCCGCGCCTCATGGCGCGGGGTGTTTCTTTTTTCTGCCCCGTTTCGTGCGGCATGGACCGGCCTCGCGGCGCCATTCTGTCGAGCGAGCACAGCCGAAAGCCCGGCGAGGCGCACCGATACGGTCAGGTGCCTCGCCGGGCTTGGGCTCGCTCCGCGAGGCTAAGTGACCGGCGCAGTCACATCCTCGGAAAGGGCGGGCACCGGTCGGCGGAACCCGCGGGTCGACCAGGCGAGCATGATCACGCCGAGCCCGAGCCAGCACAGTCCCACGACGTAGGCCTCGGGGTGCAGCTTGGAGAACAGGTACAGCGTGACGAAGAACCCTGCCGCCGGTACGAGGCTGAGTAACGCGCGGCGGGCGATCGGGGCGCCGGCCCTGCGCGTCTTCCAGATCCAGGTGAAGAACGCGGCGTTCACGAGCGCGAATGCCAGGAACGCACCGAAGTTGATGAGCGCGGTCGCGCGCTGGATATCGAGCAGGGAGCCGATCAGGCCGATGCCGGCGATGATCAGGATGTTGACCCACGGCACCCGGAAGGTATCGCTCAGTCGCCCGAAGATCGAGCGAGGCAGCACGCCGTCCCGGCCCATGACAAAGAGCAGCCGGCTCGACGTCGCCTGGATTGCGAGGCCCGAACCGAAACCGGCGATCAACGCAATGAGGTTGTTGATGTTGGTGAAGGTCTCGCCGCCGGCGAGCACCGAGATGGCGAAGCCTGCCGTGTCGGCGTTCTCGAAGTCGCTGCCAGGGTGCACCATCTGCATGAGGAACGAGACCGCCACAAAGATCGCGCCGCCGATGAGCACGGCGAGGATGATGCCGCGCGGGATGTTCCGGCGGGCGTTCTTGGTCTCCTCGCTCAGCGTGCTGATCGCGTCGAAGCCGAGGAACGAGTAGGCGGCGACGGCCGCGGCCGAGCTCACCGCGACGAGGGAGGTTTGCTCGTTCCAGAAAGCCGAGCTCGGCGTCCCGCCGCCCTCGCGGCCCAGGAACAGGATCATGGCGATGGCTACTGCGGCCACCGAGGCCATCGCCACGATGGTGAGCCAGGTGTTGACCCGGTCGGCGAGCGCGATGCCGAGCAGATTGACAGCGGTGGTGGCGCCGATGTTGATGAGCAGCCAGACCCAGATGGGGATGTTTGGAAACTGGGCGTTCAGGTAGATGGACTGGATGAGCCACGCGACCATCGGCAGGAAGAGGTAGTCCAACAGGATCACCCAGCCGGCAAAGAATCCGGCGGTGCGGCCGAGCAGCTTGCCGACGTAAGTGTAGGCCGAGCCGGCGGTCGGGTACTCGCGGGCCAGGACGGCATAAGAGATTGCTGTGAGCAGCATGGCGACGGTCGCGATCAGGTACGCGGTGGGGGCGGCGCCGTGGCTGGCCTCCGAGACAACGCCGAAGGTGGAGGTCACGATTCCCGGCGCCATATAGGCGAGGCCGAAGAATACGACCCCAAGAAGGCCGAGGCGGGGGAGCAGGGTGGTGGGCCGGGCGGCTGCCGCGGTGAGGGTTGAGGTCATGCTCGGGTCTCCGTTGACTCGGGTGTGGAAGCTTGGGGGAATCCAGGCTCCCAAGTGGATGGGGTGATGCTCCCGCCGTAGAGCGGCAGGGGAATGGTGGGGTCGCCCTCGCGGAACTGGGACCATGGGCGCGAGACGCCGGCCGTGCCGAACTCCCGCACCTCGGCTACTTGACCGAGATCGACGACCGCGGTGAGCACCTCCGCGCTGGCGTCGGGGGAGGACGCGCGCACGGCACCGTTCGGGTCGACCACGAGCGAGCGCCCGCGCCCGGTAGGTGCAGCGGCGTTCAGTGAGGCGATCCAGACCTGGTTCATGACGGCATTGCCGCGCACAATCGCCAGCTCCTGCTCGCGATCGCTCGTGGCCGTCTGGACGAGGTTGAGCACGAGTTCGGCGCCGCCCCAGGCGAGGTGCCGGGTGTGCTCGGGGAACCAAATGTCGTAGCAGATGGAGAGCCCGATCTTGCCGATGCCCGGCAGATCGACGACCTCGAAGCTCGTCCCCACGGACGAGGTCTCATCGGGGCGCCACGGGAAGATCTTGCGGTAGCTCGCGACGCGCTCGCCGTCGGGAGAATACACGAGCGCGGTGTTGTACACGCGGCCGTCCGCGGCGCGTTCGTAGACGGTCCCGGGCACTAGCCAGATTCCGAGCTCTTGCGCGAGGGCGCCCAGGGCGAGAAGCGCCGGGTCCTCGTCGAGATCGCGCGCCAGGTTCTCGATCGGCGGGTGCGGCTTCGGTGAGTCGAGATGCAGCTCGGGGTAGACCCAGAGTGTGGTGGCGGGGTGAGCCACTGTGAGCTCGCGCAGCTGTGCGGCGAGCTCCTCGTGACCACGGGTGGAAGAAGCGGGGTGTTGCACCAGCGCAACACCGACAGATCGGCGCATGGCCTTCCCTTCGTTGGTTAGCTAAATAATGATTAATTAATTAATAAAAGTCAAATGAACGGGGTGTGACCTGCCGCGCCCCGGCCCGCGCATGCCAGAATTGAGGGATGGCCCGTCCGAAGAATCAGGAAGCGCGGCGACAGGAGTTGGTGCGTGTCGCGTCGCGGCTGCTTGTCGAGAACGGCGCAGCCGGGGCCCGGCTGACCGACATTGCTGAGGCCGCCGGGGTCACCCCCGCAGCGGTCACCTACTACTACCCCAGCTTGATCGAGCTCTACGGAGAGACCTACGCGACGGCCACGCAGGAGTACATTGTGAAGCGGCGCCAGCTGGTCGAGCAGGCCCATGGCCCCATCGAGCGACTCGTCGCGTGCCTGCGACTCGGCGTCCCCGAGGCGGGCACAAGCTCGTACGCGGCGACCGTCCTGCTTGAGGAGCTCTCCGCGCTCGAGAGCCGCGAGCCCGACATCTCACGTTCGGGTGCGGTCTTCGAACGCGAGCAACTTGAGCTCTTCGCCGAGCTGCTCGAGGACGGGATCGCGGCGGGTGTGTTCCGGCCGCTCCTCTCGGTCGCGGATACCGCGCGCGCGATCCTGTCGATCGAAGACGGGCTGGCATCGCCCGTGGTCGGAGATCGGATGGAATCGGCGGAGTCTATGCGGGTGCTGCTTGCGACTACGGGCGCGCTGATAGGTGCCGACCTCCTCGGCGGCGCATAGCCGAGGCGTCCGCCGTCTAGGCTGGGCGGGTGACTGAAGCCGCCTCCGCCCCCACCACGGCCAAGCCGCGTGCCCCCCGCGTTGCGCTCTGGGACCACGCCCGCCTGGTGCTGATCCTGCTCGTCGTCGTCGGCCATTCGATCTCGACCATCCGCACCGACAGCGGCTTCGCGTACGGCCTCTACGCCTGGATCTACCTGTTCCACATGCCCGGCATGATCGTGCTCTCGGGCGTCTTCTCGAAGCCGGACACGTCCCCCAAAGTCGTCGCCGGCACGGTGCGGCTCGTAGGCACCTGGTTGCTATTCGAGCTCATCTGGGTCGGCATTCGCGCGCTCGCCGGCGCGACCGCGATCTCCCAGAACTTCCTCGTGGTGCCCGCCTGGACGCTCTGGTTCTTGGTCACCCTCGTCACCATGCGGATCCTGCTGCCCTATATTGCCCGCCTGCGGCACCCGCTCATCTTCTCGATCGTGCTCGCTCTGCTCGCCGGGTTCACCCCCGAGATCGGTACGGCGTTCTCCGTCTCTCGAACCCTCGTCTTCCTCCCGTTCTTCGTCGCTGGGTGGCTCGCCAAGGATCGGGGCTGGCTCGACGGCGAGTGGTTCCACCGCCCGACCGCGGCGCTCAAGGCCGGCGCCTGGGCCGCCCTCGCGGCGGCGGCCGCCGTGTTCGTGGCGTTCCCCAACATGCGCAACGTGTGGCGCATCGACCACTGGATCGTCTGGCGTGACTCGTACGCCCAGCTGCTCGACGGCCCGGTCTGGCGGGTGCTGCTTGAGGGGTCAGCGATCCGATTCGGCCTGCTCGCGGTCGCGGCGATCCTGACCTTCGCCGTGTTGATCGTCGTCCCGCGCCGCGAGGGCAAGCTGACCGTCTGGGGCGCGCGTACGCTCTACGTCTACCTGCTGCACGCGCCGATCATCTACTTCGCGCGCGAGAGCGGGCTGATCGACTGGTTCGGCTCGTTCGGCGTACCCGGAGTGCTCGCGCTCATCGTATGCGCGCTCGCGCTGACCGCGGCGCTGTCGAGCGGACTCGTCGCGAAGGTGTTCCGCCCGGTGATCGAGCCGTCCTTCGGCTGGACGATGGCCCGGGGCTGACTGCCCGCTCGCGCGTGATCTACTGAACACAATGTGCGGCTTGGACGCGCGGGAAGCTGCACATTGCGTTCAGTAGATGGGTGGGCTTATTCGGAGGGCGGAGCCTCGTCCGCGGCGACCAGCAGCTGGTGCTGGGCGAGTTCGCGGTAGAGCGGCACTGTCTCGACGAGCTCGTCGTGCGTGCCCTGGCCGATGACGCGGCCCTCTTCGAGCACGATGATGCGGTCGGAGTCGACGACCGTCGACAGCCGGTGCGCGATTACGAGCAGCGTGCGCCCCGTCGCGACCGAGTCGAGCGCGTCGCGCATCAGGCGCTCGTTCACGCCGTCGAGGCTGGCGGTCGACTCGTCGAGCAGCAGGATCGGCGGGGCCGTCAACAGCGCGCGGGCGATCGCGAGGCGCTGCTTTTCCCCGCCCGACAGCATGATGCCGTGCTCGCCGACCTGGGTATCGAGGCCGGTCGACCCGGCGCGATCGAGGACCGCGTCGAGGTTGACGGCGCGCAGCACCCGCTCGCACTCGGCGTCGGAGGCGTTCGGCGATGCCAGCCGGAGGTTGTCGCGCAGCGTCCCGGCGAGCACCGGGGCGTCCTGCTCGACATACCCGAACTGGGCGCGGAGCTCGCCGCGGTCGAGCGCGCGCAGGTCGACGCCGTGCAACTCGATGGCGCCGGAATCGGGGTCGTAGAAGCGCTCGACGAGCCCCAGGATGGTCGACTTCCCGGCGCCCGATGGCCCGACGAGAGCGACGCGCTGGCCGCGCGGCACCTCGAAGCTGACCCCGTGCAGCACCTGGGTCTCGACGATCGGGACGGGCGCCGCCTCGGCGTCGCGCTGGGCGGCGCGCGAGTTTCGGCCGGTCAGCGGCGTGACCACGCGGGTGGGCGCGGCCGAGCGGTAGGTGAAGTGCACGTCGCGGAACGCGACGGCGGGCGGGGCCGCTTCGGCCGAGCCGGTCGCATGCTCCGAAGCGTCCGCCAGCGGCACGATGCGGCCCTGGGGCGTCGCGGCCGCCAGCGCCTCGTCGGCTGCCGACTCGTCCGGGAGCTCGGTGATTTCGCGGATCCTGCCGAGCGCGCCGAGCGCCTGGTTGACCGCGGAGATAGCGCCGAACGCCTGGCCGAGCGGGACGACCATCATGAACAGGAAGATGATGAAGGTGACGAGCTGCGCGATCGTGATCGCTCCCGTGGCGACGCGGAAGCCGCCGAGGCCGAGCACCGAGAGGAACGACGCCTGCATCGCGATGAACGAGATCGGCACGATCAGGGCCGAGATGCGGGCGACGACCAGGCCGAAACCGTAGGCCTCTTCGACCTCGCGCGAGATCGAGGCGGTCTCGCGCTCGGTGGCGCCCGCCGCGCGGATGGTGCGGATCGACGAGATCGCCCGGTCCACCGAGGCGGCGAGGTCGCCCACCTTCTCCTGGGACTGAGCGACGGCCGGGCGGATCCTGCTGGAGAGGCCGACGACCGCGAGCAGCGCGACCAGCAGCACGCCGAACGTGATGGCGAACAGGATCGGGTCGATCACGAGCATGCCGATGAGTGCGCCCACGAACAGCAGCGCGCCGCCGAGCGCCTCGACGAGCCCCTGGGTGAGTACCGCGCGCAGCATCGTGGTGTCGCTCCCGACGCGCGAGACGAGGTCGCCCGTGCGGCGGCGGTCGAACTCGGGGATGGGCAGGCGCAGGATCCGCGCGACGAGCTGGCGCCGCGAGTTGCGGACGACTCCCTCGCCCATCCGCTGCAGCAGGTAGTGCTGGAATCCGTTGAGTACGCCGCTGACGAGCACGAGGGCGAGCAGGATCCAGACGAGCGCGCCGAGCGGGACCGACTCCTGGACGCGCCCGATGACGGCGCCCACCAAGAGTGGCTGGCCGAGCGAGGCGAGCGCGCCCGCGAGGCTCAACGCAATGATCACCCCGAGGAGGCGCCGCTGCTCAAACAGGTAGGGGAGCAGTTCGCGGAAGCTCGCGCGGGGGCCCTGCGACGGGGTCCGCCCGCGCGACTTCCGAGTCTTCCGGGGCGGTTTGGTGTGCTGGCTCAAACGGTGTCCCGACTCAAGAAGCGCGGATAGTGCGTGCGAGCACCGCGACCTGCAGGGCGGCCTCGGCGGCCTCCTGGCCCTTCGACTCCTTCGAGCCGGGCAGGCCCGAGCGATCGAATGCTTGCTGCTCGGTGTCGACGGTCAAGATGCCGAACCCCACCGGCTTGCTCTCGTCGAGCGCGACCCTGGTGAGGCCCTCGGTGACCGCGGACGACACGTACTCGAAGTGGGGGGTCCCGCCGCGCACGATGACGCCGAGGCAGACCGCCGCGTCATATCCGGCGCGAAGCGCCGCCTGTGCCGCGAGGGGCAGCTCGAAGGCGCCGCCCACGCGGAACAGCACCTGTTCGGCGCCGGAATCGAGCAGCGTCTGCTCGGCGCCAGCGATCATGCCGTCGATGATCTCCTGGTGCCAGCTGCCGGCGATGATTGCGACCCGCAGGCCGCTGCCATCGACCGAGAGGTCCGGGGCGCCCGCGCCGCTCATTCCTGCTCCTCCAGTGTCGCGACCTGCACATCGGTGGGGAGTACGTGGCCCATTCGGTCGCGCTTGGTCTCGAGATACCCGGTGTTCTGGTCGGTGACGCCGACGTACAGCTGCACCCGCTCGGTCACGGTCACGCCGTGCGACTCGAGCTGGCTCACCTTGTCCGGGTTGTTCGTGAGCAGCCGGATGTGGTCGGCCCCCAGGTCTCCGAGGATCTCGGCCGCCGCAGTGTAGTCGCGCGCGTCCGCCGGGAGGCCGAGCTGCAGGTTGGCGTCCAGGGTGTCGACGCCCTGCTCCTGCAGCTGGTAGGCGCGCAGCTTGTTGGCCAGGCCGATGCCGCGACCCTCGTGCCCGCGCAGGTAGATCACGACGCCGCCCTCGGCTGCGATGCGGTCGAGCGACGCGTCGAGCTGGGGGCCGCACTCGCACTTGAGTGATCCGAAGGCCTCGCCCGTGATGCACTCGGAGTGCACGCGGACGAGCGCGCCCTCGCGGGGGACCTCGCCCGAGATGAGCGCGAGGTGGTCGACGCCGGCGCGGCGGTCGCGGTACGCGCGCATGCGCAGCTCGCCGTGAGTGGTCGGCACGAGCGTGTCGGCACGCATGCTGATGCGGCGGTGGCCCGTGATGGCAGGCGCGCCGTCGGGGTCGTATTCGTTCAGGTAGCGCACGAGCTGCTCGATCGTGATGACCGGCACGTTGTCGCGCTCGCCGAGCTCGATGAGCCCGGGCAGGCGCATCATCTCGCCGTCGTCAGCGACGATCTCGGCGATGGCCGCGACGGGGCGGAGGCCTGCGAGCCGCATCAGCTCGACCGCGGCCTCGGTGTGCCCGTCGCGCACGCGCACGCCGCCGTCAACGGCGCGGAGCGGAAGCACGTGGCCCGGGCGACGCAGGTCGCTGGGAACGCCGTCGGCGTTCGCGAGCGCCCGCAGCGTCATTGTGCGGTCGGCCGCGCTGATGCCCGTCGTGATGCCGTGGGCGGCGTCGACGGTCACCGTGTATGCGGTACCGCGAACGTCCTCGTTGCGCTCGACCATCATGGGGAGCTCGAGCTGGTCGGCGACCTCATTCGTCATGGGCGCGCAGAGCAGGCCCGACGAGTACTTCACCGTCCAGGCGATCCACTCGGGGGTGGCGAGCTCGGCCGAGATGATGACGTCACCCTCGTTCTCGCGGCTCTCGTCGTCGGCGACGATGACGGGTCGGCCCTCGCGGATCGCCGCGACTGCGGTCTCAATGCTGGCGATGCTCATGCTCGCCCTCCTTCGGTGGTAGACGGTGAATCGGGAGTAGCGGAAGCTTCGGGGGCCGGCGAGGCGGGTGCCTGGGCGCTGGGGACGCCGGCGAAGGCCAGCATGCGGGCGACCTGGCGGGCGAGGATGTCGGTCTCGACGTTGACGCGGTCGCCTGGGACGAGTCCGCCGAGGGTCGTCGCCTCGAGCGTCTCGGGAATGAGCGACACCTCGAACCAGTGCTCGGCGGCGCTCGGCTCAGAAATCGTCGACACCGTGAGCGAGACGCCCGAGAGCGTCACGGAACCCTTGTCGACAAGCAGCGGGGCAAGCTCGGCGGGCAGCGCGAAGCGGAGCACGCGCCAGGCGTCGCCGGGCCGCGTCTCGATCAGGGTCGCGGTGCCGTCAACGTGCCCCTGCACGATATGCCCGCCGAGGCGGGTGTCGATGCGCGCCGCGCGCTCGAGGTTGACCCGGGAACCGGGAACGAGCTCGCCCAGGGTCGACATGTCGAGCGACTGCGCCATCACGTCGGCGGCGAAGGTGCCCGCGCCATGCTCGATTACCGTCAGGCAGACACCCGACACCGAGATGGAATCGCCGTGCCCCGCGTCGGAGGTAACGAGCGGGCCGCGGACGGTGAGGCGGAGCGAGTCGCCCACCGGTGTCAGCGCGACGATCTCACCGACCTCTTCAATGAGTCCCGTGAACATCGGATTCCTCTCGGTTAAAGCGTGCGTGGAAGAGTGTGTCGGCGCCGAGCCGGGTGATCCGTTCGATCACGAGTCGCGGGGCGCCTGCGATGCTCGGTACGCCGATGTCGCCCAGGGCCGTGCGCGGCCCGCCGATCAGCACGGGGGCGACGTAGACCAGCAGCTCGTCCACGAGGCCCGCCGCGATCAGGGCACTCGTGACGGTCGGCCCGCCCTCGACGAAGACGCTCCTGATTCCGCGGCTCGCGAGCAGCGCGAGGTCGGCATGCAGGTCGTCGCCCGCCAGCAGGATCGGCGGGCCGGCGGGGTGCGCGCCAATGCGCGCTCCGGCCGGAATGGCGCGGTGCCCCAGGACGACCGGGATCGGCTGCGCGCCCGGCAGCAGCTCGCCGTCCGCGCCGCGCGCGGTGAGGCTCGGGTCGTCGGCAAGCAGGGTGCCCGTTCCCACCAGGATCGCGTCGGCGGATTGCCTGCGCTGGTGCACATCGGCGCGCGCCTCGGGGCCGGTGATCCACTGGCTCGAGCCGTCCGCCGCCGCGGCGCGGCCGTCGAGCGACTGCGCCCACTTCGCAATGACTCGGGGGCGTGGGACCGGCTGCTGGGGGGCGCGTGCGGCAAGCCAATCGGAGAGGAACGCGCGGGCCTCGTCCTCGAGCAGCCCGCCGACGACCTCGACTCCGGCAGCGCGGAGGCGTTCGGCGCCGCCACCCTCGGCGTGGCCCGGGTCGGCGAGCGCGAACACGACGCGGCCGATGCCCGCCTCGATCAGCGCAAGCGCGCAGGGGCCGGTGCGGCCGGTGTGGTTGCACGGTTCGAGGGTCACGACGGCGGTGAGTTCGGCGCCGTGGTCCTGCGCGGCCCGCGGCAGTTTCGCGAGGGCGGCGACCTCTGCATGGGGCGTGCCGGCGCCCTCGTGCCAGCCCTCGGCGACGATCTCGCCGTCGGGGCCCAAGATGACGCACCCCACGCGAGGGTTCGTGTCAGCGGCCGGCCCACGGGCGGCAAGCTCGAGCCCGCGCCGCATGGCGCTCTCGAGAATCTGCTGCTCGTGCATGTGCGGTTCGCCCCTTCATCGACTCTGGAATGTGAGCCGGGGTGCGAAAATCCGCGGGGTCGACAGACCACGCCGTGCTTCCTCTCATCCGGACTCGGGCGCCAAGGCACCCATCACCGTCGGTGCTGGAATTTCACCAGCTCAACCCTGCAGGCAGGGCTCGCGGACTTTCACCGCCGGTTCGGATTCTCACCGACCCCGGGAACACACACCTACCCTAACGTGGCGCAGCGGGGAACATTCCCGGAGCGTCACAAACCCTGAAATCCGCCCGCGATCGTGTTCATCGTGAGCACGATGATGAGGGCGTTGAAGAAGAAGCTGAGGGTCGTGTGCCAGACGACGGTCCACCGCATCTTCGAATCGTTCACCATCGAATCGGAGACGCCGAACGTCGTGCCGTTCGTGAACGAGAAGTACACGAAGTCGGTGAGCCGGGGGTTGTCGGTGCCGGGGAACCGGATGGGCTGCGCGGGGGCGGCGCGCAGGCACCGCGAGTGGTAGAGCCGGGCGTACCCCCAGTGGAACATCGCCCACGACAACAGCATTGCCCAGAGCGGGATGACCTCGGCGATCGCCAGGTGGTCGGGCTCCTGGCGCATGACCAGCAGAGCCACTGCGGCGACGAGGCCCACCGCGCTCGAGAGGAAGGCGGAGGCCGTGGCGAGCAGCGCCATGAGGCGCGCCGAGCTCGCGCGCGCGATAAAGACGTGATCGACCTCGCGCGTGCGCAGGTCGATGTTGAGCCACAGCACCGTGCCCGCCAGGTATATCGTGGCAAGCACGCACCACAGGATCAGGGCGCCGAACTGAGTGTCGTCGTCGAACGCGAAGATGAACTCGAGTCCGATGGCGATGAGGGTGACCTGCATCAGAACGCCGACGCTCTCGACGACCACCGTCATCGTCGACGTGGCAGCGGTGCCGAGGCGAGCGAGCTTCGAAGACATGCTGATCAGACTACGGGTTTCCTGGCCACAGTCCACGGAGTAGCCTCGAACCGCAATCGTTTCGTCGGCGAATCAGGAGGCCTCATGAGCGGGACAGACGAACAGGGACGCGTCGCACTGGTGACCGGGGCTGCTCGCGGCATCGGCCGGGCGGTCGCCCTTCGCCTGGCGGCCGAGGGGCGCACCGTCGGGGTGCTCGACCGGAACGGTGACGAGGCCGAGTCGCTCGCCGCCGAGATCCGGGCCGCGGATGGGCGGGCCTACGCGCTCGCCGCTGACGTAGCGAACGCCAACGAGGTTGAGGCGGCAGTGGCCGAGCTCGCCGAGCGCGTCGGCCCGCCGACCATTCTGGTCAACAACGCCGGGATCCTGCGAGACAACCTACTTTTTCGGATGACCGAGGACGACTGGGACCAGATCATGGACGTGCACCTCAAGGGGCACTTCCTGGTCACTCGCGCCGTGCAGGCGCATATGGTGCAGGCGGGCTGGGGGCGCATCGTGAACCTGTCGTCGACCTCGGCGACGGGCAACCGCGGGCAGGCGAACTACTCGGCGGCGAAGGCCGGGATCCAGGGGTTCACGAAGACGCTCGCGCTCGAGCTCGGACGCTTCGGCATCACCGCAAACTGCGTCGCACCTGGCTACATCGACACCGACCTCACCCGGCAGACCGCAGAACGGATCGGCGTTTCGTTCGAGGCCTTCATGGAACAGATGGCGGCGCAGACCGCGGTCGGGCGCACCGGGACTCCAGACGACATCGCCGAGGCGGTCGCGTTCTTCGCGGGGGAGCGAAGTGGGTTCACGACGGGGCAAGTGCTGTACGTGGCGGGCACGCCGCACGTGTAGCTAGTCCTTACCGGCGCTCGTCACCGAGGACGCGAGGTCGCGCAGCGTGGCATCGGGCAGATAGGCGCGGGTCAGCGCTATCGCGATGCGCGGCAGGTCGCCCTCGTCACGGTACAAGAGGGACATCGGCTCGGCGCGCGGGTTGAACTTCTGCTTGAAGCGGTGCAGCGACTTGAAGCCGTAGAGGGGCTCGATCATCTCGCCCAGGCGATCGAGCACAGTGTCGACCGCGCCAGCCTCGAGCTCGGCGGGGCGCACGAGCGGCGCCCCAGACAGCGACAGGAACGCGTAGCCCTCGTCGGCAAAGTGCAGCGCGGAGGCGGCGATCAGGAACTCCATCACGGGGCCGAACCCGCCGTCGCGGCGGCGCATGAGGTCGAGGGTCCACCCCCGGACCGTGCCGTCGGGACCATAGACGGGAAGCCACGAGGTGACGCCGTGGAGGTTGCCCTGCGCGTCGACCGCGATGCCCACGCGCGTCTCACGATCGAGGGCCTCCTCCACGGTGCCCAGCGTGAAGCGCATCTCGGGCAGGCCCTTGTCGCCGGCCCACTGCTCGGAGATGGCGCGCACCTGCGCGAGCACGCCCCAAGGCTCGTCGGCGAGTACGCACATGCGGAACGAGATGCCCTCGCGCTCGGCGCGGTTCACCGAGGTGCGCACCGGCTGCCAGCGCTTGCCGGTGAGCGAGAAGTCCTCGAGGTCGACGATGGTGTCCTCCGCGATCACCACCGCCCGCCATCCCTCGGGCCGCGCGGCGGTGGCCGCAGGTCCTGCCGAGAACACGCACGGGATGAGCCCGGCACGCTCGGCCGTGCGCGCGAACACCGCGAGCGCCTCGGCCTCCTCACCGTTCGGCGCGACCGGATCACCCAGTCCGATCGCGACCCCGGCGTGCGTCTGGAACCCGACGTACCCCTTGTCTACCGGAAGGTAGCGGTTCGGTGCCCAGCCGGTCATCCACGAAATGGTGCCGCCGCCGAGCTGTCGAAGTCGCGCCAGAGCCTCGTCGCGGTCGATGCCGTGCACCGTGAGAGTGCGCCGCCTTCGGCGCAGCGGCACGCGGAACGCGCCGCGACCGACGATGAGCACCACGAGCAGGGCGAGCCAGAGGAGGCCGGGGGCCAGGATCAAGCCGAGCGTATCGGCGGGGTTCTCGATCAGTCCAGACCCGCCAAAGATTGCGATGAGCGTGACACCGAGCGAGGCCGGCAGAATGTTGAACCCGGCGAGAATGAGCGTGACCACCCAGGCGGCGCGGATGCCCTGGCGCACACCGTTGGCGACGAGCGCGATGATGATGACGTCGATCGCGACGTCAATAAACGAGGCGGTCGGCTGATTGTGCCCGAGGGGGCCGTCGTAGGGGACGATGAGGTCGATGAGCTGTACCGCGCCAATGACCAGGAGGCCGCCGAACGCGAGGAGCCGCCACTCTCGAGTGCTGGGGCGCCCCGCCGGGTGGCGAAAGGCCGGCAGCGTACCGCTTACGATGAGCCCAGCCGCGATGGCGATGGCGTGCTCGAGGTTGGCCAGCTGGCCAATGTAGAGCACCTCGATCGCGGCCCAGACGCCGAGCGCGAAGCGGGCGCGCAGGCGCCACGGCGAGGGCAACGTCGCAAGCGCGAACGCGAGGCAGGCGAAGGCGCCGCAGGACGGGCCGACGTCGAGTCCCTCGGCGACGCGCTGCGCCCAACTCCACCCGGACGGGGCGATGAGGGCGAGGAGACCGGCGGCCCCGACGACCCCGACCACGTGGCCGCCGACGAAGATGCCGATCGTGCGGGCCGTGCCGAAACGCCACTCTGCCCAGCCGACGCCGCCGATCAGGACGGGGGAGACGAGCAGCAGCGTGAATGGTGGGGTGATGAAGAACGGCGAGGTCGCGATCGTCCACCAGCGCCCCTCGACGAACGCGGGAAGGCCCGTGGCAATGCGCTCGAACCAGGAGGCATCGGCCGCGGGGTGAATCAGCGTGCCGGTCGCCGCCGCGATCACGACGATCGCCGCGACGAGAGCGAGCGTGAACGGGAAGCGGGCCGCGGTGCGCAGCCACCGGAAGAACCGGTCGGGTGTCCTCGCGGACAAGGGCCCGCCTCGTGCCTCGGAGGTGGCGGGGTCGACCTGGCTCGGGGCAGCATCGGCGCTCATGGGTTCATTCTAAGGATCCGCGCGGCGGCGAGCCCGAAATCTATCGACAGTGGAACGCCAAACGGGATGCGCCCCAGTTGCCAGGCCCTTCACTGGGGGTGGCGCTCTGAGCGGTTCGATAAGAAATGCGCCTGTCCTCGTCAGAATGAGCTTTTAGCGGGCTATATTTTTGCCATGCCTCAGGCCGATCCAGCGATGCAGCTGACACACTCTCAATTGAACCGTCGCACCGTTCTCTCGCTACTGACCGTTGCCGGCGCAGGCGTTTTGGCGGCATGCGGCTCCGTGCCGGAGCCAGTGCCGGTTCAGGAGCGCCCTGTCGTGCCGAAACCGCCAGTGCCAGTGCCGGCGCCAGCGCCGACGCCGGCGCCGACGCCGACACCGCCGCCTGCCCCGCTTGTCGCTAAGGTACCGTTGCCGGGCGGCCCGATCTTCGATATCCCAGGCGAGGGCAGCCTCCTGGCGTGGACGGTCGATGACGGAAGTAACGCCGAGGTGATTGCTCGCTACGCGCGATTCGCAGCTGAGTCTGGAACGCGGCTGACGTTCTTCCTCAATGGGAGCTACCCAGGTTGGTCAGAGAACGCGGCCCTCCTCGCGCCGCTGGTGGCGTCCGGGCAAGTTCAGCTCGCCAACCACACGTGGAGTCACGCCGGCCTCACCTCGCTGAGCGACGCCCAGATCGTGCAGGAACTGCAGCAGAATCACGACTTCATCCAGGCAACCTACGGAGTCGACGCGCGACCGTTCTATCGGCCCCCGTACGGGTACCGAGACGAGCGCACTGACGCGGCGGCCGCGTCCATCGGGTACACGTCACCCATCATGTGGTACGGCTCGCTTGCCGATTCCGGGCTGATCTCCCCGGAGCAGTTGCTCGGCTTCGCCAACGAGTGGTTTCTCCCGCAACACATCGTCATTGGGCATCTCAACTTCACGCCAGTCACCGAGGTGTTCCCGCAGCTGTCGGCACTCATCGCCGAGCGCGGACTAACGACCGTCACGCTGAACGACATTTTCGAGTACTAGCGGCTGAGCAGCCCCATGCGCTCGTACACGGTGGCGAGCGTGCGGCTCGCGACCTCGTTCGCGCGGTCGGCGGCGCCCGCGAGCAGGCGGTCGAGCTCGGCCGGGTCGGCGAGCAGCTCGTTCGTGCGGGCCCGGATCGGCTCGAACGTCTCGTTCACGACCTCGACGAGGCCCTTCTTCAGGTCGCCGTAGCCGCGGCCCTCGAACTCGCGCTCGATCGACTCGACCGTGCGCCCTGTGAGCACCGCGAAGGTCGTGAGCAGGTTCGAGACGCCGGGCTTGGTCTCGCGGTCGAAGCGAATCTCGCCGTCCGCGTCGGTGACTGCGCGCATGATCTTCTTCTTGTTCACCGAGGGGTCGTCGAGCACCTTCAGCAGACCCGCCTCGCTGTCGGCCGACTTTGACATCTTCGACTCGGGGTGCTGCAGGTCGTAGATCTTCGCCGTGCCCTTCTGGATCTGGGCGTTCGGCACCACGAAGGTCTCGCCGAAGCGGCTGTTGAACCGCGCCGCGAGGTCGCGCGTGAGCTCGACGTGCTGGCGCTGGTCCTCGCCCACCGGCACGACGTCGGCCTGGTAGAGCAGGATGTCGGCGGCCATGAGCACCGGGTAGGTAAAGAGTCCGACCGAGGTTGTGTCGGCGCCGAAGCGCTGCGACTTGTCCTTGAACTGCGTCATGCGGCTCGCCTCGCCAAAACCGGTGAGGGTGTTCAGTACCCACGCCAGCTCGGCGTGCGCCGGCACGTGCGACTGGACGAAGAGGGTGGACTTCTCCGGGTCGATGCCCGCCGCGATGTACTGGGCGGCCGTTGAGCGCGTGCGTGCCGCGAGGTCGGCCGGATCCTGCGCGACGGTGATCGCGTGCAGGTTCACGACGCAGAAGTACGCGTCATACGAGTCTTGCAGCTGCGTCCACTGCGTGAGCGCGCCGATGTAGTTGCCGAGGTGGAGCGAGTCGCTCGACGGCTGCATGCCGGAGAAGATGACGGGTTTGCGGGTGTCGTTCATGAGTCCTCAGTGGGATCGCCGGGCGAGCCCGGAAGTACAAGAAAGGTGGAAGGCTAAGCCGCGCGCTACAGCGAGTAGTCGACGACGACGGGCGCGTGATCCGACCATCGCTCGTCATAGGACGCCGCGCGGTCGATCGTGTAGTGCGTGACCGTCTCAGCGAGCTTCGGCGTGACCACGTGGTAGTCGATGCGCCAGCCCGAGTCGTTGTCGAACGCCTGGCCGCGGTTCGACCACCACGAGTAGGGGCCGTCGACCTCGCCGTGGAACTGGCGCCCCACGTCGACCCAGCCGTGGCCGGTGCCCTCGGTACCGTCGACGCCGATGACGGTTTCGCCGCGCGGGCCAAAGAAGCGGTCGAAGTACGAGCGCTCGCGGGGCAGGAAGCCGCTGCGCTTCACGTTGCCCTTCCAGTTCTTGATGTCGAGCTCGCGGTGGCCGACGTTCAAGTCGCCGACGAGGGCCACGTAGTCGCGGGTGTCGGCGAGTTCGTCGAGACGGGCGCCCATCGCGTCGAGGAAGGCCCACTTCGCTTCCTGACGCGGGGTGTCGACCTCGCCGGAGTGCACGTAGACGCAGACGACCGTGACCAACTTGCCGTCGATGTCGTAGTCGGCCTCGATCCAGCGGCCGCTCGACTGGATAGCCTCCTGCGCGTCGTCAGCGCCCAGGCCGACGCGGGTGGCCACGGGGGCTACGCGGCTCGCAAGCGCGACACCCGCGCGACCCTTCGCAAGCGCGGCGTCGTGCAAAATATGCCAGCCCTCACCAAGCAGCTCCTCGATGTGGCTCGTCTCGGCGCGCACCTCTTGGATCGCGAGGACGTCGACGTCGCGCGCGGCGAGCCAGTCGCCCATGCCTTTGCGGTAGGCCGCGCGGATGCCGTTCACGTTGACCGATGCCAGTCGGAAGTTAGTCGCCATGCGCTCCAGTCTACGGTCGCGCACCCACGCGTCGAACGAGGCAGAATTCTTGGCCGGCAAAGTGCACGCACGGCTACGCTTGCCCCATGAACGCAGCGGCTCGCGACCACGTGATGGCGATCGACCAGGGGACGACGTCGACCCGGGTGATCGTGTTCGACTCCCAGGGCCAGATCGCGGGGGCCGCGCAACGCGAGCACCGCCAGATCTTCCCGCACCCCGGCTGGGTCGGTCACGACGCCGCCGAGATCTGGCGGGTGACGCGTTCCCTCCTGGTCGAGGCGCTCGCGCTCTCGCACGTGCCCGCACACCGCATCGCCGGCATAGGCATCACGAACCAGCGCGAGACGACTGTGGTGTGGGACGCGGCGACGGGGCGGCCCATCACCGATGCGATCGTCTGGCAGGACACCCGCACCCAGGCCATCGTCGACGAGTTCGCGAGTCATCCCGAGGGCCTCGACCGGCTGCGCGGCATCACCGGGCTGCCGCTGAACACCTACTTCTCCGCCACCAAGCTGCGCTGGATCCTGGACAGCGTCCCGGGCGCCCCGGAGCGCGCAGCGCGGGGCGAGCTGCGCTTCGGCACGATGGACAGCTGGCTGGTCTGGAACCTGACGGGCGGGGCCAAGGGCGGACGCCACGTCACCGATGTCACGAACGCGAGCCGCACCTTGCTCATGGACATCGCGCGACTCGAATGGAGCGACGAGGCCTGCGCACTCTTCGGCATCGACCCATCGCTCCTGCCCGAGATCGTCCCCTCCGTCGGCGTGATCGCCGAGGTGAGGGCCGTACCCGAGCTCGTGGGCGTGCCCGTCGCCGGGATCCTGGGTGACCAGCAGGCCGCGACCTTCGGCCAGTGCGCCTTCAGCGAGGGCGACGCGAAGAACACGTATGGCACCGGCGGCTTCCTGATGGTCAACACGGGCGAGCGGCCCGTCGCGTCCACGAGCGGCCTGCTCACGACCGTGGCCTACCGGATCGGCGAGGCCGCCCCCGTCTACGCGCTCGAGGGCTCGGTCGCGGTGGCGGGTTCGCTGCAACACTGGCTGCGCGACAACCTGGGCCTGTTCCGCGACTCAAGTGAAATCGAGGGACTCGCGACGAGCGTGCCCGACACCGGTGGCGCGATGATCGTCCCCGCATTCTCGGGCCTCTACGCGCCGCGTTGGAAGGCGGACGCCCGCGGCGTGATCGTCGGCCTCACCCGGTTTGTCACGAAGGCGCACCTGGTGCGCGCCGCGTCCGAGGCGATCGCGTTCCAGTCCGTCGAGGTGATCGACGCCGCACGCACCGACACCGGCCACGCGCTTGCCGAGCTGCGGGTCGACGGCGGAGCCTCGGCAAGCGACTTTCTCATGCAGTTCCAGGCCGATCTGCTCGGCATCGATGTGGTGCGCCCGCAGATGCTCGAGACCACCGCGCTCGGCGCCGCCTACGCCGCGGGCCTGGCCACCGGGGTCTGGCCCGACCTCGCCGCGCTCGCCGCAAACTGGCGCGAAGGACGCAGATTTACCCCCGCGATGGGCGCCGAGGAGCGGGCCCGGCGGCTGCGACTGTGGGAGAAGGCGGTCGCCCGCTCGCTCGACTGGATGGACGACGACGTGAGCGATTCGATCGGGCTCCAGGCGCAATAACCCGCCACAGGCAGAGACCCACTCGGTAACGTTTGCTGTTCGATTTGGACAGATGTCTCGGCTGTACCACGCTCGCGCCGGTACCCTCAGCTTGTTCCCGTGGTCGCCGACCTCGGGTCACCGTCTGAGAGAGGAAACCCCACGTGAACGCATCGATTCGTCGACGCGCCGTCGCGGCGCTCGCCACCGCCGGCATTGCCGGCATGATTCTTGCCGGTTGTTCGGCCCCGCCCGAGACCGGCGGCGGCGATGCCGGCGCAGAGGGCTCCGACTTCCTTGCCTGCGCCGTCTCGGACGAGGGCAGCTGGAACGACAAGTCCTTCAATGAGGCCGCATACGGCGGCATGCTCAAGGCCGAGAAGGACCTCGGCATCAAGATTTCCGATGCAGAGTCGCACACCCCCGAGGACTTCGAGCCGAACCTGACCGCCATGGTTGACGCCGGCTGCGACGTCATCTTCGGTGTCGGCTTCAACCTCGTCGACCCGCTGCACGCGGCGGCGAAGGCGAACCCCGAGTCGAACTTCGTCACGATCGACGGCTTCCTCGCCGACGACACGATCACGAACCTCAAGCCCGTCATGTACGACACGGTGCAGTCGAGCTACCTCGCGGGCTACGTCTCGGCCGCGTACAGCACCACCAAGATCGTTGGCACCTACGGCGGCATGAACATCCCCGCCGTGACCGACTTCATGGTCGGCTTCTACAACGGCGCAAAGGCGTACGAGGCAGACACCGGCGAGCTGGTGACGGTCGTCGGCTTCGACCCGGCGAACCCCGACGCGGGTGACTATGTCGGCGACTTCCAGAACAAGGAGACGGCCAAGAGCATCAGCGTGGGTCAGATCGAGCAGGGCGCTGACGTGATCCTGCCCGTCGCGGGTGGCCTGTTCTCGGCGACCAGCGAGGCAATCAACGAGTCGGGCAAGCCCGTCGTCATGCTCGGTGTCGACAAGAACGTCGCTGAGACGAGCCCCGAGTACGCCGATCAGATCTTGACCTCGATCGAGAAGCTGATGACGCAGGCGGTCTACGACGTGATCGAAGAGACGATGCAGGACGGCTTCAACGCCGAGGCCTACATCGGCACCCTCGAGAACGATGGCACCCGCATCAGCCCGTTCGGCGTCTTCGACGACAAGATCTCCGCGGAGATCAAGACGAAGCTCGACGAGCTGAAGGCCGGCATCATCGACGGGTCGATCGACCCCAAGGTGACTCCGTAACCACGGCAACACCCCTCGGCGGTCGCTGGCTTCGGCTAGCGGCCGCCGAGTATTTTCCGCCCGCCTGCGCGTAGGCATCGGCCCGCCGATTCGCTACAGTTGCACTCAACTACGGAGGGATCCATGAAACTCGAGCTCCGCGGCATCACCAAGCGCTTCGGCACGTTCACCGCGAACGATGCGGTCAGCCTCACCGTCCTGCCCGGCGAGATCCATTCGCTGCTCGGGGAGAACGGCGCGGGTAAATCGACTCTGATGAACGTGCTCTTCGGCCTGTACTCCGCAGACGGCGGCGAGATCCTGCTCGATGACGAGCCGGTCGTTTTCGCAGGCCCCGGCGACGCGATGGCCGCCGGCATCGGCATGGTCCACCAGCACTTCATGCTGATCCCCGTGTTTACCGTCGCGGAGAACGTGATTCTCGGCCACGAGCCGACGAAGGGTCCCGGCTTCATCGACCTCGACGCTGCGCGCGAGAAGGTGCGCGAGATCTCGGCACGCTTCGGCTTCGATCTCGACCCCGACGCGAAGATTGAGGATCTGCCCGTCGGCGCTCAGCAGCGCGTTGAGATCATCAAGGCGCTCGTACGCGACGTGAAGGTGCTCGTGCTCGACGAGCCGACCGCGGTGCTCACGCCCCAGGAGACCGACGAGCTGATGGAAATCATGCGCCAGCTCGCCGCGTCCGGCACCTCCATCATCTTCATTACCCACAAGCTGCGTGAGGTGAAGGCCGTCGCCGACCGCATCACCGTGATGCGCCTCGGCAAGGTCGTCGGCCAGGCCAGCCCTGACGCGTCCACCGCCGAGCTCGCCGAGCTGATGGTGGGTCGCCAGGTTGACCTCACGACCGCGAAGCGCGTGGCCACCCCCGGCGCCGACCGCCTCGTCGTCAAGGGACTGAGCCTCGTCTCGCAGACCGGTACCGTGCTGCTCGACGACGTGAACTTCACCATCCGTGCGGGCGAGGTGCTCGCGGTCGCCGGTGTGCAGGGCAACGGGCAGACAGAGCTCACCGAGACGCTGATCGGTCTCCGCCACGGCGCAAAGGGCAGCGTCAAGCTCGGCGGCACGGAGATGCTCGGCAAGTCGGTGCGCGATCTCATCGACTTGGGGATCGGATACATCCCCGAGGACCGTTCCAAGGACGGACTCGTCGGCGAGTTCTCCGTCGCCGAGAACCTCATGCTGAACCGCAGCTGGGGCGCCCCCTTCGTGCGCGCGGGCTCCATCCGGCGCGGGGTGCTCAGCGCGTTCGCGGACAAGGCGATCAAGGACTTCGATGTTCGCACTCGCGGCGCCAGCGCTAAGGCGGGGCGCCTGTCCGGCGGCAACCAGCAGAAGGTCATCATCGCGCGCGAGCTCGAGGCCGACCCACAGTTCTTTGTCGCGTCGCAGCCCACCCGCGGCGTCGACGTTGGGTCCATCGAGTTCATTCACGAGCGCATCATCGGCCTGCGCGATGCGGGGCTGCCCGTCCTGATCGTGTCGACCGAGCTGGACGAGGTCGTCAACCTCGCCGATCGCATCGCCGTGATGTACCAAGGCCGCATCGTCGGGATTGTCCCGTCGGACACGCCACGTACCAAACTGGGAGAGATGATGGCGGGGATCTCCGCATGAGTGAAACCTCGGCAACACCAGCCCCCGTGGCTCCCGCCCCCGCGCAGGATCCGGTCCCCCCGGGGACCGCGAATCTCGTGCTGCGCGAGATCCTCGGGTCGGGCTTCTTCCGCACCCTGCTCGCGATCGTGCTGGGCTTCGTCGTCGGCGGCATCCTCATGGCGGTCACGAACCAGGACTTCATTGACTCGGCCGGCTACATCTTCGGCCGCCCATCGGACGCACTCGGCGCCGGCTGGAACGCCATCGTCGACGGGTACACCGCGCTCTTCCAGGGGTCGATCTACAACCCCAAGGCCAAGTCGTTCGCGGGGGCGATCCGTCCCTTCACTGAGACGCTACGTTTCTCGGCGCCGCTCATTCTTGCCGGCCTCGGCATCGCGCTCGGCTTCCGGGTCGGCCTCTTCAACATTGGCGGTCTCGGCCAGATGCTCGCCGCGATTGGCGCGTCGTCGTACGTCGCCTACGCGTTTCCGCTGCCCGGCGCGCTGCACCTCATCGCAGCGATCGTCGCGGGCGTGCTCGCCGCGGCACTCTGGGGCGCGATCGCCGGCCTACTCAAGGCGACGACGGGCGCGCACGAGGTCATCGTGACCATCATGCTCAACTACATCGCCTTGAACCTGGTCACCCTGGCCATGCGCTCCGGGATCCTGCACGACCCGACAGCCGGCAGCAACCCCAAGACACCCGACCCGCTCGAGTCTGCGCTCTACCCGCTGCTGCTTGGCCCCCAGTTCAAGCTGCACGTCGGCTTCCTCGTCGCGCTTGCCGCGGTCGTGCTCTACTGGTGGCTGATGGAGCGCTCGGCACTCGGCTTCCGCCTGCGCGCCGTCGGCGAAAACCCGAACGCGGCGCGCACGGCCGGCATGAACGTACCTTTGCTCTACGTCATCGCGATGGGCGCGAGCGCCGGATTCGTGGGGCTCGCGGGCGTCAACCAGGTCCTCGGCAGCGTTGACGGCGTCACCCCCTCCATCCACTCGGGCATCGGCTTCGACGGCATCACCGTTGCGCTGCTCGGTGGCGGTGGCGGCATCGGGATCCTGTTCGCCGGTCTGCTGTTTGGCGCAATGAAGGCGGGCGGGCCCTCGATGCAGATTGCCGACGTCAGCCCGGAGGTGATGGTGGTGGTGCAGGGCGTGATCGTGTTGTTCATCGCCGCGCCGCCGCTCGTGCGCGCGATCTTCCGGCTGCCGAAGCCTGTGGCGAGTGGCCCGATCCGAAGACTCTTTACCGGGAAGAAGGGTGACGCCTGATGACTGAGCTCAAGCTGGCCGGGGTCGGCAGCGATACGCCTGTGCGTCGCCCGATCGACTGGCGCGCCCCGATTACGCTCAGCGTGGTCGCCGTGCTCGGATTCGTCGTATTTGGCCTGCTCGGCCGCGACCAGACCGTGACCTTCTCGTGGGCGTCGCGCGGCGTGCCCACCTTCATCCCTGACTGGGTCGCAAACTCGCAGGTCGTCGGTTTCGCGACCGGCGTGCTGATGCTCGTCATTGCGGTCTATGCGACCTGGCTTGCGGTGCAGCGGCGTCGGGTACCCGGTTGGTTTGTCGCCATCTTCGCGCTCTCCTTCCTCGTGGCCCTGCTCGGCTGGGTCGGCGCGGGGGACCGGGTGCCGTTCGTGTACCTGCTCACCGGCGCGATCGCGTTCTCCGTCCCCGTCGTGCTCGGCGCGCTCGCGGGCGTGCTCGGCGAGCGGGTCGGCGTCGTCAACATCGCGATCGAGGGCCAGCTGCTGATGGGCGCCTGCATGGCCGCCTTCGTGGGCACCCTGACCAATAACCTGCTGCTCGGGCTCTCGGCCGCCGTGATTTCCGGCGCGCTCGTCGGCATGGTGCTCGCCGTGTTCGCAGTGCGATATGCCGTCGAGCAGATCATCGTCGGTGTGGTCGTCAACGTGCTCGTCGCGGGCGTCACGAGCTTCCTGTACACGACGCTGATGACCCGCGACGAGGCCAGGTACAACAACCCGGGCACCCTGCCCTTCATCAAGATCCCGTTCCTGTCCGAGATTCCGGTCTTCGGCCCCGTGCTGTTCAACCAGCGCATTACGACGTACCTGATGTTCATTCTGATTCCGCTCATCGCAATCGCCCTCTCGAAGACCCGCTGGGGCCTGCGCCTGCGCGCCGTCGGCGAGCACCCGCTCGCGGCCGACACCGTCGGCATCAACGTGCCGCGCACGCGGTTCTGGGTCGTCACCGGTGCAGGCCTCTTGGCCGGCCTCGGCGGCGCGGCGATGTCGATCGGCTCGGTCGGCTCGTTCGTGCGAGATATGAGCGCTGGACAGGGCTATATCGCGCTCGCCTGTGTCATCCTCGGGCGCTGGAACCCGTGGGCCGCGACGGCCGCCGCCCTGCTGTTCGGATTCTCCAAGCAGTTCGGGGTGTGGGCCGGCCAGTCGGGCTCAGGGATCCCGAGCGACTTGATCGCGATGATTCCCTACATTGTGACGCTCATCGCCGTCGGTGGCTTCGTCGGGCGCTCGGTCGCGCCGGCCGCGGTCGGCAAGGCCTACACGAAGGCGGAGGGCTAGCCATGACCGACATCGACTGGGTCTCGCTTCGTGCGGCCTCGATCGAGGCGATGGGTCGCGCGTACGCGCCCTACTCGGAGTTCCCCGTCGGCTGCGCCGCGCTCGTGGACGACGGCCGCATCGTCACCGGCTGCAACGTCGAGAACGCGAGCTACGGCGTCGGGCTCTGCGCCGAATGCGCGCTCGTCGGCCAGCTGCACTTGAGCGGCGGCGGTCGGCTCGTCGCGTTCGACTGCGTCGACGGAAGCGGGGCGACGCTCATGCCCTGCGGCCGTTGCCGGCAGCTGCTGTACGAGGCGTCCGCGCCGGGCATGCTCCTGAACACGGTCTCCGGGATCCGGACGATTGACGAGGTGCTGCCCGACGCGTTCGGCCCGCGCCAGCTCGAGGAGTACGCGGAACGTCCAGACCAGGGATGAGGTCGCGGCAGTTCGAGGCGGGCCGCGGGCGTAGGATGACCCGGTGCTCACTCCCGAAATGAACCGTCGCTGATGGCCGCCCCTCAACCCATTCGCCCCTGGCCTGCGCTCTGGTCGCTGGTCATCGGCTTCTTCATGATCCTGGTCGACACCACGATCGTCTCGGTTGCCAACCCGACGATCAAGGACGCCCTTGGGACCGACCTCAACACGACGCTCTGGGCGACGAGCGCGTACCTGCTCGCGTATGCGGTGCCGCTACTCATCACGGGTCGCCTGGGCGATCGCTTCGGGCCGCGTCGGATCTACCTCATCGGGCTCGTCGTCTTCACGATTTCGTCCCTCGCCTGTGGCCTGTCCGGTTCGATCGAGGCGCTGATCGTCGCCCGCGTCTTCCAGGGCTTTGGCGCGTCCATGATGACGCCGCAGACGATGGCGGTCATTACCCGCATCTTCGCGCCGATGGAGCGCGGTGCCGCGATGGCGATCTGGGGCGCGACCGCGGGCGCCGCGACGCTCATCGGGCCGATCCTCGGCGGCCTCATCATCGACTCCCTCGGCTGGGAGTGGATCTTCTTCATCAACGTGCCGATCGGCATCATTGCCTTCGTGCTCGCGATGCGGAACGTCCCCGCCCTGCAGACCCACCCGCACCGCTTCGACCTCATCGGTGTGGCGCTCAGCGCGGTCGGCCTGTTCCTCTTGGTGTTCGGCATTCAAGAGGGTGAGAGCTACAACTGGGGCCAGATCTGGGGCCCGATCTCGGTCTGGGGCCTCATCATCGCTGGCGCCATCGTCATGGTGATTTTCGTGGTGTGGCAGCGCGTGCAAAAGGGCGAGCCGCTCCTCCCGCTTCGCGTCTTCCGCGACCGCAACTTCGCCGTCGGCAACCTCGCGATCACGACGGTCGGCTTCTCAGTCACGGGCATGGCCCTGCCCCTCATCTTCTACGCGCAGACCGTGCGCGGCATGACTCCGACCCAGTCGGCGCTGCTCATGGTGCCGATGGCGGTGCTCTCGGGCGTGCTCGCCCCGTTCGTCGGCAAGCTGATAGATCGCGGCGACCCCCGTTGGATCGCCCCGCTGGGGCTGTTCCTCATGGCCGTCGGCCTCGGCGCGTATTCGCTCGTGATGACGCCCGACGCCCCGATCTGGATGCTCCTCATCCCGAGCGTCATCCTCGGCTTCGCGAACGCCGGTATGTGGGGCCCATTGGCCTCGCTCACCACCTACAATCTGTCGCCCGCGCTCGCGGGGGCAGGATCCGGGGTCTACAACACCACCCGCCAGGTGGGCGCGGTGCTTGGCTCGGCCGCCATGGCCGTGGTCATGCAGGCGCGCTTGGCTGCCGAGTTGCCGGCCGCCGCCGGCGGGGGAGCGGGAATGGGTGGCGAGTCCGCCTCCGGTGTGCTCCCCGAGGCGCTGCACGAGGGGTTCTCCGCGGCGATGGCCCAGTCGCTGCTGCTGCCAGCCGCCGTCGTGCTGCTCGGTGCCGCCGTGGCGCTCTTCTTCGCACGGCGCGGGGCGCCCAAGCACGAGCAGGAGCGGACGGGCGCCGCGAAATAAGCGCGACTGGGTCCTGCCCGCCCTGCCCGCCTCTCCCGCCGCGCACCGCCACCGCAACATAGCTCCCAGGAGTACGCTCAACCCATGAGTATGGGTGGCGGGGGCGGTCGCGGCGGAGGCCGAGTGTCGAGTGGCGATTTTGCCGCGCAGCGGGCGGCTAACCGCCAGGCGCCGACGGTGGCGAACCTCGGCCCTCGCATTCTCGATTTGTTCCGCCCCTATCGGGCGCCGCTCATCGCCATTATCGGTCTCGTCATCGTCTCGGCGGCCCTCGGCATCGCCCCGCCGCTCTTGACCCAGCGCATCTTCGACGATGGGCTGTTCCCCAAGACTGGCGGCCCGAACCTAGACCTCCTGCTTTGGCTTGTCATCGCGATGGTGGCGGCGTTCGCCCTCTCCTCGGCGATTGGGCTTGTGCAGACGTTGCTCACCGCGCGGGTCGGCAATCGGGTCATGGGCGACCTGCGGATCCGGCTGTTCTCGCACCTGCAGGCGATGGAACTCGGCTTCTTCACCCGCACGAAGACCGGCGTGATCCAGTCCCGCCTGCAGAACGACGTCGGCGGCGTCTCGAACGTGCTCACGAACACGGTCAGCAACGTCGTCGGCAACACGGTGACGGTCATCGCGGCGTTCATCACGATGCTCGTGCTCAGCTGGCAGCTCACGGTGGTTGCGCTCCTACTCATGCCCGTGCTCGTCATCGCGCAGCGCCGGGTGGGCCAGGTGCGCGCACGCATCGCGGGTCAGACGCAGGAATCGCTGTCCGAGATGACCTCGATCACGCAGGAGGCGCTCTCGGTATCGGGGGTGCTGCTCGCGAAGACGTACTCGCGCCAGCGGGCCGAGACCGAGCGCTACTCCGACGAGAATGCGACGCAGATTCACCTGCAGGTGAAGCAGTCCATGAGTGGCCAGGGCTTCTTCGCCCTCGTGAACATCTTCCTCTCGGCAGTCCCCGCCGCCGTCTACCTCATCTCGGGCTGGCTCATTTCGGGCGGCGACATGACGATCACCGCCGGCACGATCGTCGCGTTCACGACGGTGCAGGCACGGCTGCTGTTCCCGATGATGGCGCTCATGCGCGTCGCGCTCGACCTGCAGACCTCGAAGGCGCTGTTCGCCCGCATCTTCGAGTACCTCGATCTGAAGCCGGCGATCGTGGATCGCCCGGACGCGCGGCCCCCGGTCGCGGCCCCCGGCTCGGCGCGCATCGCGTTCGAGGACGTCGTCTTCCGCTACCCCGACCAGACCCCTGACGAGCGCCCGACCCTCGACCACGTGTCGTTCACGGTCGAGCCGGGTGAGTTCGTGGCGTTTGTCGGCGCTTCAGGATCAGGCAAGACCACGATCAGCTACCTCGTGCCGCGCCTGTATGACGCCAGCGAGGGGACCGTCCGCTTCGGCCCCGATGACGTGCGCGAGCTGCAGCAGGAAGCGCTCATGGACCAGATCGGCATGGTGACGCAGGAGTCGTACCTGTTCCACGCGACGATCGCCGAAAACCTGCGGTACGCGAAGCCCGACGCGACGGACGCCGAGCTCGAGGCGGCGGCCCGCCAGGCCAACATCCACGACACCATCGCGGGCTTCACGGAGGGCTACGACACGATCGTCGGTGAGCGCGGCTACCGGCTCTCGGGCGGCGAGAAGCAACGCATCGCGATCGCGCGCGTGCTGCTCAAGAACCCGCCGGTGCTGATTCTGGACGAGGCGACGAGCGCGCTCGACACCGTGAGCGAGCGGGTCGTGCAGCGTGCGCTCGACAGCGCCCGGAGCGGCCGCACGACGATCGCGATCGCCCACCGGTTGTCCACCGTCATTGACGCCGATCGCATTTACGTGTTCGGCGCGGGGCGGATCCTGCAGCACGGCACCCACGAATCGCTGCTCGCCGACGGCGGGCCCTACGCCGAGCTGTACGCGCAGCAGGGTGGCACTGCGGTCTAGTGGGCACGGCGGCGTAACGTCGGCAGATCGGGTTGAATAGGGCTATGGCAATCCGGATCCTGGCAGTGGGCAAGAAGCACGAATCGTGGGTGCTTGACGGGATCGACCGATACGAAAAGCGCTTGGCGAAGCCCTGGCAGACGAAGTGGCAGTTGCTGCCGCACTCGGCGCGCGAGGGTGAGGCAGCGCGGGCCGAAGAGTCGGAGCGGATCCTGTCGAAGGTCGGGCCGGACGACTTCCTGGTGCTGCTCGACGAGCGCGGCAAGAACCTGGACTCGCCGGAGCTCTCGCGCACGGTGCGGAGCGCGCTTGACGCTAGCCGACCCGTGACGCTCGTGATCGGCGGCGCCTACGGGGTGGACGACCGGGTGCGCTCGCGGGCGAACGTCGTGTGGAGTCTGTCGAGGCTGGTATTTCCACACCAGCTCGTACGGCTCATCATCGCGGAGCAGCTCTACCGCGCGCAGGAAATCGCCGGGGGGCGGCCGTACCACCACGTCTAAGGCCCCAGTGTCGGCGGTCCTGTTTAGCGTGAGCCCATGAACCCGTTTCGCCTCACCACCCGTCGCATCCGCAGCCAGGCCCGCGCGCCGGGCCCGCCGCTCTGGCCGCTGGCGCCCCCGTCCGTGGCGCCGCGTCGACCGCGCTGGGGCGTCACGCCGGGGCCCGCCGCCTGCGCGGTGCCCTGGCGGGTGGTGCGGAGCGACGCGGGCGGGGTGATCGAGCTCCAGAACGTGGGCGGCGAACCGCTCGCCTCAGTACGCTTTGCGCTCGCGGGGAGCGGCATGCTCGGGCTTTCACTTCCGTGCAGGATCGAGCCGGGGGAGCGGCTGCGCGTGGTCGTGCGTGGCTCGCTCGCCGAGGGGGCCGCGGCTGGCGCCGACGCGATGCTCGTGGTGCGGTGGTTTCGCCCGGATGGGTCGGAGCTGTTGTGGCCGATTGCGCTGTGACGGTCCCGGCAGGTCGCCGTCCGCGTGCGGGCCGCGCCCTATTGGGCGTCGCGCTCGCGCAGCTGTTCTTCGCGGGCGCGGATCAGGTCGGCCGCGGTGATGCGGCGTTCGATCGGGGCGACGTGCTCGGCGGTGACGTACCGGGTGAGGTCAGAGACGCTGGTGTCGAGGGCGGTCGCGATGCGCGTCATGGTGTCGAGCTTGGGGTTCGCCTGGCCGCGCTCGATGCGCCCGATGTTGCTCGGGTCGACGTGCGCCAGCTCGGACAGGTCGTGCTGGCTGATGTTGAGCGCTTCACGGATCTCCTTCATGCGCTTGCCGAGGGCACGCGCCGGGAGGCGAGAGGAGGGGAGATCCATACTCATAATGCTGGCGGCGCCCCGGGTGTTTGATCTACAAGCGTTCGCGCCTAGGGCGTTTGTGCCCTTTTCGCGCAACCCGCGCGACACGCCAGGACCCGGCCTGTGGGGAAATTATTTCGCTCGCTCCACACCTGTGGATAACTGTCCGTTTGGGCCGGATTGCTGCCAAAAGTTCTCCCCAGGGCGCAGTGAAAGACCGTGAAAACCCCGTGGAATATGACACTGCTGTAACTACACCATGTTGTGGTCGGCAGAGGTGTGGTTCACTATATGTAGTGCCTCGGTCGAGGTTCTGGAGACTTAGCGGAGGGTTTACAAATGGCGATCACCGTCTACACCAAGCCGTCGTGCGTGCAGTGCACCGCGACCTACCGTGCGCTCGACAGCAAGGGTATTGAGTACAACATCCTCGACCTTTCGGAGGACCCTTCGGCGCTCGAAGCCGTCAAGGAGCTTGGTTACCTGCAGGCGCCCGTCGTGGTGACTGACGATGAGCACTGGTCGGGCTTCCGCCCCGACAAGATCGCGGAGCTCGCCGGCCGTCTGGCCGACTAACTTCCGCAGCAACGCCGCGCCCGCGAGGGCGCACCCGACGGGGCAATGGCGAAGGGGAGATGCGAAAGGAGCTGATCTCGTGGCAAACCTGGTGTACTTCTCGAGCGTCTCGGGAAACACGCACCGGTTCGTCGAGAAGCTCGGCCACCCGGCCCTCCGCATCCCGATCTTCGCCCACGACGAGCCACTTCACGTTTCCGAACCTTTCGTGCTCATCCTCCCCACATACGGTGGCGGGCCCGACACGCGCGCTGTCCCCAAGCAGGTCATCCGGTTCCTCAATGACGAGCGAAACCGGAACCACCTGCGCGGGGTCATCGCGGCGGGCAACACCAACTTCGGCGAGGCCTACGGGCTTGCGGGCGACATCATCGCCCGCAAGTGCGCGGTGCCTCACCTCTATCGATTCGAACTTTTTGGTACACCGGACGACGTCACCGCCGTCCACGAAGGATTGGAACACTTTTGGAGACTGCAGTAATGGCGTCCTCGAAGGTCAGCGAGATGGACTACCACTCGCTGAACGCGATGCTCAACCTCTACGACGCAAACGGCAAGATCCAGTTCGAGAAGGATCGTGAGGCGGCGCGGCAGTACTTCCTGCAGCACGTCAACCAGAACACGGTCTTCTTCCACAACTTTGAAGAGCGCCTGCGCTTCCTCGTGGACAACGACTACTACGAGAGCGAAATGCTCGAGCAGTACTCGCTGGAGTTCATCGAGACCCTCACCAACGAGGCGTACGCGATGAAGTTCCGCTTCCCGACCTTCCTGGGCGCGTTCAAGTTCTTCACCTCGTACGCGCTCAAGACGTTTGACGGCGGCCGCTACCTCGAGCGCTTCGAGGATCGCGTCGTGATGGTGGCCCTCGGGCTCGCCCAGGGCGACCAGGAGTTCGCCCGCAGCCTCGTCACCGAGATCATTTCGGGCCGGTTCCAGCCCGCGACCCCCACCTTCCTGAACCTCGGTAAGGCCCAGCGCGGAGAGCTCGTCTCGTGCTTCCTGCTGCGCATCGAGGACAACATGGAGTCGATCTCGCGCGGCATCAACTCCTCGCTGCAGCTCTCCAAGCGCGGCGGCGGTGTGGCGCTCTCGCTCTCGAACATTCGCGAGGCCGGCGCCCCGATCAAGAAGATCGAGAACCAGTCGAGCGGCATCATTCCCGTGATGAAGCTCCTCGAAGACAGCTTCAGCTACGCGAACCAGCTCGGTGCGCGTCAGGGCGCGGGCGCGGTGTACTTGAACGCGCACCACCCCGACATCATGAAGTTCCTCGACACCAAGCGCGAGAACGCGGACGAGAAGATCCGCATCAAGACCCTCTCGCTGGGCGTCGTGGTGCCCGACATCACGTTCGAGCTGGCCAAGTCGGGCGAGGACATGTACCTCTTCTCGCCGTACGACGTTGAGCGCGTCTATGGCGTGCCTTTCGGCGACATCTCGGTCACCGAGAAGTACCACGAGATGGTCGACGACGCGCGCATCAAGAAGACGAAGATCAACGCACGCCACTTCTTCCAGACCGTTGCTGAGCTGCAGTTCGAGTCGGGCTACCCCTACATCGTGTTCGAGGACACGGTGAATCGGGAGAACCCGATCAAGGGCCGCATCAACATGTCGAACCTCTGCTCAGAGATCCTGCAGGTCAACACCCCGACCACGTACAACGAGGACCTCAGCTACAACGAGATTGGCAAGGATATTTCTTGCAACCTCGGCTCGATGAACATCGCGATGATGATGGACGGCGCGGACTTTGCCGGCAGCGTCAACACCGCCATCCGCGGCCTCACCGCGGTGAGCAACATGAGCCACATCTCGTCGGTGCGTTCGATCGAGGACGGCAACGACAAGTCGCACGCCATCGGCCTCGGCCAGATGAACCTGCACGGCTACCTCGCCCGCGAGCGCATCCACTACGGCAGCGAGGAGGGGATCGACTTCACGAACATTTACTTCTACACGATCCTGTTCCACGCGCTGCAGGCCTCGAACGAGATCGCGATCGAGCGAGCTGAAACCTTCGTCGGCTTCGAGGACTCGAAGTACGCGTCGGGAGAGTTCTTCGACAAGTACACCGATCAGGAGTGGACGCCGGCGACCGCGCGCGTGCGCGAGCTCTTCGAGAACGCTGGTGTCGCGATCCCGTCGCAGGAGGACTGGGCCGCGCTCAAGTCCAGCATCATGACGCACGGCATCTACAACCAGAACCTGCAGGCGGTGCCGCCGACCGGCTCGATCTCGTACATCAACAACTCGACGTCGTCGATCCACCCGATCGCCTCGAAGATTGAGATTCGCAAGGAGGGCAAGCTCGGGCGCGTGTACTACCCGGCGCCGTTCCTCACGAACGACAACCTCGCGTACTACGACGACGCGTACGAGATTGGCCCCGAGAAGATCATCGATACGTACGCCGCGGCGACGCAGCACGTCGATCAGGGCCTGTCGTTGACGCTGTTCTTCAAGGACACGGCGACTACGCGCGACATCAACAAGGCGCAGATCTACGCGTGGCGTAAGGGCATCAAGACGATCTACTACATCCGTCTGCGCCAGCTCGCGCTTGAGGGCACTGACATGGAAGAGTGCGTCAGCTGCATGCTGTAGTGCGCGCTCGTTAGGCGCGAGCGACACCTGAATCGATTTTGAGACTACGAGCCGAAAAAGGAAACGATGAACCCGAAGCCGTTCAAGCTGGGACACGCGGTCCAGGCGATCAACTGGAACCGCATTGAGGACGAGAAGGACCTCGAAGTTTGGCACAAGCTGACGACGAACTTCTGGTTGCCCGAGAAGGTGCCGCTGTCGAACGACGTCCAGTCGTGGGCGACGCTGACGCCCGAAGAGCAGCTGCTCACCATGCGCGTGTTCACCGGCCTCACCCTGCTCGACACGATTCAGGGCACGGTCGGGGCGGTCTCGCTCATTCCTGACGCGATCACCCCGCACGAGGAAGCCGTCTACACGAACATCGCGTTCATGGAGTCGGTGCACGCCAAGAGCTACTCGTCGATCTTCTCGACGCTGTGCTCGACGCAGGAGATCGACGACGCGTTCCGCTGGTCGACGGAGAACGCGTATCTGCAGAAGAAGGCGCAGATCATTGTCGACTACTACGAGGGCGACGACCCCTTGAAGCGCAAGGTCGCCTCGACGCTGCTCGAGTCGTTCCTGTTCTACTCGGGCTTCTACCTGCCGATCTACTGGTCGTCGAAGGCGAAGCTCACGAACACGGCCGACCTCATCCGCCTCATCATCCGCGACGAGGCTGTGCACGGGTACTACATCGGCTACAAGTTCCAGAAGGGCCTCGAGAACGAGACCCCCGAGCGCCGCGAGGAGCTCAAGGACTACACGTTCTCGCTGATGTACGAGCTGTACGAGAACGAGGTGAAGTACACGCAGGACCTCTACGACGGCATCGGCCTGACTGAAGACGTCAAGAAGTTCCTGCACTACAACGCGAACAAGGCGCTCATGAACCTCGGCTACGAGGCGATGTTCCCCAAGGAGATGACGGACGTCAACCCGGCGATCCTCTCGTCGCTCTCGCCCAACTCGGGCGAGAACCACGACTTCTTCTCGGGCTCGGGTTCGAGCTACGTCATCGGCAAGGCTGAGGCCACCGAGGACGAGGACTGGGACTTCTAGGTCTCTTTTGCTTCACGCGAATGCGTGGTTCCCTTTCGAGGGTGCCGCTCATTCGGTGTTTCTGACGGCACCCTGGGCTACGCAGGATCCTGGCCGTCGGCCTGGGCCGAAGGGACGCGCCTGACGTTGAACCCGTGCAGGGTGGAACTCGAGGTGCTGGGCAAGTCACCGGGTCCTGGCGCGGCAGACCGTGCAGAGTGGTGCGATGGAATTCATCTTCGTCGTTACCGCGGCGGCGGCATTGGCCTCGCTACTCGTAATCCTGTTGGACTCGATTGAAAGACTCTTCGCGAATCGAAAGCAGATTGGCGAGTCGGGCAATCAGGTACCGGGTCTCGACGACTTGTACTCCAGCGAGGTGGTGTACCGAGCAGGTCTGCGCGACTTTCTACTGCCGATTCTGGCGTCCATGATTACCGGAGTCATCGCGGGGCTTATCTCAAGTCGAATCCCGGCGCTTTTCTCGTCATTAGAATCTCCCGAAGTCGTGCTCTTTGAGCTCCTTTACCTTCTGGGGTTAAGTGTCTTGGGTCTTTTTGCGGCGGCAATTGTCTTCCTCGTCTATCTGAAAGTTCCGAACCGTCTTGGCTCAATCGCGAGTTCCCCGGTGCTGGTCGTATCTGTGGCAGCCAAGATGCTTCGTGAGGGTCTGCTTGGTTCAGAGCTGCGTGAACTCCGAGAGAATTTGACTGGTTGGCCGGCGCGTCTCGCACGATACGCGGCAGGTGTGGCTGGTGATGCGCCTGTGCCAGAAGTTGGAAAGCGGCTTGCCTCCACAAGCGAGGAGCACCTGCGCTACATAGAAAACCCCTTCCGGCGCAAGAACAGAGAACTCTGGGTTGCGCTGTTGCGTGCGTTTCCCTTTCGATGGGGTTGGGGGCTAGCCGTCGCACTCGCTTTTCCAACAGTGCTTTCTGCGTCCATATTTTATTTCGGGTGGAAAGAGGGCTGGGGTTGGGAAGCCGGGTTCATTGTCCCCCTTTGGGTGGGATTGGCCATTGTTCCTGTCATGATCGCCGTGTTTGACGTAGCAACAAGACTGCCCTTCACCAAGCTCGCCTACCATCGCGGAGTCGCCGACATTGCACTGGCAGAGTCGATGGTGAACGAGCTGGAGCTCAAATTGGAAGCAGAACGTGTACGCGCGAGTGGGCAACTACGACCTGACGCACCAGGCCTGATCCGGCGGGCGTGGCGCAGGATCTGGTAGTCAAGCGCCGTGCGTCATCACTCCCGGCGGCGCCAACGCGTGACAAAATCACCCTGTGCGATCCATCACCCAGGCAAGGAAGCTGAGCGGCGTCCGATACGACGTGCGCGGCCCCATTCTTGAAGAGGCCGAGCGGCTCGAGCGTGAGGGCCATCAGATCCTCAAGCTCAACATCGGCAACCCGGCGCCCTTCGGGTTCGAGGCCCCGCCCGAGATCCTCGCGGAGATCACGCGCGCGCTCCCGTTCGCGCAGGGGTACAGCGACTCCCGGGGGATCCTGCCGGCCCGCGAGGCCGTCGCAAACTACTACAACCAACTGGGCGTGAAGGATGTCGGTCCCGAACACGTGCTCGTCGGGAACGGCGTGAGCGAGCTGATCTCGCTCGTGCTGCAGGCGCTCGTCGACGTCGACGACGAGATCCTCGTGCCGTCGCCCGACTACCCGCTGTGGACCGCCCAGGTCACGCTCTCCGGCGGCCGGCCCGTGCACTATCCCTGCGTCGAGGCGAACGGGTGGATGCCCGATCTCGAGGCGATCGAGGCGCTCGTCACCCCGCGCACCAAGGGCATCGTGCTCATCAACCCCAACAACCCGACCGGGGCGGTCTACTCGGCCGAACTGGTCAAGGGGTTCGCGGCCCTCGCCGAGCGGCACGGGCTGGTGCTGATGTCGGACGAGATCTATGAGCGCATCTTGTACGACGGGGCCGTCCATGAGCATGCGGCGCTGCACGTGTCCGAGACGCTCTGCCTCACCTTCAGCGGGCTCTCGAAGGCGCAGCGGGTCGCGGGGTTCCGCTCGGGCTGGGTGGTGACCTCGGGCAACCGCGCGATGGCGAAGGACTTCCTCGAGGGCTTGACGCTGCTCGCCAACATGCGCATGTGTGCCAACGTGCCGGCCCAGTATGCGATCCCGGTCGCCCTCGCTGCCGAGCACAACTGGTCGGGCATCTCAGAGCTGTGCGGGCCGGGCGGCCGGCTGCGCGAGCAGCGCGACGTCGCCCACCGCCTGCTCACCCAGATCCCTGGGGTGAGCTGCGAGCTACCGGGTGGCGCGATGTACCTCTTCCCCAAGCTCGACCCCGAGCAATACCTGATCGCCGACGACCAAGCGTTCGTGATCGACCTGCTGCGGGCGACGCGCGTGCTCGTCACGAACGGGCGCGGGTTCAACCTGGCGACCCCGGATCACCTGCGCTTCGTGACCCTGCCGACGACCGGGGTGCTGACCGAGGCGATCGGGCGCATCGCCGAGTACCTCGAGATGGTGCGTGTCCGGTAGCACCTCGGGTTCGCCCGCACCAGCAGGGGGACATGCCCGCTCCGCGTGGTACCCGCTGAGACTTTTGGCTGGGTGGAACGGCGGCCGTTCGTTGCGACGAGCACGATGGCGACGACGTGCCACCCGCTGAGGCTTCCGAGCGTGCTGGTCTCCCTGGTTCTCCGAGTATCGCCAGCATGGACAGGGTCTGCGAAACAGCCGCCCGCTGCGCCCACCCGACCACAAGTCGCGGAGTTCTGCTGCGGAGTGGGCGCCTCAGCGGGTAGGGCCAGGGGAGTGCAGGTAAATCACTCCGGAAATGAGAATCATGTCGGACCATTTCGGGCGAATTCGTCCTGAATGCTTGTCGTTTCCGTAATGTTTGACGGGGCCGGGCCGCCGGCGCAGGCCGCCGGCGCAGGCCGCCGGCGCGGGCCGGCGCAGGGCGCCGCCGCGCCTACGCCCCAAGCTCGGCCGAAATACGCGCCGGGGAGAGCGCGGCGTCGATCGCGAGTCGTGCAGCGCCGAGAATGGCCGAGTCGCCCGCCGCACGCGACGGCGCGATGGTCAGGTGCTCGGTCGAGAGCGGGATTGAGCGCGCGTAGACGACCTCGCGCACGCCTGCCAGCAGGTGCTCCGCCGCCTGCGCCATGGTGCCGCCGATCACGATCGTCGACGGGTTCATCAGGCTGACGCACACGGTGAGCACCTCGCCGAGGTCGCGGCCTGCCTGCCGGATCGCCTGGATGGCGCGCACGTCGCCGGCCTTGGCGAGCGCGACGACCTCGATCGGCCGTTCGAGCAGCGCGTCCGGGGTGCTCAGCGCGTGCGCGAGCGCGCGGCCCGAGGCGACGGCCTCAAGGCAGCCACGGTTGCCGCAGGCACAAGGGGTGCCGCTCGCACGGGTGAGGGCAACGTGGCCGATGTCGCCCGCCGCACCCTGCGCGCCCCGGCGCAGGGTGCCGCCGGAGATGATGCCGGCGCCGATGCCGCTCGCGACCTTCACGAAGATGAGGTCGGTGACGTCCGGCCACGACGACGTCTGCTCGCCGAGCGCCATGATGTTCACGTCGTTGTCGACGAGCACGGGTACGCCGAACTCGGCGCCGAGGGCGCCGGGGATGTCGAAGCGGTCCCAGCCCGGCATGATGGGCGGGTTGATGGGGCGCCCCGTCGAAAACTCGACCGGGCCGGGCACGCCGATGCCGATGCCCGCAATTTGGGAGGCGCTGAACGAGGTCTGGCCCAGCAGGGCCCGAGTGCTCGAGATGATCCACTCGATCGCCGGAGCTGGCCCGTCCGCGATGTCGCGCGGCGCCGAAATGTCGGCCAGAAGATTGCCTTCGAGGTCGGTGAGGGCGATGCGCCCGTGGATCGCGCCGAAGTCGACCGCCACGATAATCCGGGCGCGCGGCTGGAACGCGACCTGCGAGGAGGGCCGCCCGCCGGTGGACACTGCGTCTTCGACCGGCGCGATGAGCCCGAGCTCGAGGAGTTGATCGATGCGCTGCGAAACGGTGGGGCGTGAGAGGCCGGTGATCGCGGCGAGCTCGGCCCGGGTGCGCGGCTGCCCATCGCGGAGCAGCTGGAAGAGACCTCCCGCGGTGGAGAGGTTCTGCTCGCTTGATGAGGGAGGAGACGTCACGCTTCGAGTAAACCACAGTGCATAAGTTGGTAACAGTTCGATTACTTATGAAAAGAACTTGCCAAAAGATGCGCGTGTTCATTCATGATGGTCGCATGGTGTTCGAGTCAATGCTGCCTCACCCCGCCCCGCGCATCGGAATGCTCGGCGGCGGCTTCATGGCGCGCACGCACAGTCACGCAGCCCGGGTCGCGGGGGCGAGGCTTGAGGTGCTCGCGACCTCCCGCCTCGAGAGCGCCGAGCGCACCGCTGCTGATCTGGGGTACGCCCGAGCCGCCACCGCCGAAGAGCTCATCGCCGAGGCCCTGCCCGTCGTGCACGTCTGCACGCCGAACGGTAGCCACGTCGACTACGCCCGGGCGGCGCTCCGCGCCGGGTCCCACGTCATCTGCGAGAAGCCGCTCGCCACGAACGCCGCCGACGCGCGGGCGCTGGCCGACGAAGCCACCAGCCTCGGGCGCCCGGGTGCCGTGCCCTTCGTCTATCGCTACCACCCGATGGTGCAAGAGATGCGCGCGCGGCTGGCGAGTGGCGAGTCCGGCGCCCTGCTCACTGTGTCCGGGCAGTACCTGCAGGACTGGCTGCTCGCCCCGGGCGATGACAACTGGCGCGTCGCAACCTCGGCGGGTGGCCCCTCGCGGGCCTTCGCAGACATCGGATCACACCTGGTCGACCTGATCGAGTTCGTGACGGGGGACCGCATTGCGCGCCTCGTCGCCGCGACCCGCACGGTCCACGCCGAGCGCGGTGGCCGCGCGGTCGAGACTGAGGACGCGGTCGCGCTGACGGTCGAGCTGTCCTCCGGATCAATCGGCTCGATGCTCGTCTCGCAGGTCGCGCCCGGGCGCAAGAACGGCTTGGTCCTCGAGATCGCTGGGTCGGCGGAGAGCCTGCGTTTTGAGCAGGAAGACCCCGAGCGGCTCTGGGTGGGCAAGCGTGAGCACTCCCTGCTGCTGCGCCGCGACCCGGACGTGCAGACGGGCGAGGCGGCACGCCTCAGCACGCTCCCCGCCGGCCACCCGCAGGGGTACCAAGACGCCTTCAACTCCTTCGTCGCCGACGCCTACGCGGTCGCCGCGGGCGAGACGCGGGAGGGCCTGCCCACCTTCGCAGACGGCCTGCGCGCCGCGGTGATCACCGACGCGGTGCTCGAGTCTGCCCGCACCCAGGCCTGGGTCGAGGTGAGTGCAGCGTGAACGCCCCCATTCTGACCGTCACCGATGTGCGCAAGCAGTTCTTCGGCGTCGAGGTGCTGCACGGGGTGGGGCTCGAACTCGTCCCCGGGACCGTTCACGGGCTCGTCGGCGAGAACGGCGCCGGCAAATCGACGCTCATGAAGGTCATCGCCGGCGTGCACCGGCGCGACAGCGGCGACGTTCGATTCGACGGCCAGAGCATCGACTTCGGGCACCCCGCAGAGGCGGCCCGCGCCGGCATCGCCTGCGTGTTCCAGGAGTTCAACCTGCTGCCCGAGCGCACGGTCGCGCAGAACGTGTATCTCGGCCGCGAGCCTATGCGCCGTGGCCTCGTGGACGTCGAGGCCATGCGCCGCGACACCATGCAGCTCTTGCGGGATCTCGGTGTCGAGGGCATCTCGCCCGACGCCCAGGTCGGCGGCCTGACCGTCGCCGAGCAGCAGATCGTCGAGATCGTGAAGGCGCTCTCGGTGAACGCCCGCGTCATCGCGATGGACGAGCCCACGGCGGCGCTCGCCGACCACGAGGTCGGGATCCTGTATCGCGTGATCGCCCGCCTGCGCGAGCGCGGCGTGGCGCTGCTCTACGTGTCGCACCGCCTCAAGGAGATCTTCGACCTGTGCGACACGATCACGGTACTGAAAGACGGTGCGCTCGTCTCGACTGACCCGGCTGCCGACCTCGACCAGGCCACTCTCGTGCGCCGCATGGTGGGCCGACCGATCAGCGCGTTCTTCCCGCCGCCCGCGGACGGCACCACGCTGGGGGCAGCCCTCGTTGCGGTTCGTGGCGGCGGGAACGCCCAACTTGAAGGCATTGACATCGAGCTGCGCGCCGGCGAGGTCGTCGGAGTCTCCGGGCTGCAGGGCTCGGGGCGGACCGAGCTGGCCGAGGCGATCTTCGGCACCGCCCCGTTCACGCGCGGTGAGCTCCGCATCGACGGCGAGCCCACCCGGATCCGCGCGGCGCGTCAGGCGGTACGCCGCGGGATCGCGCTCGTCACGGAGGACCGCAAGCGCACGGGCCTCGCCCTGAACCAGTCGATCCTCGACAACGCCCTGCTCGCCATCCGTAGCGTCTTCCCCGGGCGCACCCGCCAGACGCGCGCCGCGATGCCGGGCATGTTCACCTCGCTCGAGGTCATCAGCCAGGGCGTCGGCCAAGAGGTCCAGGCGCTCTCGGGCGGCAACCAACAAAAGGTCGTGCTCGCGAAGTGGCTCGCGACCGAACCCCGCGTCGTCCTGCTCGACGAGCCGACCCGGGGCATTGACGTCGGCGCGAAGGTCGCCGTGTACCAACTGATCCGCGAGCTCGCGAAGCGCGGGGTCGCGATCCTGCTGATCTCGAGCGAGCTGCCCGAGGTGATTGGCATGGCCGACCGCATCGTGGTCATGCGCGACGGCCGGATCGCGGGCGAGCTGCCCGCCGGCTCGACCGAGGAGGCCGTGCTTGCATGCGCCACGGGGGTCACGGCCGGCCCGCCAACCCGCACCGCGATCGAACAGGAAGGTGACGAGCGATGAGCGCCCTCACGCGCCGCCTCCGCGGCCTCGACACGACCGTGATTGTCTACCTCGCGCTGATTGCCGTGCTCGTGCTGAGCGCCATCCTCGTGGCGACCGCCGGGCGCAACCTCTTCAGCCCCGGCAGCATCCGCGACATCCTGACCGGCATGAGCGTGCTCGGCCTCGTCGCGATCGGCCAGACGCTCGTCATCCTGGGCGGTTCCCTCGACCTATCGGTGCCCTACGTCGTGAGCCTCACGAGCCTGCTCGCGGCCCAAACCATGAACGGCCAGGCAAGCATGATCGTGCCGGCGGTACTGCTCGCGCTCGGCGTCGCCGCCCTCATCGGTCTCGCCAACGGCCTCATCGTCACCGTGCTCAAGGTGCACGGCTTCATCGCGACGCTCGGGGTCGGGCTGCTGCTCAAGGGGTACCTCGATACCCAGTACAAGGGCACGGCAGGATCCGTGCCGCGGGAGTTTCAGCTGTTCGGGGCGACCGGGATCGGGCCCGTGCCCGTCTCGACCATCGTCATGCTCGCGCTCGCCGCCGCGGTGGCCTTCCTGCTCGCCCGCAGCAAGTTCGGACACCACCTGTTCGCGGTGGGCGGCGGGCCCGAGGTCGCGCGGCTCTCGGGCGTGCGCACACAGCCCCCGCTGATCTGGGCGCACATGCTCTGCTCGGTGTTCGCCGGCATCGCCGGGCTGCTGCTCGCGAGTCGGCTCGGTGTCGGCAGCCCGACGGTGGGAACCCAGGGCGGGTACGACCTGCTCTCGATCGCCGCGGTCGTGCTGGGCGGCACGCTGCTCGCCGGCGGGCGCGGTTCGATCTGGGGCACGATCGGCGGCGTCGCCATCTTCGCGGTGCTCGACAACCTGATGAGCGTGCTGCAGGTGAACCCCTTCCTCAAGGACGTCGTGCGCGGGGCCGTCATCGTGATTGCCGTGGCGATCTACTCGCGCCGCCGACTGGTGGCCCGGCGCGAACGATTTACGAGCGCGGGGGCGGATGTGCAGGGCGGCTCCCCGGTACCCGCTGCTGCTGAAGGGACGGCGTCATGAGCACCCCGCTGGCTGTGCAGGATCGCGGCGCCGGATTCGGCGAGCGCGCCGGGGCGCTCGTGCGGGCCATGGTGAGCCCCCGCGGCGCGGTGTACCTCTTGCTCGTCGTGATCCTGATCGCGATTACGGCGCTGAACCCCTCGTTCGCGGAGCCGGGGCAGCTGATGCGCTACATCCAGCGCGTCGCGCCGATCGCGATCGTGGCGATCGGGCAGTACTTCGTCATCGTAAGCGGCGAGTTCGACCTGTCGATGGGCTCGCTCGTGACCACTCAGGTAGTGCTCGCAGGCACGTTGATTGGGCAGGACGAGAGCAAGATCCTCCCCGTCATGATCTTCCTGACGGTGCTGGGCATCGCGGTCGGGGTCGTCAACGGGCTCGTCACGACGCTGCTGAAAGTGCCCTCGTTCATCGTCACGCTCGGCATGATGCTCGCGCTCTACGGCGGCGTGATGTGGTGGACAGGTGGCGCGGCCACCGGCAACCCGGCCGACTCGTTCCGTCAGATCGGCCGCGGCGGCATCACCGATCTGCCGGTCATTGGCCTGCTTCCCTGGGCGGTCGTCGTCCTGGTCGTCGTCGTGGCGATCGCCGTGTGGCTTTCGAAGCGGCCCTACGGTCGGGTGCTCGTCGCGATTGGTGACAACCCCGCGGCCGGCGCCTTCGCCGGAGCGTCCGTGTGGCGCACCAAGACGCTCGCGTTCGTCATCTCGTCACTCTCGGCGACCATTGCGGGCGTGCTGCTCGTCGGCTATGCCGGTGTGCATCCCTCGGTCGGCAAGGGCTACGAGTTCATCGCGATCACCGCGGTCGTGCTCGGCGGGGTCGTGCTGGGCGGCGGGCGAGGAAGCGTGTGGGGTGCGCTCGCCGGGGCCTTCGCGCTCGAGTCCCTCTTCACCCTGCTGAACTTCGCCTCGGTGCCGTCGACTCTGCGCGACGCCATCCAAGGCGCCATCATCATCGCGGCCGTCGCCTACTCGGGTGTGGCGTTCGGTTCGCGTAAGCGTCGGCGTGCCGATCCCGGCACGTCGCAACCGAAAAACGATCCGTCCGGCGACGCCGGGCGGGCAGCGGCGGGGAGCACCCCGTCATCCGATTCCGCGGGCAGCGACGCTGCGCGGGAGCAACACAAGTAAAGGGAGTGAACGATCATGAAACGATCGCTAAGCACCGCGGCGAGTCTCGTCTGCGCCGCATCGCTGATCCTGCTGGCGGGGTGCACGACTGATCCGTCGGTCGAGGCACCGGATGGTTCGGCTGAGGAGGCTGCGCCGACGGAGGAGTGGTTCGACCAGGAGCTGTTCGACAAGCAGTTCGCCGAGCGCTCCGTCGTGCCCGAGGGCCCGGAGGAGCAGCCGTACCTGCAGACCATCAACGCGGAGATGGTCGACACGGCGGAGTTCGCGTCGGAGGGGCCGAAGAAGGTCTGCTTCGCAAACGCGTCAATCTCAAACCCGTGGCGCCAGACCGGCTGGATCACCATGAACGAGCAGCTGAAGGTGCTGCAGGAGTCAGGCGCTATCTCGGAGATGGAAACGCGCGACGCGAAGGACAGCGATGACACGCAGATTGCGGACATCGACTACTTCATCGCCGAGGGCGAGTGCGACAGCTTCGTCATCTCGCCGAACTCGACCGCCGCCCTCACCCCCGCGGTCGAGCGGGCGTGCGCGACGGGCAAGCCCGTGGTCGTTTTCGACCGCGGCGTGCAGACGGATTGCGCGGTCACGTTCATTCACCCGATTGGCGGCTTCGCGTGGGGCATCGACTCGGCTGAGTTCCTTATCGACAACCTCAAGGAAGGCGACAAGGTGGTCGCGCTCCGGATCCTGCCGGGCGTTGACGTGCTCGAGCAGCGCTGGGCCGGCGCGGACAAGCTGCTGTCGGAAGCCGGCATCGAGACGGCCGACTACTTCACCGGCGCAGACCCGGCCGAGATCAAGAAGATCATCTCGGACGAGCTCGCCAAGGGCGACGTGCAGGGCATCTGGATGGACGCTGGCGACGGCGCCGTCGCCGCGATCGAGGCCTTCGAGGACGCCGGCAAGCCCTACCCCGTCATGACGGGCGAGGACGAGCTGAGCTTCCTGCGCAAGTGGAAGGACACGGGGCTCACCGGCCTCGCCCCCGTCTACTCGAACTTCCAGTGGCGCACGCCGCTGCTGGCCCTCGAGAAGATCTTCAAGGGCGAAGAGGTGCCGAGCGAGTGGGTACTGCCGCAGAGCCCGATCACGGCTGAGGAACTCGACGACTACCTCGCGCGGAACGACGGCATGCCCGACGGTCACTACGCGAAGTTCGGCGGCGAGGACCTGCCGGGCTACCCGACCATCTGGCAGGATCGGGTCATGCCCTAGTTTCACCCGCTCGTGACGGTCTCTCGTCCGGGCAATCGGGTGCGAGGGGAACCAGCACGACTGGTTCCCCTCGCACCATCTGTGCAGGAGGGAGTCGCGATGCAGCGACAACTGGGAGTGAACACCTGGGTCTGGGTGTCGCCGCTTCGCGACGCCGACCTCGCGCGAATTGCGCGGCAGGCGCAGGGCATCGGGTACGAACTGCTCGAGCTGCCGGTCGAGTCGCTCGGCGACTGGGACCCGGCAGGGGCGGCCGAGACCCTCGGCGAACTCGGCATGGGGGCGCGCGTCGTCGGAGCGATGGGCCCCGGCCGCGACCTGATCGACGACGCCCATCGGGCGGCGACGCAGGACTACCTTCGGCACTGCGTGGATGTCGCGGTGCGCGTGGGGTCACCCACGGTCGCCGGCCCGTTTACCGCCGCGACCGGTCGCACCTGGCGAATGAGCGCGGCTGAGCGGGGGGCCACGATCGCGACGCTCCGCGGCGCGCTCCGTCCGGTCGCTGACTACGCGGCCGAGCGCGGGGTCAGCCTCGCGATTGAGCCGCTGAACCGCTACGAGACCAGCCTCATCAACACCGTCGATCAGGCGCTCGATGCGCTCGACCCGCTGCTCGGGGCCGGGGTCAGCCTCGCCCTCGACAGCTACCATCTCAACATCGAGGAGCGCTCGCCCACCGCCGCCATTCGCGCGGCTGGCGCGCACCTGCAGGTCTTCCAGGTCTGCGGTAACGATCGCGGGCCCGCCGGGCCCGACCACACCGATTGGGCCGCGACCCTCGACGCGCTCGACGAGGTCGGCTACGCCGGCCCCCTGACGCTCGAGAGCTTCACCGGCGACAACGACACGATCGCCACCGCGGCCTCGATTTGGCGCCCGCTCGCGGACAGCCAGGATGAACTTGCCCGCATCACCTACGACTTCTTTACCGATCTGCACCGACGCCGATCTGAACCGACCGAACGCGAAACAACTCTGGAGCCGCAGCCATGACCGACCCCACCTCGTCACACCCGGTCACGCTGTTCACCGGCCAGTGGGCCGACCTCCCGTTCGAGGAGGTCGCGCGCCTCGCCGCCGAATGGGGATACGACGGGCTCGAGATCGCCTGCTCGGGCGATCATCTCGACCTCAAGCGCGCTGATGAGGACGACGCCTACCTGCGCTCGCGGCTAGAGATTCTCGACCGACACGGCCTCGGCGTCTGGGCCATCTCGAACCACCTCGCCGGCCAGGCCGTGTGCGACGACCCGATCGACTTCCGCCACGAGGCGATCGTGCGTCCCTACGTCTGGGGCAACGGCGAGGCCGAGGGCGTGCGCCAGCGGGCGGCCGCGGACATGCAGCGCGCGGCCCGGGTCGCCCGCAAGCTGGGCGTCGACACGGTCGTCGGCTTCACCGGCTCGAAGATCTGGCCGTACGTCGCCATGTTCCCGCCCGTGCCCGCTTCGGTGATCGATGCCGGCTACGAGGACTTCGCGACGCGCTGGAACCCGATCCTGGACGTGTTTGACGCTGAGGGCGTGCGCTTTGCCCACGAGGTGCACCCGTCTGAGATCGCCTACGACTACTGGACGACGGTGAAGACGCTTGAGGCGATCGATCACCGGCCCGCGTTCGGGCTGAACTGGGACCCGAGCCACCTGCTCTGGCAGGGCGTCGACCCCATTGGCTTCATCACCGATTTCGCTGACCGCATTTATCACGTGGACTGCAAGGACACCCGGCTGCGGCCGCCGACGGGGCGCAGCGGGATCCTCGGCTCTCACTTGCCCTGGGGCGACCCGCGGCGCGGCTGGGACTTCGTCTCGACCGGGCACGGCGACATGCACTGGGAAGACGCGTTCCGCGCGCTCGGCTCGGTTGGCTACGGCGGCCCCATCTCGATCGAGTGGGAGGACGCGGGCATGGACCGCCTGCACGGCGCCGCCGAAGCAGTGGGCAGGATCCGCTCGCTGCTCTGGAAGCGTCCGACCGTGTCGTTCGACGCCGCGTTCTCGAACCAGACCTCGCCGGAGGGCGAGGCGGCGTAGTCGAGTGCGGCCCGTTCGGCGCTAGCGGATCCCGATCCTGCGGCGGCGGTCTCGTTGGCCCCGAAGATCGCGATTCAGTCGGCGGTCGCCATAGTAGAGGATGCCCTCCCAGTTGACCGGCTGAGACGGATCGACGAGATCCTCAGGCGCCTTCCGCTTCTCCTTGCGCGGGACGTGCAGCCAACCGAGGAAGCCGAGCCAGACGTCCACGAACGAGTTCCTGATGCCGATGTACGCGCGGATCGCGCCGGCGGCCATCAACGCGTTGAACGACGCGAAGATGACGTTGCCCCAGTTCTGCTCGGGGATATCGCGCACCAGGGTGAAGATCGAGAATGCCACGATCACGTACGGCACGATGACGTAGATGGCGGGGGCCGCAGTGCGGTCCTTCACCTTGGGTGTCCGCGCGAATGGGATCTTCTCACCGGTGATCATCTGCTGGAACGACTTTACGACGCCGGCGATATTGACGGGCAGTAGCACGAGGTTGAACCCGTAAATGCGGAAGATGTCGCTGAAGCGGTGGCCGCTCTCGCGGAGGTCGCTGCCCATCGCGATGAAGTACGGCAGTGCCGCGGCGAGCACGAACGGGCTGAGCAGTCGACCGTCAAACGGGTAGGCCAAGAGCAGCACCAGGCCGAAGCTTGCCCAAGAAATTGACGCCATGTAGTTGGCGCGCAACAGGAACTCGCTGAGAAGGACGCGCTCGCGCTTGAGGCGGCGCGCTCCCAGCTGATCCCAGAATTTCGGCAGGATCAGCAGGCCGCCGTTTGCCCAGCGACGCCGCTGCACGACCAGTGACCCGAAGTCGGGCGGGGTGGCGCTGTAGCTGAGGCGTTCCGGATAATTGACCAGCGACCAGCCGTGGGTCCCGAGGTCCACGCTGGACTCCGTGTCCTCGATCACCGTGCGGTCTTGGATGTACGTGCGGATCTCGAAGCCGCCGACGACCTCGACCTCGACGATGTCCTCGAGCGCCTCCTTGCGGATGACGGCGTTCGCCCCGACCCAGAAGGTCGCGTTGTAGTAGGACATGCCCTGGTGGAGCATGTGCTGCAGGTCAGTCGTGGCTCCGGCCACACGTTCGATGCGGGTGGGGGCGCCCCGGAATGACGAGTAGGGCGTTTGCGTGACGGCGACCCGCGCGTTCTCGGGCTGCTCGAGCAGATAGACGAGGCGCAGGCAGTAGTCGCGCAGCAGCATCGAGTCCGCGTCGAGGGTCAGGAGGTAGGTCGAATCGGGGAACGAAACGTCGCCTGCTTCACCCTCCGGCGCCGGGCGCAGCACCGTGCCGTCAGCGGTCTCCTCGACGTTCCACGACTTTCCCATCACTGAGATGTAGGAATTCAGGTTCATCGCCTTGTTCGCTTCGCTCGAGAGCGACGCGTACTTCTTGCGTTCGAAGGTGCTCATCTCTGCGCGGAAGATGCGCTCGAGCCGCCGCATGAGCGTGAGGATCCGGGCCGCATCAGGCCCGCTGCCCTGCTCAATCGAGGCGTCCAGCGCGAGCAGGGTCAGTCGCAGCTCGCGGGCGAGCCCCATGATGACCTGGTCGACGAAGAACTCATCGACATGGTCGTCAACCGGTTCGGATTCGGCGAACGCCTCGAGCCACTCGGCGGCGGAGCGATACTCGTCCGCCAACGCCTGCACATCTCCGGGTGCCACGGTGGGGTCGGAGGCGAAGCTCGCTGCGAAGCGGTCGGCTGCCTCGCGGAACTGTGCGGCGGGGGCGGCAAGTGCCTCCTGGATCTCAGCCGCAAGGCCCCGGGTCTGCTCGAGTTTTGCGCGCACATCGGGGTCTGTGGGGGAGGGCGGGTCATCGATGAGGAGCACGACGCGAAGGTCGGGGAACTCCTGGAGGGCCGCCGACCAGAGCGTGCCGCGCACGACATGGGGCTCTTCCGCATACGAGGGAACGAGCACGGTCACGGCCTCGTCATAGTCGCTGAAGTGCAGATCGAGCTCGCCTCGGGGAACGCGGCGGTGCTCGCTGAACCGGTAGAGCGCGCCCTGGCGTGCAATGAGATACATCAGCGCTGAGAAGGTCAGGAACGTGACCACGATCACGTACACGATCGCCTCGATGGTGAAGCGGAAGCCGGCATCCGGATTGTTCAGGAGCTGACGAATCACTGTCGAGACGACGTAGATGACCCAAAACACAATCGTCAGCAGGATCGCGACACGACCCATCGCGATCTTCCGCAGGCTCGGTCGGGGATGAATGATGGACAGCGGTTCGGACCGTCGCTCCGCGCCCCATTGTCGTCGCCTGGTCTTCGCGGGCGCGGTTGTAGTTGTCATCAGTGATTCCCCCGGGATTCCCAACGATTGCGGTGGCCTGCGCCGCCGGGTTGGGTACACTGCTCATGATAATGAACAGCTTCCACAATCGATACGAATCATCCGATTCTAGGGTCGAGAAGCGCGCATGTTCCAGGGGGAACCATGTCTCAACGCTTTCCTGGGCAAAAGCTCTCCATTCCGCGGGTCACTCTCGCCGGTCTGGTGCTTGCTGGTCTGGTGTTTGCCGGCGTGCAGGGGTGGAACTGGTTTGAGGACAAGTCTTCGGTGACCACGAAATCCTGGATGGCGGGATACGTCGATGTGACCGCGACGCCCTCGTACGCGTTCGAGGCCCCTACGGCCGGAGCGAACAAGAACGCCGTGCTGTCGTTTATCGTCGCCGACACGGCAGACGCGTGCGCCCCGTCGTGGGGCACCTTCTACTCGCTCGAAGAGGCGGGAGTCAGCCTTGACCTCGATCGCCGGGTGGCTCGCCTGAAGCAGCAGGGCGGGGACGTGCTGGTCTCGTTCGGGGGGCAGCTCAACGATGAGCTCGCGACCGCTTGCACCGATCCCGACAAGCTCGTCGCCGCCTACGAGGCGGTTATCGACCGCTACTCGCTGCGGACGATCGATGTGGACGTCGAGGGAGCAAACCTCACCGATCGCGCTGCCGGCGAGCGGCGAGCCCAGGCGCTCGCGGAGATCCAGAGCGCGCGGGCGGGCACCGATACGCCGCTCGCTGTGTGGCTCACGCTGCCCATTACCCCGGCCGGCCTGACCGAAGAGGGCACGGACGCGGTCACCCAGATGTTGGAGGCGGGCGTCGACCTGGCCGGCGTGAACGCGATGACGATGGACTACGGCGGCTCCCTTCCGGCGGGCACGTCGATGATCGACGGGACGAAGAGCGCATTGAACGCGCTCCACCAGCAGCTGCGCGTGATCTACCTACGCCAGGACATCCAGCTCGGCCCGATTGGGCTCTGGAGCAAGATCGGGGCTACCCCGATGATCGGACAGAACGACGTTCCAGCCGAGGTCTTCTCGCTCGACGACGCGGAGAAGCTCAACTCGTTCGCGCAAGAGAACGGCATCGGTCGCATGTCGATGTGGTCGCTCAACCGCGACGCTACCTGCGGCTCGAACTATGCCGACGTGCAGGTGGTGTCCGACTCGTGCAGCGGCGTTGACCAGGGCAACCTTAAGTTCTCAACCGTGCTCGGAGACGGTTTCAACGGTTCGCCCGACGCTCGGGCCGGCGACGTGACCACCTCCGACCCGTCGGCGGTGCCCGCGCCCATCGTCGACGACCCGGCGACCAGCCCATACCCGATCTGGAAGAAGACCGCCGCGTACCCCGCGGGGACGAAGGTCGTCTGGCACGGGTTCGTGTACGTCGCGAAGTATTGGACGCAAGGCGATGTCCCGGACAACCCGGTGCTGCAGGCGACGGAGACGCCGTGGCAGCTCGTCGGGCCGGTGCTGCCCGGCGAAAAGCCCATTCCCGTGCCGACGCTGCCGGAGGGTACCTACCCGGTCTGGGTGGGGGACACGATCTATACCCAGGGCCAGCGCGTGATGTTCGACGGCGTCGCCTACGTCGCCAAGTGGTGGACCCAGGGGGACAGTCCGCAGGCCGCTGACGAGAATCCGGACGGGTCGCCGTGGCGGCGGCTGTCGAACGACGAGATTCGCGAGATCCTGGGCGAAGCGCCAGTGGAGGGTGTTGATGGCTAGCTGGACCTGGCCATGGTGACGCTTCGGGCCTAGTGAAAAGGGAGAACTTCCGGGCTTGTGTGAGATGACGAAGTCATGAGATTCTCGCTTCTCACGCCAATGCCCGGCTCGCCCCTCGTCCTCGGATCGTGAACTGCGGGTGATTGACTCCCGCACAATTGCACGCTGCGACACTGCGCCCGTATGGTGACTTGAATCAGGGGTCGAGGCCAATCGGGTTAGGCGCAATTCGCTCTGTCCGGCACAGGGATGAGGCGGGCGCCCCGAACTGATGAGCGCCCGCCTCCTTCGAGTCACCGCTTACACGTGACGTCGAATCCGACCGGCAGCAAGAACCAGAGCCCCTAGCAGCATTGCGATCCCGCCGCCGACGAGAGCCGACGTTGTCGCAGCACCAGTCGCTGCCAGACCTAACGCTGCACCCGGCGCTGGAGTCTCTTTCGGGTCGGTCGCCTTCGGGCTTGGGTCCGCGGTGATGGTGTTTGTTAGGGAAACCTCGACTGCGCCTTTGCCATCAATTGTGACTGTCATTGACGACTCGGAGTCTTTCCCGCCCGCAGTGAACACAGGCTCTGCCCAGCTTGCGCCGGGAACCGGCATGGGAGTCCGCTCGGACAAGGTCACTACAGCACCGAACGGCAGCCCGTCAATTGCAATGGTATTGCCATCCGCTGGCACCGTGAGGGTTCCATCGCCGCCTTCGAACCCGATTCCGGCGAGATATGAGTAGTCAACTGTGAAGCTGGCGTCCTTGGATACCAGGCCTGCCCCGGTACCCGCAAGCTGCTTTCGGACCGCAATCGACCCGTGCTGGAGCTCGTACGTGTTCGTCAGGAGAACCTCGACAGGTTCGTCGCTGTCGATTGTAAAGTTGTTCAGACTAAACGAAGACTGGTGGTCTATCCCCTGGCGATCGACGGCGTCCTCGGTCAGCGTTACGTTCGCGCCGAACGGGATTCCAGTTACGGTGGCGGGCGCACCGGAACGTACCTGTACAGAACCGGAACCTGACTTAAACCCAAGGGTCGCGTCAGCCGGGTACGAGTAGTTCACCGTGAACTCCTCGCCAGCGCCAATGTGCCCAATGCCGCTGCCGGAGAGATTCTTGGCGACGGTGAAGCCTCCCATTGAACGCTCAATGGTGTTTACGAGCTCCACGCTGATGGGATCCGGTGAGCCGGTGATGGTCAAGGCTTCCGGCAGAACGGTTTTGTTTTCCTGCCAGGTGCCCCCGAGTGTCTTGGCGCCGTCGTTGATTTCCTCGGTAAAAGCCAGCTCTGCCCCGACGGGTATCTTGCCGCTGACGACGACGTCGCCGTTGCTCGGCAGCTCGAGCGTACCCGAACCTGCAATAAAGCCGAGTTCCGTGTTTGCCGGGTAGCTGTAGTTCAGGGAGAAGGTCGTCTCCGGCGAAATCACCAGACCGTCCGAATTCACAATTCTCTTTGATGCGGCAAAGCTGCCTGTCTGCAGCTCTGCGCTATTGGTGAGCACAATCTGGGTCTGCTTGCCCAGGTTGTTATTCTCCTTCGTGAACTTCAGTGTCAACTTGCCGTCGACGAAGGAGACGCCTGGCCCTTGTTGAACGTCAAATACTGGTGCTTGCCAGATGATCGCGTTTGTCGCGTTCGGGAGGATCTCCTCGATAGTGACCGTTGTGCCATCGATGAACTCGGGGGATTCGAAAGAGCCGTCTGCCTGGACCGCGAAGGTGTCCGACGTCGCGATTCCCTCAGCATCGATCGCTGAATAGCGTACCTGGAACTGCGGGATTGCTGCGATTTGGTCGGTACTGCTGGGGTCGATCTTCTTCGTCAGCTCGAATGCGCCGAAGTTAGTACCAATTCCCCATGCGGAACCGCTTTGACGCTTAGCTTCACCGATGATTCCGGTCGTCGGCTCGCCGGCAATTTCGTATCCAGCTTCGTTCGTGTACGTCCCTGCCTTGCCGAGATCGTTGACCTTGACCGTCCAAAGTACCTGGTAGAAACGTCCGTCGAGCCCAACCTCTTCCTGCTCGGTACCGTGATAATCCGAACCGAGGCCGGGCAGCGAAGTGAAGCTGAGTTCAAGGCCGTCATCGCTGTAGGTGACTACGGAATCACTGTCGTGCGCGAAGTTGCCCGTCATGGTGCCGTTGCCGGCGTCGCGGTGCACGCTCTTTGCAGAGTAGAGAACAGGCTTACCGATAGGCGTGAACGTCGCCAGGTCTAGTGAATCCCAGATCCGGATTTTCTGCCCGGCTGCAATGCCGGTCGCTGGGGCCGCTACCTGGACAGTCCAGAGAATGGTGTCGGTTTCCTTGTTGTAGTAACCCCATTTACTGTGCTTGATCTCGGCCAAGCCACAATTCTCAGTGCAACTACCTCCACTGGGTTGGATGCTCACTGTCGCGCTCAGGTTTCCGAACTCGAAATTCTTGTCGCCGGTGGTGCCTTCTGCCACGTTGACGGTGACCTCGAAGCGGATACCACCCTTCACTTTGAAGGAATTCTCGGAAATGAAGGTGTCGTCGACAGAGCAGACCACCTCGGTCTTTGTCACGACGCAGGTGCCAATCGGGTCTTGGCCATTCATCATCGGGAACGAATCCGTGTTTCCCTGAAGCTCTGCGGGAAGGGGCAGCACGATTCGCGCAGGGGCGACGGCCTTGGCCGGAATCTCCCACTTGGCGTTAATCCAGGTGGTCTGGCGATTCTGAACAGTGCTGCTGTCAAAAGCCACCTCGGTGATCGCCGGGGCACCTTCCGCTGCCTGCGCAGGGGCCGCTGCAATCAACCCGCCGGAAAGGATCATCGAAATAAGCGCTATGCCTAGCGTTACGTTTGCGAACCTTCTACGGCTCGAACTCCTGGAAACAGGATTCACCTTCATTGCTCCCTCATCGCCTGCCTGGCGCTTGTGGCGCCGTAAATCGTGCTGCGTCCCGCCCAGGCCGGCTTGGTCTTCCGGTCACTGGGAAGATTTCCTACAACGACGGAAGTATCTTCGCGACAAAAGGGTGGGGAGGCCCGAGTTGGGCCTCGAAGAGTATACACATGCAAGGCACAGGAAAGGTTGATGGCAGCGATATCCCCTCTGCCAAAACTTGGCCTGATGCGTCCGGCAGCTGTCCGTTCGTCGATCCTCGTTTCCCCGCTCAGGCAGGAGTGTTCACCGTCGCGCAGTGTGACACATTCTCCGCGTTAACGCCGGCATCGGGGGCACACCTCGCGGGCAAGTGTCTTCGAGGTCAAGACTCCAAATAGCTAGCCCCAGCCGAAGGCCGCGGACGGGTGGGTAAGTCGCCACCAGAGGTCGGGCTCGGCGATCGCCGCACCGGTGACCACTCGGATCTTCGCTGCCCCGGTGGGGGAGTCGATGGCGACCGAGCCGACCGCCTGGCCCGCCGGCCCTGCCGCGAGCGGATCGAGAGAGATCTTCCGGGACGCCGCCTCTCCAGGAACGAGCGTCCCGGCAGACGCGTGCGTCGCGAGTAGCGGGACTACCGCACCCGTCCAGGTCACAACCGAACCGAGCTTTTCGTCCTCGGCGACGAATTCACGCGGCTGCGCCAGTGCGTTCATGGCGGCGAGCACCCGGCGGCTTGAGTCGGCCCGCTCCTGGGCGGTGGGCCGCCCCAGCGTGACGGAGATCTTGACGACGGGGCGTCCATCGACGTCCCCGGTCTGCGCGGCGGCGAGGTTGTAGCCGGCGTCGCTCGAGCGCCCCGTTTTGAGGCCAATAACGCCCGCGGAACCGAGCAGCGGGTTCGTGTTTTCGACGATCCCGATGCCGGGCACGTCCGCGACCGGCAGGCGCGTGAGCGCTGCGAGCGTGGGGTCCGCGAGCACGAGCTGCCCGATCCGCACCACGTCAGCGGCACTCGCCTGGTTGCCCTCGTCCATGCCGCTCGGCTCGACGACGCTCAGGCTCTCGAGGCCGTGTTCTTCTGCCCACGCCGTCGCGGCGGCAACGAACGCCTCGTTACTGCCGAAGATGGAGTCAGCGTACGCCGCGGCAAAGTCGTTTGCCGAGGGCAGCAGCATGAGTGTCAGCATGTCATGCGCCGAGAACACCGTGCCTGCGGGCACCGGGAACGCCACCCCGTCGAGCGCGACGAGCTCGGCCTGGCGCTGCACGTCGGCCTCGGTCCAGGTGTAGCTCGGGCCGGCCTCGCCCGGTGCGACCGGTGCCGCCTGCTGGCACACCAGCACGGTGACGAGCTTGGTGATGCTCGCGAGCGGGTGCTGGGCCGGGTCGTTCGCGAACACCGTGTCCTCGCCCACCCAGCCGAACGCGGTCGGCAGCGCTTCCGCCTCGACGGCCGCCTCGGCGGGTGCGGTGTCAGCGGCGATGCTCGCGTTGGCCGGCACGAGCAAGGCTGGCCGCAGCGCGGGCAGGGGCGCCGCCGCGCAGGCGGCGACGTAGCCGCCCATCGCGAGCACGAGGACGAGCGCGGTGCCCCCGATAACGCGGAGGCGTGTGCGACGCTGACGAGGCATGCGCGGGCTCCGGCCGGCTGCGGGGTCGGCAGGAGCGTCGGTCATGCGTCCAGCCTAGCTTCGGCGCCCGCGGGACCGCCGAGGCGATATTCTCGACCTGACACACCGGGTCGGGGGAGGCGTAGCCGCATGATGGAGCAAGACCCCCAGCCACGCACCTCGGCGCTGCAGATTGTGGGTCGCGCGACTCGGAGCCTGCTTGAGCTGCCGCCGTCGCCTGGCCCCCGCACGTGGATCGCGCTCCGCGCCGCGCTTTCGGTCTCGCTTCCGTTCGGCGCGCTCACCCTGCTCGGGCACCCCGAGATCGGACTGCAGACCGCCGCCGGTGCCTTCGTCGCGCTGTACGCCGCAGGAATGGGAGCGGCAGAGCGAGCAAAGGTGCTGCCGTTCGTGGCCGCGGCGCTCATCGGCTGCACCGCACTCGGTGCGCTGCTGGCGCCGTGGCCGATCCTGCTCGCCATCGGGCTCGTAGGAGTGACGGTCGTCGCCAGCGCCCTGTGCTTTGCGTACCGGGTCGGACCGCCCGGCTCAGTGTTCTTTGCGCTGACCTTCGGTCTCTCCGCCAACATCACCGCGGTCGTCGACGGTGAGCGGCTGAATAGTCCCGTCACCCTCATGCTTGCGGTCTCTGGCGGTGCGCTGTTTTCCTACGCGCTCGCGCTCGCCCCATTGCTGCGGCGCGCTGAACGGGCCCGCCCGGTGCGGCCCGTGAACGAGCTGCTCCCCGGTCCCTGGCTGGGCGCCGGTGAACGTGAGCTCCTTGCCCGCGTCGCCGTGGTCGCCGTGCTCGGGACGGCGGTGAGCGTGCTCTGGATCGACCCGCACCGCGCCTACTGGACGGTCACCGCGGGCGTCGCGGTCGTCGGCCTCGTCGCCGGCCGCCGCCACGCGATCGGACGGGGGCTGCATCGCACGGTGGGCACGCTGATCGGCGCGGGCCTCTACCTGGCGATCGCTCCGCTCGGCAGGATCCCCCTGCTGCTCGTGCTCCTGCTCGGGATCCTGCAGTTCGCGGTCGAGTCGGTGGTGGTGCGCAACTATGCGCTCGCGCTCGTGTTCATCACGCCGCTCGTCCTCCTGATCTCGGGCGCGGCCACGGGCGGGGGAGACCTGTGGGGTTCGGCGCTCGAGCGCTTTCTCGACACGGCGGTGGGGGTGGCGATCGCGATGCTCACTGGGCTGATCCACCGGCGCTCGGCGCCGCGGGCGCACAGGTAGCCGCCGGCAGGATCCTTAGCCGACGACCTCGTAGACCGCGATCGTGGTGTGGGCGTCGGTCGACGCCGCCTGGCCGACGAAGGCCCGCTGCGTGAGCCACTGGTACTGCGGCGCGATAGTGCGGAACTGCGGGGTGGTGATGAAGAGCTCGTCCGCATCGCTGCCAGCGACCTCCGGGGCGATCCGGCCGACATTCACGATGTCGATCACCGCGCCGTCCTCGGTCCGGATCCAGTAGCGCGCCTCAACCTCGTAGGCGCCGTCGCTCCGGAGTCGGCACCAGTCGGCGCCGCCGGGTTCGACCGTGGCCGTGATCCTGCCGGTCACCGTTCCGCCGGTGATGGGGATGATGTCGAGCTGCTCGCCTGCGCGTGCCTCAACGGGGAGGGGCGGTGCCACCTCGGCCACGATGGTGAATGCGTACTCGAGTTGGGGCTGGCTCACGGCGGGCGCCTTTCATCTATGGCAGTGGGACGGTCGTGAAACACAGTATCGGTTCCGCACGCGGCCTCGAAGTTCCGCAGCTCCGTGGACTATCGTGGGCGTGAACGCAGGAGGAACTGACGTGGAAGCAACGCAGGCGAGTGCCGTCGTCGAAGGCGCCGATGTTCGCGGCGCCGTCGAATTGTTGCGGGATCTGATCCGCGCCGCCTGCGTGAACGACGGCAGCGACGCCTCGGGTCAAGAGATCCGGGCGGTGCAGGTGCTGCAGCGATTCCTCGCAGAGGTCCCGGCAGGATCCCGGCCGATCGAGATGCAGGTCTTCGAGGCGATGCCCGGCCGTGCCTCGCTCATCGCCCGCGTGCGTGGCACCGACGCGAGCGCGCCGGCGCTCGGGTTGCTGGGCCACCTCGATGTCGTTCCGGTGGACCCGGACGGCTGGACGCGGGACCCGCACGCCGCCGATCTCATTGACGGGGTGGTGTGGGGGCGCGGTGCCGTCGACATGCTGTACCTCACGGCCGTCTTTGCGTGCGTACTGCGCGAGACCGCGATCGCGAGCGATGCCCCGCGCGGGGATCTCGTGCTGATCGCCGTCGCCGACGAGGAGGCTGGGGGCGAGCGCGGGCTCAAATGGCTGCTGCGGCACCACGGCGACGCGCTGCGGGTGACCGAGGTGCTGTCCGAGTCGGGCGGCATGCGGATGGGCGCGCACGTCGCGATCGGTGTTGGCGAGAAGGGCTCCGCGGGGCGCAAGCTCGTCGTTTCGGGGCGCCCGGGGCACGCGTCCATCCCCTTCGGGGCGGACAACGCGTCGCTCCGCCTCGGGCAGGTGCTCGCCCGTCTCTCCGAGGCGGCCCCCGCCGTGCAACTCGGCCCGCTGTGGAATGCGTTCATCGACGCCCGTGTCGCCGACCCGTTGCTAGCGGAGCGCCTGCGCGACCCGGTCCGCCTGGACGCTGCGCTGACGGAGCTTGAGGGCATCGCGGGGTACGCGCACGCGGTCTCGCGCGTCACGATCTCACCGACCGTCGTACGGGCAGGATCCGCCCATAACGTGATACCCGGCGAGGGACGGGTGAACCTCGACATTCGCACGCTGCCGGGAGTCGACGATGCAGAGGTGGACGAGTTGTTGCATGCTCTGCTGGGACCGCTCGCCGAGCAGGTGCACATCAAGCATCTGCTGGGCTGGCCGGCGAGCTCGTCGCCCACCGACACCGAACTGTTCGCATCGGTGGTGCGCGCGGTGACCGTGGTCAGCGGGGCGCCCGTGGTGCCGATCATTGCGGCGGGCGGCTCTGACCTGCGCCACTTCCGGGCGCTCGGCATTCCCTGCTACGGATTTGGCCTGCTCAGTGCTGGGCTGAGCTACGAGGAGTACCGTCGGCGCATTCACGGGAATGACGAACGCATCGACGTCGAGTCGATCGCGCTGTCGCTTGCCGCCTTGCGCGAGGTCGTGCGCGATCGGGTCGGCGGCTAGCCGGGACTACGTGTTGCGCGGGTCGGGGATCGCCGAGTTCTCGTCGATCGCGTGCCAGGTGCGGTCGTGGTACACCAGGGGGCGCCCGGCGGCGTCTGCACCCGGGGTGTGGGTCTCGAGCGCGTGAATGACGAGCATGGTCGACGTTCCCGCCTCGAAGCTGTTCACAATCTCGCCCCGGATCCAGGTGTCGACGCCGTGGAACAGCGGCTCCCCGGTGGGCAGGCGGTCCCAGCGCGACGTGTCGGCGAAGCGGTCGATGCCGCTCGTGGCGCCGAGTGCGGCCAGGTCGACGTTCTTGTCAGTGAGCAGATGTACGACCACGGTCTTCGACCCCAGCAGCACGGGGGTGCTGGACGAGAGGGCCGACGCCGAGAAGATGAACAGGGGTGGTTCGGCGCTCACCGAGATGACCGAGGTCACCGTGATGGCGATCGGGCGGCTGCCGTCGTCGGCGGTCACGAGGGCGACGCCCCCCGGTTGGTGGCGGAACACCGCCTTGAGTTGGTCCGGGGAGATGCCGCCGGTAAATCGCGCGGTATCTACGAGCTCGTGCTCGGCGAGGGCGGCGAAATGCGGGGTCTGTGAGGCATCTACGGTCATGGCTCTAGCTTGCACCCGGATCCTGGTGGCCCGCTGACTGGGCCCGGGAATAGATTCCACCACGACTTGACCTTGACGTAACGTCAAGTTCTAACGTTGATCTCGACGGAAGGAACAGGGCCATGGAATGGTCGATTCAACAGATCGCCGGCGCCGCGGGGATTACTTCGCGCACACTTCGGCACTACGACCAGATCGGGCTGCTGGTGCCCGCGAGGGTCGGCGACAACGGCTACCGCTACTACGACGACGCGTCACTCGTGCGCCTGCAGCGCATCCTGCTGCTGCGCGAGCTGGGCCTCGGCCTGCCCGAGATCGCGGACGTGCTCGACGGCCAGGTCGCGGACGCGGAGGCGCTTGAGGCCCACGTGCGCTGGCTTGAGCAGGAAGCGGGCCGGATCCGGGACCAGATTCTTGCCGTCACCGCAACCATTGCCGCACTACAGAAAGGTGAGTCGCTCATGCCTGAGCACATGTTTCACGGGTTCGACCCGAGCCAGTACCGCACAGAGGTCGCTGAGCGTTGGGGTCCCGAGGCTGCCGCGAGATCCGAGCAGTGGTGGGCGAAGCTCGGCAGCGCCGGCCAGCAAGAGTTTCAGGGGCTGCACCGGGCGCTCCAGGACGACTACGACGCCGCGATACTCGCCGGCGAACTCCCGGAGGGAACGCTTGCGCAGGCGATCGCCGCCCGGCACGCTGCCTGGATCGCCGCGGGGTGGCAGGGTCGGCGGCCCGGCGCGAACGCACTGCGTGGCCTCGCCGACATGTATGTCAGTGACCCGCGCTTCGCGAAGAACTACACCCGGGTGGACCCGAAGGGCGCGGAGTTCGTGCGCGCTGCGCTGCATGCCTTCGCGGCCTCGCAGCCCGCGGAGTGACGCGGGGCGCGCGAAAAACGGGCCCACCGGATCCTGCAGGATCTCGGTGGGCCCGTTCGGGTCACGGTCTTAGAAGCGCCAGAATGCGGCGTTGAAGCCTGCCGGCGGCTCGGGAGTCCAGTTGGACTGCGCCTGCACGAGGCCGGATCCGCCGGGGTTGTTTGACTCGATGATGCTGAAGGTCCCATCGCCGTTCACGCCGGTGATGAGGACGGTGTGCACGCCGGTCACCCACGCGGTGGGGTCGGACGAGTACTCGTACTGGACGATGTCGCCGGGCTGGACCGCATCGTACGCGATGCGCGTGGCGGTGACGTAGTTCGAGACGGGGTTGCCGCCGCCGGACCAGTTGCCGCCGCCGGCGCGGATCCAGCGTTGCGCGGACATGATGCACTCACCGGGCTGGCTCCACCCGGTCGGACGCGAGGTGCCGATCTCGGCGGTGGCCTGCGCGATGGCCTGCTCGACGTTGAATCCGTGGGGGATGGCGGAGGTCGCGCTCGAGACCTCGATCATGGCCTCAAGGGGCGTGGCCGCGGCGGTGTCGATCTCGGTCACGAGAGACTGCGGAGTGCGGGGGGCGTGCACGGACGCTACGGCGTCGGCGGCTACGGGGGTTGAAATGGGGGCCACGGGGGAGGCGGCGAACGCTGGGGTTGCGCCGAGCGACAGTGTCAGCGACGAGATAGTCGCAAGAATTGTCGCTTTGGTATGGAACCGCATCGTGTAAAGAACTTCCTATCGGCCTGTCGGGGCACAGCCCGAATGAACAACAGGTAACAGTATGTGTTACCGATCCGTTATAAAGCAAGCGGGGCCCCTGTGAAGATCATGGATGTCGCTTCAAGTAATTGAATTCGCGCGGATCTGCGGGTGTCGGGCTGCGCGTGGGAGTGAGTGTCTAGTCACCCGCAAGGAGTCACGCAACGCAATGTCTCCCATAAGCTCCGCGAATGTGTCGTATGCTCGGTCAGTCGGGTCCGCTGGGGACCCTAGAGAGGACTACCCCCAATGTCGACAGCGACAATCTCGAGGCCCGCCCGGGCCTCACGTCTCCCGAAGTGGCTGACCTCCTTCGGGGTGCAAATCTTTGCCGCACTCGTGCTGGGCGTAGTGCTGGGCCTCATCGCCCTGCAGCTTGGTCCTGACGCGGAGGGCAACCCGAACGGCCTGCTCGCCACGCTCGACGTGGTCGGCGGAAAGTATGTGTCGATCCTGAAGGCAGCGGTCGTCCCGCTCATCTTCACCGCGATCGTCTCGAGCATCGTCGGCCTCCGCAAGGTCACGAACGCCGCCCGCCTCGCCGGGCAGACCCTGCTCTGGTTCGCGATCACCGCGCTCATCTCGGTCTCGATCGGCATCGCGCTCGGCATCATTCTGCAGCCCGGCTCGCACGGCTCGAAGACCGAGCTGACCCCGGGCGATCCGTACGCGGTCGGCACCTGGTGGAACTTCCTCGCCGGCATCGTGCCGAGCAACTTCCTCGGTCTCTCGGTCGGCACGTCCGCCGACGAGGCTGGCGCACTCACCTCGAGCGTGAACTTCAATGTGCTGCAGGTCATCGTCCTCTCGGTCGTCGTCGGCATCGCGGCGCTCAAGATCGGCGAAAAGGCAGAGCCGTTCATTCGCGTCACCGAGTCGGCGCTCTCGATCATCCAGAAGGTGCTCTGGTGGATCATTCGCCTCGCCCCGATCGGCACCCTCGCGCTCATCGGTAGCGCGGTCGCCAACTACGGCTGGGCCAAGATTGGCTCGCTCGGCTGGTTCGTCGGCGCCGTCTACTTGGGCCTCGCGATCGTCCTGTTTGTGGTCTACCCGGTCCTGGTAAAGAGCCATGGACTCTCGGTTCGTCAGTACTTCTCGGGCGTCTGGCCCGCCGTGCAGCTCGCCTTCGTGAGCCGCTCGTCGATCGGCACCCTGCCGCTGACCGAGCGCGTAACCGAGCGCAACCTCGGCGTGCCCCGCGGCTACGCCTCGTTCGCCGTCCCGCTCGGTGCCACCACCAAGATGGACGGTTGCGCCGCGATCTACCCGGCGATCGCTGCGATCTTCATCGCGCAGTTCTTCGGCCTGGACCTCTCGATCACGCAGTACCTCCTGATCGTGCTCGTCTCGGTCGTCGGCTCCGCCGCCACGGCGGGCACCACGGGCGCAACCGTCATGCTCACGCTGACGCTGTCGACGCTCGGCCTGCCCCTCGAGGGCGTCGGCCTGCTGCTCGCCGTCGACCCGATCCTCGACATGGGTCGTACCGCGGTCAACGTCGCCGGTCAGGCGCTCGTGCCGACCATCGTCGCGAAGCGCGAGGGCATCCTCGACATCGAGCTGTACAACGCTCCGCGACGCGGCGAGGCCTTCGACAACGCCGACGCGGTGGGCGAGGACGGGCAGGATCCTGCCGGAGAAACCCTCGCCGAGGCAGCCGCACCGGCCGTGGATGGCCGCGAGGTGCACGTCGCTCGCGAGTCGGCTGACGCGCAGAGCGGACGCTAGCGCCCAGCGTTTGCCGCCGCGATTTCAGACGGACGTACTTCGTCCCGTATGATTGAAACGGCGTGCAAACGCTAGGAGATGTGCCAGAGCGGCCGAATGGGCTTCACTGCTAATGAAGTGTCGGGGTTAACTCGACCGGGAGTTCGAATCTCCCCATCTCCGCCACAATGAAGGCCCCGAGTTCCGCGAAGTATCGCGGGAGTCGGGGCCTTTTGGCGTTGGGGCCTGTGCTGCGCGGGGCGTTGCGGTGGCCGCGGGCCGTCCCTGGTCGCGTCACTCATGTCGGAAATGCCAATCATGCAGGCCTCGCAAAACGATTTCGCGGCCGAAATTCGTGAAATCTCCGACATGAGTGACGGGCGGGGTGGGCAGGCGGCGGGGTCGGGCAGGGTCGGCACGCGGCGGGCAGACGCGGCGGGAAGGCGGCGGGCAGACGCGTCGCCGAGCGCACAAACGGCGAGGGGGCAGGATCCTGTGATCCTGCCCCCTCGCCGCGGGAGATGCGTGCCGACTACTTCGCGTCGGAGCTCTGCTGTGCCTTCTGGGAGAAGTAGACCGGAATGAGTGACAGCAGGATGATGATCGTCGCGACGACGTTGACCTGGTTCGCCTCGTTCGGACGCGCCATCTGGTTCATGATCCAGAGCGGCAGCGTGTCGACGCCGGGCGGGGCCGTGAAGATGGTCACGACGATCTCGTCAAAGCTCAGCGCGAAGGCGAGCAGGCCGCCGGCGATGAACGCGCTGCGGAACTGTGGGAACGTCACGAGCCGGAACGTCTGGCTGATGCCAGCGCCGAGGTCCATCGAGGCTTCCTCGAGGTTCGGGTTCATGCGGCGCAGGCGTGCGATCACGTTGTTGAACACCATCACGACACAGAACGTGGCGTGCGAGATGATGAGGCCCCAGTAGCCCACCTGGATGCCGATCGGGCTGAGCACGTTGTGGAAGGTGTTCGAGAGCGCCACACCGGTGACGATGCCGGGCAGCGTGATCGGCAAGATGATCAGCAGGTTTACGACGTCGCGGCCGAAGAACTTGAACCGCTGCAGCGCGAAGGACGACAGCGTGCCGAGCACGAGGGCGATGGCGGTCGCGGCCGCGGCAACGATGACCGAGTTGAGCACCGCGGCGTGCACGTCGGGGTTGGTCAGCGCCTTCTCCCACCAGACGAGGGAGAAGCCGTCGAGCGGCCAGCCTGCCACACGGCTCGAGTTGAACGAGTTCAACACGATGACCATGAGGGGCACGTAGGTGCAGATGATGACGAGAGCGGCGATCGTGCTGAGCAGGATCTTGGCACCGCGGCCGAGTCGCAACATTGCGGGCTCCTAAAGGTTCTCGAGGGCGCCGGTGCGACGCACGGCGAGCAGGTAGACAAGGACAAGCGCGATCGGGACGACTGAGAACGCGGCCGCAACCGGCGGGTTGAGGTTGATGTTCGACGCGATGATCGTGCCGATCATCTGGGTCGAGCCGCCCACGAATTTCGCCGCGATGTAATCACCGAGGCTGAGCGAGAACGTGAAGATCGAGCCGGCGATGAGGGCGGGCTTCAGCAGCGGAAGGACGACGGTTCGGATCGTGCTCATGCCGCGGGCGCCCAGGTCGGACGAGGCGTCGAAGAGGTTGACCGGGATCTGCGACACCGCGATGTAGACGGGAATCGCCATGTACGGGAACCAGAGGTACACGAGCGCGATGGTCGTGACGAAGGCGCCATACCCGGGGCCGGAGATGCCGAGCGGCCCGAGCAGCCAATTGAGGAAGCCCTCCTCGCTGAACACGATCCGGACGGACAGGATCTTGACGAGGTAGCCGGCCCAGAGAGGCAGCGTGACGGCGACGGCAAGCACGGCGCGCAGCCAGGGCTTCGCCATCTTCGCCATGAAGATGGCGAGCGGCACCGCGAGCACGGCGCAGATCACGGTCACCGCGATCGAGATGGCGAGCGTGCGCAGCGCCGTCATGAAGTAGGCCTCGACGGTGAAGATGCTGATGAAGTTGTCGAGGGTGAAGCCGGGCTTGACCTTCGAGGTAAAGGGGTCGGTCACCCAGAAGGCGGTGACCAAGAGCAGCGCGAGCGACAGGATGTACACGCCGACGAGCCACACCATGGGCAGGCCGAGCAGGGACGCCAGGCGCCCGCGCGGGTGCCGGTGCAGGGCGGAGGAGAGCGGCTTGGGCTTGCTCTCAAACAGAGTTGGGGTGGTCACGACGGTTCCTCGCAGGGGTGATTCGGTACAGCGGGGCGGGCGGGGTGCCCGGCAGATGGTGGTGGGGCGAAGGGGAGCCTCACCCCACCACCGGTCAGGGGACTAACCCTTGACAGTGACCCAGGCGTCGGTCCACTGCTGGAAGTTGGTGCACTTCACGTCGGTGCGGCCGTCGATGCACTGCTCGATGGGCGTGGTCCAGAACCAGACCTTCTTGAAGTACTCCTCGTCCGTGGCGTTGAACGTCTCGCAGTGCTCGCGAGCTTCGTCGCTGGTCTCGCAGAACGCGGCGTTGGCGGGGGCCATACCGAAGTTCATCGCGATCGCGCCGTTGACCTCGGGCGAGCTGGTGTAATCCATCCACGCGTACGCGCAGTTGACGTTCTTCGACTTGGCGCCGACCATCCAGGCATCCGACCAGCCGGTCGATCCCTCTTCGGGGAGCGTGCCCTCGAGCTTGGGGTTCTCCGACAGCTTGCGCAGGACCTCCCACGAGGTGCCAACCACGACGTCGCCGCCGTTGAACGCGGTGATCTGCTTCACCGGGTCAGCCCAGTAGTCGCCGATGATCTCGTTCTGCTGCTTGAGCAGGTCGACGGCGGCAGCGAGCTGCTTCTCGTCGAGCGCGTACGGGTTCTTGATGCCGAGATCGGGCTGGGTCGCCATCAGGTAGACGGCAGCGTCGGCGATGTAGATCGGGGCGTCATAACCGATGATCTGACCGGCGTAGGGGCTGTCTGCCTCCCACGCGACGTCCCAGCTGGTGGGGGCTTCCTTGACCACGTCGGTGTTGTACTGCAGGATGTTTGCGCCGCGGCCGATCGGCACGCCGTAGCTCTTGCCGTTCAGCGTGTCATAGACCTGTCCCTGCATGCCCTCGACGATGTCGTCGCCGAAGTTCGGGATGAGTTCCTGGTTGATCGGCTGAACGTCGCCGCCGACGATGAGGCGGAGGCTTGCGTCACCCGACGCCGACACGAGGTCGTACTCGCCCGTGCGCATGAGGGTCACCATCTCGTCGCTGGTGCCAGCGACGCGGCGGTTGACGACGCAACCGGTCTCTTCGGTGAACGCGTCGGTCCAGGCCGGCTCGACGAAGCCCGACCAAGCCACGATGTTGACCTGACCCTCATTTTCGCCGAGTTCGGTGACCATGGGGATGTCGGGCACGTCAATCTTCAGCTCGCCGGGCGCCGCGTCGCCGCCGGCATCGGTGCTTGCGCACCCCGAGAGCATGAGGCCCATGGCTGCCGCGATTGCGGGCAGAGCCAACAATTTCTTCATCAGAACTCCTTTGTGTGATGGGTTTCGCCGAGGTGGCGAGGATCGAGTTGTTGTCGGGGCGGATGCCCCGGCCCCGGCTCGATCCAGGCCGGGAGGTTGGATGGGGCGGGTTACGCGGCGGCGGCAGCGGAGACGCTGCCGGGGATCGCGGTCGCGAACTCGCGGGGGAACGTCACTGAGACCCGATCGCCACGGCGGATGCCGGTCTCGACGGAGGGGGCGTGCGCGTTCTGCTGTTCCGCGATGAAGCGGACGCCAGCCTCGGTCTCGACGAGGAACCGGGTGTGCGGTCCCGCATAGACGGTCTCGGCGACGGTGCCCGCGAGCGAGACCATCCCGCCGCCGACGGGCGCTCCCGCAGCCACGAGTGAGACGCGCTCGGGCCGGATCGAGTGCGTCTCGGGGCGGCCGAACAGCTGCTCTGAAAGTGCTGCGGGGATCAGGTTCGTGACGCCGAGGAAGCTCGCGACAAACTCGGTCTGCGGGAACTCGTAGACCTCGCGGGGGCTGCCGACCTGCTCGATGTGGCCGTTGTTGTAGACGGCGACGCGATCTGAGAGGGTGAGCGCTTCTTCCTGGTCATGGGTGACGAAGATGAAGGTGATGCCGACCTCCCGCTGGATCTGCTTGAGCTCGATCTGCATCTGCTCGCGCAGCTGCTTGTCGAGGGCGCCAAGCGGCTCGTCGAGCAGCAGCACCTTGGGGCGCAAGATGAGCGCGCGAGCGAGCGCAATGCGCTGGCGCTGGCCGCCCGAGAGCTGCGAGGGCAGGCGGTCGGCGACGTGGCCGAGCTGCACCTGTTCCAGGGTCTCGCGGACCAGGCGGTCGCGCTCGGCCTTCGGGACCTTGCGCACGCGCAGGCCGTAGGCCACGTTCTCGGCGATTGAGAAATGCGGGAACAGCGCGTAGTCCTGGAAGACGGTGTTGACGTTGCGGTCGAAGGGCGCGGCCTTCGTGACGTCTTCGCCGTGCAGCAGGATCTTGCCGGCGGTCGGCTCCTCGAAGCCGGCGATCATGCGCAGCACGGTCGTCTTGCCTGAGCCCGACGGGCCGAGCATGGAGAAGAACTCGCCGGCGCGGATGTCGATGTCGAGGTCGCGCACCGCGGTGAGTTCACCGAATCGCTTGGTGACGCCCTGAACCGAGACGGCGATATCCGCGTGCTCGTGGGGTGTGGTGGGGGTGGTGTCAGTCATGGTGACGTGCGCTCCTCAACGTCGTTGTCGATACTGAAATGGACTCTAACATATGAAATTAGATGATTTAGGTTTAGGTTCAGGTGGGGCGGTTACGATTCGGTCACGGGAATGCGCCGAGAGCCACCAGGTCAGGCGCCGCCTCGTGTGCCACACTCGACACGTGCAAGGAATGGAAGGGCTGGGGATGCCGCAGGTACAGAGCCGTTCCAGCCGTCTGCAGGTCGCCGCGTTCGCGCCGATCGGCGAGGAGGGCCGCACTGCTCTCGTGGAGATGCAGCTCGCCCAGGCCATCTCCGCAGGCGCATTTGGTGACGGTGAACGGCTGCCCAGCGAGCCGGAGCTCGCGCGCCTGATGGGTGTCGCGGTCGTGACCGTGCGCGAGGCCCTGGTCTCGCTGCGCCACCGCGGCCTGATCGACACGCGCCGGGGGCGCAACGGCGGCAGCTTTGTCCGCTCGAGCCTCGTCTCAGCGGAGACCTACAACGCGCAGTCGCTGATGGCGATGCCGCGCGTCGCATTGTCCGACCTTGGCCTCCACTACGAGATGATCTCGGCCGCCTGCGCCGAGTACGCGTGCCTGCGTGCGACGCCGGACGAACTCGCCGTGGTGCGTGACATCCTCGTCGAGACCCGGGACCTGCCGCGCGAGGACTGGCGACGACGGGTCACCGACGTGCAGCTCGAGCTTGCCGGTCTGAGCCAATCGGTGCGGCTGACCCAGGAACATGTCCGGATCCAGGCCGAGGTCACCCCCCTGCTCGCGCTGCAGGACGCCGAGGAGCAGGAGCGTCTCGCCACTCACGACTCTCTGATCGCCCAGATCGATGCGACCCAGGCGCGCGACGTGACGCAGGCCCGCGGGATTGTGCGCGAAAGCGTGCGCCGGTCGATGCGCTGGCTCGTTGGCTTCCGCGCGCTCCTGCTGCAGAGCACCACGGAGGACGAGCTTCGTGCCACACTTGAGTCTCGCGCGCGGGTCGTCGACGTCGACGTCGCGCAGTAAACATCATTTCGGGCAGGATCCAATGGGGGAGGTAGCCGTGACGCAGCACGATACGGCCGGGGAGACCCGCGGGCTGGTCGTCGTTGACGCCTTCTTCGGCGCGGTGTTCAAGCAGCTCGAGCGCTGGCGGCCCGAGCTCGAGGCGCAGTTGTCGGCGCGCATGGCCGCTGGGCCACTCTCGGGCGCCCAGCTGAGCGAGCTGGTCGAGGACGAGGCGAACCGCCTGCTTCAGGACGATGCGCTTCCTCTTTATGGGGCAGGATTTTGCGCCAGCGACGCGATTGTTGCCAGCGGAAGCCCCCTCTCCTGGTGGCAGGGCCCCGACCGCTCGCCGCTCGTCGCGTCCACCTTCGGAGTAGGCCAGGGGGCCATCGATCTGCGCCGCCTCGAGTGGTATCGCGTGCCTGAGGCAACCGGCCAGCGTCACGTGGCCGGCCCCTTCGTCGACTACCTCTGCTCGAACGAGATCACCATGACCTCGGCGGTGCCGCTCACCCTCGACGGCGTCTTCGCGGGCGTGATCTGCGCCGACGTACTGGTGGCGACCCTCGAGCGGGAACTGCTCCCGCAGCTCGGCGACGGCGCAACCCTGTTGAGCTCAGCCGGCCGTGTGATCGTCTCGGCCGACCCGAGTTGTGAAACCGGCGATCTGTTCACCGAGATTGACATTGCTGGGGGCGAGCGCGAGCTCGCCGGTGCGCGGGTGGAGTCATCGTCCGACTCGTCCTTCGTCATCATTGCGCCCGCCGAGTAGCAGACTCACGGCGCGCACGCTCCACCGCAGCGGGATCTTCTCAGCCTTGCCCGCCGCCCGCAGAGTAGGCTGACGAATCGTGCTCGACTCCCCGGAATCCCTCGAATACGTCTCCACGATTGCGCTCTACTCGGCGATGATCGTGTACGCGATCGCCTTCGTGTTCTATGCCGTCGACCTCGCGAACCGCAGCGGGGACCAGATCGCCGAAACGAAGGGGCGCACGCGCTTCGTGCGCATCGCGTTCTCGCTCACCGTGCTCGCCTGGCTCTTGCACCTCGGGGCCACTGTGCTGCGCGGCATTGGTGCCGAGCGCGTCCCGTGGGCGAATATGTACGAGTTCGCCCTCACGGCGACGCTCTCCGCAGTGTTCATCTTCCTGCTCGTGCAGTTCTTCGTCGACATCCGGTTCCTCGGCACCCTCGTCACGGGCGTCGCGATCCTGTTCCTCGGGGTCACCAAGATCAACTACTACGTGCCGATCGTGCCGCTGCCGCCGGCGCTCGACTCGTACTGGCTCGTCATTCACATCATTGTGGCGGTGCTTGCGGTCGGATTCTTCACCATCTCGTTCGGCCTTTCGGTCATGCAGCTCATGCAGTCCCGCCGCGAGGCACGTCTGGCGGCCGGTGCCGATACGAAGCTCCGCTTCCTCGGCGGTATCCCTGGCGCGGACCGGCTCGAAGATCTTGGCTACCGCGTTGCGATCATCGGCTTCGTGTTCTGGACCTTCACCCTGATCGCCGGCTCAATCTGGGCTGAGCACGCCTGGGGTCGGTACTGGGGTTGGGACACCAAAGAGGTCTGGACCTTTGTGATCTGGGTGCTCTACGCCGGCTATATCCACGCCCGCGCGACCCGCGGTTGGCGCGGCACTCGCTCGGCATGGCTCGCGATCATCGCGTACGCCGCGGTCGTTTTCAACTTCTCCATCGTCAACGTCTTCTTCAAGGGCCTGCACGCCTACTCCGGCCTGCCCCAGTAAAGGAACCACCCCAGTGACCCCCAAGAAACTCTTCAAGATCGTCGCCGTCGCCGAGATGGTGACGTGGACCGGCCTCATCGTCGGCATGATCTTCAAGTACGCATTCGGGAACGACAACGTGGTGCCGATCACGGGAGGCATCCACGGCTTCGTGTTCCTTTGCTACGGCGTGACCACGGTCTTTGTCTGGGTGAACCAGAAGTGGAAGCCCGGCGTCGGCATCGTCGGCCTCTTCTCGACGATCGTCCCGTACGCAACTGTCCCGTTTGAGCTCTGGGCGCAGAAGCGCGGTCTGCTCGAGGGTCCCTGGCGTCTCGTGCCCGGCGGCGAGGCACCCCAGAACTTCCCGGAGCACGTCGAAGCCTGGGTCTTGCGTCGCCCGGTCATCGCCATCGCGCTGGTCGTCGTCGCCATCGTCGCAGTGTTCGCCACGCTGCTCTGGCTCGGCCCTCCCGGCGGACCCCGCGGCTAGTCGTCGCGCTCCAGCTCGCGCACACCCAGCAGGATCCTGCCCCGAAACTTCTCGGGCAGGATCCTGCTGGCGTTAGAGGAGGTGACCGCCGCCCGAGAGGCGCATGCGGTTGACGAGATTCTTCACGTCCTGCGCGCGGTCCTTCGTCGTGACGAGCAGCACATCGGCCGTGTCCACGACGACGACGTTCTCGACGCCGACGAGGGCGACGAGCCGGTTGCTCTCCGAGACGACGATGCCGCTTGAGCCGTCAGACAGTACCTGCGCGCCATCGCCGAGCACCGCGAGGTCACTCGAGCGGCCGCGGGTCAGCAGCGTCGCGACGCTCGCGAAGTCCCCGACGTCGTCCCACTCGAAGTGGGCGGCAACGCAGACCATCTTGCCCCGGGCCGCGGCGGGCTCGGCCACTGTGTAGTCGATGGCGATCTTCGGCAGTGCGGGCCACAGCCGCTCGCGCACGGCAGCCGCTCGGTCCGTCTCCCAGGCCGCGGCGATCTCGCGCAGGTCGGCGACCATCTGGGGGTCGGCGAGCGCCATCTGGTCGAGCAGCACGCTCGCGCGTGCGATGAACATGCCGGCGTTCCAGAGAAAGTCGCCGCGCGAGAGATAGTCGCGCGCGGTCTCCTCGTCCGGCTTCTCGACGAACTGGCGCACGTCGTAGACGTCGAAGGGGGCGATGTCGCCGCGGGCCTCGCCGCTTTCGATGTAGCCGAAGCCGGTCGAGGGCTCGGTGGGGTGGATCCCGATGGTTGCGATATAGCCCTGATCGGCCGCCCGCACCGCGGTGCGCACGGCGCGCTCGAACAGGACGGTGCCGCGGATCACGTGGTCCGCGGCGAAGGAGCCGACGATCGCGTCGGGGTCGCGGCGCTCGAGAATGGCGGCGGCCAGGCCGATCGCGGCCGAGGAGTCCTTCGGTTCGCTCTCGGTCACGAGATTGCCGGGGTCGAGTTCGGGGAGCTGCTCGAGGACCGAGGGGCTGTGGGCGTTGCCCGTGACGACCATGATGCGTTCGGCGCCAACAAGCGGGGTCAGGCGATCCCAGGTGGCGCGCAGGAGTGAGGTGCCGCTGCCGGTGAGGTCGAGGAGAAACTTGGGTGCATTGGCGCGAGAAAGCGGCCACAGCCTCGAACCAACCCCGCCAGCAGGGATGATGCAGGTGAAGCGGCTGATTGCATCGTCGGTGCAGGTCATGGTCCCAACCCTACCGATCGCGGGCTGAACGGGACTTGCGATTCGCTCGGCATGAAGATACTGGCGGGGGCAGCCCGCGAACAGTGCCATAATAAAAGGCGCAGTGATCTCTCAGGATCCGCGGCGGGGGCGTCTCGTGGCGGGTGACCTACACGGGTCGCTGCATCAGTCTGCCGGGCGTGCGAGGCCCGGAGAGTTCACCTGAGGAGGATGCTCGTGTCACCCCAATCGGCAAATACCGCGGAAGCGGCTGCGAAGCGGAAAGTGCGCCCCGGCGGCACGCTGTACCGCGGCAACGAGGGCATGTGGTCCTGGGTGTTGCACCGCATCACCGGCGTCGCCATCTTCTTCTTCCTTCTCGTGCACGTGCTCGACACTGCGCTCATCCGGGTCAGCCCCGAGGCGTACAACGCGGTCATCGGCACCTACCAGACGCCGCTCATGGGCGTCGGCGAGGTTGCCCTGGTCGGAGCGATCGTGTTCCACGCCTTCAACGGCATTCGGATCATCTTGGTCGACTACTGGAGCAAGGGCACGATGTACCAGCGCGCCATGTTCTGGTTCGTCATCGCCGCATGGGTCATCACCATGCTCGGGTTCGTGCCTCGGCACCTGATCAACGTGTTCAGCCACTAGGCGCGGGAGGGACATCACCATGACTACAACGATTGAATCCCCGCGAAGCGGCTCGGTACGTAAGTCCGGCACGAACTGGGAAAAGTGGGGCTGGATCTACATGCGCGCCTCGGGCGTGCTGCTCGTCGTGCTGATCTTCGGACACCTGTTCGTCAACCTGATGGTCGGCGAGGGCGTCAAGGCGATCGACTTCGCGTTCGTGGGCGGCAAGTACGCCACCCCGTTCTGGCAGATCTGGGACTGCCTCATGCTCTGGCTCGCGCTGATCCACGGCTCGAACGGCATGCGAACCATCGTGAACGATTACGTTGCGAAGCCCGCGGTCGCGAAGGCGCTGAAGGTTGCGCTCTTCCTCGCCGCAGCTCTCCTGATCATCCTCGGCACCCTCGTGATCTTCACCTTCGATCCGTGCCCCGCCGGCGCCGACCCCGCGCTCGTCGCGTCGTTCTGCCCGGTTTCTTAAAGCTTTCGAACGGAGTAGCAAACTCGTGACCACCAACATGCACGCGGACGAAGAGACTCAGGTCGTCGACGGCGTCACCTACCACCAGTACGACGTCGTGATCGTCGGTGCCGGCGGTGCCGGCATGCGTGCCGCCATCGAGGCTGGCCCCAAGGCGAAGACCGCGGTCATCTCCAAGCTCTACCCCACCCGCTCGCACACGGGTGCGGCGCAGGGCGGCATGGCCGCGGCGCTCGCCAACGTTGAGGACGACAACTGGGAGTGGCACACCTTTGACACGGTGAAGGGCGGCGACTACCTGGTAGACCAGGACGCGGCCGAGATCCTGGCCAAGGAAGCCATCGACGCGGTCATCGACCTCGAGAACATGGGCCTGCCGTTCAACCGCACGCCCGAGGGCAAGATCGACCAGCGCCGCTTCGGTGGGCACACGCGCGATCACGGCAAGGCCGCGGTCCGCCGCGCCTGCTACGCCGCTGACCGCACGGGCCACATGATCCTGCAGACGCTGTTCCAGAACTGCGTCAAGCTCGGCATCAACTTCTACAACGAGTTCTACGTGCTCGACCTCGTCATGACCGAGGTCGACGGCGAGAAGCGCCCCTCGGGCGTCGTCGCCATCGAGCTCGCCACGGGCGACCTGCACGTCTTCCAGGCCAAGTCGATCGTCTTCGCGACCGGCGGCTTCGGCAAGATCTTCAAGACGACGTCGAACGCTCACACCCTCACGGGCGACGGCGTCGGCATCATCTGGCGCAAGGGCCTGCCCCTCGAGGACATGGAGTTCTACCAGTTCCACCCGACCGGCCTGGCGGGCCTCGGCATCCTCCTCACCGAGGGTGCCCGCGGCGAGGGCGCGATCCTGCGCAACGCCTCGGGCGAGCGCTTCATGGAGCGGTACGCGCCGACCATTAAGGACCTCGCCCCCCGCGACATCGTGGCTCGCTCGATGGTGCAGGAAGTCCTCGACGGCCGCGGCGCCGGCCCCCACAAGGACTACGTCTACCTCGACTGCACCCACCTGGGCGCCGAGGTGCTCGAGACGAAGCTCCCCGACATCACCGAGTTCGCGCGCACCTACCTCGGCGTCGACCCGGTGACCGAGCCTGTGCCCGTCTTCCCGACCGCGCACTACGCCATGGGCGGCATCCCGACGAACGTTGCGGCCGAGGTTCTCTCGGACAACAACACGGTCGTGCCCGGCCTGTACGCCGCGGGCGAGTGCGCCTGCGTTTCGGTGCACGGCTCGAACCGCCTCGGCACCAACTCGCTGCTCGACATCAACGTGTTCGGCAAGCGCGCCGGCAACAACGCGTCGGACTACGCGGCTACGGCCGAGTTCGTCCCGCTGCCGAACGACCCGGCCAAGGAGATCCGCGAGCTCGTCGAGACGCTGCGTTCGAGCACCGGCACCGAGAGCATCGCGACGATTCGCCGTGAGCTGCAGGAGTCGATGGACCGCGGCGCCCAGGTCTTCCGCACGGAAGAGTCACTCACCGAGGTGCTCGGTGTGATCCACGGCCTGCGCCTGCGGTACAAGAACATCGCGGTGCAGGATCGCGGCAAGCGTTTCAACACGGACCTTCTGGAGGCGATCGAGCTGGGCTTCCTGCTCGACCTCGCCGAGGTGCTCGTGTTTGCTGCGCGCAACCGCAAGGAGAGCCGCGGCGGCCACATGCGCGACGACTACCCCAAGCGTGACGACGAGAAGTACATGAAGCACACCATGGCGTACCTCTCGGGCGACCCGCACTCGGCCGATCCCGAGGATCACATTCGACTCGACTGGAAGCCGGTCACGATGACGCGCTACCAGCCCATGGAGAGGAAGTACTAGGTCATGAGCACCGAAACGACCACGCCGTCGGCTCCCGTCGACAATGCGCCCAAGCCGTTCACCGTCACGCTGCTGATCCGGCGCTTTGATCCTGAGATCGACGAGCAGGCGCGCTGGGAAGACTTCGACGTCGAGATGTACCCGACCGATCGTATTCTTGACGCCCTGCACCGCATCAAGTGGGACCAGGACGGCTCGCTGACGTTCCGCCGCTCGTGCGCGCACGGCATCTGCGGCTCGGATGCCATGCGCATCAACGGCCGCAACCGCCTCGCGTGCAAGACGCTGATCAAGGACCTCGATATTTCGAAGCCCATCTACGTCGAGGCGATCAAGGGCCTGCCGCTCGAGAAGGACCTCATCGTCGACATGGAGCCCTTCTTCGAGTCGTTCCGCAAGGTGCAGCCGTTCCTCGTGGCGAGCTCGAAGCCGGAGGACGGCAAGGAGCGCATTCAGGACGCTGCCTCGCGTGAGCGCTTCGACGACACCACCAAGTGCATCCTCTGCGCTGCGTGCACGTCGAGCTGCCCCGTGTTCTGGACCGACGGGCAGTACTTCGGCCCGGCCGCGATCGTGAACGCGCACCGCTTCATCTTCGACTCGCGCGACGAGAATGCCCAGGTCCGCCTCGACATCCTCAACGACACTGAGGGCGTGTGGCGCTGCCGCACGACCTTTAACTGCACGGATGCGTGCCCGCGAGGGATCCAGATCACCAAGGCTATCGCCGAGGTCAAGTCTGCGATCATCTCGGGGAAGACCTCGTAACTCAATCCATATGACAGCGACGCCTCGCGTTCCGCGGCCCTCGGGCCAGGGAAGCGAGGCGTCGCTGTTTGTGCGGTTGCGCGTGCTCGCGTTGCTCGTCTGGGGCGTGATCACACACATGCGACCGGTGCGCGCGTACGGGCACTTCGTCAACGTCGGCGGGAGCGTCCTGACGGCTGGTATGAGCTATCAGGCGCTCTTCGCTGTGTTTGCGGCGGTGTGGGTGGGCTTTGGTGTCTTCGGCATCCTACTCAGCTCGCAGCCCGAGATGCTCGACGCGGTGGTTCGGCAGATCAACCAGTTGGTGCCCGGATTGCTGGGCGATGACGGGGTGATCTCGACGCAGACCTTGCTCGACGACCGAGGCTTCGACTGGACTCGCATCGTGGCGAGTGCGTCGCTGCTCTGGGTCGCCGTATCGTGGTTCACCGGTACCCGGCGCTCGATTCGCATCATTTTCGGGCTGGAGGTACGCCAGTACCGCAATGCCGTGCTGCTCAAGCTGCGGGACCTTGCCCTCGCGATCGGGTTCTCGCTTGCCATCCTCGCCTCTTCGGCGCTGACGGTACTGGGCGCAGACCTCTCATCAAGCTTGTTGGAGCTGTTCGGTCTGCGCGAGGACCACTGGCTCGTGGGCGGCGTCGGTACCTCCGCACGGCTGGCCGCGATGTACGTCTTTGACGTCCTACTGCTCGTCGCCATTCACTACTGGCTCGCCGAGATTCGTATTTCGTTCTGGGCGCTGCTGCGCGGCTGCGCTCTGGGAGCACTGGGCATGCTCGTGCTCAAGGTGCTCGGCGGGTTGCTGCTGGGCGGCGCCAGCAGCAACCCCCTCCTTGCCTCGTTCGCAGTCTTCATTGGTTTGCTGATCTGGTTCAACCTCATCTGCCGGATGCTGCTGCTGACGTCCACCTGGATCGCGACGGGTCAGGATCGCACGCTCGGTCTTCCCGCACGGCCGCTGAAGTAGCTCACGCTGTTGCCCGCTGCGCTGGCGCAGTAGCCTGGGCGCATGGCGAACACGGAACAGACCAGAGTAGAGCCCTTCGACGTCGTCGACTTGATCACCGAGAAACGGTTCGGACGCGAGCTCGACACCGACGCGATCGACTGGCTGGTCGACGCGTTCGTCCGAGAGGTCGTCGCCCCGGAGCAAATGAGCGCGCTGCTCATGGCCATCATGATCCAAGGGATGGACCGGCGCGAGATCAAGGATCTCACTGCCGCGATGATCGCGAGCGGCGAGACGATGGATTTCACGAACCTGGGTCGCCCGGCCATCGACAAGCACTCGACGGGCGGCGTGGGGGACAAGATCACGCTGCCGCTCGTCCCGCTGGTCGCGTCGTTCGGCGTCGCGGTACCCCAGCTCTCGGGCCGCGGGCTCGGGCACACGGGCGGCACGCTCGACAAGCTTGAGAGCATTCCGGGCTGGCGGGCCAACATCACGAACGAGGAGATGCGGCACGCGCTCAGCACCATCGGCGGCGTCATCTGCGCGGCGGGTTCGGGGCTCGCGCCCGCGGACCGGCGTATGTACGCGCTCAGGGATGTGACTGGCACGGTCGCGGCGGTGCCGCTCATCGCGTCGTCCATCATGTCCAAGAAGATCGCGGAGGGAGCGCATGGCCTGGTGCTCGACGTGAAGTTCGGCTCGGGCGCCTTCCTGCCGGCCATCGAGGACGCGCGCGAGCTCGCCGCGGCGATGACCCGGCTGGGGGCCGACTCGGGATTGCGTACGGTCGCCCTGCTTACCGACATGGATGCGCCCCTCGGCCGCGCGGTGGGGAATGCGAACGAGGTGATCGAGTCCGTCGAGGTCCTCGCCGGCGGCGGACCGGACGACGTGATCGAGCTCACGCTGGCGCTCGCGCGGGAAATGCTGGACCTGGCGGGGATGCCCGACGCCGACCCCGCGGCAGCACTCGCTGACGGGCGCGCGATGGATTCCTGGAGGCGCATGATCGCGAGCCAGGGCGGCGACCCGGACGCGCCCCTCACGGTTGCACGTGAAACACAGACCGTACTCGCTCCGGCTGACGGGATTGTGCAGCGCGTTGACGCCCGCGCGGTGGGCGTCGCCGCCTGGCGACTCGGCGCCGGACGGGCCCGGCCCGGTGACCCGGTCGACCACTCGGCGGGCGTCGAGGTGCTCGTGAAGCCCGGCGATCGGGTGCGCGCTGGCCAACCTATGCTTGTGGCGGCATGTGATCATGATGGGCGCATGGCGCGGGGTCTCGAGCTCTTGCCCGGAGCGGTCACGCTGGGCGACACCGCCCCGCCCGACCGCCCGATCGTGGCGGAGCGCGTCGTCGGCGAGTAGCGGTCTCGACCGGGCCGGGGAACTTCTTGTGTACGCCGCCTGAATGCCCGTTTCGCCTGGGCGGGGCGGCGGTACGCTAGATGGTGGGCGCGCCTTGCCCAGCCATCCCTGCCGAGCGGAGCCCTGCCATGGAGAACATCGAAGACTTCGACGACGAGCCGAGCATGTTGCTGCCAGGCGGCGTCAGCATTGAGGCGCTGCCGAAGATCAGCCTGCACGACCACCTCGATGGTGGCCTGCGGCCCGAGACGATTATTGACATCGCGAAGCGCGAGGGGCTGCCGCTGCCGACGGAGGACGCGGACGAGCTCGCGCAGTGGTTCATTGACCAGTGCACCGGCGGCACGCTGCCCGAGTACCTGGAGACGTTTGAGCTCACCCTCTCGGTCATGCAGCACCCCGAGGACCTGCGTCGCGTCGCGCACGAGTGGGTGCTCGACCTGGCCGACGAGGGCGTGATCTATGGTGAGGCTCGCTGGGCCCCCGAACAGCACTTGCGCGGCGGACTCACGCTCGAGGCCGTCGTCGAGTCGGTGCAGGCCGGCCTCGAGGACGGCATGGCGCAGGTCATGGCGGAGGAGGGCGAGATCCACGTGAACCAGGTGCTCTGCGCGATGCGTCAGGGAGACCGCAGCCTCGAGATCGCTCGGCTCGCGCTGCACCACCGCGACAGCGGTGTTGTCGGCTTCGACCTCGCGGGCCCCGAGGAGGGTTTCCCCGCAAGCAACCACCGCGAGGCGCTTGAGCTGCTCGCGCAGCACCAGTTCCCGACGACCATTCACGCCGGCGAGGCTGACGGGCTTGACTCCGTGCGCGGGGCCCTCGTCGACGGGCGCGCGCTGCGCCTCGGCCACGGGATCCGGCTCGCCGAAGACGTGAAGATCGAGACGCAGGACGACGACGCCATGCAGGTGTCGCTGGGCCGGGTCGCCCAATGGGTGCGGGATCGCGGCATTGTGCTCGAGTGCTGCCCGTCGTCCAACGTGCAGACCGGCGCATTCTCGCAGTGGGGTGACACGCTCGCCGACCACCCGTTCGACCTGTTCTACCAGCTCGGCATGGCAGTCACGGTCGGCCCCGACAACCGCCTCATGAGTGGCACCTCGGTGAGCCGCGAGCTCGCGCTGCTCGCCGAAGTGTTCGCCTACGATTTGGGCGACCTGCAGCAGTTCCAGGTGAACGCCGCGATGGCTGCCTTCCTGCCCCTCGAGGACCGCAAGGCCCTCGTAGACGAGATCGAAGAGGGCTTCATCGAGGCCGTACAGCAGTCGCGCCTCGCGCGCGGCTAGCGGCTCTGCATCGGGTATTCCTGCTGCGCCTCTGCTCAGCTCCGTCCCCCATCCGCTCCCTCATGTCCCTCCTCGCCGTCGAGGGGGGGGGGGAGGTGTATGGGGGAGGGGGGGGGGAGCAAACAGGGCGTGGAAACCCCTGAGGGG
>NZ_JAFIRI010000008.1:0-263640 GCF_018682295.1 Leucobacter sp. CX87 | reverse complement strand
CACCCGCCCCCACAGGCCCCCCCGCGCCGTCGAGGCGTCGCAATCTGCTGCTTCAGGTCGCTCGAAGCAGCAGATTGCGACGCCTCGCTGAGGGTTTGGGCGTAAGGCTGGGGTCGGGGGTTCTGGCGGGGACTCTGACTGGCGGGGACCCTGGCGGGTCGAGCGCGTGGCAGGCAAACGAGAGTGCAGGTGCGTGCGCGGAAAGGCTCCCGCTGGGAAACACGACGCGCGGAACTCGGCGTCGAGGGTCGCGCTCAGTCCGCCGAATCGATCTCGGCGGCGGCCCGCGCCGCATAGCGCGGAGGCGTAGCGGGCGCGGCGCGGTGTGCGCGCTCCTGCGAGAGGCGCCTGATCGCCGAGGGGATCGCGTCCACGATATCGAGCGCGGTGATCGGCGCGCCGACGGCATGCTCCGGGTCCGCTGAGTCGTCCCCCGATGCGATCCGCGCCGCGAGGTCATGCACGAGGGCGGCAGTTGCGGCCAGCGGGGCGAGGACCTCAGCGTCGGCGATCACTGCGGCCGAGTGGCGCGCGACGAGCGCCCCCAGGATCCCGGCGAGCACGTCGCCCGTACCCGCCGTGGCGAGCCACGGGGTCGCTGGGCCCACCGTGATCACGCCGCCGCCAGGGCTCGCGACCAGGGTGGTAGAACCCTTGAGCAGGATCGTCGCTGACAGCCGCGCGGCGAGCCGGCCCGCCGCGACCGGAGCGATCGAGGGATCGAGCGCGGCCCCGCCCGAGAGGTGGCCGAACCCGGCGCGATCCCACAGCCTCAGGAACTCGCCGCCATGCGGGGTGAGGACCGCGGGCGCCGACGAGGCCGTCCGCTGGAGCGTGCAGTCGAGCGCGCCGGCATCCACGACGAGCGGGATTGTTCCCTGCATCAGGCGCGCGACTGCCTCCTGTTCGAGGAAGGAGCGATCCGCCGCGTCCGTGCCGGAGCCAAGCACCCAGGCGTCGCACGGGCCCTCGCCAAAGAGCGTTTCGGGACGTGTCGCCAGCACCGCAGCGGAGGGCGACGGCAACCCTGCCTCGGGCTCGCCGTCGTCGAGCACCGGCACGTAGCGGACCATGCCGATGCCGGTGCGCCAGCTGGCGCTGACGCCAAGCACCGCGGCGCCCGGGTAGCGGGCGGAACCAATGCGCAGCGCCAGCACGCCGCGGCTGACCTTGTGGTCGCCGGCGCTCGGCGGTCGCAGCCACTCCCGCGCGTGTGACGCCGACCAATGCTCGCCCACGGTCTCGGTGCCCGCCGCAGCTCGGCGGCCCGCGCCTGCCCCACCGGATCCAGTCGAACTCGGCGGTGATCCTGCCGCTGAGGTGAGCTCTGCGTCAGACATCTCGGGCACCCGGCCGGTTAGGCCGCCGCGCGGTCCAGGGTCTCGCGGGCGGCGGCGGTGAGCGCCTCGAGTGCGGCGTCGGCGGTCGCGCGGCGCTCGGCCACGGTGCCCACGTCGCTGAACGTGTCGAGGTACACCTTGAGCTTCGGTTCGGTGCCGCTTGGCCGGATCATGACGCGTGACCCGTCTGCGAGGTCGTAGCGGAGCACGTTGGAGGGAACCGCTGCGCGGCCCGGCTCGAGCAGGTCCGTGATCTCCCGAACCGCAACGGCACCGAAGGCCGCCGGCGGCGCGGTGCGAATGCGCTCGGCGAGGACCTCGACGGCGGCGGGGGAGTCGAGGCGGACCGTGATCTGCCCGCTCGAGAAGTGCCCGAAGCGCTCACTGGCGGCGTCCAGGTGGTCCCACATCGTCAGGCCGGACGTGCTCAGTTGCAGGGCGAGGGTGATGAGGTCGGCGCTCGCCGAGATGCCATCCTTGTCGCGCACGAGATCGGGGCGAGTGAGGTAGCCCAGCGCCTCCTCGAAGCCGAAGACGAGGTTGGGTACCCGGGAAACCCACTTGAACCCCGAGAGCGTTTCGGCGTAGTCCAGGTCGTAGTCCGCTGCGACCGCCCGCAGGGCCGGCGAGGAGACGATCGTGCAGGCGAGTGTGCCACCCTCATCGTTCGCCGTGCGGTGGCGCTCTGCGGCCTGCCACCCCAGGATCAGGCCGAGCTGATTCCCCGTGAGGCGGCGGTAACCTGCCGCCTCGTTCGGGTCGGGCAGCGCGATCGCGAGCCGGTCCGCGTCAGGGTCGTGCGCCACGATCAGGTCGGCGCCCACCTCGCGCGCGGTGCGATAGGCGAGATCGAGCGCGCCTGGCTCTTCCGGGTTCGGGAAGTCAACCGTGGGGAAGGCCCCGTCGGGGCGATCCTGCTCGGGCACGACCGTGACCTCGGGAAGACCCGCGGCCGCATAGACGCGGCGGGCAGTGTCGGAACCGACGCCGTGCATCGCGGTGTAGACGATGGTGAGCGGCGCGTGCGTCGCGGGCACGCTCGCACGCACGCTCTTGGCGGTGGCGCTCACGTAGGCGTCTTCGACCTCGGGGCCCGCGACGCGGTAGTCCGTGCCGCGGGGGAGCGTGGCAAGCGGGGTGTCAAGCACGGCGTCGATGTGCGCGGCAATCTCGGCATCGACGGGCGGCGCGATCTGGGAACCGCCGTCGGCGTCGCCGAGGTACACCTTGTACCCGTTGTCGCGCGGCGGGTTGTGGCTCGCGGTCACCATGACGCCGGCGGAGGCGCCGAGCAGGCGCACGGCGAACGCGGTGACGGGGGTGGGAAGCGGCCCGGGCAACAGGATCGCCTGTACGCCCGCGCCCGCCATGATCTCGGCGGTGTCGCGCGCGAACACGTCGGAGTTCACGCGCGCGTCGTAGCCGATCACGATCGAAGGAGGAGATGAGGTCTCGCCGCGCGCTGCTCGGGCGAGCAGGAACGCGGCGAACCCGGCGCTCGTCTGGCCGACGATGACGCGATTCATCCGGTTGCTGCCGGCGCCGAGCTCGCCGCGGAGGCCGGCCGTGCCAAACGCCAGGCGAGAACCGAAGCGGGACTCGAGCTCGGCCGCGGCCGCTGATACGACGGCCGCGTCCGGATCCTGTGCGGACCGCACGAGCGCCTCAGCCTCGGCCCGGGTGACGGCGTCGGGATCCTGCGCGGCCCAGTCGGTGGCGGCCTGGATGAGGCCCTGCAGTGCCGAGTTCTCGGGGGTGTTCGTCATGGTCGGTTCCTCCACGAATATGCGGTGCGAGGACGGGTGGTCGGCGCGATCCGCGAGGTCGATTCACGCTAGCACGGGCTTGCTGGCGGGGCGCTGCGACGGGTCAGAATCGGGCGAATGGGGAACCTGCTGCTGGAGAGTGGCTACTTCGCCGCCAACGCCGCGGAAACCCGCCGCGCCTCGCGCAGCCCGCCCTCGATCGCCCCGTCGATGAAGCCGCCCCAGAGACTCGCCGTGTCGGTGCTCGCGAAGTGGACGACGCCGCTCGGCTGTTGCAGCTCGGCGAGGTCGCGCGTCAGCTGACCCGGGCGGTGCGTCATCCAGGTGGTGCGCGAGAGCGGGTCTTTCATCCAGTCGTGCGCCGTGACCTCGATGACCTCGAGCCCTGGGCGGATCGCGTCGACCGCGGCCTGCACCTCGGCGATGCTCGTGACGTCGAGCTGCGTGTGGTCCGGGCCGAATCCGACGAGGACGGTGTGCGGCGTGCCGTCGGGATCCTGTCCGGGGTACTCGCTCTTGAGCACGGAGATCGAGTGGCGCTGACTCGCGTAGGCGAAGAAGCGGGTCACGTCGCCGCGCACCTTGATCCAGATCTTCAGCCCCTGCGAGGCGACGGTTTCCTGCGCTGCCTTGCGCCAGACCGCGGGCAGTTCCGGCTCGAACCGGATCCCTGAGGCCGCATTGATTGGCAGCGTGTTCACGATCCGGCGTGTCCGGATGCGCTCGCCGCTCGCCGTCTCGACGACCGCGCCGTCCGCATCCTGCGTCACGGCAGTCACGGTGGTGCCCAGCCGAATCTCGCCGGGCACGTCCTCCGCGATGGCGGCGGTCCACGCGGACATGCCGCCCGCTACTCGGTAGGTGGCTGACGCTTCGTGCATGAGCTGCCAGTGTCCGCCGGTCGCGGCGACCCAGCGGAGCGCGCTCGACAGGCCCACCTCGTCCAGGCGCGCGTTGACGTGCCCGACCCAGACGGATTCGTTCGCACTTCGCGCCTCGTCGTCAAGGCCGAGGGCGTCGAAGCGGTCCTGGATGCTCAAGGCGTCGAGCGTTTGAATCTCGCCGACCGTGGGCTCGACGCCCCGCGGGATCGCGGTGCGCACGTCGTCGATGATGCGCTGCTGCCCGTCGTCGATGAGTGTCATGAACTCGGCGATGCTGCCCTTGCGTGGCGCGTCGCCCGCACCCAGCCAGTAGGCCTCTTCCGCGGCGGGGCTGCGCACGATTTCACGGCCGTACCGGGTCATTTCGGCCCAGGTATGCGGCTGTACCCAGTGCACCCAGGTGCCGCCGAGCTCGAGGTCGTGCCCCATGCGTGAATCGGTCCAGGTGCGCCCGCCTACGCGGTCGCGTGCCTCGAGCAGGATCACGCGGTGGCCGGCGTGGCCGAGCTCGCGCGCGGCGACCAGCCCAGCAAAGCCGGCTCCGATCACGACAACGTCGGCTTCCTCTGCGCGAGCGCCTGTGGACGACGGGGTGTTGGGTGTCATGATCCTGCCCTATGCCGTGACGAGCGCGGGCGTGCCCGACAGGACCGGCGCGAGCGCGCTCGCTGCCCGGACGCCCGACATGACGGCGCCGTTGAGCGACTGCGCAAGCCCCGTGTGCTCGCCGGCGATAGCGACGCGTCCCGCCGCGGTCTCGAAGGCGCGCGCTTCCTCGGCGGTCCAGTCGAGGGAGGCGGCGGAGTAGGACCCGCGGGCCCAGGGGTCGTTCGACCAGTCGGTGAGGAGCGGCCGGCCGTCGAGTACGAGCTCGGGGCGCATGCGCTGGAGCTCGGCCAACCAGGTCGCGTGGCCTGAGGCGGTGTCGAGCGCGTCGAGCGCGATACGGCCGCCCGCGAAGCTCGAGAGCGCGTTGATCCGGTGCTCGCCGTCGGCCGACATCGAACGCCACGACCACCAATTGTGGGTGTCGCTCGCCAGCGCGACGTCGTTGTCGACTGCGCTGAGGGGCACGCCCAACTTGGCGGCGGTGCCCATCAGACGGTGATCGAGGGCGGCCTGCTGCAACGGGCTCAGCACAAAGCCGAGCTCGAGCTCGCGCAGCAGCGGCAGCGGGACGGAGATCACTGCGGCGTCGCCGTCGATCGTGGTGCCATCGGCGAGCCGCACCTGTACGCCAGTCGCCGACTGGTCGACACCGGCCACGGGGCTCTCGAGGCGCACGGCGTCGCCAAGCCTGCGCGCCAGCTCGATGCTGAGCGACTGGTTGCCGTGCAGGAAGCGGCCGGCGTCTTCGACGTATCCGCCGGATGCCGCGGATTCGTGCAGCAGCGACGCTTCTGCGCTCGCGAGGGCAGGATCAATGGCCAGCGAGGTCGACATGCGGCGGTACTGGTGGTGTGATTCGAAGCCCGCGCCGAGCGCCGCCTCGTGGACGTCGCGTACGGAGACCCGGGTGGCCCCGTCGGCGAGCATGGCGCGTAGCGTCGTGACGAGGAGCGCGGCCGTCTCGTTCATTTCGGCGACGCTCTGGTGGGTGCCGTGCATGGTGCGACGGCCGTAGCGGACGTTGTGCGTGAGCAGGGGCACCTCGAGCTCGGCGGACAGGCGCCGGATTGCGAACTCGGTCGGGAAGACGTACTCGCCGCCGCGCTCGGTGACCTGACCATTGTCGAGCTGCTGCGACCAGGTGCGGCCGCCGACGCGGTCGCGGGCCTCCAGCACGATCGGGTCGTGGCCGGCGCGGCGAAGCTCCCACGCCGCAGTGAGTCCGGAAAGCCCTGCCCCAACAATGATGACCTGCATGCTGTGCCCCTCGTGAGTGTGCCGGGGAGCGCATCGAGGCACACGGGGCTCGACAGTTTCGCCAGCGGAACTGAATTCTTTGACGACTCTAGCTGAGTTCTGCAGGGCGGCGAAAACATATTTGCCGAACTCGTCGCGATTTGCTGCAATACTGTCAGCGTGACGCCTCCCGCCGCCCCGCACGACTCGCCCGAAGAGCGCGTCATCACGGCTTTGCGACGAGACGGCAGAATCTCGTTCTCCGCGCTCGCCGCTCGCACCGGGCTCGGGCGGGCGCAGGTGTCGGAGATCGCGCGTGGGTTGATTGCCGATGAGCAGTTGCGCTTCACCACGAGTGTCTCGCCGCTGCAGTTCGGCTTTGCGGTGGAAGGGCATCTCGTGCTGGCGGTGCGCGGTGGCGCGGAGGCGCTCGCCGCAGAGCTGGTCGCCTCGCCGCTCACCACGTTCGTATCGCTCACGACCGGGGAAACCGCCATCTGCGCGCAACTGCGCTGCCGGGACCGGACCGAGCTCGCCGAGCTGCTTGACCGAGTGCGCTCGCACCCTGCCGTGCTGAACAGCGGAGTGCACCTCTACGACCGGGTGCACCGCAACGTCTACGCGCCCGTCCGCGCCAGCGACGAGCCCGACCGGCTCGACGCCACCGACATCCGGCTCGCGTCCGCGCTCGAGCGGGATGGGCGGGCGTCCGTGCGAGCGCTCGCGACCGAGCTCGGGCTGCCCGAGGGGTCGGTGCGGCACCGGCTCGGCCGCCTCTTCGACGCAGATATTGTGCGCGTGGTCGCGGTGCCGACCCGCGACACCGGCCGGGCAGTGACACTCGGCTTCGGCGTGCAGCACATCGGATCTGCCGATCAGGCCGCGGCCGAGCTCATTCTGCTCGGCGCGGACTTCGTGGCGACGGCGGTTGGCGACTGGGGTGTTTTGGGCACGACGCAGTTCCCGACGCTTGCTGCGGCCCAGCGCTTCATCGCCGAGGTGCGGCATCAGGCGTGGGTCGCCGGGCTCAGCACCTGGCTGCACCTCGAGATTCTGAAAGAGGACTACAGCGTCTCCCAGCGCGGCGCGGGGGAGCGCGCGCCCGCTACAGGCGGCTAATCACTCCCGCGAGCAACTCGCCGAGTCGTCCCTCTGCCGCACGGCCCGCCTCGAGGACCTCCTCGTGGCTGAGCGGGGTTTCCTGGATGCCCGCGGCCAGGTTCGTGACGAACGAGAAACCGAGAATCTCCATGCCAGCCTGACGCGCCGCGATCGCCTCGAGCGCGGTGGACATGCCGACGGTCTGGCCGCCGATGATCTGGAGGTAGCGCACCTCGGCAGGGGTCTCGTAGTGCGGTCCGGGCAGCTGGACGTAGACGCCCTCCTGCAGTTCGGGGACGGCAGTGCGCGCGAGGTCGCGGAGGCGCTGCGAGTACAGATCGGTCAGGTCGACGAAGTTTGCGCCCTCGATGGGCGAGGTGGCGGTGAGGTTGAGGTGGTCGCTAATGAGGACCGCCTCGCCCGCGGCGAACTTGGGGTCGAGGCCCCCGGCGCCGTTGGTCAGGATAAGGATCTTCGCGCCAGCGGCGGCGGCGGTGCGCACGCCGTGCACGACCGCACGCACGCCGTGGCCCTCGTAGAAGTGGGTGCGCGCGCCAATGACGAGGGCGTGGCGCCCGTCGGGCAGCCTGATCGAAGTGAGCTTCCCGCCGTGACCCGCGACTGCGGAAGCGTGGAAGCCCGGGACCTGCTCGGCCGGAATCTCGGAGACGACCTCGCCGAGGAGGCCTGCGGCCTTGCCCCAGCCGCTGCCGAGCACGAGCGCGAGATCGTGGCGCGGGACGCCGCTGAGTTCCGCGAGCACGCGGGCGGCTTCGGTTGCGAGGGCGGTGGGGTCGGTTGCGGGTGCGTCGGTCATAGGGAAAGTGTATGCAGCCTGGCGGGCCCGGTCGAGGTGGCGCGCGTCTACTCGCTCACGCCGAGCAGGCTTGTCAACAGCACGGTGAGTGCGCGATCAACGCGAGCGTCGCTCCAGTTGATGGGATCCTCGACATTCTTGACGTGAAATCCGCGGGCGTACAGGTAGAGAATGTCGGCGACTTCTGCTGCGTGCTCGAGCTGAGCCTCGTCGGCGCCCCGCCGGAACTCGTCAAAGGTTCGGTCGGTGAGATCGGTGACGACCTTGGTGGCCGGACCAGTGCTCGCGAGGACCTCGATCCAGAGGTTTCGAAGCGCGGTATCGTGCTCGCTCGTAGTGCACATCCACCGGGAGAGCTCGACGAGGCGGGCGATGCCGGTACGCCCCTCGGTCGCCTCGTAGCGCCCAGCGGTCCAGCGGTCCCTCGCGTTGTTCAACGCATTGAACATGAGCTGTGCGCGGCTCGGTACGTAGTTGGTGACGAATGCAGTTGATCGACCCAATTCATTGGCGACCTCGCGGATTGTCACTGCGTTGGCGCCTCGCATCTCTGCAATTTTCAGCGTCGCATCTGCGATTTCCTGACGGCGCTGCTCCTCATCGACTGCGTGCGGCATCGTCACCTCATCTCTCGTTATCAAAATGTAGCCCAATGGCGAGCTGCGGCATTGACTCCTTCCACCATAGACAAGCTATGGTTAGAAAACGCTGTTTTAAGACAATGTTGTTTATGGTAAAAACACGAGAAAAGGTGCAGACAATGAAGTCGAAATCATCACGTTTGGTGCAGGTGGGCGCCCTGCTTGCGGGGGCAACCCTGCTCTTGACTGCCTGTGGTTCGGGTGGGGGCGGCGCTGACCCTACGGATGGCGCCGCGGCCACAAACGAACTGACCTTCGTGACCTTCGGAAGTGCATTTCAGGAGGCCCAAGAGCAGGCATTCGTTGACCCGTTCACCGCCGAGACTGGCGCGACCGTCACGGTCGATTCGCCGACTGATCTCTCGAAACTCAAGGTCATGGCAGAGACGGGAGACCCTGACTGGGATGTCTATCTTGCCGGTTCAGCCGAGTCGTTTGCCTATTGCGGAACGCTGTTCGAGAAGATCGACTTCACGAACATCGACAAGGCAGACTTTGCCGAAGGGACCGTCAGCGATTGCGGCGTTCCCGTGGATACCTACTCCTACCTCGTGGCCTACAACACCGAGGCATACGGAGACAATCCGCCGACAAGTATCGAGGACTTCTTCGACCTTGAGAAATTCCCGGGCACCCGTGCAATGTCGGGCGATCCGGCCGAGGGGAACCTCGAACTCGCACTCCTTGCGGACGGCGTTGAGCGGTCGGATCTATACCCGCTCGATTACGACCGCGCGTTCGGGAAGCTCGATGGGATCAAGGACGAGACAATCTTTTGGAGCTCAGGAGCCGAACAAGTCGAGATGATGGAGTCGAAGCGCGCAGACATGGTGCTTGCTTGGTCTGGTCGTGCGTTCGAAGCCGTCGCGAATGGCGCCACGTATGCTCCGATGTGGGATCAGAATGCCTATCACTGGGCCTCGCTTGCGATCGTCAAGGGCAGCAAGAATGTCAAGATCTCGCAGCAATTCATCGACTACGCCGTCTCGCCTGAACCGCAGGCGCTGTTTGCCGAAAGTATCGCGTACGGTGCGGCAAACCTCACTGCCACGCCAAAGCTGAATCCTGAGTCTGCTGAGTGGGATTCGGGGGCCGCGGATCACCGCAGTCAGTCCTGGTCAATTGATCCGACCTGGTGGGGCAAGAACGCGGAAGACGTGCTTAGCCGCTGGACCGCGTGGACTGCGGGATAACTTCATGACGATTCGCAGTTCCTCGCTTTCGGGAGGCGACTTGCTCCTCACCGGTGGCTCAGTCTTCGCCGAGGGTGATGCAGAGACCTCCGTTGAAGCAATGTTGGTAGTGAATGGCAAAGTGGAGGCGCTCGGCTCGTCCGAACGCCTCCGCGCCCTCGCGGCGCCCTCGGTCGTGGAGCTTGATCTCCACGGCCGGGTGGTGTTGCCCGGGCTGATCGATGCGCACACCCATGTGGAGTTCTCAACCATGGGTCGTAACGAATGGGTAGACGTTCGCGGGCTCAGCCCTGAGCGAGTGTGCGCGGTGGTTGCCGCGGAAGTCGCTGCAACCACGGACCCGGACCACTGGGTAATCGCGCAGGGTACGTTCCTGCAGCCGTTGCCCGATCGCGCAGCGCTCGACGCGGTCTCGCCGGGCGTGCCGGTGATCGTGCGGGAAAGCATGCATCGCCTGCAGGCGAACACCGAAGCACTGCGTCGGGCCGGATTTCTCGATCAGGCGCCGTCGACCCCGCCCGGAGTGGTCGTGCATGTTGATGACCAGCGGCGCCCGACGGGACACATCGAGGAGGGGTTTCATCTCTTCCCGATTCCTGCGCTCGAACAAGACCGCCTCGAGGCGCTCATCCAACGCGAGCTGCGTGACTCCTTTGCGAGTCACGGCGTCACGACGGTGTTTGAAATTCCAGCCACCCACGGTGGGGTAGCTGCCTACACCTCGCTCGCTGAGCGAGGTGCGCTCCCCACTCGCATCACCCTCACGCCGGTCGTCGCGCCGGGCCTGAGCCCACTCATTGAGCAGATCGGGCAATGGCGCCACGAACAATTCGGTGGCGCGAGCAAATCTGACCTGCTTGACGCTGGCGGGATAAAGATCTTCATCGATGGCGATAACCAACAATCTTTCGATACGGAGACGTTCAACGTGCAGCCGCGCAATTGGGGCGCCGTCACCCGAACCCTGGGCCAGCTGCGCGAAGAACTGATCTGGGCGACTGAGCATCGCGTCCAAGTCTGGGTGCACGCGATCGGCGACCTGGCGCAGGAGTACATGTTGGAGGCTGTGGCGCAGGCGCGGGAACGCGTCGGCCCACCCGCCCTGCCCACACGGCTCGAGCACGCAGGAAACCTCAAGCTCACTGCAGAGTTACTCGCCCGCATTCAGTCGCTCGATGTGATCCCTGTACCGACGGCGAACTTTATGTCGACCGATGATGGCACGGGCCTGTACGCGTATCGGACACTCGCCGAGGGCGGACTGCGGCCACCCGGGAACTCCGATACGGGCGGCGCGATCGCCGAAGCGCCGAATCCGTGGTTTGGAATCGCGCACATGATGAGGCGAAGCAACCGCCAGGGGGTGCCGGTTGCTCCAGAAGAGAGCGTCTCCGTCAGCGAGGGAGTCCGTGGGTACACCCAATATGCGGCGCTCGCCGGCGGGCTTGAGGGGGTTATTGGATCTCTCGCACCCGGTCTGGCCGCGGACTTCGCGGTGTACACGGACGATCCGCGGGCGAGAGATCCCGAGGAAATGCAGAAAGTGAGTGCGGACATGACCTTTGTAGGGGGGAGGAAGACATGGCAGGCAAACGCGTAGATTCAGGAACCACTACTGGAATTGTGGCGCTGCTGAATGCCCCGGCTCGTCAGCAGCAGATCGGCGCGTGGCTGCTCATTGCCCCGGCCGTGATCCTGGTGGTGGTGTTCTTCGGGTATCCGCTCGTGTCGTTGATCGGGCGGAGTTTCCTAGAGCCGGCTCCCGGCCTGGGCCAATACGCCGCCGTGCTGACTGACGCGACGAGTATGAAGATTCTTGGCCGGACCTTCCTGGTTGCCGCACAGGTTACTGCGGTGACACTGCTGCTGGGCTACCCGTACGCCTATTTGATGACGCTCGTGCGCCCTCGCACGCGAACGTTCCTCATGTTCCTTGTGCTATTGCCGTTCTGGTCGAGCCTGATGGCTCGCACGTTCGCATGGATTGCGCTCTTCCACCCGGAAGGAGTGCTCGTCGCTGCACTGCGCGCCGTCGGGTTGGGGGATGTGAAACTGCTCGGCTCGCAACTGGGGGTCACAATCGCGATGGTGCAAGTGCTGCTTCCATTCATGGTGCTGCCGTTGTACAGCACGATGAGCGGAATCGACCGACGTCTGCTTGATGCGGCACGTTCACTGGGGGCATCGAAACTGCGAGCGTTCGTGAAGGTCTACCTTCCGCTTTCGCTTCCCGGCATTGTCGCGGGCTCCGTATTGCTCTTCATCATGAGCCTCGGGTTCTGGGTCACCCCTCGCCTGATTGGCTCGCCGCAGGAATCGCTGATCGGCCAGCTGATTGAGATGAAGGTGGGCAAGCTGCTCGACTTTGCAGGGGCTGGCGCGATCTCAACGGTGCTGCTGGTCATGACTTTGCTCTTGCTGTTGGTGTCTGCCGGTGCGGTCAAACGGGCCTCTGGCGGACTGACTGGGGGACCGAAATGAGCGCTATAGAACCCAAGGTTGGTCTCGGCCTGCGACTCTGGGCAGTGCTCGTGGGGACTATCCTGTTCGCGCCGTTGGCTATTGTGGTGCCGCTGTCGTTTACTGCGAAGAGAAGTTTCAAGTTTCCGCCGGACGGCCTCTCGCTCGAGTGGTACCGGAACTTCTTCACCGACGATGCCTGGTTGCGGGCGCTCGGGAACTCACTCTGGATCGGTCTCGTGGTAGCGCTACTGTGCACCGTGCTGGGGACCCTTGCTGCGCTCGGAATTCAACGGCTCCCAGGAAAAATTGGCGGCATCGTTCAGGGGCTACTGCTTGCCCCACTGATTATCCCAGGCATTGTTTCGGCGGTGGCCATCTACTCAGTGTTCCTGAAGTGGAAGCTCAGCGGGAACCCGCTGGGGTTCGTTCTCGCGCATGCCGTCCTCGCGATCCCATTCGTCGTGGTGACGGTCAGTGCGAGTCTGTCGAGCTATGACCAAGCGTTGGACCGTGCCGCCGCAAGCCTGGGGGCTGGTCGTCTGCGCACGTTTGCGAGGGTCACGCTCCCGCTGATTGCGCCGGGAGTGGGCGCGGGTGCACTCTTCGCGTTCATCACCTCGTTCGACGAAGTCGTCGCTGCGATGTTCCTGCAATCGCCAAAGATTCGCACCCTCCCCGTCGAAATGTTCGTGAGCGTCACGAACGAGGTCGATCCGACCATTGCGGTGGTCTCCACGCTCATCCTTGCTGTGACCAGCGCCGTTGTGCTGGTTCCGGCCTTGACCCGTTCACAACGGAGGTAACAATCCCCATGAATGACACGAAACACGCAGGCGCCGGCGGAATTGAACTGGCCCGTCTCACGAAAGTCTTCCCCTCGGGGGCAGTCGGCATTGACGATGTCTCACTCACGGTCCAACCTGGCGAGTTCGTCACGTTTCTGGGTCCATCAGGATCCGGTAAGACGACAACCCTCAACGCGATCGCCGGCTTTGTGAACCCCACTTCGGGCGCGGTCGTCATCGACGGGCGCGACGTGACGGGGCTTGCCCCGAATAAGCGAAACCTCGGCATGGTGTTCCAAAACTACGCGCTATTTCCGCACATGACGGTCGCGCAGAACGTGGCGTTTGGCATGTACAAGCGTGGCTTCGAAAAAACTGAGGTAGCGACAAAGGTTTCGGAAGCCCTGGAAATGGTGCGCCTCGGCGGGTTGGGTGATCGCCGACCAAAGGAGCTCTCGGGTGGACAGCAGCAGCGCGTCGCGCTCGCGCGAGCACTCGTCTACCAGCCGCCGATCCTGTTGATGGATGAGCCGCTCGGTGCGCTCGATAAGCAGCTGCGCGACCAAATGCAGGTGGAGATTGCCAGGCTGCACCGCGATCTTGGGACGACCTTCCTGTTTGTGACGCATGACCAGGAGGAGGCGCTAGCACTTTCAGATCGAATCGTGCTGTTTCGCCAGGGGCATGTGGTGCAAGTGGGCACCCCTGAGGAGCTGTACACCCGCCCCAACTCCAGATTCGCGGCGGAGTTTCTCGGTGAGTCGACGAGCTTCGCTGGAACGCTCGCGACCACCGATACCCTTGCCTGGGCGGGCGGCGTGTTACGCGGGGCAAACCGGACTGGACTCGCTGTCGGTGCGGACGCGACTCTGGTCGTACGGCCCGAGCACCTGCGCGTCGCTTTAGCCGGCGATCTCGCTCGTGCCGACGAGAACAAGGTGACCGGCTGGGTCGCCGACCTTGCATATTTAGGGTCGCACCGCAGGGTCGGAGTCCGTCTGGCAGACGGCACCCGGGTAGCGCTTGAGGCACGCGACGAAGCAACCGTCGGAGTGAACATCGGCGATGAGGTTTCTGTGTGCTGGCGCGCCGAACACGGAGTGCTGGTGGGCGGCGGGCTCGGATGACGCTGCAACTTTTCTCTCACGCCGAGGTGATCACGCTCAGCGATTCGACGGGTGATTCCGTGCTCGTGGAAGACGGCCGTATTCGCGCGATCGGGGCTCGCGAGGCGTTGCTTGGGCGCGGATCGGAGCGGGAAATCGACGAGATTGATCTCGACGGTGCCGTTCTCCTGCCCGGATTTGTTGACGGGCATGCGCACCTTGAGCTGAGCTGTTTCACACAAGACCACCACATTCAACTGCACGCACCGGAGGTGACGTCGCTCGCCCAGATCCTCGCGGTGATTGCGGAAAGGCGGATCCTGCAGCCTTCGGGCTGGATAGTCGTGCGGAGCTCGTTCGCCTTGGACCGTCGTGTCGCAGAGGGACGCCTGCTTGATCGGGCAGAGCTTGACCGGGTCAGCCCGACTGCCCCAGTCGTTGTGCTTGCCGGCCTGCATGTTGCCTCGCTTAACTCCGTCGGGGTGGAGGCATTGGGTCTGGGTGAGATCAAGCGACATGCGTCTGGAATGACCGTCCATCGCAGGTCGGATGGCAGCCTGAGTGGCGTGTTCACTGAGGTCTGGGATCGCCTGCCAGTGGCGACGGTCGCCCAGTCGCGGGAGGCGATCGCCAGCCACGCGCGCACGCTCTTCGGTGCGCACGGCATCACCAGTATGAGCACGATCTCGACCTCGGCCGAGGATGTTCGAGCCCTGCAGGCCCTGAACCGCGAACACGAGCTTCCGTTCCGGGTGCGGTTCTACCCGCACGTGCCGCGCGTGGGGAGCCTCGACGACCTGTTGCGCCTCGGAATAACCTCAGGCTTCGGCGATGATCACTTGCGCTTTGGCGGGGTGAAGATCTTTGTCGATGGCGAGGGAGGAGATGGGCTTGGCGCGGTCTTCGACGATCTGAAATGGTCTCAGCCCGAGCTGGACGAGGTCGTCGCTCGAGCTACCGAGGCCGGAGTGCAGCTGTTCATGCACGCTGTTACCGAAACCGGAATCCGGTCCGCGATGCGCGCTGTCGGGGCACAGTCCTCGCAACTGCTGGCAGAGCTTCCTGCACCGCACCGGATCGAGCACTCGGGCGACTATGTGCCGCCTGGGTTGGTGCATGACTTGGCCGCGAGCGGAATTGGCGTAGTCGCGACGCCGCATTTTGTGAGCTCGGACCTCGTCGAGGAGAACTTTCAACCGCTGCGGAGACTGGTGGATGCAGGGGTCCGGGTGATCGGAGCCACTGACACCACTGGCACGGTGCCGGAGGGGGCGTCGCCGCTATTCAATATCGCCTCAATGGTGAATCGGGTCGACGCGAACGGTGAACCTTCTTCGCAGCGATTGTCTGCAGATGAAGCGTTGCGAGTGTTCACCGATTGGTCCGCCCAGGGTCAGGGAGAAGGAGGGGTAAAGGGAGTGCTGCGGCCGGGGGCGTTTGCTGACTTCGCGATTCTTGCTGACAACCCGCTGCGGGTGGAACCGGGCCGGATTGGCGGAATTGACGTCTTGGGGTCCGTGGTTGGGGGCATGCGCATGTAGGGGTATCTGGGGAGAATTCAGAGAGATGTGAGGGGCCTGCGTCGGGGCGCGGGGATCGGCTCGCGGCTTTTGCCGGGTATGACGAGACCACAAGTTGTGCCAATCCCGACTTTCACTGTACGTTGGTGACAGATCGACTGAACACAGTGTTCAGTCATCGGGATTGACTGTTCAGTATGGGCAAAGCCGCCACTGAACAGAACACACGGAAAGCAACGAGGGTTTCTGAGTAATGAGTGTCGAACGAGATCTTGGTGAGCGGGTCGCGCAGTTCCGCGAGCTCCGCGGCCTCAGCATGCGCGCGCTCGCCGCAGCGGCCGGAGTCAGCCCGAGCTTTTTGAGCCAGCTCGAGAATGGCCGGACGAACGCGAGCGTGGCCTCACTGCGCAAGATCGCCGGCGCGTTGGGGGTCACCCCGGCGACCCTGCTCGACGCATCGACGGGCCACACCCGCGGGGTGCTGCGCGCGGCCGACCGGCCGACGCTGCCACTCGAGGGCGCCGAGAAGTTCGTCGTATCGCTGGCTCCGCTGCGAAACCTCGAGGTCTACGCCGGGAGCTTTGCACCCGGCGGCAGCACCGGCCCCGACGCGTACACCCACGGGAACGCGCAGGAGTTCTTCGTCGTCGTAGCGGGCACGATCACCCTCGAGCTGGGCGACGAGCGTTACGTCATGCACAAGGACGACTCGATCGAGTTCCTTAGCTCGATGCCGCACCGGATGGTCAACGAATCGGACGGCATCGCCGAAGTGCTCTGGATCAACAGCCCTCCCACCGAGGCTGAAGCGATCCACCGGGCCGAGCCCTAACTACTTTCTCTCCCCACCCACTCCACCCCGATCGAAGGAGATCACCATGTCCACGAAGCACCGCAAGATCGCGCTGGCCGTTTCCGGCCTCGCGGTTGCAGGACTCCTGGCGGGCTGCTCCGGCGCCCAGCAGGCCGTCGAGGTTGACCTCGGCAGCGGACCGGCAGTCGCCGGCACCGTCAAGGAGGGAGCTCTGAAGGGCCTCACCCTGACCCTCGCCTCCTGGGGCGGCCTCTACCAGGAGGGCCAGGTCGAGGCGGCTTCGGTGCCCTTCGCGAAGGCGTCGGGCGCCACCATGCTTGACGACGGACCGACCGAGTACGCGAAGATCAAAGCTCAGGTCGACAACAACGCAGTCACCTGGGACATCGTCGACACCGACATCATCTGGGCTGACAAGAACTGCGGCGAAGAGGGCCTCCTGATGGACCTCGACACCACCATCGTCGACACCTCGAACATCCCCGAGGGCCTCGTCGGCGACTGCTACGTCCCCGCAATGCAGTACGCCAACGTCTTCATGTACAACGACGACAAGTTCTCGGACACCCCCACGAGCTGGGCTGACTTCTTCGACACCGAGAAGTTCCCGGGCAAGCGCGCGATCGCTGGCTTCGAGGACATCGGCCCCGGCGTCTACGAGGCCGCGCTGCTCGCCGATGGCGTTCCCGCAGACGAGCTCTACCCCCTCGATATGGATCGTGCCTACCAGAAGCTCGACACCATCAAGGACTCGCTGATCTACTGGAAGACCGGCGCCGAGTCGCAGCAGATGCTCGAAACAGGCGAAGCGGACATGGCGATCGTCTGGTCGGGCCGCGCCTTCGGCGCTGCCGAGAACGGCGCGAACTACAAGCCCGTCTGGAACCAGGCACTCGTCATTGCTGACGCACTCGCTGTCCCGAAGAACGCCAAGAACCCCGAGGCGGCCTTCGCGTACATCAACTTCTACCTCGGCGCCGACCCGCAGGCACGCCTCACCGAGATCACCTCGTATTCGCCGGTGCACATGGACGCGAAGCCGGAGCTCAGCGAGCTCGGCAACGAGTACCTCATCACCAACCCCGAGATCGCCGAGCAGCTCGTTCCGACCGACGCGAGCTGGTGGGCGAAGAACTACGATGCTGAGCTCGAGCGCTGGCTCGAATGGATGCAGGGCTAACTCATGACTGAGACCGCACTCCTCGGGGGGCGCGAGCGACCAAAGCTCCGCTCCTCGGGGCGGGCGCTGCTCCTGCTGCTGCCCGCGTACGCCCTCTTGATTGGTGTCTTTGCGTACCCCGTGCTGGAAAGCATGGTCCGCAGCTTCACCGAGCCAGTGCCCGGCATGGACAACTATGTGTGGGCGCTCTCAAACAAGAACAACCTGGCCGTGATCGGCCGTACCTTCGGGAACGGCCTCATTGCGACCGTGGTCTGCCTCGTGCTCGCGTACCCGTACGCCTACCTCATGACCATCGTCGGGAAGCGGGCTCGCGCCGTCCTGATCGTGATCGCGCTCATCCCCTTCTGGACGTCGCTCATGATCCGCACGTTCGCCTGGATCGTCCTGCTGCAGGACGGTGGCGTCGTAAACTCGCTGCTCGGCCTCATCGGCATCGGCCCGCTCGAACTGTTGCGCACGAACACTGGCGTGATCATCGGCCTGAGCCAGGTGCTCATGCCCTTCATGGTCCTGCCGCTGTACGCCGTCATGAGCGGCATCGATCTGCGCCTCGTCACCGCGGCGCGTTCCCTCGGGGCAAGCCCGTTCAGCGCCTTCATGCGGGTCTTCGTGCCGCTCTCGATCCCCGGGATCGCGGCGGGATCGCTGCTCGTGTTTATCCAGGCGCTCGGCTTCTACGTGACTCCGGCGCTCCTCGGATCCCCGTCTGACAGCATGCTCGCTCAGTCCATCTACGCGCAGGTCAGCGGCCTGCTGCAGTGGGGTCGAGGCGGCGCGCTCGGCGTGATCCTGCTGGTGATCACCCTGCTGTTGCTCGGGATCATCGGTCTCGTCTCCAAGCTCGGAAGCAAGCGCGGAATTGCGGTGAAGGTCTTCTAATGTTGAAAGCACATCCCCTCACCAAGACCATCCTCTGGATTCTGGCCGGCCTGGTCTCGATCTGGCTGGTCGCCCCGAGCCTGATCGTGATTCCCCTGAGCTTCACCGACAAGGTCTCGCTCGTCTTCCCGCCCTCAGGCTGGTCACTCCGGTGGTACGAATCGTTCTTTACTGACCCGGCCTGGACGATGGCACTCGGCAACTCGCTGCTCATCGGCGTGCTGGTCGCTGTCGTGGCCACCGTGCTTGGCCTGCTCGCCTCCCTCGGCCTGCGCCGGATGACGAACAAGAAGCTCGCCGCCGGACTGACCGCCGGCATGCTCGCCCCGATGGTCGTCCCCGGCATTGTCGTCGCAATCGGCCTCTACGCGGTGTTCCTGAAGGCCGGACTCGTGGGTACCCTGATTGGTTTCGTCCTCGCGCACACCGTGCTGGCGCTGCCGTTCACGGTGGTCGCGATCACCGCGGGCTTCGCGGGCTTCGATTCCCGGCTGGAACTCGCGGCCATGAGCCTCGGGGCGAGCCGGGTGACCACCTTCTTCAAAGTCACCCTGCCGAACATCGTCCCCGGCATGGTCTCGGGGGCGCTCTTCGCCTTCGTGACTTCGTTTGACGAGGTTATGCTCTCGCTCTTTATCAAGAGCCCGTACTTGAACACCCTCCCGGTGCTCATGTACTCGAGCGTGACGCGCGACACTGACCCGACGCTGGCGGCAGCCGCCACAGTCATTCTCCTCATCACCACGGCCCTGGTCATCCTGGGTCTGAGCCTCTCCGGAAGGAAAAAGCGTGGTCCACGAGCAAGCTAGCCGCGGAGCCGAGATTCGTCTCGACGGCGTCTCCAAGCACTACCCCAAGTCGATCGCCCTCGACAACATCAATTTGACCGTCAAAGCCGGCGAGTTCCTGACCTTCCTCGGCCCTTCGGGCTCGGGCAAGACCACGACGCTGAACTTGATCGCGGGCTTCACCGACCTGACGACCGGAAACGTTCGGATCGACGGCGAGCGCATGGACGACGTGCCCGTGCACAAACGAGACCTCGGCATCGTGTTCCAGCACTACGCCCTGTTCCCGCACATGAGCGTCTTCGACAACGTCGCGTTCCCACTCGCGCGTCGCAAGGTGCAGAAGGCCACCGCGGCAACCATGGTGCGCAAGGCACTCGAGACCGCGGGCCTTGCGGGCTTTGAGGATCGCTTCCCGGCGGAGCTCTCGGGCGGCCAGCAGCAGCGCGTGGCGCTCGCTCGGGCCCTCGTCTTCGAGCCCAAAGTGCTGTTGCTTGACGAGCCGCTCGGCGCGCTCGACAAGAATCTCCGCGAACGCCTGCAACTCGAGCTGCGCCGCATCCACCGCGAGGTCGGGCGCACCTTCGTGTTTGTTACACACGATCAGGAGGAGGCGCTCACGCTCTCCGACCGGATCGCGGTGTTCAACGAGGGCCGCATCGAACAGGTCGGCACAGCGAAGGAGCTCTACGAGACTCCCGCGACACGCTTCGTCGCCGAGTTCATTGGGGAGTCGACCATCATCGGCGACCCGAACGGCAAGACGGTCACCGTCGTGCGGCCTGAGAACGGCGAGCTGTTCCCCGCGGGCGCAGAGATTCCCGCAGGGTACGACAGCATTTCCGTCACGGTTCGCCAGTCGGTGTACCTCGGTTCGGGGTGGAAGCACGAGATCGTGCTTGCCGACGAGAACGCCGGCGTGATTCGCGGTGTCCTGCAGCTCGACTGGCTCGGCGAAGCGAACACCCCGGCCCAGCTCGCGTGGCGCCCGGAGCGCGCCACGGTGCTCCCCGCATAGTTCTACCCAGATTTCACGCAACGACGCACACAAGAGAAAGAAGCACCATGATTAACGGCAACGTGTCCCACTGGTGGCAGGACATCGGGGCACCCCAGTCGCGGCCTGCGCTGCCCGGGGACCTGACCGCGGACGTCGCTATCGTCGGCGCCGGCTACACGGGCCTGTGGACGGCCTACTACCTGAAGCAGGCAAAGCCTGAGCTTCGCGTCGTCATTATTGAGCAGCGCCACGTGGGCTATGGCGCCTCGGGTCGCAACGGCGGCTGGTTGACGAACGCGATCACCGGTGGCCGTGAGCAGTACGTCAAGTCGCACGGACGGGACGCCGCCGAGCGGTTCCAGCGGGCGATGAACGACACGGTCGACGAGGTCATCCGGGTCGCCGCGGCCGAGGGCATCGATGCCGACATCAAGAAGGGTGGCGAGTTCAACGTCGCTTACACCCCGGCCCAGGAGGCGCGCATTCGCGGGTTCGCGGCAGCCGAGCAGGCGTGGAAGTCCACCGATCTGCAACTGCTCGAGGCGAGCGAGGCGAAGGCCAAGATCAACGTCGCGAACACGCGTGCCGCCGTCTGGCACCCGCACAGTGCGCGGATCCAGCCCGCAAAGCTCGCCAAGGGCCTGGCCGACACGGTCGAGCGCATGGGCGTCGAGATCTACGAGAACACGCGCGCCGAAGAGATCACGCCACACCGCGTGCGTACCACGCACGGCACGGTTTCGGCCGACTACATTGTGCGCGCGACCGAGGGCTTCACCGCCGGCCTCAAGGGCCTCAAGCGCCTCTGGCTGCCGATGAACTCGTCGCTGATCGCGACCGAGCCGCTCGCGCAGAGCGTGTGGGACGAGCTGAACTGGAGCCAGGGCGAGGTGCTCGGCGACTTCGCTCACGTGTACATGTATGCGCAGCGCACCGCTGACGACCGCATCGCGATCGGCGGCCGTGGGGTGCCCTACAAGTTCGGCTCGAAGACCGACCTCGACGGCAATACGCCTGAGGAAACGGCCAAGACCCTCAGCGAGATCCTGCACCGCTTCTTCCCCGCTACGCAGGGAGCGGCCATCGACCACGTGTGGTCTGGCGTGCTGGGTGTGCCGCGAGACTGGGCCGCGACCGTCGGACTCGACCGCGAGACGGGAATTGCCTGGGGCGGCGGGTACGTCGGCACTGGCGTCACTACGACGAACCTCTCGGGCCGCACGATCACCGACCTGATCCTGGGGAACAAGACCGAACTGACGACGCTGCCGTGGGTCAACCACAAGGTGCGCAAGTGGGAGCCGGAGCCGCTGCGCTGGCTCGCTACCAAGGGTCTGTATGCTGCCTATGGAATGGCGGATCGGGCGGAGCTGAACGGGCGAGAGACGACCTCGCCGATCGCGCACATTGCAGACGTTGTTACGGGGCGCGGCTAGGCGAGGGAGCCGAGCCGCCACACGAGTAGAGAAGATCGATTTTTATGACTGATACCAGCACGCACGCACTGCTCAACCCGGCCGCGGCCGACCTGGGGGCGCACGCCCCGAAGCCGACCGCGACCACCCCCGGCATGACCGAGGCGACCCTGGTTCTCTGGACCAACGGCCGTGTTGAGACCGGACTGTGGGAGTCCAACGCGGGCAGCTTCACGGCAACGCGCGAGGGCTACTCGGAGATCTGCACCATTATCTCGGGTGAGGCAACGATCACCGGTGCGGGTGAGGAACCGATCACCTACCGCGCGGGCGACATGGTCGCGATGCCGTCCGGGTGGGTCGGCGTCTGGGACGTTCCCGTCGCCGTGCGTAAGCACTACACGACGATTAACGATTAGCGAGGGCCGACGATGACGACGCAGGAGCCGCGCGGGGGAGACCTCGCGATCGTCGGCGCGCGGCTGCGCACCAACACGGCCGATCACGGCGACGCGACCGCGATCCTCGCGGTTGACGGCAGGATCCGACTCGTCGGCAGCGACGCCGAGGTGCGCGAGGCGGCTGAGACCGCCGGCATCGAGGTGCGCGATCTCGCTGGCGCGACCGTCACTCCCGGACTCTTCGACGGCCACACCCACCCGGTGTGGGCCGCCGAGGTTACGGCCGGAGTGAACCTGGGCGGGCTCGAGACCGTTGCCGAGATCTGCGCAGCACTTGCTGCTGAGGCGGAGCGCGTGCCCGCGGACCGCTGGGTGCGCGGCTGGAACCTCGAGTACGAGCCGTTCGAGGAGACCGGCATGCTCGCCTCGCTCATCGAGGAGGCCGTGGGCGGCCGCCCCACGGCGCTCATGTGTTACGACATGCACACGGCGCTCGTGACTCGCGCGGCCCTCGAGGCCGCCGGCGTCACTGGCGCGCAGCACTTCGAGGACGCGAGCGAGATCGTCGTCGACGCGGATGGCGTGCCCACGGGCGAGCTGCGCGAGCCGAGCGCCTATCAGTTCGTACTCGCCGCGGCGCCGGTGCTCAGCGCGGAAGAGACCCTCGAAGCGAACCGCGAAATGCTCGAGCGCCTTGCAGCGGTCGGGCTCACGGGCGGCGCAATCATGGACGGCAACGCGGGCACCATCGAGGTGCTCGCGGAGCTCGAGGCACGCGGACAGCTCATCCAGCGCTTCACCGTGCACCACTGGCACACCGTCGATACCGACGACGCCGAGGTCGCGCGCATCATCGCGGGGAAGGATCGCCGAGGCCGCCTGTGGCAGGCCGGTGCGATCAAGCTGTTCAGCGACGGCGTGGTCGATACTGGCACCGCCTGGCTGCACACGGTCGACGCGTGTGGCGATGGCCGTGCCGGGTTCTGGCCCGACTGGAACCGGTACGTCGAGGTGGTTCAGGACTATCACGACGCGGGAATGCTCATCGCGACCCACGCGGTCGGTGACTACGCCGTCAGCCAGGTGCTCGACGTGTACGCGGCGTTGCCCCAGCGGGACGGGCTGCCGTTCCACTCGATCGAGCACCTCGAGGTGCTCGCGGACAGCGACCTCGAGCAGCTGAAGGGCTCGGGCGTCACCGCATCGATGCAGCCGCTGCACATGCAGTGGCGCGCGGCTGACGGCAGCGACAACTGGACGGTGCGCCTCGGCGAGGGCCGCGACGCGACGGGCTACCGCGCGCGCAGCGTGCTCGATGTCGGCGCCACCCTGGTGCTTGGCTCGGACTGGCCGGTCGCCCAGTACGACCCGCGCCTCGGCATGGCGTGGGCGCGCGGGCGCCACACCCCCGGCGACCCGAACGCCCGCGTGTTCGAGCCAGGCGAGCGCCTGAGCGGCGAGGAAGCGCTGTTGGCGTACACGCTCTGGCCGGCAGAGGCCCGGGGTCACTTGGACCGCGGCGCGCTCGCGCCCGGAATGGTCGCGGACTTCACGGTGTGGGCGCAGGATCCGGTCCTGACCGACGCCGACGCGCTGCCCGATCTCGCGATCGTGGCGACGATCGTCGACGGAAAGGTCGTCTTCGGCTAGGTTCGTTCGCTCTGGCAGGATCCGTGCCGCCGACCGCTCTCGCGGTCGGCGGCACGTCTGCGTCTAGGCCAACGCCTGCTCGGCCGTGATCCGACTCGCGGCGCACAGCGCGGCGAGCACGCTCGCTGTCAGGACCGACCGGTCGCGGCCGGCAGCCCAGTGGGTAGAGGTGCCGTCTCGATACTCGATCAGGGTGAGTGCATCGCTATCGCTTCCTGTGGCGAGTGACGTCTGATGCAGCGAGACAATCTCGAGCGGAACCTCGAGCTCGGCGAGCAGCCGGCCCACGGCCTCGATCGGGCCGATGGCCTCGAAGCTCCCGGCCCGCTCCACCCCGTGCGCGGAAATCGTGAGGTTCGTGTGCGCGGCACCGTCGTGGGTCGCCGTGTCGAGGTGGTGCAGCGTGAAGTCGGAGGGTCCGGGACGCAGATAGCTCTCGGTGAACAACGCGAGTAGCTGCGCAGAGTCGACCTCGTTTCCCGTGGCGTCGGCGTGATCCTGGACGCGTCGGGCGAAGCCAATCTGCAGCCGCCTCGGCAGCTCGATGCCGAAATCCGTTTCGAGCAGGTGCGCGATTCCTCCCTTGCCCGACTGGGAGTTGACGCGAATCACGGCGTCGTAGCTGCGGCCGATGTCCGCGGGATCGATCGGCAGGTAGGGGACGTTCCAATCGATCTCCCGCTCGGGGCGACCCTCGGCGATCGCGCGGGCCCGGTGCTCGGCGAAGCCCTTCTTGATGGCGTCTTGATGCGTCCCGCTGAACGCGGTGTGCACCAGGTCGCCGACATAGGGGTGGCGGGGGTGCACCTCGATGCGGTTGCAGTACTCAACGATCCGCCGGATCTCGTCGATGTGCGAGAAGTCGATCATTGGGTCGACACCCTGCGCGTGGAGGTTGAGTGCCAGCGTGGCGATGTCGACGTTGCCGGTGCGCTCGCCGTTGCCGAAGATACACCCCTCGACCCGCTGGGCGCCGGCGAGCACGGCGAGCTCGGCGCACGCGATGCCGGTTCCGCGATCGTTGTGCGGGTGCACGGACAAGATCACGCTGTCCCGCCGGGCCAGATGTGTGTGCATGTACTCGATTTGATCGGCGTAGACGTTGGGGGTCGCGATCTCGACGGTGGCCGGCAGGTTGAGGATGACCGGCCGTTCGGGGGTGGCTTGCCAGAGTTCTGTCATCGCATCGCAGATCTCGATGACGTAGTCCGGCTCGGTGAGGTTGAAGACCTCTGGCGAGAACTGGAATCGAACGTTCGGCAGTTCGTCCGCGAGTTCCAGGACATCGCGGCCACCCGCGAGAATGAGCTCCCGAAGTTCAGCGCGGTCCTTGCCCAGCACGAGCGACCGCCACGTGGGTGCCGTCGCGGTGTAGAGATGAATGACGACGGGATTTCGGATGCCACGAATCGACTCGAATGTCCGCTCGATGAGGTCGCGTCGGGCCGGAGTGAAGACGACGATCGTCACATCCTCGGGTGCGATCTCAGATTCGGCGATCAACCGCACGAAGTCGTAGTCGGTCTGCGACGCTGAGGGGTAGCCGACCTCGATCTCCTTGTACCCCATCTCAACCATGAGCTCGAAGAAACGGCGCTTGCGCTCAGGGTCCATCGGCTCGGCGAGCGCCTGGTTGCCGTCGCGCAGGTCGACGGGCACCCACAGCGGTGCTGCGGCGAGTCGGCGAGTCGGCCAGTGGCGCTCGGTCAGCGGCACATCGACTCGGGAGTAGGCGTCGCGGTAGCGGTGCGAGGGCATCTGCGAGTGGCGCTGGCGGTTCCACGCCGGAGCTTCGGCGTGGATGGGGCCGGTGGGGGTGGGAACGCGAGAAGAGGTCGTGACGTTCATGGTGGGGAGGTCCTTCGGGTGTCGTACTGAAAAGACGACCGGCGCACACTTCGGCTCCACGTCGGGGAGCCGGTCTGGCTAGGCCCCGCCGTGGCGGCGAAGAAGAAGGAGGATGCTGTGCACGTGTTGACGGTAGCACAACTCCTCAGACAAGTAGAGGTGTCATGCAGAATGCGAGATGATGGCCACATGACACAACTGCGGCGTGAACCGCTTGCCGAGCGGGCGGCAGAGGCGTTGCTCGAGCGCATCCGCGCCGGCGAGTGGGCGCTCGGCCAGAAGCTGCCGGGCGAGACGACGCTCGCCCCGCAGCTCGGGGTGGGACGATCTACAATCCGTGAGGCGATTCGCGAACTGGCCGGGTGCGGGGTGCTGGCGAGCAGACAGGGTGCGGGAGTGTTCGTCCTGGCGTTGGACCGCCCCGAGGGCCTGGAATCACGGCTGGACCGAGCGGATATCACGTCTGTCCTTGAAGCTCGCATGGCGATTGAGGTCGAGGCGTCGGCGCTCGCCGCCGAACGACGAACTCCCGCAGATGTGCGCGCGATAACACGGGCGGCGCAGGTGCGCGGCGAGCAACCCGGCACCATCGAGGAACACGTCGACGCCGACACCGCGCTGCACAGAAGCATCGTCGCCGCAGCGCACAACACAATCCTTACCGAACTATTCGACGGATTCACGCCGCGCAGCAGGCGCGCAATGATCGAGATGCTTCGTATACGCGGGGAGTACGGCAGCGATGCCGATCAGCAGGGCCATCTGCGAATCGTCGAGGCGATCCTGGACCGGGATGCGCGAGCCGCCTCGACACTCACCCGTGAACACCTGCGCGAGCTCAAGGCCCAACTTCGTTGACCGGGCCTGGTTGCGGCGGGGCTTGCGCCCGCGCGACAGTAGACTTGCACCATGGCGAACGCGTTTGAACGCAAGCACAGAATTGTAATCCTCGGCGGCGGCCCCGGAGGGTACGAGGCGGCCCTCGCGGGCGCGCAGCTCGGCGCAGAGGTCACTCTGGTCGAGCGGGCGGGCGTCGGCGGCTCTGCCGTGCTGACCGACGTCGTCCCCTCGAAGAGCCTGATCGCGACGGCCGAGGCCGTGAGCGCGGTGCAGGGTGCGGGCACCCTCGGCGTGCAGGCTTTCCTGCCCGGACAGGGTGGCCACCCCATCCGCCCCGAGATCGCGGTCAACCTCGCGGCCGTGAACCAGCGCCTCATCGCGATGGCCGGTGCGCAGTCGACCGACATGCTTGAGACCCTCACGCAGGCGGGCGTCCGGATCGTGCAGGGTGAGGGGCGCCTCGACGGGCCCGACGCGGTCATCGTATCGACGGCGCTCGGAGCCGAAGGCACCGATTTCGAGCGCATCGAGGCCGACACGATCGTTGTCTCGGTCGGCGCGAGCCCGCGCGAGCTCGACTCGGCGAAGCCTGATGGCGAACGCATTCTGACCTGGACCCAGCTCTACAATCTCAAAGCGATCCCGGATCACCTCATCGTGGTCGGATCGGGCGTCACCGGAGCCGAGTTCGCCAGTGCCTACCGCGCGCTCGGCGCCGAGGTCACCCTCGTGTCGAGCCGCGACCAGGTGTTGCCTGGTGAGGACTCCGACGCCGCCGCGGTGATCGAGAAGGTCTTCAAGCGCAGCGGCATGCACGTGCTGAACAAGTCGCGGGCCGAGTCGGTCACGCGCACCGAGACCGGTGTGCGTGTCGAGCTCGCCGACGGCCGCGTCGTCGAGGGCTCGCACTGCCTCATGGCGGTCGGCTCCATCCCGAACACCACAGGTATCGGACTGCGTGCCGCGGGCGTGCAGCTCACTGAGAGCGGCCACATCCAAGTGAACAAGGTCGCGCGCACCTCGGTGCCGTCGATTTACGCGGCAGGCGACTGCACGAACTTCTTCCCGCTGGCCTCGGTCGCCGCGATGCAGGGGCGCACCGCGATCATGCACGCGCTCGGCGACTTCGTGCGCCCGATCGACCTGAACAACGTCGCCTCGAACGTGTTCACTCAGCCCGAGATCGCCACGGTCGGCTGGAGCGAGCAGGATGTCGCCGAGGCGCAGGACATCTCGCGCACTGTCATGCAGAAGCTCCCGCTCGCGATCAACCCGCGCGCCAAGATGCTCGGCATCACCGACGGCTTCGTCAAGATCTACGCCTCGCAAGGCTCGGGCGTGGTCGTCGGCGGCGTGGTCGTCGCCCCAAAGGCGAGTGAGCTGATTTTTGCGCTCGCGCTCGCGGTCGAGCACCGTCTCACCGTCGATCAGGTCGCGTCGGCCTTTACGGTCTACCCGTCACTCACCGGATCGATGGGTGACGCCGCCCGGGCACTGCACGTTCGATGACCGAACTCATCGGCCGCCGCGCGTTTCTCGCCTCGGTGGGAGCTGCGGGCCTGGGAGCTGCGGCGCTGCTCGTGGGCTGCGCGCCGACCGAGCTCGTACCCGTGCCGTCCGACGAGGACGCGACGGACGTCGCGGTCACCGTGCAGGTGTCGGACAACCGCTTCGAGCCGGCCGAGGTGACGATCAAGCCGGGCCAGGCGGTTCGCTGGGAGTTCCTCGGCACGGCCAAGCATGACGTGGTCTCCGATGATCGAACCTTCGTGAGTGAGCTCATGCGGGAGGGCAGCTACACCCACGTCTTCGATGACGCTGGCAAATTCCCGTACCTGTGCTCGATTCACTCGGAGATGCGCGGCGTCGTCACGGTCGAAAGCCTTTAACCTCGAGCCCAGCACGCTAGTGGATGAGCGCCTTGAGCAGCATGATGCTTACCCCGAGCAGGGCGGTCACGGCGCTCGCGACGATGCGCAGCGACCGGCGCTTCGTCCAGCCTGCCGAGCCGAAATAGCCGAGCAGGCCGAGCAGCGCGACGTCGACCCAGAGTGCCGCCCAGGTAGCGGTGTCGCCGTTGATGAGCTTGAGCACGCCGGCGAAGATGATGGCGAGGGGCACGATCGCGGCGAGCAGCAGTCCGGTCGAGTGCGCGAGCGCGTGGCGGAGGGCGCTGCGAAACTCTCCGGCCTCGCCGGATCCTGAACCGACCGAGCTCAGCCGGGCGACGATGTGCGCGAACACGTGCGCGACCCAGAACACGACGACGGTCCCCGAGACCTTGAGGAACGTGTCCCAGGAGCTCTGCTCGCCGCGGCTGACCACGATGAGCAGCGCCGACACCAGGATGAGGCCATAGATCGCGGACTCTGAGACGAGGTCGCGGCGCAATCCGCGCGCGCGGGCCCCGGCCAGAGGACGCGTCTCGGTCACGAAGCTGACCCGGCTCCGGTGAGTCTGATCGACGTGAGACGTTCCTTGAGCGTCGCCGACGCGTGCACCGTGATGAGTTCGTCGGCGCCGGAGTAAGCGGCGAAGCCGGCGAACTGCTCGCGCACGCGCTCGGGGCCGCCGACGGCTCGGTGGGTGAGCATGCCGAGGATCTCCTGCCCCGCAGGGGTATCGCGCAGCGACTCGGCCTCGTCCACCGTGAGGTCGCGCTCGCGGCCGCGCGAGAGGAAGCGCCGGATCCGGTCGAGTTTCACGAACTCGTAGAGGGCGTCAGCCGCCTCGTCTGTCTCGGCGGCGACGACGTTGATCGCTGCGTACAAGTACGGTTCGGGGTGGGCCTCGCTGGGCTGGTAGTTCTCGCGATAGTGCGCCCCAGCCGCACGCAGCGCCTGCGGGGCAAAGTGCGAGGCGAAGGCGTAGGGCAGGCCGAGTTGGGCTGCGAGGCTGGCCCCAAACATGCTCGAGCCCAGGATCGTGAGGGGCACGTTGGTGCCGCGGCCGGGGTAGGCGTTCACGGCGTCGCGGGGGAGGTCGTCCCCGAGGAGGCGCTGCAGCTCGATCACGTCTTGCGGAAAACTGTCGGAGGCCTGCGGACTGCGGCGTAGCGCGCGGAACGTCGCGCCGTCGCCACCGGGGGCGCGGCCGAGCCCGAGGTCGATCCGGTTCGGGTGGAGCTCGGCGAGCGTGCCGAACTGTTCGGCGATGACGAGTGGGGAGTGATTCGGCAGCATGATCCCGCCGGAGCCGACCCGAATCGTGCTCGTGTGCGCGGCGACGTGGGCGATGAGCACCGCGGTCGCGCTCGATGCGATCGACGGCATGTTGTGGTGCTCGGCGTACCAAACGCGGCGATAGCCCGCGGCCTCGGCGACCTGTGCGGCGTCGACGCACGCGGCAAGCGCCGGGCCCACCCCGTCATCGCCGACGGACGCAAGATCGAGCAGAGAGAGGGGAGGGATGGTCATATGAGCTCGCAACGTCCGTGGGTTCGGCGGTATTCCGCGGACAGGCGATGACCTCCGCGGTCGTCGCAAGTCTACGGGCGCTGCAGCGGCTCTATCGCGTCAGGAAGCGGTCAATCTCCGCGACGAGGTTCCAGCGCCCGCTATTCACGGCGAGGTCTCGGGGCGAAACCCCGCCGCCCGAGGGCAGCCGCGGGTCCGCCCCGGCCTCGAGCAGCATGCGGACGACCTGCGCCGCCCCGTCCCCGCCGTCGCCCAGCACGATCGCCTCGTGCAGGGCGGTCCAGCCAAAATTGTTCATGTGGTCGAGCGGCACCCCCGCATCGATCAGGATCCGCACCGTGTCGATGTGGGCGTGTTCGCTTGCGGGGATGAGCGCGGTTCCCGCGAATCGATTCAGGCTGTTGACGTCGGCTCCGTGTGCCAGCGTCGCCACGAGGATCTCGTTGAATCCCTCGGCGCCGGCGTAGAGAAACGCCGAGTCCTCGATGCCGTCCTTCGCGTTCGGGTCGGCGCCCGCGTCAAGCAGCAGCAGTGCGATCTCGATCGAGTTCGCCTTCGTCGCCGCGACGAGCGGGGTCTGACCGAGCTCGTTCCGGCTCTCCAGGTCCGCCCCCGCCGCGATGGCCGCATCCGCAGCGGGCGCGTCGCTCGCGCCCACTGCGACGAACAATGCGGCGGTCGCCGCTGCGCGCTCCTCGGCGGTGGGCGGCGCGGGCATGGGTGCCGGCGCCGGCTCGGACGCGGGCGCCGGCTGCGTGGGGGCCGCCGGGGCGTCCGCCGCGCAGGCGGTGGCGGCCAGCGCGACGGACGCGGTCAGGGCGAGGGAGATCGCCGCCCGACGGAGCCCGCTGCCCCGCTTGCTACGCCGGGGCAACTTCAGCTTCAATCGCCGCGAGGCCCGCCGCCGCGCACTGTTGGTCCGCCATACCCGACGGTGCCCCGCCAACCCCGATACCTGCGATCGAGGCGTCGCCGAGTTTCACGCTGACCCCACCCGGCATGAAGAGCGTGCCGGGGAGGCGGTGCAGGCCGTTCTCGTCCGCGCGCTCCACTAGGTCGCTCGTGCTCGCACCGAACGCTGCGGAGGTGTACGCCTTCTGCTGGGCCGCCTCGATGGTGTGCTCGGCGGCGTTGTTGCCGCGCACCAGCGCCTGCAGCTGGCCATTGCGGTCGACGACCGCGACGGTCACGAAGCCCAGACCATCGGCCTCGCACTGCGCGAGCGCGGCCTGGGCGGCGACGGTCGCCGTCTGTGCGCTCAGGCGAGCGGACGAAACGGTGTTGCCCTCGTGCACCACGGTCGCGGCAGCTGCCGAGGTTTGCGGCTTCTCCGCCGTTGCGCTCGCGCAGCCAACGAGCCCGGCAGATGCGGCCAGAAGCGTTGCGGCGGTGACGATCAGTGTGCGGTTCGTAGTCATGTGAATCCCAGCTGCTTTGTGGTGGATACCCGTGTACAACGGGCCGGAGCCCCGCAGTCGATCGCGGTGCTCCGTCGTGCATACCCACTCTCCTCGGCACAATACCGCCCCGCATCGACCGATCGGCCCTCATGCGCTCAATCAATTGATTGATCCATTCGCCCGCGGCGTGGGCAATACTGGGGGCGATGGCCATCCCACTCTCACCCGACGCGCGCGCCGCCCGCGGCCTCGCCGCGATGAACCTCGCGGTGGATATTGGCTTCGCTGCCCTCCTGCTGATCTGCTCACTCCGCTACTTCAGTAACCACCCGTTCGGGTCGCTCGGCGTGCTCGTGCTCGTGTTGGCTCTGGGTTCGGGGGCCGCATACGCCTTCGCCGCCGTGGCCGCGCGGGCAGCAGCGGGTCTCGCCCGGCAGCGCGCAGGGATCCTGATTGCGACGGGGCTCTGGCTGCCGCTCGTGGTCATCGCACCCTCGTACGGCTGGTGCGCGTTCGCGCTCTTTGTCGCGGTCTATCGGGTGCTGCGCGGGGCATCGGCGCTGATCGCATCGGCGCTGATCGTGATTGCAGTGAGCGTCGGCCTGCTGCTGATGTCGAAGGGCGAGGACCTCGGGCTGGTTCTGGGCCCGTTCCTCGGCGGGTTCGTGCTGACTCTCGCCTATCGTGGGCTCACCCAGTCGCTCGACGACGGCCGTCAACTGATCGCCCAGCTCGTCGACACCCGGGCGCAGTTGGCGCAGTCGGAGCGAGAGGCGGGCGGACTGGCCGAACGCGGGCGGGTGGCGAGCGAGCTCCACGACACTGTGGTCCAGCGCACCGCAAGTGCGTTGCTGCTTTTGGAGTCGGAGGAGCTGCAGCGAGGCTCTTCTCCCGCGGTGGTGCAGGCGCAGGAGTTACTGCGGGTGAGCCTGACGGAGACCCGGCAGCTCATGCACGGGCTCGTTCTGGCCGGGGTGGCGCGCGAGCCGCTCGCCGCCTCGATGCAGGAGCTCGGGCGCAAGTACGACGCGTCGGTCGAGGTCATCGGTGACGAGCGCGTGGTCGCGGAGTCCACCGCACATGCCTTGCTGCGCGTCGCCCAGGAGGCGCTCATCAACGCGAACAAGCACGCGGACGCCCCGGCACGCAAGCTCACGCTGACCTTCTTCGGCGACGCGGTGGGGGTGGACATCGCCGACAACGGCGTGGGTTTCGATCCTGATCTCCGTGACCCGAGCGGTGCCGGGTATGGCCTGCGCGCCATGGCTTGGCGGGTCGAGAACCTGGGCGGAGTGTTCACCCTGGAAAGTGCCGCGGGTGCCGGCACGGTGGTCGCGGGAGTGATTCCCAACCATCGAAACGATCCGACGGAAGGCGCAGCATGATCCGCATCCTGCTCGTCGACGATCACCCCGTGCTGCGCCACGGTATTCAGTCGCTGCTCGCGACGCAGCGCGACTTCGAGGTCGTCGCGGATGCTGGGAACGCGGCAGACGCGGTGGCGCTCGCCACGCGCGAGAGTGTTGACGTTGTTCTCATGGACCTGGACCTCGGTTCGGGCGAGGAGGGCGGGATCGCGGCCACGCGCAAGATCGTCCGCGCCTGTCCCCAGACGCGCGTCATTGTCTTCACGGCGTACGACTCGGACGCGGACATCGTGCGCGCGGTCGAGGCTGGTGCGGTCGGCTACCTCGTCAAGGACAGCCGCCCGGCCGAACTCTTCGGGGCGATTCGGGCGGCGGCGGGTGGGGCGGCGGCGCTCGCCGGCCCGATCGCGGCGCGGCTGCTCGAACGGATGCAGCACCCGGGGGACGTCCTCACCGGGCGCGAGCTCGAGGTGTTGGAGCTCGCCGCCGCAGGCCTGGCGAATCGAGCTCTCGCCGCGAAGCTCATGGTGAGCGAGGCGACCGTGAAGACGCATCTGCACCATATTTTCACCAAGCTGGACGTCGATAGCCGGCAGGCGGCGGTCGCGAGCGCGATCAAGAGCGGGCTCATCCGGCTGTAGGTGGGTCGTGCGCGAACCGGCGGCCTACCCGCCGAGCGCGCGAATCACCTGTGCCGAGGCGAGGTGCCCCGCGTGCCCCGCGTGCTCCGCGATCTCGAGGGCGCTGCGCCCCTGAGTGTCGACGCTGTCTGCGGGAGCGCCCGCCCGCAGCGCGAGGGCCACCCCGTTCGCGTCCCCTGCCGCGGCCGCGGCGAGCAACGCCGGCACCGGATCGGCCGGCAGCGGCGTGGCCGCAAGCGCCTCGAGCAGCGCGGCCTGGGTGGGGTACCCCTTCGAGTAGGCCATCTGGAGCGGAGTGAGGCCCTCGAATCCGGAGGGTGCCTGGAACTGGACGCCGCCGGCGACGAGCACCCGCACGGTCGCGTGGTAGGTCGGGTCGTCGCGGCCGAGCCAGACCGCCTCGTGGATCGCCTGGTAGCCGATCCGGTTGACGTGATCGAGGGGAGTTCCCGCTTGGATCAGCTCGCCCACGACGTCCCAATGCCCACGCTCCGCGGCGCGGATGAGGCCGGTGCCGACCCAGCTGTCGAGGTCGTGCACGTTCGCGCCGTGTGCGAGCGTGAGGCGCAGCAACTCGAGACGGCCCTCACTCGTGGCGATGAGGTACGCGGACTGTACGGTGTCGTCCTTCGCGTTCACGTCGGCGCCCTGTTCGATGAGCTTCCTCGCGGCGTCGACGTCGTTGGCCCAGGCCGCGGCGCGGAGGCGAGCGTCGAGCTCGGCCTGGGGCAGCTCTGGCGGTACCTCGGTGGGTTTGGGCGCGGGCAGGGGCGTCGGTGCGGTGGGCGCGGGTGGTGCGACCTGCGTCGGCTCGGTGGCCGCGGGCTCGGCCGCGCAGGCGGAGAGCGCCAACGGCAGCGCGAGCAGGAGGAGGGCCGGCCAGCGCCGACGGGTCGAAGTGTTCACATCTTGCACGCTACGTCGCGGGCGAGGCGCCCCGCGTCAATCAATTGATGGACCTCAGGGAGTGCCCAGGAGGACGCGTCGAAACGGGGAGGTGGGCGTGTGCCCATCCTCCCCGTTTCGACGCGCTGATCCTGCTGGTCGGCCGCGCCGTCTACGTTGCGGACTCTCCCGCATCGCCGGTGTCGACGAGCAGCACGCCAGAGGATATGTCCCACATCATTGCGACGTTGTCCCCGCGGTTGTGGATGCGTGCGTCCTGACCGAGGCGAACCGCACCCTCAGTGCCGTCAGGCAGCCTCACCGTGTATCGCCGAGACGCTCCCAGGTAGGTGACGTCGAGGATGGTGACGGGGATCGAGTTCTGTGATTCGCCGATTGGCGTGCCCGCGGACTCTAGTCGCAGATTCTCGGGACGGATGAGGATCGCAAGGTTCTCGTGTGCCGACTGCCCATCTGCAACCACTCGGTGCCCGGCGATCTCGAGCGCGGTCTGTCGCTCGCCAACCGTGATCCCCTTCCCCAGGAGCACGGTGGACTCGCCGAGGAACCGCCCGACAAACAGCGTCTGCGGTGCCTCGTAGAGGTCCTCCGACGTGCCGACCTGCTCGATCCTGCCGTTGTTGAAGACCGCGATGCGGTCCGACATGGACAGTGCTTCCTCCTGATCGTGCGTCACGTACACGAACGTCGATCCCACCTCGCGGTGGATGCGCTTGATCTCGGTCTGCAACCACTCGCGGAGCTTCTTGTCGAGGGCACCGAGGGGCTCATCCATCAGCAGCACGCGCGGTTCGTACACGAGCGCTCGCGCCAGAGCGACTCGCTGCTGCTGGCCGCCGGAGAGTTCTGACGGGTAGCGATCTCCGAAGTCGCCCATGCGCACCATGCCGAGTGCCGTCGCGACCTTCTCTTTTTGCGCGGCCTTGCTGAGCTTGCGGCGCTGCAGGGGGTACGCGATGTTCTCGGCGACGGTCTTGTGTGGGAACAGGGCGTAGTTCTGGAACACCATGCCGATGTCGCGCTTGTGCGGTGGGAGCTTCGCCACGGGCTTGCCATAGATATGCAGCAGGCCTTCCGTGACCGAGGTGAAGCCCGCGATCATGTTGAGCGTGGTCGTCTTGCCTGACCCGGACGGGCCGAGGAAAGTCATGAACTCGCCCGGCTCGATCACCAGGTCGATCTCGTCGACCACGGTGCTCTCGCCGTAGCGCTTCGTCACCGAGTTCAAGCTGATCCCGGCGTCGCCGATGGCGTGGATTGCGGAGGTGTTCAGACCCTCAGTCCGCAGCTCCTGCTCATGTCCTTCGGGCAGGGGGTTGTCGTTGTGTGTCAGAGCGTTCACGCTACCGGTCGCTTTCTTTTCCGCGTGGCGAACTGCGCGATGAGCATCACGATCACCGAGGTGAGCATCGTGATTACCGCCACCGCGGCCACTGTTGGGTCATTGCTTTGCGTGACGCTGTTGAAGATTTTCACTGGCAGCGTCTGCAAGGAGGGGCTCTGAATGAAGAGGGACAGAATTACTTCATCGAACGAGGTGACGAAGGCGAAGAGTGCACCCGCAGTCACCCCCGGCGCGATCAAGGGCAACGTAATGCTGAAGAACGTTTGTACCCGCCCTGCACCCAGGCTTGCCGAGGCCTGTTCGAGTCGAGGGTCAACCCCCTGTAGCGATGCCATCACGTTGGTGATCACGAGCGGCATCGACACGATGGTGTGCGCGAGGACGAACCCGGGGAGCGTGCCGAGGAGGTCGAGTCGCAGGAACAGTGAGTAGAGGCCGACCGCGAGCACAATGCCAGGCACGATCAGGGGGAGGAGGAAGTAGCCCTCAAGCAGGCCCTTCCCGCGAAACTTCACCTTTGCCAAGCCCAGGGAAGCGAGCACGCCCACCGACGTTGCAATCACCATGGTGAGTACGGCGACCTGGAGCGAGGAGAAGAGTGCCTTCATCCAGTTCGGGTCCGTGAAGAAGTTCTCGTACCACCTGGTCGAGAACCCCTTGGGCGGGAAGTTGAACGACGAGGCCTCGTTGAACGACATCGGCACGATGACGAGCGTGGGAAGGATCAACCACAGCACGATGATGACGGCGAATGCGCCGAGCAGCCGTTTCGTTGTCATCAGCGATCCACCCCCGGGAACAGGCTGCCGTTCCTATTGAATCGCGACACCAAGACGAGGATCGCGATCGTGCAGGCGAGCAGAAATATGCCGAGCGCAGTGCCCTGGCCCCACATGAGGAAGACGCTGATCTGCTGCTGGATGAGCGCCGAAATCATGATCTCCTTCGACGAACCCAGCAGCGCCGGGATGATGTAGAAGCCGAGGCCCAGGATGAAGACCGTCACTCCACCCGAGAAGATTCCGGGCTTGGACAGCGGCAGATACACCGTGAAGAAGGCCGTCACCGGGTTTGCCCCGAGGTTGGATGCTGCGGGCAACAGACGCTTGTCGATCTTTGACATCGATGAGTACAAAGGCAGCACCATGAACGGGAGCAAGACTTGGCTCATGCCGAGCGCGACGCCGAACGTCGTGCGGATCAGCGGGATCGGGCCGATCCCGAACCACACCTCGAGTAGGCCGTTGATCGGTCCGGTGTCTTGGAGCAACACCATCCATGCGAGGGTGCGCACCAGGATCGAGGTCCACAGCGGCATCATGATGAAGAGCTGCATCATGTTGCGCGTGCGATCCGACACGATGGTCATCAGGTAGGCGTAGGGGTACGCGAGCAACAAACACACGAAGGTGACCAGGAATGCTGTTCCAAAGGTGCGGAGCACGACGTTGAGGTTGGCCTCGGTGCTAAAGAGCCACTCATAGTTCTGCAGTCCCGGCACGGGATCGGTGACGGAGCGAATAAACACATCGATGAGCGGCGCGAGGAAGAACAGGGTAACGATCACGAATGCGGGTATCAGCAGAAGGAACGGACGCCAGTTCTTTGGCCCTCGAGTCTTCGCGCCTGCCGCATCCGTACCGGAGGCGCCGCCCACTCGCGCGACGCCCCCGGTAGCAGTGTTTTCGGTCATGGTGATTAGTTTCCGGTCGCCCAGCCGGCCCATGCCGCAGAAAGTGCATCGTAGTTCTCGACCCAGAAGTCGACGTTGGGCGCGATTCCGGTGTCGAGGTGCTCCGTGGTCATCCATTCCGCGAGCTGATCGTCCAACTTCGGCTTCGCGTCGATGTTCACCCCGCCATACGAGGTGAGCTCGCTCATCTTGGCCTGCTGCTCGGCGCCGATGGAGTAGTTCACCGCTGCGAAGGCGGCCTGCTTGTCCTTGACGCCCTTCGGGATGCCGTTCGAGTCGACCATGATCATCCACTGGTCCCACATCGGTGCAACCGGGGCCCCGGCCGCTGCGGCTCCGTAGCCGCGGCCCGACCAGACGAGACCCATCACCGCTTCTCCGGATTCAAGCTGCTGCTGCGCCTGCGCGCCGGTGGTCCAACCGATCACGTTGTCGCCGAGATCCTTGTACATGTCGAAGGCGCCTTCGATGTCGTCAGTCGACAGATCGGTGACGTCCTTGCCCTGCGCCGTGAGAGCAAACTCGACCGTCTGAGGATCGACGTAGGTGGACTGGCTCACGGTGCGCTTCCCGGGGAACTTCTCCGTGTCGAAGAAGTCGGCGGCGCTTGTGGGCGGGTTGTCCCCAAATTTGTCGGTGTTGTAGACGACAACGAGGCCATACAGAATCTGAGGAACCATGCACTTGTCGGTGATCGTGCCCTCGGGCACCTTCGAGATATCGATCTGGCTGTAGTCAATCTCTTCGTACAGGGTTCCGCAGCCACGGGCGGTGTCGAACTGCGTCGTGTTCACGATGTCCCAGCTCACGTTGCCGGCGTCCACCATGGCCTTCAGCTTCCCGGCATCGAACGCGTCTTGGTTCATCGTCGCGCCTGAAGCCTTCGCGAACGGGTCCCAGAGTGCTTCGGTCTGGCCGTCCTGGAAGACTCCGCCGGACCCGGCGAACGTGAGTGTGACGCCGTCGAGCGCGCCGGCCTTGATCTCACCGGCGACGGGCGTGCCAAGGTTGTGATCTGCTGCGGGCTCCGGCTCGGAGGCTCCGCTACAGCCGACCAGAGTCAGCGCGAGGGCTGCCGCGCCAGCGACCAGCCCCAGGCCTCGTCGAGCTTTTGTGTTGTTCACAGTGGACATGTGCTTCCTCACTTCATCGTGATGGATATCACCGACGACCCGGCAACTCGGTCGGTGCTCATCGGTGGTTTCAGTCGACCAGCCGGATCAGTTCGCCCGGCGGCTGCCCTGAAGCTACCAGCGAAATTCACCCAGACCATGGCCCCTGTGACCGCTTCGTTACCGCGTCAGCGATCTTTCATAGCTTCGTACACAGCCCGCTCTCGACATCGTACGAAGATAGGGATTTGGCGGCAGCGAGTGCGCATGGAACCCGCTCGGGCTCAGTCCTGCCTACGATGAGATGAGCAGCGATGGCAGTTCGAGGAGGAACGCGCATGGAAGTTGTGGACGTTGGGATGTCGCTTCGCGACAACTCCCGTGCGCCGCAATTCGATGCGGACCTCACGGCTGCGGCGGAACGGGACGCATGAAGTTCACGGTCAAGTCACTCATCGAGCTTCCCATTGCGCGCACGGTTTCTCTGACCCCAGGGGTGGGGGAGGACCGGCCGATCACCTGGGCGCATGTCTGCGAGCTCGTAGAGCCAGGGCGATGGCTTGGGGCAGGCACGCTCGTGATGACGACCGGGATCGGGGTTCCGGCGACAACCGCCGAGCAGTGCACGTACCTCGACGGCATGTACGCCGCGGGAATCAGTGCGGTGACGGTCGACCCGGAACTCATCGAAGTTCCCTTCACCGCTGAGGCGCTTGAGCACGCTGCGGAACTAGGGTTTCCCGTCTTGCAGACAGAGCATGACGTGCCCTTTGCGGTGGTGGGAAAGGCCGTGGCGGAGAGCGTGCAGCAGGGCCGCTCTGCCAGAGTCCAGCAGACCGAGCAAATGTATGCGGCACTCGCGGCTCACCCGGATAGTGCCCCGATTGAAGACCTGCTCGATGCGCTCGGTGAAATGCTGGGCGGGCCGCTGACGCTTCACCAACGCGGCAGTCTCGGCATCTCGAATGCACCAGGGACGATGCAGCGCATCGCGACGGGCGTTGTCGCAATTGCGACCCATGCTCCCGCAAGCCCCGAGCTGAAGTTCGAGTACCCGCACACGATGAATCGCACCCTCCTGCAGCATGTCGCCAGCATCGTGAGTAGCGCGCTGTCAATACAGGCGGCAAACCATCGCAGTGAGTGGCTGCATGGCTCACTCCTGCTCGCGGACCTCTGCGACGATTCAGTCGCAAGCGGACCCGCAGAGAATCTCGTGGCCGCGCATGGGGTGCTGCCGCCCTATTTCCTCGCGGTGCTGCAGAGTGAGGGTGCGCTCGCGACGATCGACCGAGCACACGCGACCTTTGCGATGCTCAGGATCCCTGCACTCGCAACCACCAAGGACGCGCAGGTGCTGCTGTTGACCGGAAGGAACGACGCGCTTGAGGAGGCGCTGGCTGCGCTCGCTGACGAGCAGACGCGTATCGGAGTCAGTGCGACGTTTCTCGGGCTGGCAGAGTTGCAGCCCGCGCTGCGGCAGGCCCGCAGCGCCCTGATCCGGAACCATCAAAGCGGTCGCGTGATGCACTTTGAGGAGCACGAGAACGCCTCATTGTTCTTGCCGAACAGCACTGAGCAACTACGGCATATTGCGCGGCAAGTGCTGGGCCCGCTGCAAACCTACGACCAACAGCGAGGGACCTCGCTCACGCACACACTCAGGGTGTTTCTTGAAGAAAACTGCAGCTGGGTGCGAGCATCAGAACGACTCTTCGTGCATCGACAGACGCTGATCGCGCGAGTTTCCCGCATTGAGAAGATCATCGACCGGGACCTCTCAGCGATGGAAGACACCGCAGAGTGCTGGCTCGCGGTGCAGGCAGCCATTCGTTGTGGGGACCTCGCGCCAAACGGCGACGAGGGCCCCGGGGCCGAAGCGTAGGGTCCCGCGCTACTCCGCGTCGATCACCGAGAGCAGCACGTGCCCGCTCGGCACGGTCGTGCCGGCCTCGGCATTGATGCTGCTGATGATGCCATCACGGTGCGCGAAGATCGACTGCTCCATCTTCATCGCCTCGAGCACGACGACGAGGTCGCCGGCGGAAACCTGCTGGCCCTCTTCGACCGCGATCTTGACGACCGTGGCCTGCATGGGCGCGGAGACCGAGTCGCCGGTTGCCGTGGCGACCGAGCTGCCGTGCGCGCGGCGGGGAGCGGGACCACGAGTGACCTCGAGGTCAGACAGGGGCAGCAGCGAGGTCGGCATGGTGACCTCGACGCGGCGGCCCTCGACCTCGACGACAACGCTCTGGCGGCTCGCGGCGACGCCGAGCGGCGGCACCTCACCCTCCCAAGGCTCGATGTCGTTCTCAAACTCCTGCTCGATCCAGAGCGTGTACACGCCGAACGTGCCGTCCTGCGCGGTGAACGCCGGATCGCGTACGATCTTGCGGTGGAACGGAAGCACGGTCGGCAGGCCGGTGATCTCGAACTCGTCGAGCGCGCGGCGGGCGCGCTCAAGCGCCTGCTCGCGGGTCGCGCCCGTCACGATGAGCTTGCCGAGCATCGAGTCGAAGGATCCCGAGATGACATCGCCCGCGGCAACGCCCGTGTCGACGCGCACGCCGGGGCCACTCGCCGCCTTGAACTGCGTAACGGGGCCGGGGGCGGGGAGGAAGCCGTTGCCCGGATCCTCGCCGTTCAGGCGGAACTCGAAGGAGTGACCGTGGGGGACGGGGTCGGAGTAGTCGAGGACGCCGCCCTCCGCGATGCGGAACTGTTCGCGCACGAGGTCGATGCCCGTGATCTCCTCGGAGACGGGGTGCTCGACCTGCAGGCGGGTGTTGACCTCGAGGAACGAGACCGTGCCATCACGCGCGACGAGGAACTCGCAGGTGCCGGCGCCGACGTAGTTCACGGCCTTCAGGATTTCCTTCGACGCGCGCACGAGCTCGGCGTTCTGCGCATCGGTGAGGAACGGCGCGGGCGCCTCTTCCACGAGCTTCTGGTGGCGACGCTGCAGCGAGCAGTCGCGGGTCGAGACGACGACGACGTTGCCGTGCTGGTCGGCGAGGCACTGGGTCTCGACGTGGCGGGGCTTCTCCAGGTACTTCTCGACGAAGCACTCGCCGCGGCCGAAAGCCGACACGGCCTCGCGGGTGGCCGATTCGAAGAGCTCGGCGACCTCGTCGCGCTCGTAGGCGACCTTGAGGCCGCGGCCTCCGCCGCCGAAGGCCGCCTTGATCGCGACGGGCAGGCCGTGCACGTCGACGAAGTCGAGGACCTCGGACGCGTCCTTGACGGGGTCGCTCGTTCCGGGGGCGAGCGGCGCGTTGACGCTCTCGGCCACGTGGCGCGCGGACACCTTGTCGCCGAGCTGCTCGATTGCCTCGGGGCTCGGTCCGATCCAGGTCATACCGGCGGCGATGACGGCGCGCGCGAACTCGGCGTTCTCGGCGAGGAAGCCATAGCCGGGGTGCACGGCGTCGGCACCAGAGCGGCGAGCTGCCGCGAGAATCTTGTCGATGACGAGGTACGTCTCGGCGCTCGTCGTGCCGACCAGCGCGTACGCCTCGTCAGCGAGCTGAGCGTGCATGGCATCTCGATCCTGGTCCGCGTAGACGGCGACGGAGGCGATCCCGCTGTCGTGGGCTGCGCGAATAATGCGGACGGCGATCTCGCCACGGTTGGCGATGAGCACTTTACGGATGCGAGACATGGGCCCAAGCCTATTCGAGTGCCAATGGTGATCCTTGGATATGAGCAACAAACCTTTCACCAGATCGTTGCCGGAGCAGACAGTTCGGGCGTAGCGGGCGGACCACTCGCGCCATTACGCTGAGCACACAGCACACGCTCGGCGCCGAGCAATCCTGCATCGGCCCGCCCTGATATCGAAGGAACCGCCACGATGAACCTTGACGACATCCTGAAGAACATCCCCGTCAGCGACATTGCCGAGAAGCTCGGGGTCGATCAGAGCACGGCGGAGGCCGCCATTCAGCAGGCGGTGCCTGCGCTGCTCGGCGGCATGACGGTCAACGCGCAGTCGAGCGAGGGTGCGCAGAAGCTCGAGTCCGCGCTCGCCAAGCACCAGACGCCCGAGGCGAAGATCGACCTCAATGCCATCGACACCGAGGACGGCGAGAAGATCGTCGGCCACGTGTTCGGCGAGAAGAAGGGCGACGTCGTCGCGGCACTGGGCGCTCAGGCGGATGGCGGCGGCATGGGCGACATCATCGGCAAGCTTCTCCCGATGCTCGCCCCGATCGTGATGGGCCTGCTCGCCAATAGCATGTCGAAGGGCAATGACAACAACGCCCAGGCTGAGTCCGCTGGCGGCGGCATCGGCGATCTGCTCGGCGGCCTGCTGGGTGGCGGAGACAACAACAGCAGTGCGGGCGGCGGCCTGGGGGACCTGCTGGGCGGCCTGCTCGGCGGCGGCAACAACAACTCGGGCGGCGGCCTGGGCGATCTCCTCGGCGGCCTCCTCGGTGGCGGCAAGAAGTAACACCCCTGACGCCCGGGCAGGATCCGGTCGCTTCCCGCGGCCACGGATCCTGCTCGGGCTTTCGTCTGCCCGCGGGTGCGTGCGCGGCGTGAGGTGCCGATTAGCGGGTGTACCGCAGGAAGACGAAGCCCTCGTCGTCGGTGAGCGCGTGCGCGAGAACGTAGGGCCTCGCGGCTTCGCCGGCGCCCTGCACGATGCGGCCTGAACTGCCGCCCACCAAGTGTGGTGAGACGGTCAGGCAGAGTTCGTCGACCAGGTTCGCCTCGAGCAGCGCCCCAAAGAGGTGCGGGCCGCCCTCGGAGAGTAGCTGAGACAGGCCGCGCGCGGCGAGCTGATCGCGGGCGTTGGAGAGGTCGACGCGGCCGCTCTCCCCGGGGCCACACACGAGCACGTCCGCCACCGGATCGAGTGCGCGGCGTTGCTCGACGGGGGAGGCCGAGTGCGTGACCACTATTGGCCGCGCCGCGGCCTCGGTGAAGACGCCCAGTCCGGGGTCGAGCGCGAGGTCGCCGCTCACGATCACGATCGGCGGCACCGCCTCGAGGCCCCGGTCGGCCCGCCAGGCAGCATCCCTCGCGCCGGGCCGCACCCCCGCGTAGCCCTCGGAGCGCACAGTTCCGGCGCCGACCAGGATCGCGTCGCTCATCGCTCGGAGCACCTGCATGAGCCGTCGGTCGGTAACTCCGCCCAGGCCCCCGCTGTGGCCATCGACGGTGAGCGCGCCGTCGGCGCTCGAGACGAAGTTCACGCGAATGCTCGGCTCGTCGCGTCCGGCAAGCGCGTAGGCGGCGAACAGCTCCTCGCGGGTGAGCGCAGGTGTCATCACTCGTTCCCCTCCGGGCGCATGTTGTGCACGAGCGCGACCGGATCGCGCCAGCCCCAGATGCTCTCGACCATGCGGGCGGCATCGACGCTCTCGCGGACGTTGTGCACGCGCAGCAGCCGTGCCCCCTGCAGCGCGCAGTACACCGCGGCGGCGAGGGATCCGGGCAGGCGCTCGTCCCGCGCGCGCCCCAACGACTCCCCGATGAAGTCCTTGTTGGAGAGCGCGACGAGCAGCGGCAGCCCGCTATTCGCGAGTTCGCCGAGGCGCCGGGTCAGCTCGAGCGAGTGTCGAGTGTTTTTGTTCAGGTCGTGCCCCGGGTCGATGATCAGCCGCTCGCGGGGCACACCGCGAGATTCCGCGAGGGCGACCCGCTCGTCGAGAAACGCGCGGACCTCGGCCACGACATCGTCGTAGTGCGGCATCGGGAGCTGAGTGCGTGGCGACGCGCGGCTGTGCGCCACGACCAGTGTGGCGTCGCTGTCCGCGACCACGTCAGCCATTGCCGGGTCATGCACCCCGGTGGTGTCGTTGATGACGGCGGCGCCGGCGGCGATCGCCCGCCGGGCAACCTCAGGCTGGAAGGTGTCGACGCTGACGGCACCGAGCTGTGCGAGCTCGCGCACCAACGGGATGACACGCTCGCACTCCTCGTCGATCGGGAGAGGCGGGCCAGGCGCGAACTTCACGCCGCCGACGTCCACAAGATCGGCGCCGGCCTCGAACGCTGCGGCGCCCGCCGTAACGGCCGCGTCGAGCGCGAACGTCGCCCCCTGGTCGTAGAACGAGTCGGGCGTGCGGTTGACGACCGCCATCACCGCGATTCGGCGAGAGAGATCGATCTTGCGGTCGCCAAACCGGCGAACGGGGTGCTCGATGGCCGCCTCGACTGCCGCGGTCACGCGGCGACCAGACGGTCGAGCGGAACTCCCGGATCGGCGAGCTCTGCGCTCACGCGCTCGTCGCCCTCGATGTGGTCGGCCGCGACGCCGGTCAGCGCGCGGGTGCCGTGCCCCTCAGTCCCGGCGAGAGTGCCCTCCGCTCGAAGGGTTTGCGCTGCTGATGCCGCGGCGACTGCGCCGCCTGCGATCACGATCTCAGACATTGTCGGCCTCCCTGTGCTCACGGTAGGACGGCGGTGTGGGGGTGTCAAGCGTGTGCGTGCAGGCGACACTCAGCCCCGGTTTGCTCGCACTCGCGGGCCCGACCCGATTGCGCCGGACCGGAAGCGGCACGTCCCAAACCGGCCACACCGGGTAGACTGAGATCGTGTCGGTGAACCCTGAAATTCAAGGCAAGACGTACCCTCCAACGCGGCCCTATCTGGTCGGTCGCGAGAAGGTGCGTGAGTTTGCGCGCGCGGTGATGAGTGAGTCACCCGTCCACTACGACGTGGTCGCGGCGCAGCACGCGGGCTACCCCGATGTGGTCGCTCCGCCGACCTTCGCGGTCGTGGTGCAGGAGTTCACGCTGCAGCAGCTGCTCGCCGACCCGTCGGCCGGCGTTGACTTCACTCGTGTGGTGCACGGCGATCAGCGCTTCACCTACACGCGCCCCATCGTGGCGGGCGACGAGCTGTTTGCTCGGCTCACCATTGCCGCGGTCAAGCAGCTCGGCGGCCACTCGATGGTGACTGCCTCGAGCGATATTCGCGACGCCACCGGCGCGCACGTCGTCACCGCGATTTCCACGCTCGTGGTGCGCGGCGCTGAGGAGGACGCGGCATGAGCATTGCACCCAAGTTCGACGCCCTCGTCATCGGCGAGGTCATCGTCGACCGCGAACTCCACTTCACCCGCGACCGCCTAGTGCGGTATGCCGGGGCCTCGGGGGACTTCAACCCCATTCACTACCGCGACGACGTCGCGCAGTCCGTCGGCCTGCCCGGCGTGCTTGCCCACGGCATGCTCACGATGGGCGCCGCGGCATCGCCGGTGCTCGACTGGCTGGGCGGCCAGGGCAGCGTCGTTGATTACCAGGTCCGCTTCACGCGGCCGGTGCCGGTCGACGCCGACGGCGGGGCGACCGTGCGCGTCACCGCGACCGTCGGAACAGTCGACGCTGAGGCACAGACGGCCAGGATCGACCTGCGGGTCGTCTTCGCCGATCAGACTGTGCTCGGCAAGTCGCAGCTCGTCCTCGCCTTCGCCCCGCACTCGGCGTAGGTGACGATGACGGATCAGGACCTGTTGAACCTGGAGCGCGCCCCGAGGCTCAGCGAACTCACGACCCTGCGGGTCGGCGGACCGGCCGAGCGCGTGCTCGAGGCGCAGACCTCGGACGATCTCGTTCGCCTCGCCCAACAGCTCTGGGCCGAGGGCGAGGACTGGCTGCTGCTCGGCGGCGGCTCGAACACGGTGGTCGCCGATGAGGGTTACCCCGGCTCGGTGCTGCTCGTGCGCAGCTCGGGCATCGAGCTAGTGGCGGGCGGTGTGCCCGACGGCATGGTTCGGCTGCGCGTGCAGGCGGGGCACGACTGGGACTCACTCGTAGAGGCTTGTGTCGAGCGCGGCTGGTCCGGTCTCGAGGCGCTTTCCGGGATCCCGGGCCGTGCCGGCGCGGCCCCGGTGCAGAACATCGGCGCCTACGGTCAGGAGCTCTCGGACGCCCTGCACTCGATCACCTTCCTCGACCGGGTGTCGGGCGAGGTGCGCCGCATCGCGGCCGCCGACCTCGAGCTCGGGTACCGCACCTCGGCGATCAAACAGGGTCTCGAGGGCGTCGTGCTGTCGATCGACGTGCAGCTCACCGAGAACCGTGATGTACCGAACCCCATGAGCGCCCCGATCGCGTACGGCCAGCTCGCTGACGCGCTCGGCGTGACGATCGGCCAGCGGGTCTCGATCCGTGAGCTACGACGCACGGTGCTGCGCTTGCGCGCGTCAAAGGGTATGGTGCTCGACGACAGCGACCACGACACGTGGAGCGCCGGCTCGTTCTTCACCAACCCGATCGTGTCGGAGCGATTCGCGCGCACCCTGCCGGCGAACGCCCCGCGCTTCCCGATCGCCGACCCGGTTCCGGCGCCCGCCGTGACGAGCCTCGACGAGCTCGCCGCTGGTGTGCCGCTGCGGGTGCCCGAGCCCGAGCCGCCGCACCTGGTCAAGCTTTCGGCAGCCTGGCTGATCGAGCACTCCGGCATCTCGCGCGGCTATCGGCTGCCCGGTTCGGGCGCCGCAATCTCGTCCAAGCACACGCTCGCCCTCACCAACCAGGGAAATGCGACGGCGGCGGACGTGGCGCAGCTTGCCCGCCTCGTCGTGCAGCGCGTGCAGTCGGAGTTCGGCGTCGTGCTGGTGCCCGAGCCGAACCTGTTTGGGATCGAGCTCTAGCTCGAGCTCGTGCGGCTGCCCTACGCCAGCCGGTCGAGCGCGCCCCGCAGGTCGCGGATCAGGTCGTCCGGAGACTCCAGGCCGACCGACAAGCGCAGCAGGCCCTGCTCGATGCCGAGCCGCTCGTTCGTCTCGTTGTCGAACGACGCGTGCGTCGACGTGCGCGGGTGCAGGATCATCGAGCGGGTGTCGCCGATGCCGGTCATGCGCGAGAACACGCGCACCCCGTTGAACACCTCGCGGGCGCCGTCGACGCCCCCGCGCACGGTCACGCCGAACACCGATCCGGTGCGCCCCGCGTAGTCCCGCTGGGCGAGAGCGTGCAGCGGATGCTCCGGCAAGCCGGCGTAGTGCACGGCCTCGACCTCGGGCTGCTCGGCAAGCCACGCGGCGATCGTGAGCGTGGAATCGACGTGGCGCGCCATCCGCAGTGACAGCGTCTCGAGGCCCTGGTGCAGCAGGAACCCGTTGAAGGGCGAGAGGCTCGGGCCGATGTCGTTCACGACGGCCTCGCGCGCGGCCTGCGCATAGGCGGCGTCGCCGAAGCGGTCGCGCAGCGAGCGCACGCCCGGCCGCGGGGCCCGCGTGACGAGCGGGTAGCGGTCACCGGTCGCGTCCCAGTCGAAGCTTCCGCCGTCGACGATGATGCCCGAGACCGCGGCGCCGTTGCCGGTGAGGAACTTCGTGCTCGAGTGCACGACGATGTTCGCCCCGTGCTCGATCGGGCGAATGAGTGCCGGGGTGCCCACCGTGTTGTCGACGACGAGGGGCAGGCCGTGCCGACGCGCCACCTCCGCGATGCGCGACAGGTCGGTGATGTCGCCGAGCGGGTTCGGTACGGTCTCGGTGTAGATCGCGCGGGTCTGGGGCGTGATCGCGCGCTCCCACTCGGCGTCATCGGCCGAGTCCCAGACGTACGACACGCCGATCCCGAACCGACGAAAACTGCGCCCGAACAAGATCCGGGTGCCGCCGTAAATCGAGGCGGTCGAGACGATGTGCTCGCCAGCCCCGGCGAGCGCGAAGAGCGCCGCGCTGATGGCGGCCTGCCCGGACGAGACGGCGACGGCCGCGACCCCGCCCTCGAGCGAGGCGAGGCGGCGCTCGGCCACGGCGTTCGTCGGGTTGCCCTGGCGCGAGTAGATCGGGCCGCGGGAGTCCCCGCTGAAGCGGGCGGCGCCGTCGTCGAAGTCGTCGAAGACGTAGCCCGCCGAGAGTGCGATCGGCGGCACGCGCAGGCCGTGCGCGGGGTCGGGCTCTGCGCCGGCGTGCACCTGGCGGGTCTCGAAGGCGTACCCGTCCCAGTCGTGTTCGGGGCTCAACGCGCTGGCGGGCCTGGTGGCCTCGGTGACGGTGCTCATGCGGATGCTCCCGTGGGGATCGGTGATGGGGTCGTGCCTGCGGCGACCCGGGCGATGCGTTCGATCGCCTCTCGCAGGGTCTCCGGGGCGCAGGCGACGTTGATGCGCACAAAGCCGCGGCCTGGGGCGCCGAAATCGGCGCCGTCGCCGAGGGCCACCTTCCCCTCGGACAGGATCCTGCCGTGGGGGTTGTCGCCGAAGCCGGCCGCTCGCAGGTCCACCCAGGCGAGGTACCCGGCGCGGGGCCGCACGAAGCGTGCCGCCGGGAGGTGCTCGGTGAGGAGGCGCTCGAGCAGGTCGAGGTTCGCGGTGATCTGGTCGATCGTGCTGTCGAGCCAGCCGCGGGCATCGCGGAACGCGGCGGTGTTCGCGTGCAGCCCCAGGATGCTCGCGCGGAAGGGGACCTCCGGCGGCAAGGCTCGGATGACCGCGTCGCTCGCCTCGTCTGAGGCCACCATGACCGAGCACTTCGTGCCCGCGAGGTTCCAGCCCTTGCTCGCCGAGGTCACCGTGATGGACGGGGTGGCGGCGCGGGCCGCGATCGGGGCGAACGGGATGAACGTCTCACCGGGGTGCGTGAGCGGTGCGTGGATCTCGTCGGAGATGACGAACACGTTGTGGCGTGTGGCGAGTTCGGCCAGCGCCGTCAGCTCATCGGCGGTGTGCAGCAGCCCGTGGGGGTTGTGCGGGTTGCAGAGCAGGATCCCGTCGAGCCCGCCCAGGCCGTCCGCGCCGGCGGCCGAGCGTTCGAGGGCCGCGAGGTCGAGGCGCACCGCGCCTGGTTCGGCGCCGGCGGGCTGGGCCAGCGGGATCTCGACGATCTCGATCGGGAGCTCCTCGAGCATTTCGAAGAACGAGGGGTAGACCGGGGTAGTGACGGCGATGCGGCCGCCAGCCGCGGGGAGCACGTGCCGGAAGGTCTCGACGATGCCGACGCTCACGTCGGTGGTGACGTGTACGTGCGCCGGGTCGACGTCCCAGCCCCACCGGTCGCGCGCGAAGTCGGCGAAGGCCGGCGCGAGCGGGCCCGCGTCGCCGATGTAGCCAAAGTCGGATGCGTTCACGCGCTCGATCAGGGTCTCGCGCACCTCGGCCGCGACCTCGAAGTCCATCTCCGCTACGAACAGCGGCAGCACGTCCGCGGGGTAGCGGGTCCACTTCACGCTCGTGCGGTCCCGGCGCAGCTGCGCGGGCGTGGGGATGGTACAGCCGGGTTCGGCGGAGGTGGTGGCGCTGCTCATGGCTCTATGGTGCTCCGCGGCCTGGGTGCGCGCCAGCGGCCAGGTAAGCGGGCGTCACACTTCGGTGCTGCTCGCATGCCATAGACCATTGACAGGATTCCCCATAGTTGTTGAGATGAGCTACAGCTCGGTGCTCTGTTGCGCCCTGCTTGAGCGAGGGAGCCCAACTTGGATGCGAAGCCGAAGGCGTGGATTCCTCTGGTCGCGGTACTCGCGGTTAGCGCGGCGCTGATCGGGGCGATCGCGGTGACTCTTCCGACTGCCCGATACCAGGGCCTGGTATGGAACAACCATGGGATGACTCCCGACCTTGCCCTGCTGAACGAGCCCAGGACCGCCACGGATGAGCCGCCCGCGTACCTCGTTGAACACTTGGATCCCGCGGATCCGTCGCGCTACGTCGCAGATAGTTTTCGACACTTGGGCGAGTATGAAGGAGTGAGCCTCTGGGCCGCGCGCACTGCGGACGGCAACGTCTGCTTCGTGGCGAGCACGGCCGACAAGGGTGCAGGGGGCAGCTGCGGCTCGATTCGCCTGTTCAATCAGAGCGGATCTGGTCTGGGCTACTCGGGCATTTCAGACAGGCCGATGCTCATCGCGGCTCTCGTCCCGGACCGTGCACTGCCCGATGAGGCGACGGGACTGGAACGGCCTTTCCCAGGGGTAGTGGTCGTGCCAGAGGGGACGAAACGGGGCACAGTGCTCGAGGTGCCGGTGATGCGTGGAACCCCGATCCCGGTACACGTGTTCCAGTAACGGCTCGCCGCCCTCAATCTCGCCGCTTCCCTCATCGAGACGTCGCAATCTGCTGCTTCAGCTACTTGGAAGCCGCAGATTGAGACTTCTCGGCGACGTGCGCGGGTGCGACTCCTCGCTGACGCACAAACGGGGCCCGGCGGAAGTCCGCCGAGCCCCGTTCGAAGATGCGCGCTACTTCGTGATGAGCGTTCCGGGGAGCTCGACCTGAGCCTTCGTCGGCGCCTGGCCGTCCACGACCTGGGCCTGGATCAGCTCGGCGACCTGCTTGGAGATCGCGGGCCAGTCCTGCTTCACCGTCGCGACGAAGGGGCCACCCTTCTTGATTTCGGCGAGCGCGAAGTCCTGGCCGTCGACGCCGACGACCGAGATGCCGGTCTTGCCGGCCGCGTCGAGCGCCTGGGTGGCGCCGAGCGCGGGCTCGTCCCAGCCGCCCCAGATACCGGTGAACTTGTCGCCGGCCGTCGAGAGCAGGTCCTGCACCGAGGCGCGCGCGTCATCGACGGGCCCGGGCACGTTGACGTGCTTTTCTTCGAGAATGGTGATGCCGGCGGCCTCGAAGGTCGCGCGAGCGCCCTCGGCACGGGCCTTCACCCCGGGGTGCGGGTCGTGCGTCAGCATGACCACCGAGCCGGATCCGCCCATCGCGTCGATGAGGGCCGTGGCGCTCTGCTCGCCGAGATCGATGTTGTCGCTCGTGACGTTCGCGGCGATGCCCTCGGCGGGTGCGGCGTCGATCGCGAAGACCGGGATGCCCGCGTCGGCAGCCGACTTCAGGCCGAGCGACAGCTGGGTCGGGTCGCCCATGCCGAGCACGATCGCGTCGGGCTGCTGCGCCGCGGCGTCCTGGAACGCGCTGTTCAGCTTGTTCATGTCGCCGGCGGTGTCGACCACGCTGACGTTCCAGCCGCGGCTCTTGCCCTCCTCCTCGAAGAGGTCAATGACCTCCTTGGTGGCGGCGTTGCCGAGGTACGGCGTGACGACGGCGACGGTGAGGGCGTCGTCGCCCGCGCCCTCGGGGGTCGCTTCGCTTGCGCAGCCGGTCAGCGCGAGACCTGCGGCGAGCGCGAGGCCGGCCGTGGCGATCCGGGTAAAGGTCTTCATGGTGCTCCTGTTCGGGTGGGGGTCGGGATGAGCTCAGCGTGCGAGCTGGTGAAAGGTGGGGGTCAGCGCCGCATAGAGCGCGCGGTGAGTGGCGAGGCGCTCGGTGAGCGGCCCGCGGGCGGGGCCGGGCCGGGTCTCGGTCAGGATCCTGCCGGCGGTCCCGTGCGCGGACAGCAACGGCTCGATCCGGTGGCTGAGCCCGATGGCGTCCGCCGCGGCGCGGGCGGCGGAGCGGCTGCCGGGGTCCTCCTCGACGCTGCCCGCGGTGTCGCCCGTCACCATCGTGGCGCCGAAGACGTCAGCGCAGATCTGCCGCCAGGCGGGGCTGTCCGAGCCGCCGCCGACGAGGGGAAGCCGGTCCTGGGTGATCCCCATCGCATCGGCCGCGTGGCGCAGCCCCATCGCGACGCCCGTGAGCACGCCGAGATAGAGGTCTTCCGGGGTGGTTCCCTCGGTTACGCCGACGAAGGCGCCGCGCAGCGCGCCGTCTCGCACTGGGGTGCGCTCGCCGCCGAGGCCGGGGAGCACGAGCGGGCGCGCGGCCAGTGCCGCCGGATCGCTGACGCGGGCGGCGATGCGCGCCTCGGCGACTGCGAAGTCGCAGCCCGGCAGGAAGGTCTCGAGCGCCCAGGCCGACGCCGAGCCGGCGGACTGCACCGCACCGATGCGCAGGCGGGTATCCCAGCCGGGCATCACGAGCGAGTGGATCGGGGAGGGCTCGGCCTGGGGCGAGCCCGGCTCGGCGGCGGGGGTCACCGCGGCGAGCCAGCCCGATCCGCCGAGGTAGAGGTAGGCGTCGCCGGGGGTGGAGCCCGCGAGCCCGTCCGTGGTCGCGCCCGCATCGCCGGTGGCGTGCGCGATCGGGATGCCCGCGGGCAGGCCGAGCTCTGCCGCCGCCGCCGGGTCGAGGGCGCCCGCGACAGACTCGGGGCCGGATCCGGACAGCCGGGGAAGCTGATCGATGCGGGCGCCCGAAACCGCGAGCACCTCGGCGTCCCAGTCGCGGGTCTCGATGTTTAGGAGCCCGGTGGTGGAGGCCGTCACGACGTCGCAGAGCGCCGCCTCGGCGGTGGTTCCCGCCGCGCGCCAGGCGATGTAGCTGTGGGCGCCGAAGAGGAGGTGGGTCGCGACGGCGAGCGTCGCGGGCTCGTGCGCCGCAAGCCACGAGATTTTCGCCGCAACGTTCGAGACGTCCTGGTGGTTTCCGGTGCGTTCCTCCCAGCCGGGCAGCCGGTCGACGAGCGCGGCGTGCTCGAGGCCGGCGCGCGTGTCAGAGTAGAGCAGCGCCGGGCGCACAGCCGAGCCCGCAAGAGCCTGCGTGCCAGCGCGCACCGGCACCAGGTCCTGCATCTGCCCGGTGACCCCGAGCGCTACGACGCGGTCGGCGAGCCCCGCCCCGGCGAGTTCGCCGCACACCGTGCGCGCGGCCGCCCACCAGTCAGCGGGATCCTGTTCTGCGGACCCTGCGCTGCCTGAACCGGTGATGGTCGGGTACCCAGCGAACGCGCTCAGCAGGGTGGTGCCGTCGGGGGAGACCGCCGCAAGCTTGACGCCGGAGGTGCCGAAGTCGAGGCCGACGATGACGGGGTCGGCCACTACAGCCGCCCGCGCTTGTTGATTCGGCTGAGGCTCACCGCAAGCACGATGATGACGCCGGTGAGCACTTGCTGGACGTAGCTGTTGACCTGGAGGATGTTCAGGCCGTTGCCGAGCACGCCGACGATGCCGAGGCCGACGACGGTGCCGCCGATCGACGGCGTGCCGGCGCGCGACAGCGTGATCCCGAGGAAGACGGCCGCGATCGAGGAGAGCATGAACGGGTCGGCGGCGTTCGGGTGCGCGGAGGCGAGCCGGGCCGTGAGCACAATGCCCGCGAGGGCCGCGCCCGCACCCGAGACGAGGAACGCGCTAAAGCGCACCAGCTTCACGTTCACGCCCGTGAGGCGCGCCGCCTCGGGGCCGCCGCCGACGGCGTACCACTGTCGGCCGAGGACGGTGCGGGACAGCAAGAACCAGACCGTGAGGGCGAGCAGGATCGCGACCACCACTGGTACCGGGATGGGGCCAAGCTTGCCCTGGCCGAGCCAGACGAATGCGTCGGGCAGCCCGAAGACCGTGGTGCCCTCGGAGATGAGGAGCGCGAGGCCGGTGAAGGAGGTCATGGTCGCGAGCGTCGCGATAAACGCCGAGAGGCCGAGGTAGGCGACGAGGAAGCCGTTGAGTGCACCGGCGACAAGGCCCGCGGCCAGCCCGGCGGCGATGGCCAGCGCCGGGTGCAGCCCCGCGACGAGCAGCTGGGCGGTGAGCACGCCGGTCAGGCTCGCGAGCGCGCCGACCGAGAGGTCGAAGTCCCCGACGACCATCACGACCGTCTGGACGGCGGCGATCATGGCGAGGATGGCGAGCTGCTCGAGGATGTTCGAGAAGTTCAGCGGGGTGAGGAACGCCTGCGGCTTGAGGATCGCGAACAGCGCGATGAGCCCCACGAGGCCGATCAGCGTGCCGAACGAGGCGAGGCGCGCGGTGGCGTTGCGGCGAGCTGCGCGGGGTGCGGGGGCTGCGGTGCGTTCGGTCGTCGTCATGCGGATGTCCTCGTGCAGAGATGGAGCAGCGATGCCTCGGTGAGGGACGCGGCGGGAACGGTGTCGACCAGGCGGCCGTCCGAGAGTACGGATACTTCATCCGCGACGCCGATGAGCTCGGGCAGCTCGCTCGACACCACGACGATGGCGACGCCGCTGTCCGCGAGGTCGCGAATCAGCTGATAGATCTCGGACTTCGTGCCGATATCGATGCCGCGGGTCGGCTCGTCGAGCAGGAGCACCCGCGGGGTTCGCCCGAGCATCTTCGCGAGCACGACCTTCTGCTGGTTGCCGCCCGAGAGCTCGGCGACCGGCTGCTGCACCGAGGTGGCGGAGATCGCGAGGTCGGCCTTGCCTCGCTCCGCAGCTTTGCGCTCGCGGCGAGGCGAGGCTACGCCGAGGGTGCTGAGCGTGCGAGGGTCGGCAAGGGCGATGTTCTGCAGGATCGTCGCGTTCATCACGAGCCCCTGGCTGCGGCGCTCCTCGGGCACGAGGACGATGCCGGCGTCCATCCGGCGGGCGAGGCGCAGGCGCGTCACATCGGTTCCCGAGAGATCGATGCTGCCGCTCGCGGGCCGCTCGGCCCCGGCGATGAGACGGAGCAGCTCGCTGCGGCCAGCACCTGCGAGGCCGGCGACGCCGAGCACCCGGCCAGCGCGGGCCTCGATCGAGACGCCGTCGAGGGTGCGGCCGGTGAGTGTGTGGGTGCGCAGCACGACGGGGGAGTCCTCCGGGAGGCCGGCGGCACGCGCAGGGTACACCTGGCCGTGCTCGCGCCCGATCATCGCGGTAACGACCTCGTCGAGCGAGGTCTCGGCAATTGGCCGCGTCCACACGTGCGCACCGCCGCGCAGCACCGTCGCGGTGTCGGCGAGCGCGAAGACCTCGTCCAGGCGGTGCGAGACGTACAGGATCGCGGTGCCGGCCGAGCGCAGCCGCCGCAGGACCGCGAAGAGCTGCTCCGCCTCGGTGTCGGTGAGCGCGGCCGTCGGCTCGTCCAGGATGAGGACGCGGGCATCGCGGGCCAGGGCGCGCGCGAGCGCCACCATGGTCTGCTGCACCGCGGAGAGCTCGCCAACGGGGACGTCGAGCGGCAGCCGCTGCCCCAGCTTCGCCAGCTCGATCTCGGCGGCCGCGTTCAGCGAGCGGCGGCGCAGGATCCCGCCGCGGCCGTGCGCTGGCATGCCCAGGAAGATGTTCTCGGCCACCCCGAGCGTCGGCACGAGCGCGAGCTCCTGCGGCAGCGCGACGACGCCGGCCGACTGCGCGTCTCGCACTCCACGAAAGCGGCGGCGCTCGCCGCCGAGCACGATGTCCCCGGCGCTCGGCTCAATCACTCCGGCCAGGATCTTGATCAGCGTCGACTTCCCCGCGCCGTTCTCGCCGAGCAGCGCGTGGATGGATCCTGCGTGCAGCGCGATCGAGACGTCCGACAGCACGCGGACGGGGCCGTAGTCACGGCATACCTGATCGGTTGCGAGGGGGACGGCTTGGCTCACGGGGTTCTTTCACGTCTGGTCGCCTCGCTCGGGTGGAGGCACTCTCCCGAGAATACCGGGAAGTCGGGGGCGAGGGCGCATGGGGCTTCCGCATAGGCTGGCCAGATGACACGGATCGAGGTGGTGGGCGCGGTGATCGTCCGTGGCGGCCTGGTGTTGTGTGCCCAGCGAGGCCCCGGCGGCAGCCAGGCCGGCCGGTGGGAGTTCCCGGGCGGCAAGGTCGAATCGGGGGAACCGCCCCGGGCCGCGCTCGTGCGCGAGATCGTCGAGGAGCTGGGTGCCGCGGTCACGGTCGGGGACCGGATCGAGACGACCGAGCACGAAGAGGCGTTCGGCACGATCGTGCTGACGACCTTCTACTGCACGCTCATAGCGGGCGAAGCCGAGCCGGCCCTGACTGAGCACGTCGATGCGCGCTGGCTCGCGCCGTCCGAGCTGATGGACCTCGATTGGGCTCCGGCCGACGTGCCCGCAGTACGTCGTGTCGCGAGGGACCTCGGACGACTCTAGATTTCGTGGTCCGGGCTCGATCCCGCAATCCCGAGGCAGAACGCGCCCATTCCGAGTCCACGGCGACTGAATGGGCGGCCGCCGAATAGACCCCGTCGCGAACTCCACGCATATCGGGCGCGGATTCCACGGTTTCCGACGGTGTTCGATTCGTGGCGGACTGGGCGCGTGGGAAACACTTGAGAACGCACACCCTGCCGCCGACGCCAGAAGGAGAGAAGTGACCTCGACGACACGAGTCATCGCACTCGGCCGAAAGAGCCGCCCGACCCGAGGCTCCCTGCTTCTTCTCATCCCGGGGATCGCGACCGTGGTCCTGCTCGGAATCCTGCCGTTGTTTATCGTGGCCCGGAACAGCGTGGCAGAGGCCGACAACTACGGCGGCATCATCGGCGGATTCACGCTTGAGCACTACCTCAAGCTGCTCGATCCCGTCTATTCGAAGACGATGCTGTACTCGATCGGCCTCGCCGCCCTCAACACGCTCGTCTGCGTCGTCATCGGCTACCTGACTTCGTACTACATCGTGTCCCGCCCCGAGGGGCGCCAGGGCTTCCTGCTGCTCCTCATCATCATTCCGTTTTGGACGGACTTCCTCGTGCGGACCTTCGCCTGGATCACGATCCTGGGCTCGGGGGGACCGATCGCCGGGGTGCTCGGGATATTCGGCATCAGCGGCTTCTCGCTCATCCCGAGTAACACCGCGGTGATCCTGGGACTGCTCTACTCGTTCCTGCCGACCGCCATCTTCCCGATCTACGCGTCGATGCGCTCGATCGACGGGTCGCTGCGCGAGGCGGCCACTGACCTCGGCTGCAGCTGGTGGGGCGTGCACCGCCGTGTCATCCTGCCGCTGAGCATGCCCGGCATCCTCGGGGCAGCGATGCTGACCTTTATCCCCACGATGGGCGTCTTCGTGATCCCCGTGCTCCTGGGCGGTGGAAAGGATCCGCTCGTCGGCAACTTGATCGTCACGCTGTACACCGAGTTCCGCAACCAGCCGATGGGCGCCGCAGTGTCGATGGTGCTCCTCGTTCTTATGTTGATTTCTATGGCATTGATCGGCCTCGCGCTGAAGAAGCCGAACCGCAAGAAGGGTGCCTGATTCATGGACCGGATGGTGAACGGCATTGCGCGCGCCGTATTCGTATTCCTCTACATTCCGATCTGCGCGGTCATCGTGTACTCGTTCAACGCGGCCGGCACCAGTACCCGCTTCGAGGGCCTGACACTGCAGTGGTACGTCGACCTGTTCCAGGATGAGCAGCTCATGACCACCCTGCGCACGAGCGCGATCGTCGGCGTGCTCGCCGCGACCCTCGCCACCGCGATCGGCATCATGTTCGCGCTCGGGCTCCAGCGCTACCGGGGCAAGGGCAAGACCGCGATGATCGGCATGATCGCCCTGCCGTTGATCGTTCCCGAGATTGTGCTGGGCGTGGCGCTGCTGAGCGTGTTTAGCTCGACGAAGGTTCCGCTCGGGATCCTGACGCTCGTGCTCGGCCACCTCATCGTGGCCCTGCCGCTCGCGACGCTCGTGCTGATGAGCTCGGCATCGATGCTCGATCCGAGTCTGCCCGAGGCGGCGACCGATCTCGGTTGCACCCCGTGGCAGACCTTCACCCGCGTGTACTTCCCGCTCTTGCGGCCCGCGGTCATGGCGGCCTGGTTGCTGAGCTTCACCACCTCGTTCAGCAACATCGTGATGTCGACGTTCCTCAGCGGCGTCGGCTCGACGACCCTCCCGCTCAAAATCTACTCGAGTCTCAAGACCGGCCTGACGCCCAGCATCAACGCGCTCGGCGCGCTCTTGATCCTGCTCACGCTCGTCATCGTGCTCTCGGTCGGGATCCGGCAGATGCGTCGCATCCTCGTCGACTCCCGCTCGTAGCGCCCCTCGTACTCACCCCGTTCACCCCTTTGAAAGGAACACCCATGAAGAAGATTGCGTTCGCAACGGTCGGCATCGTCGCCGCTCTCGCGCTCACCGCCTGCAGCGGCGGCACCTCCGGCGGCGATGCCGCGCCGTCGAAGGAACTCAACATCTACGCCTGGGACGGCGAGATCCCCCAGACAGTGATCGACGCGTTCACCGAGGAGACCGGCATCAAGGTCAACCTCGACAACTTCGACAGCAACGAGACGATGATCTCGAAGCTCGCCGCGGGCGGCTCGGGCTACGACGTCGTCCAGCCCAGCCAGTACGCCGTGCAGCAGCTCGTCGGCCAGGAGCTGCTCGAGCCGCTTGACCACTCAAAGCTCGAAGGCCTCGAGAACATCGCCGAGAAGTTTGCTGACCCGAGCTACGACCCCGGCATGAAGCACTCAGTGCCGTGGGTCTGGGGCACCACCGGCCTGCTGTACAACTCCACCTGCACCGGTGGCGAAGAGATCACGAGCTGGGAGTCGCTGTTCGACCCGAAGTGGCAGGGCAAGGTCTACATGTTGGACAACATGCTCGCCGCCTACATCGCGGGCCTGCAGGTCAACGGCTACGGCGCCGACAGCAAGGACGAGAAGGAGATCGCGAAGGCGACCGAGTCGCTCATCGAGCAGAAGAGCTTGCTCGCCGGCTACAACTCGACCAACTACGGCGAGCTCGTCGCAAACGGCGACGCTTGCATCTCTGAGGCTTGGGGTGGCAACAGCACCGCCAAGATCGTCGCGGACAACGAAGACGTCCACTACGTGATCCCCGAGGAGGGCGGCAGCCTCTGGGTTGACGGCCTCTCGATCGCGAAGGGTGCCCCGCACTCGGACGCTGCGTACAAGTTCATCAACTTCCTGCTCCAGCCCGAGATCGCCGCGATGGCGACGAACGATGGCGGCATGGCGACGCCGAACACGGGTGCACAGGAGTTCATCACCGACAAGGGCCTGCTGACGAACGCGGCCGTCTATCCCACGGAAGAGCAGATCGCGGAGGCCGACTTCATCGTCGACCCGGGCGCGGCAATGAAGTTCTACCAGGATGGCTGGACGCGAGTAAAGGCCTCCTAGTCGGAAACCGGAGACAGCTGAGAATCATGGACACGCAGACACGCACCCCGCACACGGACACCATCACGGCGACCCCCGCCGTCGAGCTGAAGGGGCTGACCAAGACATTTGGGAAGAACCTCGTGGTCGAACCGCTCAACCTCGAAATCGCCGAGAACGAGTTCTTCTCGATCCTCGGCCCCTCGGGCTGCGGCAAGACGACGCTCATGCGGATGATTACCGGGTTTGAAACGCCCACCGACGGCCGAGTGCACCTGGGCGGCGTGGACGTCACCGACGTGCCGACGCGCAACCGTGACCTCAACATGCTCTTCCAGAGCTACGCGCTGTTTCCGCACCTGACGGTGTTCGACAACGTCGTGTTCGAGCTTCGCGTGCGTCGGGTGCCCAAGGCGGAAGCCAACCGCCGGGCATCCGAGGCGCTCGACCTCGTCAAGCTGGCCCACCTGGCGGACCGGAAACCAGACCAGCTCTCGGGCGGTCAGCGGCAGCGCGTCGCCCTCGCGCGCGCTGTGGTTTCCGGCCCGAAGGTGGTGCTGCTCGACGAGCCGCTCGGCGCGCTCGACCAGCAGCTGCGCAAGGAGATGCAGTTTGAACTCAAGCGCATGCAGCGTGAGGTCGGCATCACCTTCATCTACGTCACTCACGACCAAGAGGAAGCACTGACAATGTCCGACCGCATCGCGGTCATGTCGAACGGCGTCGTGCAGCAGGTCGCGAGCCCGGAGCGCATCTACAACGCCCCGGAGACCCGCTTCGTCGCCGGCTTCATCGGCAGCTGCAACCTGCTCGACGTCACCGTCCCCGCAGGGGTCGCCGGCAAGGAGACGACCGTCGAGATTCCCGGAGTGGGCCAGGTCGTCGGAGTCCGCGCCGAAACGGGCGCGCACGCCTCGCCGGGCACCCTGCTCTTGCGCCCCGAGCGCGTGGATGTCACGCGGGGCGGCACGGGGATCCCGGCCACGGTTGAGAACCTCGTGTTCCTGGGTGAGGAGTGGCAGCTGCACCTGCGCGCGGGGGAGACCCCGCTCAAAGTGTCGGTCTCGAGCCTGGTCGCCGAACGAGACCTCCCCGGGCTCCGTCAGGGCGAGCAGCTCAGCCTGAGCTGGCGCCCGCAGGACGCCCGCATCGTCACCCGCTAACGCACCGTTTCCCCGAAGTTTCAAGGAGTACCTGATGAGAGTCGCCGTAGCGCAGACGTCACCCACGATCGATTTCGAGCACAACTTCGCTGTGATTCGCCGCTTCACCGCGGAGGCGGCAGCAGCGGGCGCGGCCCTGGTCGTGTTCCCCGAGGAGTCAATGCTGCTCGCGGACGACGAGATCAAGCCGCAATTCCCCGCGCTGCTCGCCGAGGCATGGCCGCGCTTTGAGGCACTGCTTGCGGAGTTGGCTACCCAGCACCAACTGACGATCATTGCCGCCGGGTACGAGCCGAACCCGAGTGGGGTGCCTTTCAACACGATTCTCGCGGTCGGCCCGGATGGCGTGGAGGCCGCGCGATACCACAAGGTGCACCTCTACGACGCCTTCTCCTACAAGGAATCGGACTACATCACGCACGGCGCGGCCCTCCCGCCGGTCATCGAGGTGGAAGGGTTCCGCGTCGGAATCGCCAACTGCTACGACGTGCGTTTCCCCGAGCTGTTCCGCAGCATGGCGGACCGCGGCGTCGACATCATTTCGCTGTCCGCAGCGTGGGTGTCGGGCAAGGGCAAGGAGATGCACTGGGAGCTGCTTACTCAGGCCCGCGCGGTGGAGAACGTGAGCTGGCTAATCGCCGCGGGTACCGTGCAGGCGGACGCCGCCGGACTCAGCCGCGTGATCGACCCCATGGGCATCGTGCGTGCCGGCCTCGACGCGCACAACGAAGGCATCGCCTTCGCCGATATCACCCGCGAGCGCCTTGACCAGGCGCGCGCCTCACTTCCCGCACTCGAGAACCGGAGGATCGACACGCGATACTCCATGAAGGGCCAGTAATGTTTGCCAACGTCGGCGAGACCCCGACCACCCTGTCGCCCGAGCTTCGCGCGAAGCTCGAGCGCCTGAGCTTTCCGACGCTCGGCCACTACCTGGAAGAGGGCTTTGCCGATTCGGGGATCCGGCGTCAGGTGGGTGCCGGCCGCGTGATCGGCACCGCCTTCACCGTGCGCACGACGGCCACCGACTCAACCATGCTGCACCACGGTGCGGGCCTGATCGAGGCCGGCCAGGTCATGGTGATTGATACGGGCGGCGACGTTCGGCATGCACCCCTCGGAGAGGTCGTCGCGGCGCAGCTCGTGGCGCGCGGCGCGGCGGGCGCGATCGTCGACGGGGTCGTCACCGACACCGACGAGATCGCGGAGCTGGGCCTCGAGGTCCACGCTCGCGGCACCAGCATGCTCACGACCAAGCTGCACGGGATCGATGCTGGCGGCGTGAACATCCCGGTCACGGTCGGCGGCACCGCAGTGCGTCCCGGCGACGTCGTGCTCGCCGACGCGAACGGCGTGCTTGTCGTTCCCCTTGACGTGCTCGAGAAGATCGTCGACATCGCGCTTGCCGACGACGCGGAGGAGCCCGAACTCGTCGCCGACCTGCGCGCGGGCAAGCCGCTTGGCTCGCTGACCGGTGCGAGCGACACGGTCGCCGCGCTGCTCGCACAGTCCACGCCCCAGGACTAACCACACAGGCGACGCGCATGGGTCTATCCGCTTGGCGGGTAGGCCCCGCCCCGCGCTGCCCATTTTCATCATTTCGGAAGGAAACTCATGCTTCTCAAAGCAGCAATCAACGGCGGACGTACCCTCGAGGATCACCCCGCAACTCCGCTCACCATCGACCAGGTGGTGGCGGCAAGTATCGCCGCTGTGGCGGCCGGTGCCGACGTCGTGCACGCGCACGTGCGGGTCGGGGCTGACGGGCAGACGATCGCCCCGGAAGACATCGGCGAATGGGTCCGTGCAATGCGTGCGGCCGACCCCAGCGTGGTCATCGGCACCACGACGGGACTCTGGACGGTCTCGTCGCACGCGGAACGCATGGCCCACCTGGCAGCCTGGCCTGCGGACGCGCTGCCCGACTTCGCCTCGGTCGCCTTCGTGGAAGAAGGGGCGGCAGAGGCCGCCGAGCTCGTGCTCGAGCGCGGCATGGTCCTCGAGTCGGCCGTCTGGTCGATGGCCGATATGCCCGCACTGCTGGCCTCGCCGACCCTGCACCAGAACGTGCGCGTGCTGATCGAGCCCGAGACTGAGGACGCGGATCAGGCCGTCGCGGAGTGCCGCGAGATGGCCGCGGCGATTCGCGCAGCCGGCGTGACCGCGCCGATTCTCTACCACGGCTACGGCGAGACCGTCTGGCCGATCGTTCGCGCCGCGATCGAGGACGGCTGCGAGACCCGGATCGGGTTCGAGGACGGGCTCACCCTCGAAGACGGGAGCGTCGCCGCGTCGAACGTCGAGCTGGTCGAGGCCGCACGCGCCCTCGGCGCCTAGCCGCGAGTGGGGCAGCGTCGCCACTTCGGCGGCGCTGCCCCGTTCCGCGGGCCGCGCGCCGGAGCCGCGGTACCCTGGAGGAATGGTGAACCTTGGGCGACGCAGTGGTCGATGAGCTCGATCGCCGGCTGATCGAACTCTTAGGGCGAGACGGCCGGCGGTCGTTCACGTCGCTTGCGGAAGAGCTCGGGGTCTCGCAGTCCACCGTCCGCGGCCGGATGGCAAAGCTGCAGGACGACGACGTGCTCAACATCGTCGGCATCTGCAATGCGCTGATGCTCGGGCACGAAGTCGCGCGGCTACTCATTCGCGTGCGCAACCTCACCCCGCAGGACGTGGCGGACGACCTCGCGGCGAACCCCGACATTCACCATATCGCGCTCATCTCGGGCTCCTACGACATCTACCTTGAGGTGACCTGCCGCGATCAGGAACAACTGATCCGCCTGCTCGATGAGATCCGATGCACGCCGGGGGTCGCGGCGATCCAGCCGATTATCATCACCTCGCTCGCCAAGGACTACACCTGGCACGGGTTGCGAGGCACCGCAGGGCAGAGCGTGAGCAACCCCGACGCGTAGACGCTACGCGTGTGCTTCGTTGAACCAGCTCCACAGATAGGTGTCTTTGCGCATCTCGAGCACCGTGAGCGTCTCAACCTCAGAGACCCCGTGGATGCGCCGAATGTCGTGCAGCACCACCCGGCCAAGGGCCTGAGCGTCGGGCGTCTCGACGCTGAGCAGGATGTCGTAGTAGCCGAGGGTGCACGCGATGTACTTAATCTGCGGGTGATCGACAAGCTGCTCCGCCACGCGGGCCACGGCTGCTCCCGAGACGCGAATGCCGATGTGCGCGGAGATGCCGCCGAGTTTCGTCTCGTCGTGCATGCCGACGACGTGCAGCACTCCCATTGACACGAGCCGGTTGTAGCGCTGCCGCACCGTCGGCTCAGAGAGGCCGATGTTGCGGCCGATCTCCGAGAACGGTCGTCGGCCGTCGACGCGCAGCTGATCGATGATCTCGCGGTCGGCGCGATCGATCTGTCGTTCTACGGTTGCGGGCTGCTGTGCCATCCCCCGAGTCTATTCGCGGGCCGCAGCTCTCCGGTCTTTTCTCACAGGATCACGCCGGGCTACAGCGCCTTGAGGAGCGCCTTCCAGTGCGCACGCCACTCCTCGATGCGTTCGCCGTCGGGGAGCCCGTCCTGTGAGACCGAGAGGATCGTCTTCGCCGGATCCTTCCCCGCGGTTGCGGCGACCTCGACCTTGCCGGCGCCCTCGAGGGAGAATCGCCGAAACGAGCGCTTTTCGGTGCGGGAGCTCCGGCGATCTTCGACGGCGTGGCCGAGGTGCTCCGTCGTCGCATCGTGCGCGGCGAGCCACAGGCCGAGGGCAGTGTCTCGATCGACGGGGAGGGTGCGGCTCGCGCTCACGCGAAACGTGCCCGTTGACGACTGGCCGGGCACGCGCAGCCCGACGAACTGCTCGTACGCGATCGCGACGCCCTGCGCCCACCAGTCGGGGCTGTCGAGATCCGCCGGCATCTCTGGTCGCGCGAGCCTGGCGATGGCCGGGTGATCCAGGGTGCGTGCGCCGTGGCTGTCGAAATAGGCGACCCACTCGTTCCACGGTCGGTTCGTCGCGCGTTCGATCGCGGGGATGCGTTCGCCGCGAGTCTGGTTGCCGCTCCGGGTTGTCATGGACTCAGTGTAGATCGCGGGCGTACGCGGGAGCAGGATTCAGCTACCCCGCAGCGGCCACCGCCGCGAGCCCGCCCGCCGCGAGCGCCAGCCCGATCAGACCGTACGGCAGGTTTTGCCGGACGATCACACCCGCGCTGAGCCCATAGCGCTGCGATAGGAAGATCGTGTTGCCCGAGAGAGGTCCGGTGGGGGCCGAGATCGCCCACGCCCAGGTGATGGCGGCGGCGAGCAGCGTCGGGTCGCCGGTGAAGGGCTGCAGCAGGCTCACGGCGAGCGAGATGCCGATGATGGGGTGTACCCCGACTGCCGAGAGCACCACGATGGTCAGGACGAGCAGCCACGCCAGCAGCGGCCCGAACGGCGGGAGGGCGAGCTGGAAGTCGACGGCCGAGAGTAGCAGGCTCGCGCCCACCGTCATCACGCCGGCGGCGAGGAACAGGGCCACCTCGTTGACCGACGCGGCGAGGTCGCGGTTCGCGACCCGAGACATCATGCGCGCGGCCTCTTGCGGGCCAAACCTGACCCACAGGATCACGAGCGTGACGCCGACCGAGGCGAGGAGGACGAGCCGGGGCACCGGGGTCTCGGGCAGCAGGAAGTGGCTGCCGAGCACGACCACGACGAGCGCGACCGGCACGATCAGCTGGCGCGGCGCGAGCGAGTAGCCGCGGAACTCGCGGACGGCCGGGCCGCGCGAGGCGGCGTTCTGCCAGGTGCTCAGCGCGAGAAACACCACGGCGAAGATCGCACCGATACCGAACAGCCGCCAGAGGTTTACGCCGGGCACCAGCACGACGATCAGCGCGGTGACCGTCCAAAAAGGCGACCACAGTGCGGCGATCGAGTAGGACCGCGCGAGGAGGCCCGCGTCGCGGACATCGAGTCGCGTCTGAGCTGACAAGCGGTCGCCGACGAGGCCGAGCGTAACCATGTTCAGTACCGAGCCGAGCAGGTGGATGACGAGTCCGGTGCGAAAGACGGCGGGTATTCCGGACAGCTGTGACTCCGGGGCGACCTCCGCCGTGCCACCTCGGCTCCGCAGCGTCAGCCCGACGAATGCGCCGCCCGCGAGCATCGCGATGAGGTCTTGGTTGAGCTTGCCGGTGTGGCTCAGGCTAGGCAGCTCGCCGAGCATGGCCGCCGCGACGGCGCAGGCCAGGCCGATGGCGGTGATCAAGATGGCGACAATGCGGGTGCGCGACCCCGCGGTGACGAGCGCGGGTACGAGCAGGAGGAGCCCGACGAGGCCAGCCAGGGCGCTGAGCTGTGGCCAGACGATCGAGGCGAGCACCAGCGCTATCAGCGCCGAGAGTCCGCGGGCAAGCAACGTCTGCGCCGCGCCTGCGGGTGCGGACATCAGGCTCCTCCATCGGTACGCGGCCCCCACTGCCGGGGCGTTCTGCCAGGCTATCGCGCGGCAGGATCCTGCCTGGACCACTGGGCGATACACAAACGCGCGCGCCGACCCGGCAATCGGGGCGACGCGCGCGTTTGTGCGAGAGAAGCGGACTAGCCGACGCCCTCGAGCGCGTCCGTCTCAGTGTTGCCGATCGCGGCGAGCACCGCGGGGCGGTTCTTCGCGATGTACGCGTACCAGGCGAGCGCCGCCACCATCGTCACGAGGAAGATGTACGGGATGACGTTCAGCGGGTAGGCGGGCACGGGGTAGACGTTCGCAATGAAGACGTAGATCATCGCGAGCACCGCGATCGTCGCGGTGACCCAGACCAGGCCGTTCTTCATGCCCTCGCGGCGCGTGTAGAGCACGCACGCGATGGCGACGAGCGAGTACGCCACCATGTAGCCGAAGGTGCCGTACGTGTCGACCCACACCACGATGTCCATCGGGTGCACGCCGAAGGACAGCATGATGATGTCGAGCAGGATCGCTGCGGGGCCCGCGATGAGCAGCACCCGGTGCGGGGTGAGGTGGGTCGTGTGGGTGCGGCCGAAGCGCTCGGGCACCACGCCCTCCTTGCCCATTACGTAGATGATGCGACCGACCACGTTGAGCGGGGCGACGACCACGGCGAAGAACGAAGCGCCGACGCCAAAGGTCAGCACGGGGGCGAACCAGTCGGGCATGCCGATCTTGTCGGAGATGGCCTGCAGCGGGCTCGCGACGGTGCCGAGGTCCGAACCGAGGACCGCGATCTGTGTGTAGGCAGCGAAGACGTACAGCACGCCGACGACGAGGGCGCTCCACATGATGGCGCGGGGGATCGCGGTGTACGGGTTCTTCGCCTCGCGGCCGAGCGCGTCCGCCGACGAGAAGCCGACGAAGCCAAGGATGCCGAGCACCATACCCGCGGCGACGCCCTGGAAGGGCACGCCCTCGAGCGAGAACTGCGATGGGTCCCAAGCCTCTGGTCCGATCGCGACGAGCGCGAGCACCAGCAGGATCAGGATGATGGCGACCGAAACGAGTTCGAGCACGAGCGAGACGCGCGCCGAGAGGCGGATTCCACGGATGGTGAAGAGCGTCGCGAGACCGCCGAGCACGATGGCGAGACCGATCTTGGCGGCCAGGCTGTCCATCGGCAGGCCGAGGTGGCCGAAGAAGTCGCTCATGTACGAGACGGCGCCGCCGAGGGAACCCGCGGCGATGCCCCAGCAGCCGACGATCAGCGCGACACCGGCGGTGTACGCGCCGAGGGGGCCGAGGCCCTTTGAGACGTAGGTGTAGAGCGAACCGGCGGAGGCGTGCTTGCGCGCGAACACCGAGACGCAGTAGCCGACGCAGAGGATGACGATGGTGGCGAGGACGAACGACAGCATGGTGCCGTTGCCGGCGCCCATGAAGATGCCGGCCGCGGTGAACGCGATGACGGCGCTCGGCGCGATGTTCGCGATGGCCTGAGCGGCAAGCTCGGGCCCGCTCATGACGCCGCGGCGGAGGCCGGCGTCGCTGGGCTTGAGCCCGGAAGTGGTGGGTGCGGTCATGGGGAGGGAACTCTCCTTCGAGTTGGGTGGGTCGTCGTGCAGCGGCGAAGCGCCGGGAATTACGGGATCAGGAGCGTGCGCAGCACGCCGCCGGCCTCGAGGTCGTCGAGAGCCTCAGCGGCCTCGCTCAGTGGGCGGCGACCCGAGATGAGCGGATCGAGCTTGAGCTGCCCGTCCATGTAGCGGTCCACGAGCGCGGGGATGTCGATGGAGGGGCGAACCGAGCCGTAGTTCGATCCAAGGATGCGCTGGTCGGCCTCGGCGAGAACGAGCGGCTCGAACGATGCCTTGGCGCCGGTCGGGGGCAGCCCGACAATTACAGCGGCGCCGCCGAGACCGAGCATCTTGATGGCCTGCTCGGTCGTGACGGTGCGGCCGATCGCGTCGAACGCGTAGTCGACGCCGTCGGGCAGCAGGGCGAACAGCTGCTCGACCGCGTCGCCCGCCGATGAATCGATGCGGTCGGTCGCGCCGAACTGCATCGCCATCGCGGTCTTGTCGGCGACGATGTCGATCGCGATGATGCGCTCGGCGCCCGCGAGCTTGGCGCCCTGGACGACGTTGAGGCCGACGCCGCCACAGCCGATGACGGCGACCGTCGAGCCGGGCTCGACGCCCGCCGTGTTGGTGACCGCGCCGACGCCGGTCGCGACGGCGCAACCGACGACCGCGATCACGTCGAGCGGGGCGTCGTCGCGCACCTTGATGGCGCCTGACGCGGGCACGACGACCTCTTCGGCGAACGAGGAGACGCCGAGGTAGTGGTGCACGGGCTCGCCGTCCATCGAGAGGCGGGAGGTTCCGTCAAAGAGCACGCCCTTCGGTGCGACGACGGTCGCGACCTTCTGGCAGCGCGCCTCGTGGCCGAGCAGGCAGTAGCGGCACTCGCCGCACGGCGGGACCCAGCTGAGAACGACGTGGTCGCCGACGGCCAGGGAGGTGACGCCCTCGCCCAGCTCAACGACGACGCCCGAGCCCTCGTGGCCCATGATGAGCGGTGCCGGGGCATCCCACTCGCCGCGCTTCACGTGGAGGTCGGAGTGGCAGACGCCGGCGGCGGCGATCTTGACGCGGACCTCGTTCGCCTTCGGGCCGGCGAGCTCGACCTCGACGTACTCGGCGCGGGTGGCCGGGTCACGGAACACGATTGCCTTCACGATTACTCCTTCGTAGTGGGCGCCCGCGGGTGCGCGGGAAATGACTTCTCGGAATGTTACGTGGCTGCCGTCCCTGCGGCACTGGGCCAATGGTCGAGAAATTTAGTGCAAGATCAACGTTCGGTACACTTGACTCGTGTCGCTCACTCTCGAAGCCATCACCCGCGCGGTCGGCGGGGACTGCCAGGTCGCTGGCGTGCACGCCCGTACCCCGGTCGACGGGGTCACCACCATTGACGAGTACGTGGTGGTCGGGAACTCCGAGTTCGCGACGCTGGTCACCGGCTCTGACGCGGAGATTCGCGCGGCGCTGCGCCATCCCGGCAGCCGCCGTGCCGCGCTCACGGGCGCCGCCATCGTGAGTCACGCGGACTCAGGGTCGTTGCGCGAGCTCCTCGCGCTGCACGGGGTCACCGGGATCCTGGGGACCCGTCCCCAGGGCGAGGCGCTGCACGCACGGCTCACCGCGCTGGTGGCCGACGACCAGGCCGCGGCCGACCGCCTCGTGACGACGGGCACCAAAGTGCTCACCGAGGTCGCCCGGCGCGGGGGCGCACCCGCGGCGATCACGGAGCTCGCGAGCCGGATCGACGGCTGGGCCGTGCTGCTCGACACCCACGGTCAGCTCATTGCGAGCGCCGGCGCCGGCAGACTGCACATTGACGACGCCGTCGCGGTGGCGTTCAGTCGGCCCGTCCGGGTGCGGCACCCGGGACTACAGGTGCACCCGATTGGTGTCGACCGCGACCGGGCCGGTTACCTCGTCATCGCGTCGCGCTCGAGCGTGACTAGCCGCAATCGCGCCCTCGCCTCGCAGGCGGCGGCCCTGTTCGACCTCATCTTGCGCACGAGTGACCACTCGGTGACCGAACGGCTCGGCCGCGAGGTCCTCCTCGACACGCTCCTCGCCGGTGGGCCAGCGGCGAGCGACCTCTTGCGTCGGTGGGGGCTGCACGAGACGAGCCTGACCGCGTTTCAGCTCGGCTCGCGCTCACGCAATATCGACATCGAACGCCTGGCGACGCGCTGGCTCGACGAGCTCGGAACCCTCCACGTGCTCGCCCGTCGCGGCGGCAGCGTGTCGGGATTCGTGCGTGACGACCTCGTGCCCGACCTCCTCGAGCTCGCCGAGCGATTCTCGACGCACGCGCCCGGCGGGCTGTCGCTCGGCCTCGGCTTGTCCGCCCCGGTCGAGTCCCTGGCCCAGTCCGCGAGGCAGGCGAGTCAGGCGTGCGAAACCGCCCTCGACCGCGGCACGCGCGCTCAGCGCTACGAGCGCATTCCGACGGTTGAGTTCGTGCTCGGGATGTTGCCGAGCGACTCTTCCCGTCAACTCGCCGGCGTGCTTGATCCGCTGCGCGATGCGGCGGGGGAACACGGCCTGCTCACCGAAACCCTGCGCGTCTTTCTCGCCGAGAACGGGGGCTGGCGGCCCGCCGCCCGCCGCCTCGAGATTCACCGCCAGACGCTCGCCAGCAGGATCCTGCGGGTCGAAGAACTGACCGGATTGACACTTGCGCGCCCCGACGACCGCGCCGCCGCCTGGCTCGCGCTGCGGGCGCTCGGGGACTAGGGGTTCTGCTCCGCGACGTCTGCGTCAGGCCAAGCGCGCTATGCCTTCGGCACGCGCACGATCAGGGCGTCACCCTGGCCGCCGCCGCCGCAGAGAGCCGCCGCGCCGATGCCGCCGCCGCGACGGCGCAGTTCGAGCGCGAGGTGCGCGACGATGCGGGCGCCCGACATGCCGAGCGGGTGACCGAGGGCGATCGCGCCGCCGTTCACGTTGATCTTCTCAAGCGGGATCCCGAGGCGATTCGCCGAGGCGATGCCGACCGCGGCGAAGGCCTCGTTGATCTCGACGAGGTCGAGGTCGGCGGGGGTAATGCCCTCGCGGGCGCAGGCGGCCTCGATCGCGTGGGCGGGCTGCTCCTGCAGCGACGTGTCGGGGCCCGCGACCATGCCGTGGGCGCCGATCTCGGCGATCCAGCTGAGACCAGCGGCCTCGGCGGCGTCCCGTGACATCAGCAGCAGCGCGCTCGCGCCGTCAGAAATGGGGGAGGCGTTGCCCGCGGTGATCGTGCCGCCGTCGCGGAACGAGGCGCGCAGGCCCCCAAGCGACTCGGCGGTCGAATCGGGGCGGATGCTCTCGTCGCGCTCGAGCAGCACCTCGCCGCGCGGACCGTGCACGGGCACGACCTCGTCGGCCAAGAATCCGGCATCCCAGGCGGCGGCGGCGAGCTGGTGGGACCGAGCAGCGAAGGCGTCCTGCTCGGCACGGCTGATGCTGAAACGGTCGTTCGCCTGCTCGGTGAGCAGCCCCATCGGCTCGCCGGTCAGCGCGTCCGTAAGGCCGTCGAGCGCCATGTGGTCGGCCATTTCGATGGCACCGTACTTCGTGCCGCGTCGGGCCTCCTGGAGGTGCGGGGCGCGAGTCATCGATTCCTGGCCGCCCGCGATCACGCGGGTGGCGTCGCCCGTGCGCAGCATCATATCTGCGAGAATGATCGCCTGAATGCCCGAGAGGCAGACCTTGCTGATGGTGGTGGCCGGCACCGAGAGCGGGATCCCGGCGTCGATCGCGGCCTGGCGGGCGGGCAGCTGCCCGGCGCCCGCGGTGAGGACCTGCCCCATGAGCACCTGATCGACCGTCTCGGGCGCGACCCCGGCGCGGTCGAGCGCGCCCCGGATCGCGACTGCGCCAAGCTCGGCACCGCTCAGGCGGGAGGCACCACCCAGCAGCCGGCCCATGGGGGTGCGTGCGGTGGAGACGATGACGGTGGGCGAAGCGCTCATGAACGAGGTCCTTCCGGGGAATGCTGGGGTGGTCGGCGCCGGCAATGGCTCACGTGGGCGGCCTCGCCCACGGGTGATTCGAGCCTACCCCCGACGTGTTCCATCTCCCGGATGAGGCCGGCATCGCCCCGGTCTCATACAATTCGGGCATGGGGCTTGAACCACTTTTCCAACGCATCGACCGCCTGGCCGGAGGCCGTCAGTCGACCGTCACCATCGCAGACCACCACCGGGAACACCCGCGCACGAAACGCGCCTTTCGGTGGGTGTTCTGGCTGTTGGTGTTCGAATTGCTTCTTGGGCTCGGCGCGGTGGTGTTCGCCGTCGTGATCGCCCTGGGAGGCGAGCCCGTGCCGTTTGTCGTCTGGATGCGGACCGTCGTGGTGCTGGGCATGACCGCGACGCTCTTCTACTTCGCCTGGCGCGCGTCGAAGGGCCTGCGGTGGGGCTACCAGCGGCTGCGCCTCTTCGCGCAGATCTTCCCCGTCATCACGCTCGTGATGGCCGCGATCCCGGGGCTCTACCCGACCTGGATGGTCACCGAGCAGATCATCTTCAGCCTCGTTATGATCGGCATCGCGGATTTCCTGACGAGTGACCACATGCGCGAGGCGTTCCGGGCGCCGGAGGCGTAGACCGCGCTGGCCCTGGCGGTCGTGATCCCTCGTCCTTGCCCTCCCTCGACGACCATCACCGAGACGTCTCAATCTGCGGCTTCCCAGCGATTGAAGCCGCAGATCGAGACTTCTCGATGGCAGGCGAGGTGCAGAATGTGCAAGGTGGGCAGGATCCCTGCGGCGCCGAAGCCCTTGTCTGACTAGCGAATGATGAGTGGATCGGTCTCCGTGCGGCCGATCTGCGCGAGGCGGTGCGTGCTGTGGTGGAAGCGTTCGAGGCTGATCCGGGCGTGGATCCAGCTCTCGGCCGTGCGCACCTCGGGGAGCTCGCGCACCGCGTCAAAGAGTTCGAGGAACTCGGGCTGGGTGCCGAATGCGAGGGTGGCCACGAGGTCGTAGCGCCCGACGGTCTGGGCTAGGAACTCAATTCCCGGGTGCGCCTTGAGGTGCGCGACGAGCGCGGTCTGGTCGCCACTGAGGTTGAAGCCGAAGCCGAACACGAGCTCAGAATTCAGCTCGGTGCGCCCGCGCACGACTCCGATGCGCATCGCATCCGACTCGATCAGGCGGGCCACTCGGCTGCGCGCTGCGCTCGCTGAGAGTCCGACGAGTTCGCCGAGTTCTGCGTACCCGATGCGGCCGTCACGCTGCAGGAGCTCCATGAGCACGAGGTCGGACTTATCGAAGCTTTGCGAGATCGCCCGCGGTTCCTCCCCGAGGAAGAGGCTGCTGAGGATGCGCTCGTAGAGCATGAGGTCGATGTCGATGACGCCGGGCATCTCGCGGATCAGGTGCACGTCGCGCTGCAGTTCCGTCAGGCTCTCTGCGTGCAACTCGGCGATGATCTGGTATTTTCCCGTTGACTCGGAGACGAAGACCGGAGAGTCGAGCTGGGCCAGACTTCGCGCAAGGTGCTTCGTTGGTCCGCTCACCCGGATGCTCAGGTGGGCCAGCATGGTGAGCCCGATGAGGCGCGGGTGCACCGCCGCGAAGACGCGAAGGGCGCCGCTCTCGAAGAGGGGGTTCAGGCGGTTCGCGATGCTCATGCGGCTGGTGTCGAGCTGGCGGGCGAGGTCACTGAACGAGGCCCTTCCGTCGCGGCGAAGGAGGGCGATCGAGCGTTCCGTGAGTGAGTCCACCTGAAAAAACTATCGCACTCTGGGTCTCAGGTAAATAACGATGTCGCGGCGCGTGTGGGCAAATTCCGCGCTATTGCCAGGATTTGGTGGGCCCAAGATTGCGATTCCTTTGTGAAGTGACCCATTTGCGAAGAAAATGCTTTGACAAGTCGAGATTCTTGGGTGATGATCATCAGACCCGACCCCCGCACGATGGATGTGCAGGGAACGATTCGAGCCTCAATGGAGACGCTAATGAAGAAATCGCTGTTCATCCTCGCCGCCGCAGCCACCGTGACCCTGGCCCTTTCCGCGTGTTCGGGCGGCGCCACCTCCGAGCCGTCGGGCGACGGCGCAGCCAGCGCGAATGAGCCCGAGGGCCTCGTGAACGCCGGCACGCTGACCGCCTGCATCGACCCCGAGTACGCTCCGCTCGAGTACTACGCGGATTCGACCGGCGGCGACATCATCGGCTTCGACGCCGACGGCATTCGCGCGCTCGCCGACCACTGGGGCATCGACTACAAGTTCGAGGTCACCTCGTTCGATGGCCTCATGCCCGGCCTGCAGTCGGGCAAGTGCGACGTCATCTTCGGCGGCCTGTACATGAGCGAGGATCGCCTGAAGATCGCCGATGCCGCGCCCATCATGAACGCCGGACCTGCGGTGCTCGCAACCCCCGAGACCGCGAAGACGATCTCCACGCCCGAGGACCTCTGCGGCCTCCGTGTGGTGAGCCAGGCTGCCTCCGCCAACGCGGCGAGCGTCGTCGCGCTCAGCGAGAAGTGCGTTGCGGACGGCAAGGATCCCATCGAGACCGCCGAGTACCCGAAGGTCTCTGAGACCGTGCTCGCGGTGCTCAACGGCAAGGCAGACGCGCTGGTCGAGACGAACGTCGCAGCGGCCTACATGGTGACGCAAAACGAGGGCAAACTGGCCGAGGCCCCGGGCGTCTTCGCGCCCGACACCACCTTCGGTGCCTTCACGAAGCTCGACAACCCCTTCACGGCCGCGCTGGCCACCGCCATTGAAGAGCTCCGCGCCGACGGCACCCTGGCGAAGATCGCCGCCGACTACAACCTCGACGAGAGCATCCTCGAGGTCAAGTAGGCGACTGGTGCGCCGGGGCAACCTCCCGGCGCACCCCCTCCCGATTCCCCCTCTCTTTGGAACAAGGACACCATGCTGTTCGACCCGCAAATCTTCCTTGAACAACTGTTCAATCCCGCCTACCTCTGGGGTGCGCTCCTCTCCATCGGCGTCGCGCTCTGCTCGCTCGTGATCGCGACCGTCATCGGGTTCTTCGTGGCCCTCGGGCGCACCTCGCAGAAGCTGAGTCTGCGCACCCCGGCGAACTTCTACATCTGGTTCTTCCGTGCTCTGCCCGCCCTGCTGGTGCTGCTCATCATGTGGAACGCACTGCCCCAGCTCATCCCCGCCCTCAAGCAGGACTGGTACACCCCGTTCATCGCCGCCTCCATCGGCCTCGGACTCGTCGAGGCGGCCTTCATGGCCGAGATCATTCGCTCGGCGCTGAGCAGCGTTGACGAGGGCCAGTCCCTTGCCGGGCGCGCGCTGGGCATGAAGCCGGGCTCGGTCATGCGGAAGATCATCCTGCCTCAGGCGATCCGCGTCGCCCTTCCCCCGACGGGGAACGAGTTCATCGGGCTGATCAAGTACTCCTCGCTCGCGTCGGTGATCTCGTTGCGAGAGCTCCTCACCACCGCGCAGGTCGGCGTCAACATCACCTTCCGCTACGCCGAGTACTACGCCGTCGCGATCATCTACTACCTGATCATCGTCACGATCATCACCCTGATCCAGAACCGGGTTGAACAGAAGTTCGCCTGGTCGTCCCGCACTCGGGTCAACACCATGACCCGCGCGATCCAGGTCGTCTCCGCACGACAGAAGGAGAAGAGCGCATGAATGCCGCCGCGCCACTGAACGCCACTGGGCCGGACACGTCGCTCGTCGTGCCCACGCTCCAGGTGCGCAACCTGCACAAGGCCTACGACGGCAACGAGGTGCTCAAGGGCGTCGAGTTCGACGTCAACAAGGGTCAGGTGAAGGCCGTGCTCGGCCCCTCCGGCTCGGGAAAGTCCACGATGCTGCGCCTCATGGCGCTGCTCGAACCGGCCGACCGCGGCGAGATCCTGTTGGGCGGACACCGCATCGGATCGGAAGATCGTGGCAAGCGCCTGCACCACCTGCCCGAACGCAAGCTCGCGGTGCAGCGCCGCGACATCGGCATGGTGTTTCAGAAGTTCAATCTGTTCCCGCACCTCACCGCGCTCGAGAACGTCGTGGTCGGCCTCACCGAGGTCCAGGGCGCGAAGAAGGCCGAGGCACGCGAGCGCTCGTACGAGATGCTGCAGAAGGTGGGCCTCGGCGACCGCGACAGGCACTTCCCGTCCGAGCTCTCGGGCGGCCAGCAGCAGCGCGTCGCGATCGCCCGCGCCCTTGTGATGAACCCGCAGGTCATGCTCTTTGACGAGCCGACCAGCGCGCTCGACCCCGAGCTCGTCGGTGAGGTGCTCGAGGTAATGGAGCGGCTCGCAGAGTCGGGCATGACCATGATCGTCGTGACCCACGAGGTGCGGTTCGCGCGTCGCGTCGCCAACGAGGTCACGCTGTTCGACAGCGGTGTCATCGTCGAGCAGGCCGAGCCCGAGGCGTTCTTCGAGAACCCGCAGCACGAGCGCACGAAGCGGTTCCTGAGCCATGTCCACTAACCCGGGAGCGGGCGGGCGCCCCCTCGCCGTTTACACCGACCTCGACGACACCGACTTCACCGCGGGCGTGCGGCTGCTCGAAGACCAGGGTTTCGAGGTGCGCTACCTCGACACGCAGGATCCGGAAGCCATCGTTGCCCTCTCGCAAGACGCGGTCGCGATGCTCGTGGGGTACGCCACGATCACCGGGGAGATGATCGCGCGGCTGCCGAAGCTCGAGATCATCGCGCTCATGTCGATGGGCTTCAACAATGTCGACACCGCGGCCGCGGCCGAGCACGGGGTCTGGGTGTCGAACATTCCTGGCGCCGCGACCGAGGAGGTCGCGACCCACGCCCTCGCCCTCGCGCTGCACGCCACGCGCGGGCTCTCCTTCTACGGTGAGTCCGTTGTGGCGGGGCGCTGGAACAGTCGGGCCGCCATCGCGCAGCCCCGCCTGAGTGCGCTCACCCTCGGCATTCTCGGCCTCGGCAAGATCGGTTCCAAGCTCGCCGAGCTGGCGCAGCCCCTGTTTGGCGAGATCGTCGGGTACGACCCGTTCCTCCCCGACACCGACGAGACGCGGGCGCGGCTCGCGTCCCTCGGGGTGCGCCGGGCGAGCCTTTCGGAGGTGCGGGACACGGCCAATGTGCTGTCCCTGCACGTCCCGCTCACGCCGGAGACCGAGAGCTTCGTCGACGCCGAGTTTCTCGCGGCGATGCCCCGTGGCTCGTACCTCGTGAACGTCAGCCGCGGGCAGCTCATCGACTCGGCGGCGCTCCGCGCGGCCGTGGACTCCGGCCACCTCGCCGGTGCCGGGCTCGACGTGCTGGACGAGGAGCCGCCGCGGCAGGATCACCCGCTGGTCGACGCCCCCGGCGTCATCGTCACGCCGCACATCGCGTACTACTCGAGCGAGTCCGACGCGGAGTACGTGCGGCAACAGGCGCAGAACGTCGTGACCTATGCCCAGACCGGGCGCCCCGACGCGCCGGTCAACACCCCCACCATTTCCCCCACGCACGCCGCGCCCGCCGCGGCGGCATCCGCAGGAGCGTAACCATGCGAAAACTTGCCACCTACGAAACGCCGGCAGCGACCTTCTCGCCGTCCATCGTGACGGCCGACCGGATCCACACGCTCGACGCCGCGGGGTCGACCGTCACCGCGATACTCATGTTCGGCGGGGCGATCGCCGCGCTCGGCACACTCGAGGAATGCCTCGCGGCCTCCGCCGAGATCAGCCCGCGGACCCCGGAGATCACCGAGCTCGGTGCACACACCGTGCTGCCCGGCTTCATCGACGCGCACGCGCATCCGCTCATGCTCGGGCAGATGATGAGCTGGGTCGACTGCGGCCCCGACCAGGCCGGCTCGATCCCCGAGATGGTGGCCCGGCTCAAGGCCGCGGCCGAGACGGTGCCCGCCGGGCTCCCGATTCGCGGCTACGGCTACGAGCAGCGCAACCTCGCTGAGCGACGCCACCCCACCCGCTTCGAACTCGACGAGGTCGCCACCGACCGCGAGGTCTACGTGATGAACGCGTCGGGCCACGGCGGCGTCGTCAACAGCTACACGTTCGAGCTGCACGGCGTCACGCGCGATACGCCGAACCCGCAGGGCGGCGAGTTCTTCCGCAGCGGCGACGGCGAGCTGACCGGCGAGCTCTCGGACGCGGCCTGCAACATTCTGACCGGGCTCGAGGGTGTGAAGATCGGCCACCACGGACCGAACTTCCACCTGGCCGACGCCCCCGAGGAGCACCGCCGCCAGCTCGCGGTGGCCCAGGAGAACTTCTTGCAGGGCGGCGTCACCACGATCGGCGACGCGCAGGTCTCGCGCCGTGAGTTCGACAACTACCTCGCGCTCGCCGAGCGCAACGAGCTGAAGACCCGGTACAGCATGTACCTGCTCTCGCACCTGCTCGAGGAGGCGCTCGAGACCGGGATGCACGGCCAGTTCGGCAACGCGCACCTGAGCTTCGCTGGCATCAAGTTCTACGCCGACGGCACGCTCGGCGGCTGGACGGCCTACTTCCCGGACGGCTATGTGGGCGACCCCTGCCGCACGGGCCAGCTCTACCACGACCCCGCCGACTACACGGAGATGATCTCCCGCGCCCACAGGGTCGGGCTGCAGACGGCCACGCACGCGCAGTCCCCGGACGCGCTCGAGATGGTGATCACCGCGATCGAGGCGGCGCAGGCCGAGCGGCCCGACGCCGACGCGCGCCACCGCATCGAGCACTGCGGGCTGCCCACGCCGGCGCAGATCACGCGCATGGCCGCCGCCGGAATTTACCCGGTGAACCAGCCCCAGCACTACTACAACTGGGGCGAGGGGGTCGAGCAGGCGATCGGCACCCCGGGCGAGCGGTTCAACCCGCTCGGCGAGTTTGAGCGCGCGGGCGTACCCGTCACGATCAGCTCGGACGCCCCGGTGGCCGACCCCCGCCCGATGGAGGCGGTCCAGGCCGCGGTCACCCGGGTGACGCGCCGCGGCGCCAAGCTCGGCCCCGCGGACCTCGCTATCTCGGTCGACACCGCCCTGCGCGGGCACACCATCAGCGCCGCCACCGTGCTCGGACGAGAGGACGACCTCGGCTCGCTCGAGGTCGGCAAGCGTGCCGACTTCGCCGTGCTGGCCGCCGACCCGTACACGGTCGCGCCCGAAACGATCGCCGAGATCCGGGTCGCGCAGACCTGGGTCGACGGGGTGCGCCAGTACGTCGCGGACGAGGTCGCACGATGATCGCCGTCACCGAGGCCGCCACCGAGCGCGAGCTTGCGGCCCAGGCCGGCGTCGCCATCGATAACGCGGGCCTCGCGGTGCTCACCACGATTCGCAACTACGGCGTCGACACCGTGTTCGGCATCCCCGGCACGCACAACCTCGAGTTCTACCGTCACCTCGCGCCGCTCGGGATCCACCCGGTCACGACCCGCCACGAGCAGGGCGCGGGCTACGGCGCCGACGGCTGGGCGCAGCAGACCGGGTTGCCGGGCGTCGTCATCACGACCTCCGGGCCGGGCCTCTTGAACGCGCTCTCGGCCGCGGGCACCGCTTACTGCGAGTCGCGCCCGCTCATCATCCTCTCGCCCGGTGTGCCGGAGGGGGAGGAGTTCGCCGACATCGGCTCGCTGCACGAGACGAAGGATCCGACCGGAGCCGCCGGCGCGATCGTCGAGTGGAGCCGCCGCGTAGGCAGCGCGACCGAGGCCGTGGCTTGCGTGCACGAGGCCTTCGCGCTCTTCCGCACGGGCCGGCCGCGGCCGGTTCACATCGAGATCCCGCTCAACGTGCTCGAGGGCCAGAGCGATTGCCCGCCGGAACTACTCGCGGCGATCCCTGCCCCGGCGCCCACCGCGGGCACGGCTGCCGAGGTGGACGCCGTCGCCCGGATCCTGTCGGAGGCGAAGCGCCCGCTGATCATCGCGGGCGGGGGAGCGGCGCGGGTGGGCTTGCCCCTCACGGAGCTCGCGGAGCGCCTCGGCGCCCCGGTCGTCACGACGCTCAACGGCAAGGCCGCAGTGTCGGAACACCACCCGCTCTCGATCGGGTCCGAGCTGCGCCTCACCGGCGCTCATGCGCTCATCAACCGTGCGGATGCGCTGCTCGTGCTCGGCTCGAAGCTCGGTGAGGCCGAGCTCTGGGGCGGCGTCATCGCGCCCGAGGGGCCGGTGTTGCGCGTTGACGTGCTCGGCTCACAGCTTCAGAAGAACGTCGCGGTCGCGGCGGGCGTCGTGGGCCACTGCGAGGCGGTCGTGCCGCAGCTCACCGCCGCGCTCGCCGGGCAGGATCGCCCCGCCTGGGTCGACCTGGACGCCGTGCGTGCCGCGCTCGCCGAGGAGTCAGCTGGCTTCTCGCCGGTGCTCAACGGCGTCGCCGCGCGGATCGCCTCCGTGCTGCCCGTCGACACGATCGTCGGCGGCGACAGCTCGCAGATCACGTACTTCGGTATGGCGAGCCGCGCGGTACAGGAGCGCTCACACTCGTTCCTCTACACCCCGGCGTACGCCACGCTCGGCTATGGCCTGCCCGCCTCGATTGGTGCGCGGGTGGCGAGCCCGGATCGCCCGGTCGTGTGTGTGCTCGGCGACGGCGCGCTCATGTTCGCCATCCAGGAGTTTGCGACCGCCATCGAGCAGCGCCTCGACCTGACCGTCGTGTGCGTCGACAACGGCGGCTACGCCGAGATCAAGCAGAACGAGCGCGACCGTGGCATCGCGCCGGTGGGCGTGGATCTCGCGCAGCCAGACTGGGCCGCGCTGGCCGACGCGTTCGGCGGGCACGGGCACCGCGTAGTGGATCAGGGCGACCTCGAGCGCGTGATTGCCACGGCGATCGCCGAGCCAGGGCTCAGCCTTGTGCACGTGCCGCTGGAGCTCTTCCCGGATGCCGCGGCGCCTGCCGGGGACCCGGCGTAACCCTCCCCACAGGGCCGGGGCGGCCCCGATCGCCCCGGCCCCTTCTTTTCCCGCACACCCGAGAACGAAAGACATTCCGTGAACGCCATCACCCTCAGCACTGACGCCAAGCGCACCGCCCAAGTCTGGATCGACGAACACCTCGAGCAGCTGCTCGAATGGCACAGCCACATTTGGGAGCTCGCCGAGCCCGCCTGGCGCGAGTTTCGGTCCGCAGAGTGGTACGTCGGCCTGCTGCGGGATCAAGGATTCACGGTCGAGGCGGGCTCGGCGGGCATGCCGACGGCGTTCAGCGCGAGCTGGTCGAACGGTGACGGCCCGACCCTGCTCACCTACGCCGAGTACGACGCGGTGCCGGGCAACAGTCAGGCGGCGTCGGTCAGCGAGACGCCGCGCGACGGCCTGAGCCGATTCGCCCCGGGGCACACCGACCCGCACTCGGTGCTCGGCATCTCGACGCTGGCCGGGCTGCTCGGCACGAAGCACGCGATGACGGTGCACGGCATCACCGGCACGCTGAACTACACGGGCGAGCCCGCCGAGAAGATGCACGGGTCGAAGGTCGTCCACGGCCTGCGCGGCTACTACGACTCGGCCGATGCGATCGTCAGCTTCCACCCCTTCTACATGCTGCCGCTGTGCAACACCGCGCGCTGGGACACCCAGTGCGGCGCGTACTACAGCAAGGTCTACAGTTTCGTCTGCGATGCGCCCGAGACCTGGCAGCTGTCGGCGAACCAGAACTCGCCCATCCCCGCCTCGCACTCCGCGGCCCGCGCCCCCGGCGCCAACGTCGCGCTGTCTCAGATGTACACCTCCTCGCGCATCATGCAGGACGCCATGCTGCCGAGCTTCGGCGGTTGGAGCCTGTCCGACGCGATCCTGACGGAGGGGCAGGCGACCGCGGACAATCTGCCGGCCCGCATCGCGCGCGTGCAGTACTCGTGGCGCACCCCCGATGTCGAGATGGCCGAGCACGTGCTCGCGGTGCTCGATCGAAACGCCGAACATGCCGCCGCGATGGCGCACTGCGAGCTCGAAACCACCTGGGTGGCGCGCAGCCGACCCGGGCGCACGAACCACGCGATGGCGAGCGTGCTCTACGCCAACCTCGAGGCGGTCGGCGCGCCGAGCTACGGCCCCGAGGCGATCGCGGTCGCGCAGGACATCCAGCGCACCCTGGGGCTCGAGCCCACTGAGCGCCCGTTCCTCGCCGAGACCGAGCAGCTGATTGACCCGGAAAGCGCCGAGCGCGCGCTGCGCGAGCACCTCGCGCCCTGGCAGCGCAACTGGACGAGCGACGACTACGTCGAGATGACGCACTACGCGCCGACCGTCCGGTTCTACGTCTCGCGCCCCGCCCTCGAGCCCGCCGCGGGCCGGGGCGCCTACCCGGCCTGGGTGATGAACGCGATGGGCGGCATTCCCGCCACGATCGCGCCCACCATCCTCACCGCGGGCAAGACCGTGTCGGGCACCTTCATCGACCTACTCACACAGCCCGAGCTGCTGGCTGAGGCGCAGGCGGAGTTCGCGCGCCGGGTCGAGGAAGACCCGATGCCGCCGCTGTTGCCGGCCGACTTCGAGGCGCCGATCGGCCTGCCGTGGCCCGACTACCGGGAGCACGCGGGGGAGCGGTTCTGGGGGTAGGGTCGCGAGGACTCCCCGTCACCACTCCTGCCCGTCCCTACCTTTCCAAATCTCCCCGCCGAGGGGTCGCACATTGCTGCTTCACTCGACGTGATTGAGCAAAGTGCGCCCCCTCGATGGGGCAGAGGGCCAGGGGTCCAGGGGTTCTGGGATGTACGGGGAAGGGGTAGAGGGGGGAAGGGGGAAGCGCTAGCCCGTCACCGGGAGTTCCCGCGCCCGGTCCCACGGCTCGGCCCAGCCGAGCTCGGTGAAGAGGGTCGAGAGCAGGATCCCGGTGAAGCCCCACACAACGTGGCCGCGGACGAGAAACGCGTCCGAGCGAAAGACTCGCTCGCCGTAGCGCAGCACTGCGGTGCCGCGGTTCGCGGGGTCGAGCAGCTCGGCGACCGGGGCCCGGAACACCTCGACGGCCTCGGTGTGGTCGACGACCGCGACCGAGCTGGGCCGCGACCACCAGCCAATCACCGGGGTGACGAGGTTGTTGCTCACGACGATGGGTATTTCGGGCAGGGTGCCGAGCACGGTGACGCCGCTCGGGTCGAGGCCGGTCTCCTCGGCGGCCTCGCGCAGCGCGGTGCCGGCCGAGTCCGCGTCGCCAGGTTCGACCCCGCCGCCGGGGAATGAGATCTGCCCCGGGTGGTGGCGCATGGTGTCGGCGCGCCGGGTGAGCAGCACGTCCAGCTCGCGCGGCACGCTACTGGCAGCCGTGTTCGCGGCCACTTGATCGAGGGCGCCGAACAGGATCAACACCGCCGAGCTGCGCACGCCCCGGTCGCCCGGGGCCCCTTGGGGTGGGACGGCGAAGTGGACGCCGCGGTCGAGCAGCGCCTCGAGCTCAGCTCGCGCATCTGCCACGGAACGCACCATGGCCTCAGCCTACGCCGCGCGGGCGTCCGGCGGCGAGAGTCGGCAGGATCCTGCCTAGCCTCCGAGGACCTCGTTGATTCCCTCGGGGGTGCGCTGCGAGCGAGCCCAGGGGTCGCGATCGCGGCGCTCGACCCGGCGCACGCGCTGGGACTCTTCGGCGCGCACCTCTGCGAGCACGGCAATGACCGCCGCGCGCTCTTCGTCACTGGTGCCGCGGGTCACGAAGGTGATGCCGTCGCCCGTGAGCGCGTCGTCGGTCACGCCCATGGTGCCGCGCAGGGCGGCGTCGCGGGCGGCCGCGTCGGGGGCGAGCCCCGCCTCGTTGCTGTCGCTCATGTCAGTCCGTCCCGCCTAGAGCGGGATGTTCCCGTGCTTCTTGGCGGGCTGCTCGGTGCGCTTGCCGCGGAGGCCGCGGAGCGCCTTGATGACGGCGAGGCGGCTGCCGGCGGGCTCGAGGACGTTGTCCAGCTCGCCGCGCTCGGCCGCGAGGAACGGGCTGGCGACGTTGTAGGTGTACGCCTCCGAGAGCTCCTTGCGCAGCGCGTCGACGTCGCGCCCCTCGGCGGCGGCCTGGGCCAGCTCCTTGCGGTACAGGATGTTGACGGCGCCCTGGCCGCCCATCACGGCGATCTCGGCGGTCGGCCACGCGATGTTGATGTCGGCGCCGATCTGCTTCGAGCCCATCACGATGTACGCCCCGCCGTACGCCTTGCGCGTGATGATCGTCACGAGCGGCACGGTCGCCTCGGCGTAGGCGTAGAGCAGCTTCGCACCGCGGCGGATGACGCCCGACCACTCCTGGTCGGTGCCGGGCAGGTAGCCGGGAACGTCGACGAGGGTGAGGATCGGGATCGAGAAGGCGTCGCACAGGCGCACGAAGCGCGCGGCCTTCTCGCCGGCGTCGATGTTCAGCGTGCCGGCCATCTGGTTCGGCTGGTTCGCGATGATGCCGACGCTGCGGCCCTCGACGCGGCCAAAGCCGATCAGAATGTTCGGGGCGAACAAGGGCTGCACCTCGAGGAACTCGCCCGAGTCAAGGATCGCCTCGATGACGATCTTCATGTCGTAGGGCTGGTTCGGGCTGTCGGGGATGACCGTGTTCAGCTTGCGGTCGGCGTCGGTGATCTCGAGCGCGGTGTCGCTGTCGTAGATCGGGGCCTCGGCCATGTTGTTGTCGGGAAGGTAGCTGATGAGCGCGCGCGCATAGTCGAGCGCGTCGTGCTCATCGCTCGCGAGGAAGTGCGAGACGCCGCTGATCTTGTTGTGCGTCAGCGCGCCGCCGAGCTCTTCGAAGCCGACCTCTTCGCCCGTGACTGTCTTGATGACGTCGGGGCCGGTCACGAACATGTGGCTGGTCTTGTCGACCATGATCACGAAGTCGGTGAGCGCGGGGGAGTAGACGGCGCCGCCGGCGGCCGGGCCCATCACGATGGAGATCTGCGGGATGACGCCCGAGCACATAGTGTTCAGGCGGAAGATCTCGGCGTACTTGCCGAGGGCGACCACGCCCTCCTGGATGCGGGCGCCGCCCGAGTCGAGAATGCCCAGGATTGGGGCGCCCGTCTTCAGCGCGAAGTTCATCGCCTTGATGATCTTTTCGCCGGCGACCTCGCCGAGCGAGCCACCGAAGGTGGTGAAGTCCTGCGAGTACACGACCACGTTGCGGCCGTGAATCGTGCCGGCGCCCGTGACGACCGCGTCACCGAAGGGGCGGTTGCTGTCCATGCCGAAGGCGTGGGTGCGGTGCTTCACGTACTTGTCGAACTCGACGAACGAGCCCGGGTCGAGCAGCTCGTTGATGCGCTCGCGTGCGGTCATCTTGCCGCGCGGGTGCTGCTTGGCAGCAGCCTGGGCGTCGCGGTCTCCGACGGCCTCCTGGTACTTGCGACGGTGGTCGGCGATGCGCGCGGCCGTCGTCGTCAGGGGCTCGGCGGTCGCGTTCTCGGGGGTAGCGTCAGGGGCAGTCACGTCAGTCAGCCTACCGCGCGGTACATGCGCAACTCAGGAGATGTCCTCCAAGGGAATCCGGAAAGTGTTCGAGGGTTTCGCCAACTCGTACACTGCGGGTATGGAACTCCCTCGCTCACGCGCTGCCCTGCCCGAGGTCATTTGGCTCGAAGAGGCCCCCTCGACCAACCAGTCGCTGCGCGAGCTTCGAGCGGCGCGGCCCGATGCGCCACACGGCACCGCGATCGCCACCGCCACGCAGACCGCTGGGCGCGGGCGCCTGGGACGCGAGTGGGCCACCCCAAGCGGCACCGCGCTTGCCGTGTCGTTCCTCATCCGAGACGTTTCCATTGAGGGGACCGCGGGCGCGCTGGGGGTCGGCTGGCTTCCACTGCTCGCCGGCTCGGCCGTGGCCGCGGCGGTGCGGGTGGAACTCCCGGGCGCGCGCGTCGCGGTGAAGTGGCCGAACGACGTGCACGTGTTCGATCTCGGGCAGGATTCCGCCGAGCGTGGCGGAATCGGACGAAAGATTTGCGGGATCCTGTGCGAGCTGCTGCCCGGATTCGTCGATGGCGCGGGTGATGCGATCGTGGGTGCCGGGGTGAACCTGCTGATCTCGAGGGACGCGCTGCCCACCGAGCGAGCGACGTCGCTTGCGGCCGAGGGCGCGCCCGGGGCCGTGGCCGCCACCGTGGATGACCCGGCCGGCGCCGAGCTGCTCGACCGGGTGCTCGCAGCGGCGGGCACGGAGCTGCTGCGGCTCGCCCGCCTGGCGCAGACCGACGCCGATGCGGCGCGTGCCCGGGTAATCGCCGACTCGGCAACCCTCGGGGCGCACGTGCGAGCACATCTCCCTGGTGGCGAGGTCGTCCAGGGGCTCGCTCGCGCGCTCGCGGCGGACGGATCGCTGATTGTGGAGCGCGAAGAGCGGGAGCCCCTCACCGTTTCCGCCGGCGACGTCGAGCACCTGCGGTAGCCCCGGGGCAACCGCCGCGAGCGATCGCGCTCTCCGAGCTGAAGTTCACGGCGCGCGCGGAGGCTCAACCTCGGCGCGTCCGACACAATAGGAGGCATGTCGAACCGTGAGGAGCGCGCCGCATTGCGGGTCGCCGAAGTGGAGGCCTCGCTGGGCCCCGCAACGGCCGCCCACCTGCGCCCCGAGGTCGTCGTGCTGCGGGTGCGACGTCACGCGCGTCACCTCGCGTGGGTCGCCCTCGCGCTCGTCGTGATCGCCGGCGCCGCCGGAGTGTTCATCGGCCGCTTCGACGAACCCTGGCAGAACCTCCTGGCGGTACTCGGCGCGGGTCTCGCGCTCTTGCTCTTCGTGGTCCTCCCATTTCTCGCCTGGCTCGCACAGACGGACACCATCACGTCGCGGCGAGTGATCGTGCGCTCGGGGTTTTTCGTGCGCCACCGCCAGGAAGTGTCGCTGGGGCGCATCCGCGAGGTGCGCTCGCGCCGCACGCTCGGCCAGCGCATGTGGGCCGCGGGCGACGTCGAGCTGCTCGTGGGCGCCGAGGCACCCCTCGTGCTGCGCGATGTGCCGCAGGTCGAGCGCATGGTCGACGCGCTACACGAACTCATTGAGCGCAGCTATGCGCTCGACCGCCTCGCCCCGAACGCGACCTCCGCCCTGGGTGTCCACGGGATGCCCGGCGAGACCGGCGACACCGCGCGAATTTAGCGCGTACGAGCCTGCGTGTCTCTCACCGCCCGCTGTGACGCGGCGGCGCTTTGGCGTGCCCAGGTAGTGCCTTGCGATTTCCCTCGATCCGATTTAAACTGACTGGTCAGTACAAATCAGGAGTTCCCGGTGACCCCGGGGAGAGGACCAATCGTGACCATCATCCGAACCGACGAGCTGCGTCTCGCCACCCGACGCGGGCCCGTCTTTGGGCCTGTGAGCTTCGTGAGCGACACCCCGCTCACGGTCATCGCGGGCGCCCCGGGCAGCGGTCGCACCCCGCTGCTGCTCACTCTTGCCGGACGGATGCGCCCAAGCGGAGGCTCCGCCAGCGTGCTCGGCGACAAGCTCCCGCACGACCTCCGTGCGCTCCAGCGCCGCGCCGCGATCGCGGGCTTCCACGAGATCGATGACCTCGAGGACACGGTGACGCTCGCCCAGACCATCGCCGAGCGTCGTGCCTGGCTCGCCCCCTGGTGGGCGCCGAAGCGTCGCGCCAGTGAGGACGACGTGCGCGCCGCGCTCGCGCCGGTCTTCGCCCCGGCGGCAGGATCCGCGCCGACCGGCGGAACTCTCGTCCGCGACCTCGACGAGCTCAGCCGGGCGCGCCTGCAGCTCGCCCTCGCGCTCCTCGCGGAGCCCGAACTGCTCGTCTATGACGGCGCCGACCGCCTCCAGTCCGAGGCGGACCGCGCCGCGATCTGGGCGACGCTCGCCCGCATCGCGGCGACCGGCGTTCGGGTGATCGCTTCCGGCACCGAAAGCGCCGCCCGCACCGCGCGGGCCGAGGCAGCTGCCGCGGACGTGCCCTGCACCGTGGCCTGGCTCGCGCCGGCCGGGGCCGCGACTTCTCCGTCGCAGACCATCGCCGCAGCGCAGGTGAGCGCGCGATGATGTCGATGTTCTCCCCGGGCACCGAGCTCAAGCGCTTCCGTCACGGGGTGCTGCCGAAGGTCGCCGTCGCCGTGCTGCTCTTCATTCCGCTGATCTATGGCGCGCTGTACCTCTGGGCATTCTGGAACCCGACGGGCGAGATGACCAACCTGCCCGTCGCCCTGGTGAACGAGGACCGGGGCGCCACACGCGACGGCGAGGCTCTCGATCTCGGCGACGATGTGGTGGCAGAGCTCGTCGACTCTGCCGACCTCGGGTGGGTCGAGACCGACGCGGCTGATGCCGCGCGCGGCGTCGCGGACGGCAGCTACTACTTCTCGGTCACCCTGCCCGCGAACTTCTCGAAGGATGCGATCTCGGTCGGCACCGACGGGCCGCGCCAGGCGAGCATCGACGTCGAGTACAACGACGCCAACGGCTTTCTCGCGACCACGATGGGCAAGCAGGGCATGACCCAGCTGCGCGACGCCGTCGCCGAACAGGTGAGTGCGCAGACGGCCGACGCCATGCTCGTCGGCTTGAACGAGGCGGGCGACGGGATCCGTCAGGCCGCCGATGGCGCGGGCACCCTCGCCGACGGGCTGCAGACCGCATCCGACGGAGTGGGCACGCTCGCCGCGTCGCTCGGCACACTGAGTTCGGGCGCGAGCCAGGTGGCCGACGGCGTCGGCACGCTGCGCACGAAGTACGGCGCAGCGGTCGCGGGATCCGGCCAGGTAGCAGACGGTGCGACGCAACTCGCCGACGGAATGCGTGCGGCAGCGAGCGGCGCGAGCACGCTCAACACCGGCCTCGTCGATCTCGCGGCCGGGGCTGCCCAGGTCGAGACGGGCGTACGCGAGGTCACCGGCCTTGCCGGCACACTGGTAGAACAGGCGCCGACCCTCGCGAACGGCACTGCCGGTCTCGCGGCGGGATCATCGCAGCTCGCCGACGGCGCCGGGTCGGTCGCGGCCGGGGCGAGCGGGGTCGATGCCGGCCTCGCCGACCTCGCCGCGCAGATCGCGGCGGCACCGGCTGGCACCCCAGCGAGCGATTTCTTGCCGGCGCTGCAGGGGCTTAGTACCGGCGCGCACAGTGTCTCGACCGGAGCGAGCAGCCTGTCCGCATCGAGCGTGACCCTGCGCGACAACATCGCCACGTTGAACTCGAGCGTCCAGGCGCTCGTGGGGCAGCTGGCGAGTGCCGACCCCACGAAGCTTGCGCAGCTGAACGACGGTGCACACGCGGTCGCGGACGGCGTGGCGAAGGCGCGCGACGGTTCGGCAACCCTAGCCTCGAGCCTCGGCGCGGCTTCGGGCGGCGCGGCGACCCTCGCAAACGGAGCCGGCACCCTCGCCGGATCGCTCGCGGCGGGGAGCCCCGACATCACCCGGCTCGACACGGGCGCCACGGCTGTGGCAGACGGCGCCGGGAAGATCCTGACGGGGGCGGGCACCCTCGGCGACGGGGCCACGCGCCTCGCGACCGGCGCGGACCAGCTGCACACCAGCCTGGCCGAGGGCGGGGAGCGCATCCCCAGCCTGACGCAGACGGAGATCGCGGGCCGCGCAGACATCGCTGCGGCGCCGATCGCGCTTGAAGAGGCGAACGCGGCCGAGGCTGGGGGATTCGGCGAGGGCTTCGCGCCCTTTTTCATTGCCCTGGCGACCTTCGTCGGTGCGCTGATCACCTGGCTGATCCTGCGTCCGCTGCCGCAGCGCGCGCTCGCCGCAGGTGCGAGCGGACTGCGCGCGGTGCTGACCGGCTTCGTGCCCGCGGTGGTCATCGGCGTCGGCCAGGTCGTCATCATGATGCTGGTGCTCGTCTACGGCATCGGCCTCGAACCCACGCACTGGGTGGGCACGACGCTGTTCATGCTGCTGGTGACCCTGGCCTTCATGGCGCTGCAGCAGATGTTCATCGTGCTGTTCGGGTCGGCGGCCGGCCGCGTGATCAGCCTCGTGCTCCTCATGCTGCAGCTGAGTTCGTCGGGCGGCACCTACCCCGTCGAGACGACGCCCGGATTCTTCCAGGCGCTGCACCCATTCATGCCGGCGAGCTGGGTCGTCGACGGGCTGCGCCAGCTCATCACCGGCGGCATCGACGGCCGGCTCCTCGGTTCGATCCTGGTCATGGCCGGGATCCTGATCGGCTCGCTCGCGGTGAGCTCGTGGAGCGCGGCGCGGCAGCGGGTGTGGAGCATGAAGCGGCTCTACCCCGAGCTCGTGATCTAGCGGGCCGGGCGGGCTGGCAGGACCCGGTGATCTAGCCTGGGATGGTGGAAGCTCAGCTTCCCCATCCCAGGCGAGCGAAAGGCAGAACCTCATGGCGGAACCCGCACCCACTCGCCGCACCTCGCCGACGAAGCGCGCGATTCTCGACGCGGCGCTCGAGCTGGCGTCGGCGCGAGGCATCACGGGGACGTCGATGGACGACGTGGCGCAGCTGGCGGGGGTCGCCAAAGGCAGTCTGTACTACAACTTCTCCTCGAAGGACCGTCTCTTCGAGGTGCTGCTCGAGGAAGGCATCGTGGCGGTCGCCGCGCGCCTGTCCGAGCGATCGGCCGGGCTCTCGGGACAGGAGGCGCTTCGCGCGCTCGTCGCCGGCGTGATCACCCTCACGCAAGAGAATACGGAGTTCGCGAAGCTGATGGCGGCCGAGCTTTTCCGCATGGACCGCAGCTGGCAGCAGTCGTTTGCGGCGCTGCGCCACGAGGTGCTCGGGCTGTTCGCGACGGCACTCGATGCTGCGGCTGTTGAGAACGGGGCAGGATCCGCGCCGACGCCGCGCCCGGCGAGGCTGATCGGCGCGGCGGGCGTGTTTGGCGCCTCGCTGCTCGCGGGCCTCGAGTGGCTCGTGTTTGAGCCTGACCTGCCCCGCGAAACGGTCGTCGAGGCCGTGCTCGCGCAGCTGTCGCTGAGCGGCGAGCGGTAGCTAGCTGGTTCGTTTGATGAGCGTGTCGATCATCTGGCCCGCGAGTCCCACGAGATGTGCGATCTCGTTCTCGTCGCGGTCGACCCAGCGGCATTCGGGGTCACCGACGGGCACGAAGTTCTCGTGTCGTTCCCACACCACGAGGGTGCGTTCCGCGCCGAGCACATACTGCTGCCACCACACCTGACGCAGGTAGTTGCGGGGGATCGAACGCCACACCTTGTTCGTCGTCTTGATCTCGGCCAGCTCGAGCACGCCGTCCGCGCGTTCGCCAATGCCGTCGGGCGTCGCGAGGTGTCGGATGTCGCCGGGGGCGTGGAAAAGTGCCGAGCTCGACTCGATGCGGTACCCGTCGCGCACCCAGGCGGCAATCTCGGGCTCCCGGGCCTTGCCGTGGTCGGTAAACGCGTTTCCGCTAAAGCCCGTCCCGTGCAGCTTCGCCCAAGCCGCGCTGTCGATGGACTTTGGCGTCGAAAGCTTCGCAACATCCGTCGCGGTAATGCCACGCGCCCGGGCTCGCATCCATGCGACACGGTCGGTTCCGTCTGTGACGAGACGCCGTCGGTAGGCGAAATCAGGCTGAGTCGGCGGAGTGGACATGGGTTCCATTCTCCCACCTACGAAGCAGTCGGAAACCTTCGAGCGGATTCATAGCCTTTAGCCGGACAATGAGGCTCATGTTGGGGAGCACATTGTCTAAGGCAAATGGAGAGAAGATCAGGGCACTCGTTGTTGACGACGAGGAGTCCCTGTCAAGTCTGCTCGCGATGGCGCTGCGCTACGAGGGATGGGACGTATCGACGGCCGCTAGCGGACAAGAGGCGCTCGCTGCGGTGCGGTCGTTCGAGCCCGACATCATGGTGCTCGATATCATGCTGCCCGATCTCGATGGCATGCAGGTGCTTTCGCGGCTGCGCGCCGAGGGGTCGACGATCCCGGTGCTGTTCTTGACGGCTCGCGACTCGGTCGATGATCGCGTGGCCGGGCTGACCGCGGGCGGGGACGACTACGTCACCAAGCCGTTCAGCCTCGAGGAAGTGGTGGCTCGGCTGCGCGGCCTCGTGCGGCGTTCCCTGCTTGCGCTTGCCCAGGCACCCGATCCGGTGCTGCGTGTGGGAGACCTCACGCTGAACGAGGAAAGCTACGAGGTGGCGCGCGGGGGCGAGCTGATCGAGCTCACGAGCACCGAGTTCGAGCTGCTGCGCTACCTCATGCGCAACCCGCGCCGGGTCGTCAGCAAGGCCCAGATCCTGGATCGGGTCTGGAGCTACGACTTCTCGGGCAAGCCGACCGTCGTCGAGCTGTACATCTCGTACCTGCGCAAGAAGGTCGACGCGAACCGCGAGCCCATGATTCACACCGTCCGCGGTGCCGGATACCTGCTGAAGCCGGCGGGCAATAGCCCGGCCGACAGCTAGACACGGCCCCACGAGGAGAAGATGACGGCGGAACGTGCGTCGCGGGCACGCCGCGTCCTCTCGCTGCGGGCGCGCCTGCTGATTGCGAGCTCAATGCTCGCGGCGCTCGCGATCCTGACTGTCGGCGGAATCGCCGTGGGGGAACTGCAGCGCAGCCTCTCCGCGCAGGTGGACAACCAGCTTGAGCACGCCTTCGGTCGCGCGGCCGATGTCGTCGCCGGTGCCGGCCCGACGTCGCTCTGGTCGACGCAGGGTCCGCTTGACGCGACGACGGTGCTGCAGGGCCCGGCCCAGGCGCCCGGAACCCTCGCCGTCGTATTGCGCGAGGGGACGCTCACCGGCGGCACGATCGGCCAGGAGGGCGAGGTGTTGCCGCTGCCGCGCGACATCCTCGATGGGCTCGTCGGGCTGCCCCTCGACGGCACGATGCACACGCTCGAGCTCGGCCCCGAATCCGGTAATTACCGTCTGATCGCCGGACAGGCCGATCGCACGACTGTCGTCGTCGGGCTCCCGCTTGCCCCGGTCGAAGCGACGAGCGCGCGCATTGCACTGACAGTCGGGCTGAGCACGGCCGTGGCGGTCCTCGCGATGCTGGTGGTCGGCTCACTGATGATCCGGCGGAGCCTGCGCCCGCTGGAGACCCTTGCACGCACGGCGGATGAGGCGGCGACGCGGCAGCTTGCCACGGGCGGTGATATCGGTCTCGATCGCATCGACCTGGCCGGGGCAGACCCGCGCAGCGAGGTCGGTCGGGTGCTGACCGCATACAACCGCATGGTCGGAAACGTCGAGGGAGCCCTGCGCGATCGCGAGGAGAGCGAACAGCAGGTGCGCCGGTTCGTCGCTGATGCGAGCCACGAGCTGCGCACCCCGCTCGCCTCAATACGTGGCTACTCGGAGTTCGTCCGGCGGATGGGCTCGAATGACCTTCCCGAGGACATCGTGCGCTCGATTGGCAGGATCGAGGCCGAGTCGCTGCGCATGCAGGCGCTGGTCGAAGACCTCCTGCTACTGACCCGGATCGATCAGGGTCAGGAGCTCCGGCTGCAATCAGTGGACCTCACGGGGGTGCTGCGAAATGCAATCGCGGACGCCGCGATGGCTGATCCGGATCGGACCTGGGTGCTGGAGGGTGCCGAGTTGACCGATCCCGCACCGATCTTCGTGCATGCCGATCCGCACCGCCTGCACCAGGTGTTCGCGAACCTGTTGGGGAATGCGCGAGCGCACACGCCCTCGGGTACGCGGGTGGCGGTACGGGTGCGGATCGACTACGAGGCTGAGCGCGTCGCGGTCGAGATTGCGGACAACGGCCCCGGTATTCCGGCGGACGTCTTGCCACGCGTGTTCGAGCGCTTCGTGCGCGGCGACGCGCAGCGAGTGCGCACGGACGACGGGGGCACCGGCTTGGGGCTGCCTATTGTGGCCGCGCTGGTGCACGCCTTCGGCGGGGAGGTGCGCGCCGCAGGCGGCTCGGGCGGCGCGATCATCACGGTCGAATTGCGGCTGGTTTGCCTGGACGGGCAGAATCCGCTAGGCTGACCCTTGGCCAAAGACCGCTGGTGGTTGTCCGCAAGGACACCGTAACGTTTGCGAAAGCAAAGACCTGCGCAGGTGTGAAAGCAGATTCGCAATGCGAATCACTCGAGCTCTGTGCGTCCGCGCCGGAGCTCTTTTTACTTTCTCCGTGTGTTTGGCCCCCGATTGACATCCGTCGAACGGGTTCCACAAGCTAGGGAGCGCCATGGCGACAAAGGAAGCTACGGTAGCCGACCTTCAGACGAAGTTTGAAGAGTCGACCGCCGTTCTGCTCACCGAGTACCGCGGCCTCACGGTTGCTCAGCTGCGGGAACTCCGCAACAACATCCGTGAGAACGCTACGTACGCCGTGGCGAAGAACACGCTGACCAAGATTGCGGCAAACCGTGCCGGCATCACTGCATTTGATGACGAGCTCGCGGGTCCTTCCGCTCTCGCCTTCGTGCACGGTGACCCGGTTACTGTCGCAAAGGGTCTTCGTGACTTCGCCAAGGCAAACCCTCTTTTGGTGGTGAAGGCAGGCTACTTCGATGGCAAGCCTCTGACCGCCGCTGAGGTAGGTAAGCTCGCCGATCTCGAGAGCCGAGAGGTACTGCTGGCCAAGGCCGCCGGTGCCATGAAGGCCTCGCTGGTTGGAGCCGCTTATCTGTTCAACGCCCCGCTCGCACAGGCCGCTCGCGGCTTCGGTGCGCTGCAGGACAAGCAGGAGGCCGCAGCCTAACTTCGGTTGGCGCGGTTCATTCCATCGCTCGTCACGCAGGTGCGGGCAAACACTGATTAGGGAGATACATCATGGCTAAGCTTTCGACTGAAGAGCTGCTCGAGCAGTTCAAGGGCCTGACCCTCATCGAGCTCTCGGAGTTCGTTAAGGCGTTCGAGGAGACCTTCGAGGTTTCCGCTGCTGCCCCCGTTGCTGTTGCTGCTGCTCCGGCTGCTGCTGCTGAGGTCGTCGAGGAGAAGGATTCCTTCGACGTCGTGCTCAAGGCTGCTGGCGACAAGAAGATCCAGGTCATCAAGACCGTGCGTGAGCTCACCAGCCTCGGCCTGGGCGAAGCAAAGGCACTCGTTGAGGCGGCTCCCACGCCGATCCTCGAGGGCGCTGCCAAGGACGCCGCTGAGGCTGCCAAGGCAAAGCTGGAAGAGGCCGGCGCAACCGTCGAGCTCGTCTAATTTCACTGCTTCAGTAGTGATTTGAGAACGGCCCCACCTTCGGGTGGGGCCGTTTTTGCGTGTGTGTCGGAGGTGTGTGCGACGCTGGACACCTGCGAATGTGCAGATTGGATACTCGCAGGGGAGTTCTCGGTGTTGCCTGGTGGTGCGCTGCTAAACTCTCCACTCGCGCCGCACCGTAAGGTCGCAAACGAGGTGTACCCTGGCCCCCTCTTGGCGGCGCGATCAACCCCTAAGGACTCCATTGGCTCTCCTCAAACTTCTTCTGCGACACGCGAAACCGTTCTGGCCGCTTGTCGTCGCAGTCGTCATCTTCCAGCTCATCGCGACGCTCGCGGCGCTCTACCTGCCGAGCCTGAACGCCCAGATCATTGACAAGGGCATCGCACAGGGAGATAGCGCCTTCATCTGGTCGACCGGCATGATCATGCTCGTCGTCTGCCTGGTGAACGTCTTGGCCGCGATCGGCGGCGTGTACTTCGGGGCTCGCACGTCGATGGCGATGGGCCGCAACCTTCGCCGCGAGGTGTACCAGAAGGTCAACTCGCTGACGGTCCTCGAGACGACTCAGATCGGTGCCGGCCCGCTCATCACGCGCGGTACGAACGACGTGCAGCAGGTGCAGATGCTTGCGCTGATGACCTTGAACTTCATGGTGTCCACCCCGATCATGTGTATCGGCGGCATCATCATGGCGCTGCGCGAGGACCTGGGCCTGTCCTGGCTCGTCTGGACATCGGTCATCGTCCTCTTCGTGGTCGTCGGCTTCCTGGTCTTCCGCCTGCTGCCGCTCTTCCAGACCATGCAGGCACGGGTCGACGACATCAACGGGGTGCTGCGCGAGCAGATTATGGGCATCCGGGTGGTGCGTGCCTTCGTGCGTGAGCCCTTCGAGCTTGAGCGATATGGCAAGGCCAACCGGGCGATCACCGAAGTTTCCGTCAAGGTCGGCAACCTCTTCGTGCTCATGTTCCCTGTCATCATGATGGTGCTGCATCTCGCTACCGCGGCGGTGCTGTGGTTTGGCGGTCAACGGGTCGATATCGGCGAGATGCAGATCGGCTCGCTCACCGCGTTTCTCCAGTACCTGCTGCAGATCCTCGTCGCTGTGATGATGGGCGTCTTCATGGTCATGATGATTCCGCGCGCCGCGGTGTGCGCCGAGCGTCTGCGCGAGCTTTTCGAGACCGAGTCGACCCAGCGGTTCCCGGCCGTCGAGACCGCGCCCAACCCCACTGCCGGGCGGGTCGAGTTCTCGTCGGTCACCTTCGGATTCCCTGGCGCCGACAGCCCGGTCATCAAGGAGGCTTCGTTTGTCGCCGAGCCGGGCAAGACGACGGCAATTATCGGCTCGACCGGATCAGGCAAGACCACGTTGCTGAACCTGCTGCTTCGCCTCTTTGACCCGCAGAGCGGGACGATTTCGGTCGACGGCACCCCGATCGAGCAGTTCACGCGCGGGCAACTGGCCGGCGCGCTGAGCCTCGTTCCCCAGCGGCCGTACCTGTTCTCGGGCACGATCGGCTCGAACCTGCGCTTCGGCCGGGAGAACGCGACCGACGCCGAGTTGTGGGAGGCGCTGCGCGTCGCCCAGAGTGCCGACTTTGTGCGCGAGAAGGAGCTGCAGCTGGACGAGCCCGTCGCGCAGGGTGGCACAAGCGTCTCCGGCGGTCAGCGTCAGCGACTCTCGATCGCGCGGACCCTGGTCGCGCGCCCCCGCGTCTACCTCTTCGACGACTCATTCTCGGCGCTCGACGTGGCGACCGACTCACGCCTGCGGGCCGCCCTGCCCGAAGCGACCGACGGTGCGACCGTCATCATCGTGGCGCAACGCGTCTCGACGATCACCGAGGCCGACCAGATTCTGGTGATGGAGGACGGCGAGATCGTCGACCGCGGCACCCACGAGGAACTGCTGGAAACGAGCTCCGTGTACCAAGAAATTGTTCGATCGCAGCTCGATACGACGGAGGTGGCGTAACCATGGCGAAGCGTTCAGCAGATTCCACCGCCCCCGCGGAGGCGGCCGAGACGGTCGACGAGACCGAGCAGTACATGCCCACCGAGGCCGACGGCGACATGTTCGGCGGCACCCCGGCGCGCAAGCCCAAGCACTTCTGGCCGTCGGCGAAACGCCTGATGGGGCTCCTCAAGCCCGAGAAGTTCTGGTTCAGCATCGTCGTGCTGCTGGTCGTCGGGTCGGTCGTGCTCACCGTGATCGCCCCCAAGATTTTGGGCCAGGCGATGGACGTCATCTTCAACGGCGTGCTCGGCTCACAGCTTCCCGCCGGCGTGCCGCTCACCGACGTCATCGCGGGCCTTCGAGCCTCCGGCGACAATGACTTTGCGAACATGCTGGAGGGCACCACGATCGTGCCGGGCGAAGGGATCGATTTCGGTCTGCTCGGCCGTCTCATCATCATCGTCCTCGCGCTCTACCTGGTCGCGTCGCTCCTGATGTGGCTGCAGGGCTACGTCCTCAACGCGCTCGTGATGCGCGTCGTCTACAACCTGCGCCAGGACATCGAGCAGAAGATCAACCGCCTGCCGCTGAGCTACTTCGATTCGCGCCAGCGCGGAGACGTGCTGTCGCGCGTGACGAACGACGTCGACAACATTCAGTCGGCGCTGCAGCAGGCGTTCTCGCAGCTCGTGCAGTCGGTGCTCACTGTGCTCGGTATTGCCGCCATGATGTTCATCGTGTCGTGGCAGCTCGCGCTGATCGCGCTCGTCGCCCTGCCGCTCTCGGCGATCGTTGCCGGCGTCGTCGGTGTGCGTTCGCAGAAGCTCTTCGCCGCGCAGTGGAAGCACACCGGTGAGGTGAACGGCCACATCGAGGAGTCCTTCACCGGCCACGAACTCGTGCGGATCTTCAACCGAGACGACGTCATGACGGAGGAGTTCGACCGTCGCAACGATCAGATGTTCCGCGCCTCGTTTGGAGCGCAGTTCCTGTCAGGAACCATCATGCCCGCGATGCAGTTCGTGTCGTACCTCACCTACGTCGCGGTCGCCGTCGTGGGCGGGCTCCGGGTCGCGGCTGGGCAGATGACGCTCGGTGACGTGACCGCGTTCATCCAGTACTCGCGCGAATTCTCGCAGCCGATCGGTGAGATGGCCGGCATCGCGAACATGCTGCAATCGGGCGTCGCGTCTGCCGAGCGCAGCTTCGAGCTGCTCGACGCAGACGAACAGGATCCGGAGACCGCGACCGACACGTTGCCCGAGCGCACCGATGGACACGTCGAGTTCGAGCACGTCAGCTTCAGCTACGACCCCGAGACCCCGCTCATCACGGACCTCTCATTTGAGGCTCGCCCGGGCCACACGGTGGCAATTGTGGGACCGACCGGCGCGGGCAAGACGACACTCGTCAATCTCGTCATGCGCTTTTACGAGCTGAACAGCGGCAGGATCCTGCTCGACGGTCGTGACATCACGACCCTCTCGCGGGCCGAGTTGCGTGGACATATCGGCATGGTGCTGCAAGACGCGTTCCTGTTCACGGGCACGATCCGCGAGAACATCCGGTACGGCCGGCTCGACGCGACCGACCAAGAGGTCGTAGACGCCGCGAAGGCCACCATGGTGGATCGCTTCGTGCGTCAGCTGCCCGACGGCTACGACACCGTCCTCGACGAGAACGGCTCGAGCCTGTCGACGGGCGAGCGGCAACTGCTCACGATCGCGCGGGCGTTCATCGCCGCGCCGTCGCTGCTGATCCTCGACGAGGCGACGTCCTCGGTCGACACGCGCACCGAGGTGCTCGTGCAGCAGGCAATGTCGGCGCTGCGCAGCGACCGCACGTCGTTCGTGATCGCGCACCGGCTCTCCACCATTCGCGATGCCGACACCATCCTGATGATGGAGCGCGGACGGATTGTCGAGCAGGGCACGCACGAGCAGCTACTCGCGGGCAAGGGCGCGTACTACACGCTCTACATGACCCAGTTCGCGGGCGTTGACGAGGAAGAGCTGGCCGCTACTGCAGAGATCGAAGGCCGACAGGATCCTGCCGGGTCTGACGCTGTGGCGCCATCCGCAGTCACGGGTAACGAGTCCTGATCTGCGGGCTGGGGATAGCCTTGAGCGCTACCCCCGGCCCGCGCTGAGCCGTCAGAGTCGCTCGTTCACCTATGTCTTCGGCGTCGTTCCACAATCCCCTCCGAATGCGCAATTTCGGTACCTGAGCTCGATCGTGATGACTCATGCAGAGCAGCCGACCGCTGATTCCCGGGTGCATGTTGCACCGACTCGGGTTATGCGCGTGGCGCTGCTGCTCGGGTTGATGTGAGTGGTGCTCGCCGCGGCCCGGGGGCCGCGGTGTTCGCGGGAGCTCAAGTGTTCGGCTTCATCCCGCAGCTAAATGAAGATGTAGGCGAGGTTGGCCCGCTCCTGGGGATGCGCTTCTTCGCGGTACCCAAGGGTGTCGGCGGCGGGGTCGGGTGCCTCCTGCTTGCGCGACGGCTGCGCGCTGGCGGCCACGGTTCGCGACCGAGTGGGTGGCGCTCGGCGAGGCGAGCGTCGCGGTGTGGGTTCCCGGGCGGGACGTCGAGATCCTGTGGACCGACATCGTGGGGGTCGACGCGCTGGCCTTCGAACAGGGGCGCGGGCAGGATATCCCGATGATCCGGCTGACCTTGCGTGCGGGCGGACCCCTCCACGGGGTGCAGATGCTCACCGCCGACGGGTACACCGTCCCGACGGACGCGCTCTTCGCAGCGCTGCACCGATACTAGCGAGAAATAGTTCGGATTCAGTTTTTTTATGGACAGGATCCACTCCGCGTCGATACTCTGTGGACTGCGCGGTGCGAAGCGAGATCAACCGGATCGACCCTGCCGCGCTGGGGGAGAGCTACATGCGTCAGAAGTCTCGTGCGATGATCGCCGTCATTGCGGCAATTCCGCTACTCGTTGTCCTTGCCCTGCCGGGTGTCGCGCAGGCCGAGGAACCGGGCGTGGTGGGGGAGCCCACCTCGCTCGGCGAGCGCATTGCCGAGGCGGCAGAAGGCGGGGCGGTCGGACCTGAGCAGATCGCCGAGGCGGTCTCGCTCCCCGTCGAGGGCGGTGGCAGCCTGACGTTCGACGACGCGCAGCGCATCACCGCGACCGTCATCTTTTCGGGCGCCCCTGATGCCGCTGTGCTCGCCCAGCTCGAGAGCCTCGCGGTCGTCGAGAGCCTGCTCAGCCCGTTCCCCGCGGCCACCATTCGCGTGGCGCCCGATCAAATCTCGGCGATCGAGGCGATTTCGGGTGTCGTCAGTGTCACGCCGGCCCTGAGCCCGCAAGCCGGGACGGGGGAGCTGCCGGCAACCGGCACGCTGCGTCCCGCGGCGCAGACGCCCGCCGGCGCGGCCTGCGGGCCCATCCCGATCGACGCCGACGCCCCGCTACGTTCCGACGCGGCGCGCGCCGCGTTTGGTGTCGACGGCACGGGCGTGACCATCGGCATCCTCTCTGACTCATTCGACCAGACCGTCTCGCCCACCTCGTGGGCCGACGACGTCGCCGCGGGCGCCCTGCCGGGCGCGGGGAACCCCTGTGGGCGCACGACCCCGGTCGAGATCCTGCCCGGATCATTCACCGCCAGCGGCGGCGCCGACGAGGGCCGCGCCATGGCGCAGCTTGTGCACGGCATTGCGCCGGGCGCGCAGCTGATGTTCGCGGGCGGGGGCAACAGTGAGCTTGAGATGGCGCAGAACATCCTGGGCCTGGCGGAGGCCGGCGCGACCGTCATCGTCGACGACCTCACCTGGTACTCCGAGGCCTACTACCAGCAGGGCTTTCTCTCGGCGGCGATCGAACAGGCAAAGCGCGAGCACGGAGTGACCTACTTCACCTCGGCGGGCAACTCGAACGGGGTGGGCTCCTCGGGCGCGAGCTCCGGCAAGCCAGTTGCGTCGTGGCAGACCACGGCCTACCGCCCTGCCGCATGCCCCGCCTGGGTCGCGGTCGCCGCCGGCGCAGACTGCCTCGATTTTGACCCTGATGCGGCGGTGGAGACGCCGTTTGACACCCTGAAGATCAAGGGCACCCAGCCCGGTGCCGACATTGAGCTGACTCCGATCGCCTCGATTAGCGAGCCGGTGTTTGGCGTGACCACCTCGTACGAGTTGCGCTTCTACAATGCAGACCCGGCGCTCCCCGAGCCGGCGCTCATCTCGACGCTCTCGTCGTTCGGCGGCCCCTTTCCCGGGCTGTCCGGATTAGTGGAGGTGCCGCGCGGTGGCGAGGTACGCATGGTGATGGTCCGCACCGCGCACGATGCGGCCGAGGCCCGCCCTCCCGCGGTGTTTCTCGGCTTCATGCGGGGCGGCGGCGCGATCGCCGAGCGTGCCTTCATGGGGAACGGCGTGACCGACTGGGTCGGCGAGATGGTGTTCGGTCACTCCGGCGACGGCTCGGCGATCGGCACGGCCTCGCTCGACTGGGCGAACCCAACGGAGCTGCGCGGCTACAGCTCACTGGGCCCGAGCACGCTGATCTACGACACGGCGTCGCTCGAGTTCCCGACGCCCGCGGCGCGCAAGGTGTCGCCGGTCATTGTCGACTCGCCCCAGATCGCTTCTGTTGATGGCGTGCAGACCACCTTCTTTGGTGAGGAGGACCCGGCTGAACCCGGTGTGTATCGCTTCTACGGCACGTCAGCCGCGGCGCCGAACGCCGCCGCGGTCGCGGCGCTCGGACTTTCCTACGCGCCTGAGCTCACCGGCGCTCAGCTGCGCGATAGCGTGCTGGCGACTGCCCGTGGCACGAGCGATGGAGGGCCCGTCAATCCGTTCGGCCCCGACAGCGCATACGGGTTGCTCAATACGGCCGACCCAGCCGTGTTCCCAGACAAACACGTCTTTGGCGCGGGAATCGTCGATGCAATGGGGCTGATCGAGTCACTTCCGGCACGCCCGACCGCGCCGCTCGATCTCGCGATCACGGGTGCGACGGTCTCGTCATTCAACGCGAGCTGGGCAGCGAGCGGCCAACGCCATCTCATCGAGCTGTTCGCGGGCGACCCGAGCTCCGGAACACTCGTGGCGAGCGAGCGCGTGGCGGCAACCGTAAGTGCCCGTTCGTTTACGGGGCTCCCCGCGAACACGGCGTACACCGTGCGGCTGACTCCCGTCGGTGCGCTCGGCACCGTGGGCACCCCGGCGACGATCGGTGCTCGCACCGCGGCCCCCGCGCCGGATCCGGGCCCCGGCGGCGAGGGAGGCGCCGGCCAACCTGCCAAGGGCGGCTCGGGCGCCGGCCTGAGTGCCACCGGTAGTCAGGACATGACCCTGTGGTTCGTCGCGGGCGGTGCGGTGCTGGTGCTCGGCATCGGCCTGATCGTCGGCGGGTGGCTCGTCGCCGCCAAGCGGCGCCGCGCCACGGCAGGCTCAGGCAATGCGGAGGTGGTCGCGGCAGAACCACCCGCCGAGATCAGCTAGACTAGAAAGGCCCCCCGCGTGGCGGCACCTCGGTGAACTCCCCTAGATCGGAAACGAAGCAAGGGTAGCCGGGCTCTGCTGGGTACGCGGGGGGTCTTTGCTGCCCTCGGCCCCCTGGTCTGTGCGTTGGGACAGCAATTTCGCGTATCCCGGCAGAGTTCCGCCGGATTTTGCTGATTCTGGCGGGTTTCGCTGAAGCTTTGGGCACAGGCCCTATCCCTCGGTGAGGTGTAGCCCCTGGGCAACGGCGCGCACGATCAGCTCCTGAACCGCGGGCCAGTCGTCAATGATCTGGCCATAGCTCACCCGAAAGACGGTGTAGCCCTGCAGCCGTAGCCGGGCGTCGTGCAAAATATCCGCGCTGCGCTGCACCCCGACGTGGTGGGCGCCGTCGACCTGCAGGATCAGCCGCTCGCCGATAAGGAAGTCGACGCGGTGCCCGAGTACCCAGGCCTGGGCAATGATCCGTAGGCGAAGGAATCGCAGGCGAGTGCGCACCAGCGTTTCGAGGCCCGAGTCCGCCAATGGACTGCAATCCTCGAGGAGCCTGCGTGCGCGGGGACGAAGCGGAAACCTCCGAATGGTCGGCTTGTCGATGAGTCCACGGTTGAGGGCTGAGTCCCACACGACGAGCGCGGCCTCGTAAGGTTGGCAGTCGGCAACGTGGCCGAGGACGTTTTCTATGGGGTCCTCGAGCACGCCCGGGACCCGGGTGCTGAGGGGCTTACCCCAGTGCATGACGCATCCTTCGCCCACGGGCCTTGAGCCGCGGCGCGGCGCGGCAAAGTGGGGCTCGGATTCCGCCAGCACCCAGAGACCCAGGCGTTTCGCCTGGGTGATGCAGGTTACTACGGCTCCCCGCCGCACCGCGACCAAGAGCAGCGGGTCGGCGTCCGGCAGGGCAACCCAGCCGCGCTTGGGTTGGATGAGCCGGCCGGCGCAGACCGCTCGGGAGATCTTGCGGGCGCTCCATCCCAGGCTGAGCAAGTCGGCGGATCGGGTCACGCCGCGCGCGTGGCGCACATCGAGTTCGAGAGACATGACATCAGCCTCCGGTGACGCCGCTCGTTGGCGGGAGTTCAGGTCGAGAATGTGGAGAACTCAATGACTGCGCCACTTGTGAGGGACGACTGGGTGTCCGCTCGCGCATCGCTTTCCCCGGCACTCCAGCGAAGTTCGGCAGGATCCTGCCCGATCCTGCTGATCCAAGGCAATTCTGCTGGAGTTTCACGACGGGGGCGATGGGTGGGGCGCCCCTGCCCCTCACTAAGCTGGACACGTGGCCAAGAGCTTGTATCTGACATCCGCCGAGGGACGCACCGGCAAGAGTGCGGTGGCGCTCGGGGTGCTCGACGCCCTGCTTGCCGACGTGCCACTGGTCGGGATCTTCCGTCCGCTGATCCGTTCAGGGAACGAGCGTGACCGAGTGCTCGAGCTCCTGCGGGAGCGCGCCGGCAGCACGATCCCGTATGAGGCCTGTGTCGGGGTGACCTACGAGGAAGCCGGACATGACCCGGACGCCGCGATGGTGCAGATCGTGGCCCGCTACAAGGCGCTCGAGGCGCAGTGCGACGCCGTCGTCATTGTCGGATCAGACTTCACCGATGTCGCCGCCCCGAGCGAACTCGCCTTCAACGCGCGGGTGGCGGCGCATCTCGATGCGCCGGTGCTTCTCGTGCTGGGCGGTCGCTCGTCCCAGAACGGACCAGAGATGCTCGGGCAGTCCGCCGCCCGCAGCGCGGGGGAGCTCGCCCAACTCGCCGAGCTCGGCCTCCAGCAGCTCGAGGCAGCACACGCCACGCTGCTCGCCGCGTTCGTAAATCGCGCGGATCCGGGGGTCCTCACGGAGATCACCTCAGCGGTCGGAGCGGCGCTTCCCGCGGGCACCCCGGTTTGGGCGATCCCCGAGCAGGTGCTGCTCGTCGCGCCCACCGTGGCCGGGGTACTCGACGCGGTCGAGGGCACCCTGGTGCGCGGCAGCGAAGCGCTGCTGAGCCGCGAGGTTCCCGGTGTCGTGATCGCGGGTATGTCAATGGAGCACGTGCTGCCCCGTCTGATCGAGGGCGCCGCGATCGTGGTCGCCGCCGACCGCGCCGAGACCTTGCTCGCCGTCGTCATGGCGCACGAGGCGGCGACCTTCCCAACACTCGCGGCAGTGGTGCTGAACGGCGATTTCGCGCTTTCGCCCGACGTCGAACGACTGCTCGACGGCATCGACTCGCGGCTGCCGATCATCCGGACCGCGCTGGGCACCTTCGACACCGCGCAGCGCATCGTCCGCGCCAGGGGGCTGCTCACGCCCGGCTCGCAGCGGAAGATCGACACGGTGATCGCGCTGTTCCGCGCGAACGTCGACGTCGCCGAGCTACGCTCCCGGCTGAGCGTGTACGCCGGCGGCGTCGTGACGCCGGTAATGTTTGCCTACGAACTCTTCGAGCGGGCCGCCGCCTTCGGCGCGCACATCGTGCTGCCAGAGGGGACGGACGACCGGGTCCTGCGCGCCGCGAGCACGCTGTTGTCGCGGGGTACCGTTCGACTGACCATTCTTGGGAAGCCCGCGCTGGTGCGCCAGCGCGCGGGCGAGTTGGGGCTGGACCTGGACGCTGCCGACGTCATCGACCCGAACGAGTCCCCGCTGCGCGAGCGCTTCGCCGAGGAGTACGCGCGCATCCGGGCACACAAGGGCGTGACGCTGGAGGCGGCCCGCGACCGCGTCACGGACGTGAGCTACTTCGGCACGATGATGGTGCACTTGGGGCTCGCTGACGGGATGGTGTCGGGCGCCGCGAACACGACCGCGCACACCATCAAGCCCAGTTTCGAGATCATCCGCACCCGGCCGGGGGTCTCCGTGGTCTCGAGCGTGTTCTTCATGCTGCTCGAGGACCGGGTGCTCGTCTATGGCGATTGCGCCGTCAACCCAAACCCGACCGCGGAACAGCTCGCCGACATTGCGATCTCGTCCGCCGAGACGGCCGCGCAGTTTGGCGTAGAGGCTCGCGTCGCGATGCTTTCGTACTCGACGGGATCCTCCGGCAGCGGGGCCGAGGTCGACCGCGTGCGCCGTGCGACCGCGCTCGTGCGTGAGCGCAGGCCAGCGCTCTTGGTCGACGGGCCGATGCAGTACGACGCGGCGAGCGACCCCGAGATTGGCGCGTCAAAGCTGCCCGGGTCGCCCGTGGCCGGCCGCGCAACGGTCTTCATATTCCCCGACCTGAATACCGGAAACAACACCTACAAAGCGGTGCAGCGTTCGGCGGGCGCCGTGGCGGTCGGACCCGTGCTGCAAGGTCTGAATCGACCCGTGAACGACCTGTCCCGCGGGGCCACGGTCGAGGACATCGTGAACACGGTCGCGATCACCGCGGTGCAGGCCGGGCTCGCGCGGAGCGAGGGGACACCCGCATGAGTCTCGTGCTCGTGGTGAATGGCGGCTCGTCCTCGTTCAAGTATCAGCTGATTGACCCGGATCACGGCGGTCGTCTCGCGACGGGCCTCGTCGAACGTATTGGTGAACCTTCCGGTCACCTCCAGCATCGCGGCGCCCCGGGCAGTGGCGTCGAGTGGGAGTGGGAGGCGCCGATTCCGGACCACGCGACCGGATTTGCCGCCATGCTCGCCACCTTCGCGCGGGCGGGCGTCTCGCTCGACGAGCTGACCGCTGTCGGACATCGCGTGGTGCAGGGCGGAAGCGACTTCTTCGAGCCGACGATTATCGACGACGCGGTGGCGGATCGCATCAGCGAGCTTTCAGTGCTGGCGCCGCTGCACAACCCGGGCGAACACCAGGCGATCGTCGCCGCGCGTGCGGCCTTCCCGGATATCCCGCACGTCGCGGTGTTCGACACGGCATTTCACCAGAGCATGAGTCCAGCGGCATATACCTACGCCATCGACCGCGAGGTGGCCCGCGAGTACGGCGTGCGCCGATACGGGTTCCACGGCACCTCGCACGCGTTTGTCTCGCGTCGCGCCGCCGAGTTCCTCGGCCGGCCCACCGAGGAGCTCAAACAGATCGTGCTGCACCTCGGCAATGGCGCCTCGATGTGCGCCATCGACGGCGGGCGCTCGGTGGACACTTCGATGGGGTTGACCCCGTTGCAGGGGCTCGTGATGGGCACGCGCTCGGGGGACATCGACCCGTCGGTCCTCTTCCACCTCGCGCGAGAGGGCGGGTTCGGGGTCGATGAACTTGATACTTTGCTCAACGCGCGCTCGGGCCTCTACGGGCTCGCCGGGTCGGGCGACATGCGCGACGTGCGCTCGGCCGCCGAGGCCGGGGACGCGGACGCTCAGCTCGCGTACGACGTTACGGTGCATCGGATCCGGCACTACCTCGGTGCGTACCTGGTCGAGCTCGGCGGCGCAGACGCGATCCTGTTTACCGCGGGAATCGGGGAGAACCTTGCCGTGCTGCGAGCGGACGTGATCGCTGGCCTTGAGTGGTTCGGTATCGCGATCGACCCCGCCCTCAATACCGTTTCCGGCGGGGGAGTGCGGCGAATCAGCACGCCCGAGTCGCGGGTGGAGGTCCTCGTCGTCCCGACGGACGAGGAGCGAGAGATCGCGACCCAGACGCTCGACGCGCTGCGGTAACTCGTGCCCGGTGTGAACTGCCGGGTTCGCTGTCGGTGGTCGCCGCTAGCATGGGGTCGTGGTCACCGCACTGTACAGACGCTATCGGCCCGAGACCTTCTCCGAGATGATCGGACAGTCACAGGTCACGGATCCCTTGATGACCGCGCTCCGGACGGGGCGCGTCGGTCACGCATACCTTTTTAGCGGTCCGCGCGGCTGTGGAAAGACGACGTCGGCCCGCATTCTGGCGCGCTGCCTGAACTGCGCCGAGGGCCCCACCGACACCCCCTGCGGCACGTGCCCCAGCTGCGTCGAGCTGAGCCGGGACGGCGGCGGATCGCTCGACGTGATCGAAATTGACGCGGCGAGCCACGGTGGCGTCGACGACGCGCGCGACCTGCGTGAACGTGCGGTCTTCGCCCCGGCCCGCGACCGCTTCAAGATCTTCATCATTGATGAGGCCCACATGGTCACGAAGGAGGGCTTCAACGCCCTGCTCAAGATCGTGGAGGAACCGCCGGAGCACGTGAAGTTTGTGTTCGCGACGACCGAGCCCGACAAGGTCATTGGCACGATCCGCTCGCGCACCCACCACTATCCGTTCCGACTCATCCCGCCCGCCGCGCTGCTCGACTACGTGCAGACGCTGTGCGAGAGCGAAGGGGTGGGCGTCGCGACCGGCGTCCTGCCGCTCGTCGTGCGCGCCGGCGGCGGGTCAGCCCGTGACACGCTGTCGATCTTGGACCAGCTGATCGCCGGTTCCGAGGGCGACACCGTCGACTACGAACGCGCGGTGGGCCTGCTCGGCTTCACCCACGAGGACCTGCTCGACGAGGCAGTCGCAGCGTTTGGCGCCCACGATGCGGCGGCGGCGTTCAGTGCGGTCGACCGCGTGGTGCAGACCGGACAGGACCCGCAGCGGTTCGTCGAAGACCTGCTGGAGCGCTTCCGCGACCTCATCGTGATCGGCGCGACCAACGTCGACGGCGCTGCCGCGGTGTTCCGCGGGGTCCCCGAGGACCAGCTGCGCCGCATGTTCGAGCAGTCGCAGCTGTTCAGCCACGGGGAACTGTCCCGCGTCGCCGACACGATCGCTGCCGGCCTCGATCGCATGCGGGGCGCCACTGCCCCCCGACTGCACCTTGAACTCATGGTGGCGCGAGCGCTCGTCTCGGCCGATACGGTGCCGGCGACTGCCGCTCCTGCCGCTGCTGCACGGCAGGCGACGCCGCGTCCCGCCACGGGCCAGGCTCACGCGCAGGATCGCGGCGCCGCGGCGCCCGCCGCGGGCACACCGGCCGCCTCGCCCGTGCGCGCAGCACCCGCCGTCCAGGCAACGCCGCCGGCGGGTCCGCAGACCACTGCCGAGCAGACCACTGCCGCGCCGTCCGCACCCGCGCCTGCCGCCGTGGCATCCACCGAACCGGTGAGCTTCGCATCCGCCGCCGCTGCGGCTCGCGCGCTGCTCTCGGAACCCCCGACCCCGGCTGCCGCACCGGAGCCGATGTCCGAGCCCCCCGAGCCCGAGCGTGCCGTGCCGGAGGCTGCACCGCCGGTTCCGTCCGGCGCAGAGCCCGACGCGTCCGAGCCGGAGCAGACGGAAGACGAGCAGGCGATACGTGCCCACCCCGCAAGCGACGCCTCATCCGCTGATTCAACAGCCGGGCCCGAGGGCACCATCGAACAGATCCGGGACGTTTGGGCTCAGATTCTGCAGAGCGTGCTCGACGCCAACCGCGTCGCTTGGTTGGCCTCGCGCGCGGTGAACCCGCTGGCGCTCTTGCCAGGCGGCATGCTGGGGATCGCCTTCGACACCCAGACGGAGCGCGACGTATTCCTCTCGGGGGATGCGCAGCCGACCCTCGCCGTGGCGATCGAGTCGGTGACCGGTATTGCCGTCCGCCGCTACCACCCCCGCGGCAGCCGACCCGGCGACCTGCCCCGCCCGGCGGCAGACGCTGACCAGGCATCGTCTGCCGACCTGTCTGTCGGTGCGCCTCCGGCGACGCCGGGCGCCTCTGCACTCTCCGACCTGGCCGCGCCAGCGGCCGCCCCCGAGGACCCCTCGAGCAGCGCCGCTAGCTCCCCCTCGGCGACAGTCGGAGGCTGGCCCGCGGTGGCCGGGCACGGCGCTTCGTCAATCGGGTCCGCTCCTGCCGAGACCCAGGCAGTCGACACTGCGACATCCGGAGGTGCTGAGGCGTCGCCAGAAGCGCCTGCTGAGTCGGTTTCGGCCGCCCAGGCCCCCGGCACGAACACCGAGTTCACCGGGCCGGACGATCTTCCCGAGCCACCTGAACCTGACGAAGAGCCGGAGCCCCCGTTCGAGGCCCCGGAGCCGCCGCACCCCCCAGAATCGCCCACGGCCTCGGAAACGTCAGTCGCCGCGGCGGCGTCGCCCGCCGCACCGTCCCAGGCATCGTCCCCCGCCTCAAGCACCCCCGCCTCAAGCACGCCCGCCGCGAGCGCAGGCCCGAGCTTTACCCGCTACGGTGAGGCGGTCGTGCGCGAGGTGCTCGGGGCGACGTTCCTCGAGGAAGTGCCGCGCGACGGCGGAATGGGGCGGTAGCGCATGTACGACGGAATCGTTCAGGATCTCATTGACGAGTTCGGTCGCCTCCCCGGCATCGGGCCGAAGTCGGCGCAGCGCATCACCTTCCACATCCTGCAGACGCAGAACTTCGATGTGGCCCACCTCGCCGAACTGCTCTCGACCGTTCGCGAGCGCGTGCGATTCTGTGAGGTCTGCGGCAATGTGACCGAGGACGTCCGCTGCTCGATCTGCCGCGACCCCCGCCGTGACCCCGGCCTCATATGCGTTGTCGAAGAGCCCAAGGACGTCGTCGCGGTCGAACGCACCCGGCAGTTCCGCGGCCTGTACCACGTGCTCGGCGGGGCAATCAGCCCCATCGACGGCATCGGGCCCGATGACCTGACGATCGCGCAGCTGATGCGCCGCCTGGGCGAGAGCGACATCCGCGAGGTCATCATCGCGACCGACCCGAACCTCGAGGGCGAGGCCACCGCGGCGTACCTGTCGCGGCTCCTCAAGACGATCGAGGTTCCGGTCTCCCGCTTGGCCTCCGGCCTCCCCGTCGGCGGCGACCTCGAGTTTGCGGACGAGGTCACTCTTGGCCGCGCCTTCGAGGGCCGCCGCACGATGGAATAGATTTCCAAGACTGGTCCGGATCCTGCGAGCGCGCCCGTCGCCGGTGCCCGAACTCGAGACGGAACCCGCGCCGCAGGCCCGTCGCGCCCATCCGTAAGGAAAAGTGCATATATCCCGCGGTAAGGTGGACGCTGGGGTGAAACCCCGAGAACCCCGGGAGGATGTCAACGTGGCCTTGATCGTGCAGAAGTTCGGTGGCTCCTCGCTCTCTGATGCCGAGAGCATCAAGCGCGTCGCGAAGCGCATCGTTGAGACCCGCCGCGCGGGCAACGAGGTCGTTGTCGCCGTGAGCGCGATGGGCGATACGACGGACGAGCTGCTTGACCTCGCCGCCGAGGTCACCCCCATCCCGGCTCCCCGCGAGCTCGACATGCTGCTCACCGCGGGCGAGCGCATCTCTATGGCGCTGCTCGCCATGACCATCAAGGGGATGGGCGTCGAAGCCCGCTCCTTCACCGGCAGCCAGGCCGGCATGATCACCGACGCCACGCACGGCGCCGCGAAGATCGTCGATGTGACCCCGGGTCGCGTTCGGGAGGCGCTCGACCAGGGCGCGATCGCGATCGTCGCTGGCTTCCAGGGCTTCAACCGCGGCACCGGCGACATTACGACGCTCGGCCGCGGCGGATCCGACACGACCGCAGTTGCCCTCGCCGCCTCGCTCGGTGCCGACGTCTGCGAGATCTACACCGACGTCGACGGTATCTTCACGACCGATCCGCGCGTGGTGAAGGCGGCGCGCAAGATCGATTCGATCACGAGTGAAGAGATGCTCGAACTCGCCGCGTCCGGCGCCAAGGTGCTGCACATCCGCGCCGTCGAGTACGCGCGTCGCCACGGCGTGACCCTGCACGTTCGCTCGTCGTTCTCCAACGTCGAGGGCACCATCGTTTATGACCCGGAGCACGGGCACCCGAAGGGAGACAATGTGGAAGAGTCGATCATCACCGGGATCGCGGCCGAGAAGAACGAGGCCAAGATCACCGTCGGTGGAGTTCCTGACGTCCCGGGCAAGGCCGCCCAGATTTTCGAGATCGTCGCGAAGACGATGGCGAACATCGACATGATCGTGCAGAACGTCTCGGCCGCCGACACGAATCGCACTGACATCTCGTTCACGGTGCCACTTGCCGACGGCAAGAAGGTCATCGATGCGCTCGAGGCCGAGCGCGAGGACGTCGCGTTCGAGCACCTCCAGTACGACGACCAGATCGGCAAGCTCGCCGTGGTCGGCGCCGGCATGCGCACGAGCGCTGGCGTCTCGGCGATGCTCTTTCGCGCCCTGTTCGACGCGGGCATCAACATTGAGATGATCTCGACCTCCGAGATCCGCATCTCGGTCGTGACCCGCGCCGACCTGCTCGACGAGGCAGTGCGCGTGCTGCACACCGCATTCGGGCTCGACGGTGACGCCGAGGCCGTCGTCTACGCCGGCACCGGCCGCTAACCAAGGAGACACACAGATCATGGCTGCACAGCAGGGACTCACGCTCGCCGTCGTCGGCGCCACCGGTCAGGTCGGCGCCGTCATTCGCCGCCTGCTCACCGAGCGGGACTTCCCGGTCGACACGATTCGTTTCTTCTCGAGCCCGCGCTCGGCTGGCACTTTTATCGAGTTCAAGGGCCAGCAGATCGAGGTCGAGAACGTCGAGACTGCCGACCCGGCCGGCGTCGACATTGCGCTCTTCTCGGCGGGCGGCGGCCCCTCGAAGGTGCACGCCCCGCGCTTCGCCGCGGCTGGCGCGATCGTGATCGATAACTCGAGCGCCTGGCGCCTCGACCCCGAGGTCCCCCTCGTGGTCAGCGAGGTCAACCCGCACGCGATCGACGAGGCAGTCAAGGGCATCATCGCGAACCCGAACTGCACCACGATGGCCGCGATGCCCGTCATGAAGGCGCTTGACGCCGAGGCGGGCCTCGAGCGACTCATCGTCACCACGTTCCAGGCGGTTTCGGGCTCGGGGCTCGCCGGCGCGCGCGAGCTCGCCGGGCAGATCACCGCAGCGGTCGAGGCTGGCGGCATCGAGGCACTCGTGCACGACGGCTCGGCCATCACCTTCCCGGCCCCCGAGGTCTACACGAAGACCATCGCGTTCGATGTCCTGCCGCTGGCCGGCAACATCGTCGATGATGGCTCCGGCGAGACCGACGAGGAGCAGAAGCTCCGCAACGAGAGCCGCAAGATCCTCGAGCTGCCCGAGCTGCGCGTGAGCGGCACCTGCGTGCGCGTGCCGGTGTTCACCGGCCACTCGCTCTCGATCACGGCCGAGTTCGCGAACCCCATCACGCCGGATCGCGCCCGCGAGGTGCTCGCGAGCGCCCCGGGCGTCGAGCTCTCGGACGTTCCGACCCCGCTCGAGGCTGCCGGGCAGGATCCGAGCTTCGTAGGCCGCATCCGTCAGGACCAGTCGGCGCCCGAGGGGCGTGGCCTCACGCTCTTCGTCTCGAACGACAACTTGCGCAAGGGCGCGGCGCTCAACGCGGTGCAGATCGCAGAGCTGGTCGCCGCCAAGCTGCTCGCGGCGTAGCCGAAACACACGAGACGAACAGACGGCCCAGGCGCCGCGCGAGACACACTCCCCTCCAGGGAAGCATCGCGCGGCACCTGGGCCGTGGTCTGTGGCGGGCGAGGCCCCGCTAGAGCACCCGCGCGAGAAATTCGCGGGTGCGCTCGTGCTGCGGGTTGACGAGCACCTCCTCGGGCGGGCCGGTTTCGACGACGAGGCCGCCGTCCATGAAGACCACCTGATCGCTGACTTCGCGGGCGAAGCCGAGTTCGTGCGTGACGACGATCATCGTCATGCCGCGCGCCGCGAGATCCTTCATGACCGCGAGCACCTCGCCCACGAGCTCGGGGTCGAGCGCGGAGGTCGGCTCGTCGAACAGGATCAGCTTCGGCTGCATCGCGAGGGCTCGGGCGATCGCGACGCGCTGCTGCTGCCCGCCCGAGAGCTCCTGGGGGTAGGCGCCCGCGCGGTCGGCCAGGCCGACCTGCTCGAGCAGCCGCATCGCCTCCGGGAGGACCTCTGCGCGTTTGCGCTTCTGCACATACACCGGGCCCTCGATGATGTTTTCGAGCACGGTCCGATGCGGGAACAGGTTGAAACGTTGGAAGACCATGCCCGCGAGCTGCCGCGACTTCGCGATCTGGCTCTCGGACTGCTCGACGAGGCGTCCGCCCTTGTTCTCGACCCCGACGAGTTGGCCGTCGATGAGCACGATGCCCGCGTCCAGCGTTTCCAGCCGGTTCAGGCATCGCAGCAGGGTGGTCTTGCCCGACCCGGAGGGGCCGATCAGGCAGGTCACCGAGCCCTCGCGGACGACCAACGAGATGTCCTGTAGTACGGTCGCGTGCCCGAAGGACTTCCGGAGGTTGCGCACCTCCACCATTGTCTTGCTCATGCGAGGTCCTTTCGCTCAATCTCTGCCTCAGCCACAGGATCCGGCGCCGAGGCAGCCAGGGCCGCGGCCTTGCCTCGCGCACCCGAACGCTTCTCGAGCTTGCGGGGCTGGAAGCCGCGCCCATAGCGCTGCTCAAGCTTGCCCTGGAAGAAGGTGAGGACGGTCGTCATCGCGAGGTACCAGATACACGCGACGAGCAGGAGGGGAATCGTCTTGTAGTTGAGGGCGTAGATGATCTGTGCCGAGTAGAGCAGGTCGGAGATCGCGAGCACGCTCACGAGCGACGTGCCCTTGAGCATGGAGATTACCTGGTTGCCGGTGGGCGGCAGGACGACGCGCATCGCCTGGGGCAGGATCACGCGGGTCATCATGAGCCCCGGCTTCATGCCGATCGCTCGCCCCGCGTCACGCTGACCCGGGTCGATCGACGAGATGCCGCCGCGAATGATCTCCGCCATGTACGCCGCCTCGTTCAGCGAGAGCCCGAGGAGGGCCGCGACGAGGGGAGTGATGAGGACGTTCGCCGAGCCGAGCTCGATGCTCGGCCCGCCGAACGGCAGCCCCAGCGCGATGACCGGGTACAGGGCCGCGATGTTGTACCAGAAGATGAGCTGCACGAGCAGCGGGGTACCGCGGAAGAACCAGATGTAGCCGCGGCTCACATTCGAGAGCACCGGGTTGGACGAGAGCCGCATGATGGCGAGGCAGGCGCCCAGCAGGATCCCGATGGTCATCGAGATGACGGTGAGGAACAGCGTCAGCCAGGCACCCTGGAGGATCTGCGGGTTGAACAGGTACTCGCCGACCGTCGCCCAGCCGAAACGTTGATTGGTGGCGACGTCGAACAGCGCGAAGACGAGGAGGAGGCCGACGGCGACGGCACTCGCCACCCGCCACGGGTGACGCCGTGGGCGGATGTCGAGGCTCGTCAGCGTCCGCGACACCGTGGTCGGTGTCGCATCGTGCGAGGGTGTTGCCTGGAGGGGAGTGCGGGCGGTCATGACTAGCCCTGGGGGAAGTTGACGCGCACCTCGGTGAGTGCTGAGGAGTCCATGCCGTACGTGGCGAGGACATCCGTGTACTCGGGGGAGACGATGATGACCTTCATCGCCTCGGCGATCGCATCGACGAGCGTCGTGGAGTTCGGCGAGCCGACCGCGACGGCGTCGAGGTTGTTGACCTCGGCGACCTCGATGTCGGCGTTCTGGGTCGCCGCGTAGCCGAGGATCGGCTGGTCGGCGTAGACCACATCCGCACGTCCGCTCACGAGCGCGCTGATGGCCTGACGGGTGTCCTGGAACTGTTGGATGGTGAGCCCGTCCTTGCCCGCAGCCTTGCATGCCTCGTCCAGACTGGGGACGTAGGTGGTGAGCTGGTAGGAGCCGGTGAGTACCGCGACCTGCTTGCCGCAAAGGTTGTCGAACGACAAGTCGCCCGGGTTTCCGGCGGGAACGGCGATCGCACTGCCCATGTTCATGTAATCGACGAAGTCGAGGCTTTCCATCCGCTCCTCGGTCGGCGTCATCGACGAGACGGTCATGTCGAAGCGGTCGGCGGCAAGTCCCGGGATGATCGAGTCGAAGTTGCTCACGACGATGTCGATCTCGAGTCCGAGGGCGCCGGCGACGAGGCGGGCCATGTCGGGGTTGATGCCCGTCATGTCTTTGGTGCCCTCGCGGTAGAACTGGGTCGGGGGCTCGTTCGTGGGGATCGCCACGCGCAGGGTGCCGCTCTCGGCGAGCGCCTCGGGGACGAGGGCCACGGCCTCGGCGATGGGGGCCATCGTCGGCTCGTCCGCGGCGGCAGGCTTTTCGGCCGCGCCGGTGTCGGACGTGGCCGCCGCGCAGCCGGTGAGCAGCAGGGCCGCCGCGGCGATCCCGCCGAGCAGGGTCACCGTGCGGTGTTTGACGGTGGTCTTGCGGGTGAATGAATTCATGAGAACGTCTCCTTCGACGTGTGTGGTGGGGGATGGAGGAATGGGGTTAGACGGCCTGGGGTGCCCGCACGAGACCGGGACCGTGGCGGCGCACGATCTCGGGGCCTCGGGAACGGACCTCTTCGATGCTCGAACAGCCGAGCAGCAGCATCGCCCGGGCGATCTCCGAGCGGAACAGCTCGAGCACGTGCTCGACCCCGACCTGGCCGTGGGCGGCGAGGCCGTACAGGTATGGGCGGCCAATGGCGACGGCGTGGGCGCCGAGAGCGAGGGCCTTGATGACGTCGGTGCCGCGGCGGACGCCGCCGTCCAGGATCAGCTCGATGCGCCCGCCAGTTGCGGCGGCGATCTCGGGCAGCACATCGAGGGGAGTGGCCATGTGGTCCAGCTGGCGGCCACCGTGGTTGCTGATCTGAATGCCGTCCATGCCGTACTCGATGGCGGTCACAGCGTCGGCCGCGCTCACGACGCCCTTGAGCACGATCTTGCCCTTCCACCGGCGGCGCAGCTCCGCGAGGTGCGACCAATCCGTCGGAGTGTACGAGCCCGAGAGCAGCGTGCGCCACATGTCCGGGCTCGACGAGAGCGGGCCAGTCGGGCGGACCGAGTCGAGGTTCGGGAAGGCGATGGCCTCGTTCATGACGAAGCCGAGCGACCAGCCCGGGTGGAAGACGCCCTCGACCACCGACTTCGGCCGAATCGACGGCGGCGCGGTGAAGCCGTTGCGGTAGTCGCGCTCGCGGTGCCCGATGTCGCGGACGTCGAGGTTCACGAGCAGGGTGTCGTAGCCCGACGCCTCGACGCGATCGAGCATGGCTTGCAGCTCGACCGGGTCGGTCACGAGCTCCATGTTGAACCAGCGCCGGCCGCTCGGGGCCGCTTCCGCGACGTCCTCGAGCGTCGTGGTGCTCAGGTGCGCGAGGCCGTAGGGGAGGCCGACCTTCGCCGCGGCGCGCGCGACGGCGACTTCGCCCTGTGGGTGGAAGAGGCGGGTGCCGCCGGTGGGCGAGAGTGTCATGGGCAGTGTGCTGGTCTCACCGAGAATCGTGGTCGACAGGTCGGGGCCCTGTACGCCGCCCCAGAAGGGGACGAGCGCCCATTCGCCAAAGGCGTCGCGGTTGCGGCGCAGCGAGGACTCGTCCTCACCCCCGCCCTCGATGTAGTCGAAAATACTTCCGGGCAACCGGCGACCAGCGGCCTTTCGCATGTCTTCGACATTGAGGTAGCGCTTCGCGAGGCGCTCGGCCGGAGTGGTCGGGCGGGGCGGCTGCTGCGCGAGCTGGAGTAGGTCCTTGAGCTTCATTACTCTCCTGGTGATCGACTAATGGGTCGATTCTGCGCGGAACCGGGTCGGAATCCCATGGAGAATACTTTGAACCTACACGAAGAGTCCCGTAGAATCCTCCAATGACTGGCCACACGGGCGCTCGGGACGAGGCGAATCTCGGGGACTTGCTTGACCAGATTGAGCCCGCGATGGTCCGGGCGCTCGTCGACGACGGGCAGCGCGCGCGGCGCTGCGCCGGTGTGGTGCTGGCGGAGGCGCCTTCTTCCCAGGAAAGCTACCGCGACCAGGTGGTGCTCGGGCTCGGGCTGCGCCCCGGCGACCCGGGCTTCGCATCGTCCGTCCTCGAGATCGCCGCAGCCGGCGCCGCGGCCCTGATTGTCCGCGACGACCCCGAGCGGTCCGTGGGAGCGACACTCGAGCAGCAAGATCCTGCCGGTCTCGCGCTCGTCGTGGTGCGGGCGGACACCGACTGGGTCCAGCTTGCCCAGTTGTTGCGAGCGGCGAACACTGCCTATTCCTCGAAGGTCGCCACCGGGATCCCGATCGGGGACCTCTTTGGGCTTGCGAATACGCTCTCCGCGCTCTTGGACGGCGCGGTCAGCATCGTCGACGTGCCGGGGCGAGTGCTCGGATACTCCACCCACGCGGGCCACCCGATCGACGAGGTGCGTCGTGCGTCGACCCTCGCGCTCGAGGAGCTCGTGCACCCCTCGCGAGACGAGGACTACCGGAGGTTGACCCGGACCGCGGGTGCGGCGTACTTCGCGGGAATCGGCGATCACTTCGGCCGCGTCGCGATCGCGGTGCGCAGCGCTGGCGAGATGCTCGGCACCGTCTGGGTGATCCAGGTCGAGGACGCGACGTGGCGCGAGACCGCGGCCCTGCTGGAATCGGTCGAACCGCTGGTCGCGCTGCACATGGCGCACTCGCGCACGACCGCGACATCGAAAGAGCGCCGCAGCTCGGACTTGCTGCGGGCGCTGTTTGCGGACGAGGGCTTTGCGCTGCAGGCGGCCGACGAACTCGCCATCGGACCTGGCCGGGCGCATGCCGTGGTCTGCTTCGGGCTCGACGAGGGGCCGTCGAGCAACCCGGTGCGCCAGCATCAACAGCTCCTGCACGTCGCCGAGGTGAGTGCGAGCGTGAACTTCGGCTGGTCTCGCTGTGCGCTGATAGGCGGCGTGACGGTGGCACTCGTGGCGAGCGACGACACCGATGCGGTGCGCGCATTCGCGGAGGGGGTGGCGCAGGCGTCCAGCGGCGCGGTGCGCGCCGGGATCGGTGGACAAGCGGGGACGGTGCCCGAGATCGCGCGGTCATACCGGGAGGCGCTGAGCACCTACCGCGTCATGCTGCAGCCGATGCACTCTGATCACGCCCACGCTCGCTCCCGGCGCACCGCGACGTTCGATGAGGTGCGCGTCGAGCTGGGACTCGCGCGAGTGGGGGAGTTCCTGGCGAATCAGGGCCTCACCGCGGCGGACGAGCTCGAGCGCATCCGCCGCTACGACGCGCGCCACGACACCGAGTACGAGGCGACGCTTGCCGTCTACCTCGACGCTCAGGGCAGCATCCGTGAGACGGCTGAGCGGCTGCGGGTGCACCAGAACACCGTCCGATACCGGATGGATCGGCTCGGCGCCGAGCTCGGGATCCGCCTCGAAGACCCGGCGACCAGGCTGTGGCTCTGGCTGCGCCTCATGACCGCGAGGAACGCCGACCGCTTCCCTGGCTAACGCGCCGCTGACATACTGAAGCCGTGGATACGCTCAACGAACTCGTGCTCGCCGGCGGCGACAAGCTCTGGACCTGGGCTGTGCTGCCCGTCCTCGTTATTCTCGGCCTCTACTTCACGATCCGATCGGGCGTCGTCCAGTTCCGCTGGTTCCCCGAGATGATTCGCACCCTGCTCGACAAGACGCCGACCAACGACGACGGCTCCCCGCAGTCGGTTTCCGCCTTTCAAGCGTTCACGATCTCCGCAGCTTCGCGGGTGGGCGTGGGCAACATCGCCGGCGTCGGCACGGCGATCGCGATCGGTGGCCCGGGCGCCATCTTCTGGATGTGGACGATGGCGTTCATCGGGGGCGCCTCGAGCTTTGTCGAGTCCACGCTCGGCCAGCTGTTTAAGGTCAAGGATGCCTCAGGCTTCCGCGGTGGCCCGGCGTACTACATGCTGCACGGCCTGAAGTCACGCTGGATGGGAACGCTCTTTGCCGGGATCCTGATCGTCTGCTTCCCCTTCGCGTTCAGCTCGCTGCAGGCCAATACGATCAGCGCGACGGTCTCCTCGAGCATCGGTGGCGACATCGGGTGGATCCCGTGGGTCGTCGGCGCGGTGCTTGCCGTGCTCACCGCGCTCGTGGTGTTCGGCGGCGTGCGTCGGATCGCGAGCGTCACGCAGGCGGTCGTCCCGGCGATGGCGTTGCTCTACCTGCTGCTCGGCCTCGTGATCGTGTTCATGAACCTCGACAAGCTCCCTGAGGTGTTCGCCTCGATCTACACGGAGGCGTTCGGGTTCAACGAGGTCGTCGGTGCGACCTTCGGCATGATCCTGATGACGGGTGTGAAGCGCGGCATGTTCTCGAACGAGGCGGGCCTCGGGTCCGCGCCGAACGCCGGCGCGAGCGCCGCGGTGACCCACCCGGTGAAGCAGGGCCTCGTCCAGACGCTCGGCGTCTACTTCGACACGTTCCTGATCTGCAGCATCACCGCCTTCATCATCCTGGTCTCTACCCCGGATCTCGCCGGCGCCACGCGTGGCATCGGGCTCACCCAGAACGCGATCGTGGGCAACCTCGGGCCCTGGTCGAACATTCTGCTCAGCGTCATCATCTTCTTGCTGGCATTTAGCTCGATCCTGGGCAACTACTACTACGGCGAGTCCAACATCGAGTTCATTTCGACGGGGCGGCGCGTGCTGCTCGGGTACCGTGTGCTCGCGGTCGCCTCGATTTTCTTCGGCTCGATCGCCTCGGCGGACCTGATCTGGAACACGGCCGACGGCATCATGGGCATTATGGCGCTCGTGAACCTGATCGCGATCGGGCTCTTGTCGGGCCTCGTCTTCAAGCTCATGCGCGACTACTCTGAGCAGCGCAGGGCCGGGCTGAACCCGGTCTTCACGCGCGACCGGCTGCCGGGCGTGACCGGCATCGAGTGCTGGGAGGACGAACTCAGCGTCACCGGGCCGATCCCTATCCGGGAGCGAACGGCGAAGTAGAAGACTACGCCGCCTCGAGCACCAGCAGGGAGGCCTCGGGGCGGCACGCGAAGCGCACGGGCGCATAGATAGAGTTGCCGAGGCCGGCGCTCACGTTGAGGAAGGCGGCGCGGTGAGCGTCGTACCAGACGCTGAGCCCGCGCGCCTGGCTGACCGGGAGGTCGCAGTTCGCGGTGAGGGCCCCGAGGCCGGGCACGCGCACCTGGCCGCCGTGCGTGTGGCCTGCCAGGATCAGCTCCGCGCCGCCTGCGAGCAGTGCGCCGAGGGGCGCCTGATAGGGGGCGTGGACGACGCCGATGCGGGTGGGTGCGGGCCCGTCCGCTGACTCGTGCTGTGCGCGTGTGTGGTCGAGGGCGCTACGCATCTTCGCGGCGTCGTCGTACCCGATGTGCGGGTCGTTCATGCCGAACAGCTCGAAGCGCTGGCCGCGCAGTTCGAGCGACGTCGCATCGTTGTTGAGGCCCGTGAAGCCGAGCTCATCGGACAGCATGCGGGTGAGCCGCGCGTTGTCGATGTCGGGGTGGCGCGTGCTCTTTCGGCTCGGCTCGCGGAGATAGCGCATCGGGTTCTTCGCGATCGGGCCGTAGTAGTCGTTCGAGCCGTGTACGAAGACACCCGGGATGCCGAGCTCGGCAAACGGGCGCAGCGCGCGCTCAAGGGCGGGGATCGCGTCGAGGTGGCCAAGCAGGTCGCCCGTGAGCACGACGAGGTCGGGACGCAGCTCGGCGAGCGAGCGCACCCAGTCAATCTTCCCGTTCTGCCAGGGTGCGAGATGCAGATCCGACAGCTGCAGGATCCGGACCGGGGCAGTGCCCGCCGGAAGCAGTGGCAGGGTGTGCCGACGCACCGTGAACAGCTGGCGCTCGATGATCGTGGACCACACCACGACGCCGGCCGCGGCCGCCCCGAGGGCGACCGCGAACCCGCGTCCTGATGTGTGGCTCACGTGACTACGCGCAGTCGACGGTGATCGTGACCTGGCTGCTGCGCTTGGCGATCTCGCCGGCTGCCGGGCTCGAACTCACGAACGGCTTGCTGCCCGGATTGCCGGAGTTGTTTCCCGGAGCGCAGACGAACGCGGTGGCGCTGAAGCCAGCGTCTTGCAACCGTGTGCGCGCGTCGTTGCCAGTGCCGCCACCCAGGTCGGGCACCGCCGACATGCTGCCGTTGCTGCGGTAGATCGTGATGCCGGAGCCGGCGGGGGCCTGGCCGCCGCCGTCGGGATCGGTGCGTGCGACCGTGCCGGCGGGCTGCTCGGAGTCGGCCTCGCCGCCGTCCACCGCACTGAAGCCGAGTGCCGAGAGCATCGCTTCGGCCTCCTCGTAGGACTTGCCGCGGGTATCTGGGACGGACTGCATGGTCGTCTTGAGTGCGGCAGCGTTCGGCTCGGGGAAGGCGTCGCCGCCGTACTTCTGGTCGGCGACGTTCATCAGCGCGGGCCAGATCCTCTGGTCGGCGACCATGAGATTCCCGAAGAACCTGGTGGACACCTTGCCGGTGACGTTACCGACCCAGACCGCGGTGGTGACCTTCGAGCTGCCGCCCACCGTCCAGTTGTCGACGACGTCATCACTCGTGCCGGTCTTACCGATGTGCGGGATGCCGAACGGCGAGCGGGCGTGACGTGCGAGGCCGTTGTTCACGGTGTACTCCAAGGCGTACGCGACGCCAGCCGCGACCTCTGGCTCGATGGCCTGCGTGCACTTAGGCGCGGTGAACGGTACTTCGTTCCCGTCGGTGTCAGTGATGCGCTCGATTGCCGTGGGGGTGCAGACGGTGCCGTTTCCGGCGAATCCGCCGTAGGCGAGCGCCATGGTGAGCGGCGCGATTTCATCGACGCCACTGTAAACATTCGACGGCGTGATCGAGAGATCGGTGGTGCCGAAGTTGCCCATCTCCGGATTGGTTTGCTTCGATGCCCGATGCACGCCCATCTTTTCGGCCAGATCGATGGTGTCGCAGAGGTCCATCTTCTGCTGCATTGACACGAGGCCGCCATTGACCGACTGCGAGATCGCGGTGAGTACGGGTTGGTTGCCCCGTGTGCCGTTGTTGTCGTTCTCAAACTTCCAGGTCCCGTAGCCGTAGACGCCCTCGGGCAGGCACTGGGCGCGGAAATTCTGGTACTTTTCGGTTCGGCCGTTGACATTCACGATGTCGCGGACGGAGTGGCCCGTGCGGATCCACTCGGCGAGAGTGAACGGCTTAAACGTAGACGCGACCTGGAACCCGGAGGATCCACCGTACTCGAAGTCGGTGTTGTAGTTGATGCTCGTGAGCGTCGGGTCAGACGCGAGTTTTTCAGGGTCCTCACTGAAGGCGCGGTTCTGCACCATCGCGCGGATCTTGCCCGTGCCGACCTCGGTGCTTACGCCCGCTGCGCCGACGTCGATGCCGTCCATGACCGCGGGGATCGTGCTACTCACCGCGTCCTGGCCGGAGGCCTGCATGTCGAGGTCGATCGTCGTGACGATGTTGTAGCCACCGCGCTGGAAGTTGAACATCCGCTCCTCGGCGGTGTTGCCGAATGCCGGGTCGTTCTGGATCTGCAGCTGGACGTACTTGCAGAACTGGCCGAGGCCCATCGCGGCGGTGGTGCAGCCGGCGACCTTCGGCGTGATCACGGGGGTCACCACGGTGGCGACAGCCTCTGCGTGCTGTGCCTCGGTGATCTTGCCGGTGCGCAGCATCGAGTCGAGGATCTTGTCGCGGCGCTCGGTGTTCGCCGGGATGTTGTCCGGGATATCGATCTGCAGCTTTGACGGGTTGTTGACGATCGCGACAAGGCTGGCTGACTCGGCGAGCGTCAGGTCCTTCGCTTCCTTGCCGTAGTAGTACTGCGCGGCGGACTGGATGCCGTAGATCTGGCGGCCGAACAGGGCGATGTTCAGGTAGCCGAGGAGGATCTCATCCTTCGAACTCTTCTTCTCGATGCTGATCGCGTACTTCATCTCCTTGAGCTTGCGATCTGCGTCCTGGCGCATGGCGTTCTCGTACGCCTTCTCCTGCTCGACGGGGTCGGCGATTGACTCGGCCTCCTGCACGAGCACGTTGCGCACGTACTGCATGGTGATCGTCGAGGCGCCCGACAGACTCGAGCCCACGAGGTTCTGGAGCACCGCGCGGGTGGTCGCGAAGATATCCACGCCCCCGTGCGTGTAGAAACGGGGGTCCTCCTCGGCGACCGCGGCGTCTTTCACGTACTGCGGAATCTGGTCCCAGGCGACGGGGACACGATCCTGCGCGTAGAACTGCGCGATCTTCGCGAGGTTGCCGTCGGACTGCTGCGCATAGATCGTCGACGGCTCGGCGAGCTTGCCCGGGTCGAGGTGATCGGGGAGGTTCTCGAAGATGCTGATGGCCGACGTGGCGGCGGCCCCGCTCACGGCGACGAGCGGCGTGACGGCGGCGGTGACGAGCAGGCCGGCGACAACGCTCATGGCGATTGCTCCGAGGATCCCGCCCAGGGCGCCCCCGGCAGTACGCTTCTTCGTCGTCCGGACCGCTGGCTTTCGGGCGCGCGACGGCGTCGATGGCTGTTCAGTCATAGACTCAACCCTAGGCGACAAAACTGGCAATCCACCTCGGTCAGCGAGGTGTGGAGCCAGTTGTTCGGCGCGAACTGGTGAAGGAGATGTGACGTGAGTGAACAACAGCAGGGCGAGGCCCAGCGGTGGGAGTATTTCGTGACCCCGCTGCTGCTGCATAGCGAGGCGCAGATTTTGAACAACTGGGGCGCGCAAGGCTGGGAGCTCGTGCAGATCATTGCCGGGCCGGCCGGTGGCAACGTCGCATACCTGAAGAGAGAGGCACACTAAGCAATGTCAGTGATTGAAGATCGCATCCGCGAACTGGGCTACGAAGTTCCGAGCGTCGCAGCACCCGTCGCGGCCTACGTCCCGGCGGCCCGAAACGGCATCTACGTCCACACAAGCGGCCAGCTGCCGTTCGTGGACGGCGCGCTGCCCGCGACCGGCAAGGTCGGCATCGGCGAGGGCCTCGTGTCGCCCGAGCAGGCGGAGGAGCTCGCGCGCCTCTGCGCCCTGAACGGCCTGGCGGCCGCCCGCGGCGTGCTCGGCTCGCTCGACAAGATCACCCAGGTGGTCAAGGTCACGGCATTCGTCGCTTCGGACCCCTCGTTCACCGGCCAGCCCGGGGTCGCCAACGGCGCCTCGGTCTTCCTCGGCAAGGTGTTCGGCGACATGGGCATTCACGTGCGCTCGGCCGTCGGCGTGGCAGTGCTGCCGCTCGACGCCCCCGTCGAGATCGAGTTCACGTTCGAGGCGGCGGCTGAGTAACCTGCCTCTCTGAACATTTCGGGCCCGAGACCAGCACGGTTTCGGGCCCGATTTTCTTTCTGACGAGCCCCGGCAACCCGTACCATCAAGACATGCCCGTACCCGCCGTCCCCAGCCGCGCCCAGGCGTTCTATCGCACCATGCTGTTGGGGACGCTGATCTACAGCGTCGTGCTCGGCTTCTTCAACGACTACACCGACGTGCTGCACACGAGTTCGTACTCGGTCACCTTCTCGCTGGCCTTCGTGCTGCAGGTGCTGACCTATCTGACTTTTGCGGCGAAGGACGTCGTGCAGGCGAAGTTTGGCGGGCGCCCGGGTCGCGGGGCGAAGTTCGGCCTCGTGTTCGGGGTGTGGCTCGTGATGTTCTCGTCGAAGTTTGTCTTTCTCGCTGTGGTCGAGGTGGTCTTCCGAGAGCAGGTGCAGATCTCGGGGTTCGCTGGGATCTTCCTCGTAGTGGTGGTGCTGACGGTGCTGCAGAAACTCGCCGAGCTGGTCGATCGCCGGCTCGGCCGGGCGGATCCTGCTCACTAGCTTGCCGCTAGCTTGCCGCTGGACCGCCCGGCAAAGCACCGCCTCACCATCGAGGGGCGTGCGGACTAGCCGCGCGCCTTCCGCACGCGGTCCGAGATCGTCTGCATGACCATGGTGTCGGCGAGCGTCGTCACGTCGCCGATGTCGCGCCCCTCGGCCGCGTCCTTCAACAGGCGGCGCATGATCTTGCCTGAGCGGGTCTTCGGGAGCTCGGTGACAATGAACACCTGGCGTGGGCGCGCGATGGCACCGATCTGTGCCGAGACGTGCGCGCGCAGCTCGCCCTCGGCGCTGTCCACGGTGAGCAGCGTCTGCTGGCTTTTCAGGATCACGAAGGCGACGACCGCCTGCCCCGTCGTCTCGTCGTCGGCGCCGACCACGGCGGCCTCGGCGACGGAGTGGTGCCCGACGAGCGCCGACTCAATTTCGGTGGTCGAGAGGCGATGGCCAGAGACGTTCATCACGTCGTCGACGCGGCCGAGCAGCCAGATGTCGCCGTCCTCGTCGCGCCTCGCGCCGTCGCCAGCGAAGTACATGTCGCCGAACTTCGACCAGTAGGTCTCGACGAAACGATCCGGATCGCCCCAGATCGTGCGCACCATCGCGGGCCAGGGGCGCTTGACGACGAGCAGCCCGCCGGTGCCGCGGGGGACGGGGTTGCCGGCCTCATCGACGACATCGATCGAGATGCCGGGGAGCGGCACCTGGGCACTGCCCGGTTTCGTGGCGGTCAAGCCGGGCAGCGGCGAAATCATCATCGCGCCCGTCTCCGTCTGCCACCAGGTGTCGACGATGGGGGCGGTGCCCGAACCGATGACCTCGCGGTACCAGCGCCACGCCTCGGGGTTGATGGACTCGCCGACTGAGCCGAGGAGGCGCACGCTTGAGAGATCGTGCGCTTCAACGACCTGGCGGCCAACCTTCATGAACGAGCGGATCGCGGTCGGCGCGGTGTGGAAGATCGTGACGCCGTACTTCGCGATGATCTCCCACCAGCGACCCCAGTTCGGGGTCTCGGGGGTGCCCTCGTACATCACCTGCGTCGCGCCGTTTGCGAGGGGTCCGTAGACCACGTAGCTGTGTCCGGTGACCCAGCCGACGTCCGCGGTGCACCAGAACACGTCGGTCTCGGGCTTGTGGTCGAACACGTCGCGGAAGGTCGACGTGACCTGGGTGAGATAGCCGCCCGAGGTGTGCAGGATCCCCTTCGGCTTCCCGGTCGTGCCGGAGGTGTAGAGGATGAAGAGGGGGTTTTCCGCCGGGAAGCCGCGTGCGACGTGGTCGCCGTCGTACGCGGAGATCTCTTCGTGCCACCAGAGATCGCGTCCCGCCTGCATCGAGATGTCGTTCTTTGTGCGCTCGACGACGAGCACGCGCTTGACCGAGAGCTCCCCGCCCGTGTCGAGCGCGAGGGCGTCGTCGACGGTCGGCTTGAGTGCGGATGCGCGGCCCTTGCGGAACCCGCCGTCGGCGGTGATGACGATCTCGGCCTGGGCGTCGTCGATGCGGGCGCGCAGGCTCTCGGCGCTGAATCCGCCAAAGACGACCGAGTGCGCGGCACCGAGGCGCGCGACGGCGAGCATCGCGATGACGGTCTCGGGGATCATCGGCATGTAGATCGCGACGCGGTCGCCGGCTTCCACCCCGAGGCTCGTGAGCATGTTCGCCGCGCGCTTGACCTCGTGGGTCAGCTCGGCGTAGGTGATGGAGCGGGAGTCGCCCGGCTCGCCCTCGAAATGGATCGCGACGCGGTCGCCGAGGCCAGCTGCGAGGTGGCGGTCGAGGCAGTTCGCCGCGACGTTGAGCTCGCCGTCCTGGAACCAGCGGGCGAAGGGCGGGTTTGACCAGTCGAGGGTCTCGGTGAACGGCTTGGTCCAGTGCAGCTCGCGTGCTCGCTCTGCCCAGTACGCATCGGGGTCTTCCGCTGCGCGCCAATAGACCGCAGGATCGTTGACGTTTGCCTGTGCGCGAAACGCGTCGGTGGGCGGGTAGCTCGTCCCGTCAAGCGGGTGGCTCTCGATCGTGCCCTGATCTGTCGTGCGCTGATCTTCTGACATGGACGCCATTATCCAATCTCTCCATTGATTCGCGGGCGGCGCCGGGAAAGGCGCTGCGCGGTGACGCCAGCGTAGAATATATTCCTTGCGCGTGGCAACCTTTGGCGGGGTTTCGCCGCACACAGGGGGCCATTCGGGCGGGTTCTCCACAGATTGCCCCGTCTCTCGACGCGGGGCTGCCGTCGGTCAAATACTGAAGCCATGCCGTCCCACCTCCCCCCGTTGCAGCGCAGCGCGGTGCTGCGCCCGGACACCCGGCGGGCGCTGGGGCCGCTCGTGTCGCACCTCGACGACCCCGAACTGCGCGATCTCTTGGTCCTTGGCGGGCATGGCCAGGCGGCCCTCTGGCGCGACCGCGGCGGTGGGGTTGAGCCCGTGCCCGGATTCGAGCTCCCGGCGGAGGCGGCACGCGAGCTCGCCGTGGCGCTCATCGCGGCCGGGGGCAGGCACCTTGACGAGCGCAACCCGTGCGCGGACGTCGCGCTCGACGGCGGGCTTCGCGTGCACGCCGTCCTCCCGCCGATCGCGGTCGCCGGGACGGTGATCTCAATCAGGGTGCCGCGGCTCGTCCCCCTCAGCTTCGCCGACCTCGTGCGCGGAGGGCTGTGTGACCCGGGCACCGCCCGCTGGCTCACAGACGCCGTGCGCGGTCGAGAGAACCTCCTGATTTCGGGGGCGACGGGCACGGGGAAGACGACGCTCTTGGGAGCGCTGCTCGGGCTCGTGCCCCGGGGTGAGCGCATCATCTCGATCGAGGACGTCGCGGAGTTGCGCATCGGGCACCCGCACTGGGTGGCCCTCGAGGCGAGGCAGGCAAACACCGAGGGCGCGGGCGGCATCTCGCTCGAGCAACTCTTGCGGGAAGCGCTGCGGATGCGTCCCGACCGCATCGTGTTGGGGGAGTGCCGTGGCGCCGAAGTCCTCACCCTGCTCTCGGCCCTCAACACCGGCCACGACGGCGGGGCCGGGACGCTGCACGCGAGCGCGCTCGCCGATGTCCCGGCACGACTCGAAGCGCTCGGGGCACTCGCGGGTCTCGGCCCCGAGCCGCTCGCTCGCCAGGTGATCGCCGCGCTCCGGGTGGTCGTGCACCTCGAACGCGGCGCGGCAGGCAACCGGATCGCCGCGGTCGGCCAGTTGGGTATCGGGGCCAGTGGCGCGCTCGAGGTGCGTGCGTGAACGGTCGAGGCAGTCGGCGGCGGGGGCTCCTTCCCTGGCCGGGAAAACGGGCGCCGGCTTCCGGCGTCGTCGCGGCAGCATTCGCGCTCCGCAGCGCGACGCTCCTGCGCGGCGGGGTACCCCTGGGCAGGATCCTCTCCGTGATCGCGCGTGGCCCCGGTCCACCGACGCCCGCCGTCGGCCCTGCGCGCGGAGGCGGTGACTTGGACCCAGCGGACGCGAGCGTCGCAGATGAGCTGCGTTTGGTCGCGCGGCGCGCGTCGAGGCGCGTGGCCGGGGGCGCCTCGATGGCTGACGCCGTCGCGGGAGAGAACCATCCTTCGTGGCGCGTGCTCGCGGCGGCGTTGCTCGTTGCCGAGCGCAGCGGTGCTCCGCAGGCGGCCGCAATGGAGCGCATGTCGGAGAGCCTGTCCGCCATCGAATCGGCGGCCGAGCGGCGTCGAGTGCTGCTCACGGGGCCACGTGCGACCATCGCGCTGGTCGGATCGCTGCCGCTGCTGGCGGCAGCCTGTGGCGCGTTGCTTGGCTTCGACCCGTTCGGGGTGCTGTTCGGCGCCACCGGGGCGTTCCTGATACCCGCCGGCGTCGGATTACTGGCGGCAGGGGTGGCGTGGGCCTCGGCCCTGGTGCGCCGCATCGAGCGCTCGCAGCGAATCGTGGGCGTCGAGCTCGAGCTCACCTGGATCGCTCTGCAGGGCGGCGGGCCACCGGGGCCCGCGCTCCGGCTCGTCGCCGACGCGGGTGCCAAAGTGGCCGCCGAGTGGGTGAGTGCCGACGCGCTCGTGGCCGGTGGGCCGACCAGGCGCGCCCTTGCGACCGCCTCGGCGACCGGCGTCGCGGCCGGTCCGTTGCTCCTCGCCGAGGCCGTCGGCGAACGGGAACGATCGCTGCGGACCCTCGAGCGTGCGGCAGAACGGCTTGGGGTCACGATCTTGCTCCCGATCGGCACCTGCGTGTTGCCGGCGTTTGTGGTGCTCGGCGTGATTCCGGTCCTCATCGCGATGCTGGGCGGCGTGTGAATGCTGCGTGGGCGGCGACCGCTGCTCACTCACCGACCGCTGCTCACTCACCGACCGCGCAACTGGCGAGTTGTCCACAGATCCGACCTGGTCTCGCCCGCGAGGTGGACTCGCGCGGAGAATGGTCACACCGGTACCTGCCGGGCCGTGCCCCTCCTGAGAAAGGCACACCCATGCTCGCGACCCTGCATACCCTCCCCATTCCGCGCTCGCACCAGCCCAGTGACCAGGAACCCCCCGGGGGCGTGCCTGCTCGCGAGTTCGGGGTCACGCGCGGCCCGGTACTGCCCGCGGTGGACATTCGTGTGCGTCGCGTCGCGCGCTGGCCGTCCACACTGCCGAAACTCATGCGTCCCTCACGAACTCCGCAACCCGACGAGGTCGAACGGACCAGTCCGCAGCGGGTCGCACCAGCGGGATTGCGCCGGGATCGCGCGCGCCTGCGTCAGCTGGCGCGCCCGGTCGGCGACGACCGCGGGGCGGTGACCGCCGAGTACGCGGTGGTGATTCTGGCAGCGGTCGCGTTCGCAGGCCTGCTGGTCGCCATTTTGCGCTCGGACGAGGTGCGGGCGATGCTCGTGCAACTCGTGCAGAATGCACTGGGCTCGGCTGGGTGACCGCGGCGCGGTCACCGCGGAGTTTGCGATCGTGCTCCCGACGGCGCTGCTGGTGCTGGGCTTCGTCCTCGGCGGGGTGCTGCTTGGCGCGCACCGTGTCGCGCTGACGTCCGCCGCCGCCGATGTTGCGCGGCTCGAGGCGAGGGGCGATGCGGCGCTCGCCGCCGAGCGTCTCGGGCAGTTGCCGGGAGGCACGCGGGTGAGCCGGTCCGAGCAAGGAGGGCTGACCTGCGTCACCCTGCGGGCCTCGCCCGTAAACGGGCCGCTGCGTGCGTTGACCGTCTCGGCGACGGCCTGCGCGGCGAGATCATGACGATCGGTCGAGCATGAGCGTGCCGCTGGGGTGGGGGCTCGCCGCGGCCGCCATGCTGATCGGGCTGCCGGTGGTCGCGGCGACCGGCGCGCTCGAGGCGCGCCAGCGCGCGGCGGGCGCCGCCGATGCCGCGGCGATCGCCGCCGCCGATGCACTATCGGGGTGGCTCGCGGACGACCCCTGTGTGGTCGCCGGGGAGGTCGCCGCTGCCGCTCGCGTCGAACTGGTTCGCTGCGAGATCAGCGGGCTTGAGGTGCGCGTTTGGGTGCGTGCGGGCACGCCGCTCGGCCCGGCCTTAGCGCGCTCTCGGGCGGGCCCGGAGGATTTGCGGGCAGACGGGCCCTAGAATCGGGAGAAAGCGGGTGGCATCGGACTCCGAGCCGCACTTGTGTATCGTGTCGAGGGCAGTGGGCTGAGCCCTGGTAATCGCACTGGAGTACCAGGACCGCAACGCGGAGCGAAGAAGGAGACCCGTGAAGGGGACGAAGAAGCTCGTCATCGTGGAGTCGCCGACCAAGGCGAAAACGATCGGCGCCTATCTCGGTGACGACTATGAGGTCATCGCCTCAGTCGGACATATCCGCGACCTCGCGGAACCCTCCGAGCTGCCGCCAGAGCTCAAGAAAGGTCCCTTCGGTAAGTTCGCCGTCGATGTCGACAACGACTTCGCGCCCTACTACGTGGTGGCGGATAACAAGAAGAAGACCGTCAGCGACCTCAAGCGCGCACTGAAGAATGCGGACGAGCTGTGGCTCGCCACTGATGAGGACCGCGAGGGAGAGGCCATCGCCTGGCACCTGCTCGAGGTACTCAAGCCGAAGGTGCCCGTGCGCCGCATGGTGTTCCACGAAATCACCAAGGACGCGATCGAGCACGCCAAGGCAAACACACGCGAACTCGACACCTCGCTGGTCGACGCGCAGGAGACCCGGCGCATCCTCGACCGTCTCTACGGCTACGACATCTCGCCCGTGCTCTGGCGCAAGGTCGCGCCCAAGCTTTCGGCGGGGCGCGTGCAGTCTGCGGCGACCCGGCTCGTGGTCGACCGAGAACGCGAGCGTCTCGCCTTCACGGCCGCCGGATACTGGGACCTGACGGCGGCGTTCACGCTGGCCGAGCCCGTCGGCGGCGTCGAACAGTTCGAAGCTCGATTGGTGCGCCTGAACGACAAGAAGCTCGCGGGCGGCGGAGACTTCGGCGACGACGGCAAGCTGACCGAGAAGGCGGCGAAGGCCGACGTGCTCGTGCTCGCGGCTGACCGCGCACAGGCGCTCGCCACCGCACTCGCCGCGGACGGCACGCAGGCGGAGGTGCGCGCGGTCGAGACGAAGCCGCACACCCGTCGCCCCGCAGCTCCGTTCACGACGTCGACCTTGCAGCAAGAGGCCTCGCGCAAGCTGCGCTACAGCTCGCGCCAGACCATGTCCTTCGCCCAGGGCCTGTACGAAAACGGGTACATCACCTATATGCGTACCGACTCGCCGACGCTCTCGCAGCAGGCGATTCAGGCGGCGCGCACGCAGGCCAAAGCGCTCTACGGCGCCGAGACCGTACCGGACGCCCCGCGTGTCTACACGGGCAAGGCGAAGGGTGCCCAGGAGGCGCACGAGGCCATTCGTCCCGCGGGCGAGGAGTTCCAGCGCCCAGCCGAGCTCAAGGGCAAGCTCACCCAGGGCGAGTTCGCCCTCTACGAGCTGATCTGGAAGCGCACCGTCGCGAGCCAGATGGCCGACGCGAAGGGCTCGACTGACACGGTCACCCTCGGCGTCAACCTCCCGGACCCCGACGCGGCGGGCACGGTCAACGCCGAGTTCACCGCGAGCGGCACCGTCATCACCTTCCAGGGCTTCCTCCTCGCCTACGAAGAGGGCAAGGACGAGAAGCGCGGCGAGTCCGAACGCAACGTCGCCCTGCCCCCGCTCACCCAGGGAGCGACCCTTGGCGTGCAGGATCCCGAGGCGAAGGGCCACGAGACGAGCCCGCCGCCCCGCTACACCGAGGCCAGCCTGACGAAGCGCCTCGAGGACCTCGGCATCGGCCGCCCCTCGACATTTGCCGCGATCATCAGCACGATCATGGACCGCGGCTACGTCACCAAGAAGGGCCAGGCTCTGGTTCCGAGCTGGATCGCCTTCTCGGTGGTGCGCCTGCTCGAAGAGTACTTCTCGGCGCTCGTGAACTACGACTTCACTGCCGAGATGGAGAACGACCTCGACCGGATCGCGGCTGGCGAAGCCGACCGCACCGAGTGGCTGCGAGAGTTCTACTTCGGCTCCGACAGCCACCCAGGCCTCCGTGGCGTCGTCGACAACCTTGGCGAGATCGACGCCCGCGCCATCAACACGATCCGCATCGACGACGCGGTCTCGCTGCGCAACGGCAAGTACGGCCCGTACCTCGAGGTCTTCGACGACAAGTGCGAGGTCGACGAGAACGGGGAACTCAAGCCTCGTATCGTGAACCTGCCCGAGGGGCTCGCCCCCGACGAGCTCACCCCGGCGCGCGCGCACGAGCTCGCGGACCAAGAGCCGATCGAGGACCGCGTGATCGGCGTGAACCCCGAGAACGGGCGGGAGATCCTTGCGAAGACGGGCCGTTTCGGCCCGTACGTGACCGAGGCGATCCCCGAGGCGCCGGTCGATCCGGACGCGAAGCCGAAGGCGAAGAAGGCTGCGGCGGAAAAGCCGCGCACCGCCTCAATCTTCGCCTCGATGTCGCTCGACACGATCGACCTCGATACCGCGCTCGCCCTGCTCAACCTGCCCCGCGTGGTGGGCACGGACCCCGAGACGGGGGCAGAAATCACGGCGCAGAACGGCCGCTACGGCCCGTATCTGAAGAAGGGCACTGACACGCGTACCCTTCCCAGCGAGGACGCGATCTTCACCGTCGACCTCGCCGGAGCACAGGAGATTTTTGCCCAGCCGAAGTACGGCGCGAAGCGCGCGTCAAGCGCGTTGAAGGAGTTCGAGGCAGACCCGGTCAGCGGCAAGCCGATCAAGGTGAAGGACGGACGCTTCGGCCCGTACGTCACCGACGGCGAGACGAACGCCACGATTCCGCGCGGCGAAGAGGTCGAGAGCATCACCTTTGAGCGCGCCATCGAGCTGCTTGCGATCAAGCGCGCGAAGGGCCCGGTGAAGCGCAAGGCGCCCGCAAAGAAGGCGCCCACCAAGAAGGCTCCGGTGAAGAAGGCCGCTGCGAAGAAGCCTGCGGCGAAGAAGGCCTCGGCGGCGAAGGCCGTCGATCCGGTCCGCTCCGCAGCCGCGAAGAAGGCGGCGGCGACGCGTGCCGCCAAGAAGGCGGCGGCGGAGGCGGCAGGGGAGTGAGCGGGGCCACCGCCGCCACGGCACACGGACTGACGGGTCGTTTCATCACGCTCGAGGGCGGCGATGGCGCGGGCAAGACGACCCAAGCCGAGCTGCTCGAAGCGTGGCTGCGGGCCCGCGGCCACGAGGTCGTGCGCACGCGCGAACCCGGAGGCACGTCGCTCGGTCGACAGCTCCGTGAACTGCTCCTGCACGGCGACGAGCCGATTGACCCGCGCGCCGAGGCCCTGCTCTACGCGGCCGATCGTGCGCAGCACGTGGCGCAGGTGGTGCGGCCGGCGCTCGCGCGCGGGGCGATCGTCGTGCAGGATCGCTACATCGACTCGTCCCTCGCCTACCAGGGCGCGGGCCGCGTGCTCGAGGTCGACGATGTGCGCCGGCTCAGTGCCTGGGCGAGTGACTCGCTGCAGCCGGATCTCACCGTGCTACTTGATGTGTCACCCGAGCTCGCGGTCGAGCGGCGCGCGAAAGCCGGGGGAGTGGCCGACCGCCTCGAGCGCGAGGCAAACGACTTTCACACGGCGGTGCGCGAGGGCTTCCTGGCGCTCGCGGCTGCCGAGCCAGGGCGCTTCCTGACGCTCGATGCGGCGCTACCGGTTGCCGAACTGCATGCGAATATCGTGCAGCGCGCGGGCGCGATCCTGGCCGACTGACCCCAAGGGTGAAGCGAGGGATGAAACCGCGGTCATCGCAGCCACGCCTCGCTTCAGTCCTGTTCTACTAGTACATAGAGCAATTGAAATCGGTTCGCGATTCGCAACCGAATCTATCGTTCTACTCGTGAGCGGGGCAATTTCAGCACCCCCCAGTGTCAGCCCCGCTCACATCAGACTTACACGAAAAGGGCCCCGCGGCAAGCCGCGGGGCCCTTTTCTGCGTCTCGGCTACGCGCCGACAGCGACCTCGCCGACGACCGCGCCGAAGCGCTCGGGAAGCGTGCCACGGTGTGCTCCGGCCAGCTCGCCGAGCGTAACGGTGAACTGATCCTGCACCTCGAGGGCCGCATCGACGCCGGTACCGTCGGTGACGCCCACGCGCAGCACGGGGTAGTTCCGACCCTCGCACAGCCCGCGGAACTTCACGTCCTCCTCGCGGGGCACCGAGACGAGCACGCGGCCCTGCGACTCCGAGAAGAGAGCGGTGGTCGCGTCGACGCCGTCGCGCTCCATGATCTCGCCGAGCCAGACGCGCGCGCCGACGCCGAAACGCAGAGTGGCATCGACGAGGGCCTGGGCCAGGCCGCCGTCTGAGAGGTCCTGCGCGGCCGAGATGAGTTCGCCCTGGACGCCCGCCTGCAGCAGCTCCGCGAGACGGCGCTCGCCCGCGAGGTCCACCGTGGGGGGCGTGCCGCCGAGGTGGCTGTGGATGGTGCCGGCCCAGGCCGAACCGTCGAGCTCCTCACGCGTGGTGCCGAGCAGGTAGAGGTTCTCGCCCTGATCCTGCCAGCCGCTCGGGACACGCTTCGCGACGTCGTCGATAATCCCGAGCACGCCGACCACGGGGGTCGGGTGAATCGGGGTGTCGCCCGTCTGGTTGTAGAACGACACGTTTCCGCCGGTCACGGGTACCTCGAGCGCGAGACACGCGTCAGAAAGGCCCTCAACGGCGCGTGAGAACTGCCACATCACCTCGGGGTTCTCGGGGCTGCCGAAGTTCAGGCAGTCCGTCACAGCGGTGGGCACAGCGCCCGACGTCGCGACGTTGCGGTAGGCCTCGGCGAGCGCGAGCTGCGCACCCGCGTACGGGTCGAGCTGGCAGTAGCGGCCGTTCGCGTCGGTCGCGATGGCGATGCCGAGCCCGGTCTCCTCGTCGACGCGGATCATGCCGGCGCCGTCGGGGAAGCTGAGCGCGGTGTTGCCCATGACGTAGTGGTCGTACTGGTTCGTAATCCAGGACACGTCTGCCTGATTCGGGCTGGCAGCCACGGCGAGGAGCTGCTCGCGCAGCTCGGCGCCGGAGTTCGCGCGTGGCAGCGCCGAGGCGGTGTCCGCCTGCAGCGCGTCGATCCATGCCGGGTAGGCGACGGGACGCTCGTACACCGGTCCGTCGACGGCGACCGTCGACGGGTCCACGTTGACGATCTCCTCGCCGTGCCAGTTGATGACGAGGCGGCCGGTGTCGGTGACGTGGCCCAGCACGCTGGTCTCGACGTCCCACTTCTCGGTGACGGCGAGGAACGCGTCGAGCTTCTCAGGCGCGACGACCGCCATCATGCGCTCCTGGCTCTCCGACATGAGGATCTCCTCGGCGGTGAGCGACGGGTCGCGCAGCAGGACGCTGTCGAGCTCGATGAACATGCCGCCGTCGCCGTTCGCCGCGAGCTCGCTCGTGGCGCAGGAAATGCCGGCCGCGCCGAGATCCTGAATGCCCTCAACCAACTCGCCGCGGAACAGCTCGAGGCAGCACTCGATGAGCACCTTCTCGGCGAAGGGGTCGCCGACCTGCACGGCGGGGCGCTTGGTGGGGCCGCCCTCGTCGAAGCTGTCAGAGGCAAGGATCGACGCGCCGCCGATGCCGTCGCCGCCCGTGCGGGCGCCGAAGAGGACGACCTTGTTGCCCACGCCCGAGGCGTTGGCCAGGTGCAGGTCCTCGTGGCGTAGCACGCCGACGCCCAGGGCGTTGACGAGCGGGTTCGCCTGGTAGACCGCGTCGAACACGGTCTCGCCGCCGATGTTGGGCAGGCCGAGGCAGTTCGCGTAGGAGCTGATGCCCGAAACGACGCCGTGCACGACGCGCGCGGTGTCGGGGTGGTCGATGTCACCGAAGCGCAGCTGGTCCATCACTGCGACCGGGCGTGCGCCCATCGAGATGATGTCGCGGATGATGCCGCCGACGCCGGTGGCCGCGCCCTGGAAGGGCTCGATGTAGGAGGGGTGGTTGTGGCTCTCCACCTTGAAGGTCACGGCGAAGCCGTTGCCCACGTCGACCACACCGGCGTTCTCGCCCATGCCGACGAGCAGGCGTTCCTTCATCTTGTCGTTGACCTTCTGGCCAAACTGGCGCAGATAGATCTTGGAGGACTTGTACGAGCAGTGCTCGGACCACATGACGGAGTACATTGCGAGTTCACCGGAGGTGGGGCGGCGCCCCAGAATCTCGCGGATCTTCGCGTACTCGTCGTCCTTCAGCCCGAGAGCGCCGTATGGCTGCTCCTTGTCGGGCGTCTGGGTCGCGTTCGCGACCGTGTCGGGGGCATGCACTTCGGGGACGTGGGACTCAGTCACGCTCGGGGCTCTCCGTTGCTCGAGGTGGCGCGCGGCAGCGCAGTGCCGGTGCCTGGGTTGGGCCTTCGGCCAGTCTACCCGTCCGTGTGAGTGTGCTCGCGCGGGCCGGGCCGGCCTGGGAATGCGGTGCATTCGGCGCGTGGGGCTGGCGATTCGGTGGCGAAGCGACAACACTGAACATTATGAGTACACAGCAGCCTCACACTCCTGACGTGTCCACACCCGAGGGGGCGGCCCCGGCTGCGACGCCTCAGTCGGCCTCGGTTCAGACACGGCCCGCGGCCCACCGCCAACTCTCGCCGTTCTTGAAGGTCAGCATCGGCCTGCTCGCGGTCGTCTCGATCGCCTCGATCGCGCTGCTCTTCCTGGGCGACTTCGAGGGCAAGTTCGAGCGGGTGTTCTCGACCTTCATTCTCTTTGCCGTCTTCACGACGTTCACGGCGCTCGATACCCGGCGCGAGACCCGCTCGGAGTGGTACGCGCCGGTCGCCCTGATTGCGAACACATACATTTTGGGCCTCGCCCTCATCGTGATCTGGATCACGCCGTACGACTTCACCCTGATCTTCACGATCTTCTGGAAGTCGGTCTTCATTATCGGGGTGACCCGCATCGTCATCATCGGCTGCGAGCTGCTGCTGCGCCTCGGCAACAACCGGCCCGCGCCGCTCGGCCGTTTCGCGTTCATTACGAGCGTGCTCGCGGTGCTCTCGGGCATTCTCTTCACGGCGCCCACCGGCATCGAGGCGTTCAAGGTCACGATCCCCGATCTGTACTGGAAGATCGCCGTCGCGACGCTGATCCTGACCGCCCTCGGCCTCGCGATTACCTTGCTGCTGCGCTGGAACTACGCCGCTGACGAGCGCGACGCCCGCCGGGCCGCCGCGCCTGCACAGCCTGCCCCGCTTCCGCAGGTGCAGCCGGCCCCGCTGGCGCAGTACCCCGCCGGGCAGTACCCGGGCCAGCAGGATCCTGCCTCGGCGCCCGCGCCGCAGCCGGAACTTTTGCCCTGGCCGCTCTACGCCGATGGCACCCCGCTGCCCGCCGATGCAAACGGCCAGCCGGACTTCTCGGTGTTGCAGCCGCCGCAGGCGTAGCGACACGCACAAGCGCCCCCGACTTTCGTGGTCAGGGGCGCTCGTGCGTTGCGGGGTCTAGCTCAGGCGCGTGGGGGCGAGCTCCGCGAGCGTGCCGAGCAGCGAGTTCGGGACGAGCGCCGTGTCGTAGCTGCCACCGCGCACGATCTCGGCGACGCGGGCGCCCACCTCGGCGGTGCTGGCACCCATCGCGGCACCGGCTAGGGCGGGGAGCTCGCCGAGCACCTGCACGGTCGCCGCCTCGATGGCCTGCGCGGCCTCGCCCTCGCCGAGGTGACCGAGCATGAGGGCGAGCGACAGGATCGAGCCCGACGGGTTCGCCCAGCCCTTGCCCGCAATGTCGGGGGCCGAGCCGTGGATGGCCTCGAACATGCTGGGCGCGCTGCCGTCGAGGTTGAGATTGGCGCTCGTGGCGACGCCGAGGCCGCCCTGGATGACGGCGCCGAGGTCGGTGATGATGTCACCGAACAGGTTGTCGGTGACGACGACGTCGAAGCGTTCGGGCGTGAGCGGCAGGTGGAAGCACATCGCGTCGACGTGCACGTAGTCGGTTTCGACCTCGGGGTAGTGGGCCGAGAGGTCGTTCACGACCTCCTGCCAGAGCTGGCCGGCGGCGACCAGAATGTTGGTCTTGTGGCAGAGCGTGAGCTTCTTCCGGCGACTCACCGCGAGGCGGAACGCGAAGTCGACGACGCGCTCGATGCCTGCGCGGGTGTTCAGGGACTCCTGCATCGCGACCGCGTTCGGGGTGCCGCGGTGCACGGTCGAGCCCTGGCCGACGTAGGCGCCCTCGGTGTTCTCGCGCACGATGACGAGCTCACAGCGCTCGGGAGTCAGGTCGACGATCGGGGTCGGGACACCGGGGTACAGACGCACGGGGCGGACGTTCGCGGCTTGTTGGAAGCGCTGGCGCATCTCCAGGATGAAGCCGCGCTCCAGGATCCCGGGGGTGACGCGTGGGTCGCCCATGGATCCGAACAGGATCGCGTCCTTGTCGCGGAGCTCGGCCTCGAGCTCGTCGAAGAGCTCGCCGGTCTCGAGGTAGTGGTTTGCCCCGGCGGCGTATTCGCTCCGGTCGGTGTGGAATCCGAATCGCTTTTCGGCGGCGTCGAGGACCTCGAGCGCAGAGCCCACGACCTCCGGCCCGATTCCGTCACCGGGGAGTACTGCGATGCGATAGCTGCGAGTCATTGAGGAATCCTTCTGGGAAGCGGAGCCTGAGTCGGGCAAGGTGCATTGGCATTGCGGCCCTAGTGAACTATATTAAATGGTAAGACCACTCATTGCGAGGGTTGATTTCAGTCAGCGGTGACGCCGAAGCGCCTGGGCGCGGGGGTGCCCGTCCAGCAGCGAAGGAACTCGCCCATGTCAGACACCCTGTCTTTGCTCGCCCCGGCGGGCGCGCTGCCGATCGGCACCGAGTGGCGCACGTCCGAGACGAGCGCACAGGTCGTGTTCCCGTTCGACGGCAGCCTGGTTGCGAACGCCCCCGTCAGCACGGTGCAGGACTCGCGCGATGCACTCGACGCCGCTGAGGCTGCACGTTTCGAGGTCGCCGCGCTCTCGACGGCGCAGCGCCGATCGATCCTGGTCGCGATCACTGAGCGCGTACGCGCCGAGGCCGCCCGCCTCGAGGACCTCCTGATCCTGGAAACGGGCAAGCCCCGCCGGGACTGCCGCGTCGAGGTCAACCGCACGATTGTCACCCTCGAAGCGACGGCTGAAGAGGTCGCACACCTGCGCGGCGAGACCGTGCCGCTCGATCTGCAGGAGACCGGCCGCGGCATGATCGGCTACTTCACGCGCAAGCCCGCGGGCGTCGTCATCGGCATCGCCGGCTTTAACTACCCCCTGCTGCTCGCGACCCACAAGCTCGCGCCGGCGATCGCGGCGGCCTGCCCCGTCATCATCAAGCCCGCGCCGAACACGCCACTGGCGACGCTCGAGCTGCTTGCGATCACCCGCGAGGTGCTCGCCGCGCACGGCGTGACGGCCGCCGCGGTGCAGCTCGTCAACGGCGGCCCCGAGGTCGGCGAGGTCTTGGTCACCGACCCCCGGGCGCAGGTCGTTTCTTTCACCGGATCCGCAAGGATCGGCCACCTCATCGCCCGACAGGCGGCCCCGCGCAAGGCCGTGCTTGAACTCGGCTCGAACACCGGCTTCATCGTCGCGGCGGACGCTGATGTCGACGCGGCGGTCGACGCCGTGCTGCGCGGCGCGTTCTACGCCAACGGCCAGGCCTGCATCTCTGTGCAACGCGTCGTGCTCGAGCGCCCGATCGCCGAGCAGTTCACCAGTCGGTTGGTCGAGCGCCTGAGCGAAGTCGTCGTGGGTGACCCCCGCAGCGAGGACACGAACGTCGCGCACGTCATCAACTCGGGCTCGGGCGACCGGATCCGCGCGGTCATCTCCGCCGCGGTCGAGGCTGGCGCGCGCGTGCTCGGCGCCGGGCCGGGCGACGGCGACGTCGCGCTCGTGCGCCCCACGGTGCTCGGCGACGTGCCGACCGACGCCGAGGCGTGGAACGAAGAGATCTTCGGTCCCGTGGTCTGCCTCGCCACCGTCGACTCGGTCGACGAGGCGATCGACCTCGTCAACCACTCGCGCTACGGACTGCAGGCCGCGATCTACACGGCCTCGCTCGAGAGCGCGTTCGACGCGATCGACCGGCTCGAGGTCGGCGGCGTGGTCGTCAACGAGATCCCCGGTTTCCGCTCCGACATCATGCCCTACGGCGGGGTGAAGGACTCGGGCATCGGCCGCGAGGGCCCGCGCTTCGCCGTCGAAGAGTTCACCGTGACGCGCATGGCCATGATTCGCCCCAAGGCGCGCCGCTAGCAAGCTCCGCCGCCCATCGACCCCTCACCCCTTCTGGAGACCCCCACATGAGCGAATTCCCGCAGATCGACTACACCCAGCTCTTCCGGCTCGATAACCGCACGATTGTGGTGATCGGTTCCGGCAGCGGCATTGGCCGCGAGGCGGCGCAGGCGCTGGCCGCGCAGGGCGCGCACGTCGTGATTGCCGACTACTCCCTGGAGGCCGCAGAGGCGACGACCGCGCTCATCTCGGGCACGGGTGGCTCGGCCGAGGCCTACCAGCTGAACGTCCTCGACGACGCGGCGATCGATGCCGCCGTTGAGCGTTTCGGCAACGCCTCGTCGCTCGTGTTCACGGCCGCGACGAACGTGCGCAAGCGCATGGCGGACTACTCGATGGACGAATTCGACCGCGTCGTGAACCTCAACCTGCGCGCCTCGTTCCAGCTGATCCGGAAGTTTGGCACGCGCTTCGCGGCGAACGGCGGCGGCTCGATCATCGGCTTCGCGTCGATTCGCGCGCAGGTCGTCGAGCCCGGCCAGGGCGTCTACGCGGCGACCAAGGCGGGGCTCGTGCAGCTCGCGAAGACGGGCGCGGCCGAGTACGGCCCCGCGGGGGTGCGCGTGAACGTCGTCGCCCCGGGCGTCGTGGAGACCCCGCTGACCGCGCAGATCAAGGCGAATGACGAGTGGTACGGCGCCTACGCGTCGAAGGCCGCGCTCGGCCGCTGGGCTCGCCCCGATGAACTCGCGGGAGCCGTCGTGTTCCTGGCGTCGGACGCCTCGACGTTCGTGACGGGCACGACGCTGACCGTCGACGGCGGCTGGACCGCGATCGACGGGCGCTACACGCCGCCGTCCTCCTAGCGGCAGGTACAGCAAGGGCCCGGGCACTTGCCCGGGCCCTTCTGCGTTCTCGGCCCCGCGCCGCACTTCCCGGAGCTTTCTGAGTTCCCGGAGCGGAAATGTGGCTCGGGCGGCTCCGGGAAGTGTGATCGCTCCGGGAACGGCGGGCGATGGAGCCCTACGGCAGCAGCGACCAATCAACCTCGGCGTCCGCACCACGGGCCGACTCGAACCAGCAGGCAACGCGCATGAGCGTGTCGTCGGTGCCGATGGGCCCGGCGATCTGCAGGCCGACGGTGCGCCCGTCCGCCTGGATGCCGGCGCCGATGGACAGCGCGGGCTGTCCCGACATGTTGTACGGCACGGTGAACGAGATATGGCCCATCGTCTCGAGCGGGTCGGTGATCGGCATCGGGTCCTCCGCCGCGAACGCCGCGACGGGCGACACGGGAGAGAGCACGAGGTCGTACGGCGCGGTGGCCGCGCGGGTGAGGCGCGCCATCTCGTCGATCTGGTTGCGATTGCGGATGGTCTCGGCCGCCGTGAAGTTCGAGCCGGCGACGCACCAGTCGACGATGAAGGGCAGCACGAGCGCGCGGTCGGACTCGCTCAGCAGCTCGAAGTCGGCGTAGGAGCGGCTGCGCCAGAACCCGACGAGGCCGTCGAGCACCTCGGGGCCGACGAACGGGGCCAGCGGCTCGACCACGGCGCCCGCGTCAGCGAAGAGCTGGGCCGCGCGCTCCACGATGGCGAGCGTTTCGGGCTCGACCGCGAGACCCGAGCCCGCATCGAGCTGGAGGGCGACGCGGAGGCCCGCGGGGGCCAGCGGCTCGGTCGACCAGTCCATGGGCGGGTACGGGCGCGTCAGATAGTCGCGCTCGTCGGGGCGGGCGACGATCGACATGAGGCGTACCGAGTCGGCGGCCGTCCGGGTCAGTGGGCCCGCGGCGCGACCGTCGTAGGGCACGTCGAGGGGGATGAGGCCCTCGCTTGGCTTGAGCGCCGTGAGACCCTGCCAGGTGCCGGGCAGCCGGATCGAGCCGCCGATGTCGGTGCCGATGTGCAGCGGGCCATAGCCCGCTGCGGCGGCGGTGCCCGCGCCCGCGCTCGAGCCGCCCGAGGTGTGGGCCGGGTTGAGCGCGCCGCGGGTGATCCCGTGCAGGCTCGAGACGCCCGACGAGAGCATGCCCCAGTCGGGCATCGTGGTCGAGCCGATGATGACGCAGCCCGCCTCGAGCAGTCGGTCCGTGGTCGGGGCGTTGCGCGCCGCGATCACCGGGTTCGGCAGGGCCGTGCCAGACGGCTTCGGCTGCCCCGCGCGGGCAATGTTCTCCTTGACCGTCGCGGGGACGCCGTCGAAGGGGCTACGGGGGCTGCCCGCGGCCCAGCGCGCAGAAGACGCCGCGGCGTCCGCGCGCACCTGCGCGGCGTCGAAGAGGTAGAGCGCGTTGAGCTCGGGCTCGCGCGCCTCGACCCGCGCGATGACGTCCTCGGCCACCTCGCTCGGGGTCAGGTCCCCGCTCGCGTAGCGCTCGCTGAGCGTTCCGGCGTCGAGATCTGCGAGACGGGGGGTCGCGGCGGAAGACATACGGTCCTTTCGATGGAGCGGTTCAGCGAGAGTCAAACGGGCGGAGCTACCGGGAACCGGTGAGCTCCTGGCGCAGCGTCAGTGACGAGTCAATCAGGCGCTTCGTGTACGGATGCTGCGGGTTGCGGTAGACCTCTTCGGTCTCGCCCGCCTCGACGATCTCGCCCGATTGCATGACGACGACCGAATCGCACAGGTGCCGCACGACGTTCAGGTCGTGCGAGACGAAGACGAGGGTGAGACCATACTCGTCGACCAGGTCGGCGAGCAGGTTGAGCACCTGCGCGCGCACGGACACGTCCAGGGCGCTCACCGGCTCGTCGGCCACCACTACGCGAGGCCGGCAGATGAGCGCACGGGCGATCGAGATGCGCTGGCGCTGCCCGCCCGAGAACTGGTGCGGGTAGCGGGTGGCTGCCTCAGCAGGCAGTCCCACCGACTCGAGCATCTCGGCGACCATGCGCGAGCGATCGCGCGCGGACTCGTTGCGACCGCGCACGAGCAGGGGTTCGGAGATGATCTGTTCGACGGTCATGCGCGGGTCGAGCGAGCCCATCGGGTCCTGGAACACGATCTGCAGGTTCTGGCGCAGCTCGCGCAGCTCCGACTCCTTCGCGCCCGACACCTCGTTGCCCGCGACGATCGCGCTGCCCGAGGTCGGCTGGTCGAGGCCCGCCAGGATCCGGAGCAGCGTCGACTTGCCCGATCCGGACTCGCCAACGACGCCGAGACGGCCGCCCTCGGGGACCTCGAACGAGATGCCCTTCAGGGCCCGCACCTCGGTCGCCGGCTTGAACAGACTGGTCTTGCCGCGCGAGTACGTGCGGACTAGGTCCGTCACGCGCATCACGGGCTCCGCATCGGGACGCGGCGGGTGCGCGGGGGCCGGGGCGGGGGCCGGCTCCGGGGCCACGCTCGGCTCGGCAGCGGCGTCTTCGGCAGGATCCCGCTGGACGTTCGTCGAGGCAACCGTCGGGGGCACGTATTCCTGCGCGGTCGCGACCGTGAACAGGCGTCCGTTCGCATCGACCGCATCGAGGTCGGACGCGGCGAGCAGGCCGCGCGTGTAGGGGTGCTGGGGGCGCGTGAAGACATCCTCGGTCGTGCCCTCCTCGACGACAACGCCCTGGTTCATCACCAGCACGCGGGTGCACATGTTCGCGACGACGGCGAGGTCGTGCGTGATGAACAAGAGGCCGGTGCCGCGCTCGCGCACGAGCTCGAGGATGAGGTCGAGGACCTGGCGCTGCACGGTGACGTCGAGCGCGGTCGTCGGCTCGTCGCAGAGCAGCAGCGAGGGGTCGTTGGCGAGGGCCATCGCGAGCATGACGCGCTGACGCTGCCCGCCCGAAAGCTGGTGCGGGTACGCCTTCGCGGCCTGCGCCGGGTCGGGTAGGTGCACGGCGTCGAGCATCTCGACGGCGCGGCGCATCGCTTCGGCCTTGTTCGGCGCGAGCCGGTGCTGCAGGATGATCTCGGCGACCTGGGCGCCGGCCCGCATGAGCGGGTTCAGCGCGGTCAACGGCTCCTGGAAGACCATCGCGACGTCCTTGCCGCGAATCTTCGAGAGGTCCGACTCGGACGCCTCAAGCAGGTTCCCGGCGTAGCCGTCGAGCCGCACCGAGCCCTCTGCCGAGACGCCGGCGGGCAGCAGCCCGAGCAGCGCGGTCGTGGTCATCGACTTGCCGGAGCCTGACTCGCCGATCAGGCCGATGCGCTCGCCGTGCTGCATGTGCAGCGAGAAGTTCTGCACTAGCGGGCGATGGGGCGTGCGCACCGTGAGGTTGTCGACGCGGAGCAGGGGCGAGGCGTCCTGTACCTTGGGCTTGGTAAGCGTATTCATCAGCTGTGGCTCCCGTTGAGCTTCGGATCGAATCGGTCGCGCAGTCCGTCGCCGAGCAGGTTGAAGCCCATGACGGCGATCGCGATGGCGAGCCCGGGCCAGACAGCGAGCATGGGCTCGGTGCCGAGGAACTGCTGCGACTCCTGCAGCATGCGCCCCCACGAGGGGGTGGGCGGCGGGGTGCCGAGGCCGAGGAAGCTGAGGCCAGCCTCGGCGAGCACCGCGAGCGAGAAGGACACGGAGCACTGCACGACCACGATGCCGATGATGTTCGGCAAGACGTGGCGCAGCGCGATCCGGAACCGCGACTGGCTGGCCGCGCGGGCGGCGAGCACGTACTCGGTGCCCATCACCTGCAGAGTGCCGGAGCGGGCCACGCGGGCGAAGCCGGGCACAGTCGAGATGCCGATCGCGACCATCGCGGTCATCGTTGAAGCACCGAAGATGGCGCTGAACATGATGGCGAGCAGCAGCGCGGGGAAGGCGAGCGCGATGTCCGAAGTGCGCATGATGACCTCTTCGATCCAGCCGCCGCGAATGCCGGCGAGGATGCCGAGCGGGGTGCCGATCAGGATCGCGATGCCGACGGAGATGACGCCGACCAGGAGGGTGATGCGGGCGCCGTACAGGATCGCCGAGAATACGTCTCGGCCGTACTTGTCGGTGCCCATGAGGTGCGCGGCGCTCGAGCCCTGGAGGCGCGCGGCGGCGTCCACCTGGACGGGGTCGTATGGCGTCCAGATGTACGAGACGATCGCGGCGAGCACGACCAGCCCGATCAGGGCGGTCCCGATGAGGAGCGTGGGGGAGAGCTTGCCGCGCCCCGGCGCCCGGGGGCTGGTGGTCGCGCGCCCCGGGGCCGAGAGCGCGCTGGTGCGCGGCGCCTGGACCGGAGGGGTCGGGATGTTCTGCGTGCTCATGGCTAGGCACTCCTTCGCATGCGCGGATCGACGACGGTGTAGAGCAGGTCGACGACGAGGTTGAGGATCAGCGTGATCGCGACGAGCACCATCACGACGGACTGCACCGTGAGGAGGTCACGGTTGCCGACCGCGTCGAGCAGCATGGAGCCGAGACCTGGGATCACGAAGACCCGCTCGATGACCACGGCGCCGATAATGAGGGCTGCAATTTGGACGCCGGTGACGGTGATGACCGGGATGGCCGCGTTGCGCAGACCGTGCTTCAGGAGGGCGCCGGTCTTGCTCAGGCCCTTCGCGCGGGCTGTGCGCAGGTAGTCCTCGCTCATGACTTCCAACACGGCAGAGCGCACATAGCGAGTGAGGATCGCGCCCTGCACGGAAGCGAGGGCGACGACCGGGAGGACGAGCCGCCTCAGGAAGTCGACGAAGTCCACCGAGGGGGCCGTCCAGCCGTTCGCGGGCAGCCAGCCGAGGTTCACGGCAAATACCAACACGAGCAGGATGCCGGCGAGGAAGCCGGGGATAGCAACACCCAGCTGCGAGCCGACGCCGATGACGACGCCCGAGAGGTTGCGGTGCTTGACCGCGGCCCAGGTGCCGAGGGGGATCGCGACGAGCAGCGCGATCGCCATCGCGGTGAGCACCAGGATGAGGCTGACCTGCACGCGGTCGGCCACCATCGGGCTGATGTCGGTGCGGGTGAGGTAGGAGGTGCCGAAATCGCCGCGCAGCAGGCCGAAGAACCAGTCGAAGTACTGCACGATGAGCGGCCGGTCGGTGCCGAACTCGGCTCGCGTCTGCTCGAGTAGCTCGGGGGTTGCGTTCACGCCGAGGGCGATCTGCGCGGGGTCCCCGGGGACCAGACGCATGAAGAGGAACACGACGACCGTCGCGACGATATACGTCACGGCGAACCGTGCAAGATTGATCAGGATCCGTAAGGCCATGCGGCTTCCTCCGGTTGTGCGCGGTGCTCGTTCATGGGAACGATGCGGGAGGTCGCCCGGGTGACGCAGAGCGCGTCACCCGGGCGACCGAGTGAAAACGAACTGACTACTTCCAGTGCAGGTCGGTCAGGTTGAGCGCCTCGATGATGGCGTTCTCGGGCAGGCCCTCAAGGCCGGCCTTTGCGACGACGATGTTCGGGAAGAGGAACAGCACACCCGATGCCGCGTCGTCCACGATCTGACGTGCGACGTCCTGCATGCCCGAGACGTAGCCCGCCTCGTCGGCCTGGTCGGCCGCGGCGGCGAGCGGCGCGATGACCGAGTTGTCGTAGCCGATGTAGTACTCGGGGTTGTTGAAGACCGTGAGGATGTCACGAGCCTCGACCGCGAGGACGGTGGTCATCTGGTAGTCGTGGTTCGTGAAGACCTCGTCGAGCCACACCGCGGGGAACTCGGAGGACTTGATGGTGACGTTGATGCCGACGTCCTTGAGCTGCGAGACGACGATCTCCGAGACGGCCTGCGCGTAGGGGCGGGTCGGAACGGTGTAGGTGATGTCCAGGCCGTTCTCGTAGCCGGCTTCCGCCAGCAGGGCCTTCGCCTTCTTGGGGTCGTACGCGTAGACGTCCGTGAGGTCCTCGTAGTACGGGTCGGTCGGCGTGGCGAACGTCGCCTGGGGCGTGCCGTAACCGTTCCAGGCGGTGTCGATGATGGCCTGCTCGTCCAGCGCATAGAGCACTGCCTGGCGCACGCGCACATCGTCGAACGGTGCCGCCTGGTTGTTCAGCGAAAGCGAGACCTCGCCGCTCGAGGTGCCCGTGATGACCTTGAACTTGTCATCCGACTCGAAGCTGTCGAGCAGTTCGGGCGCCTGCAGGTTGATGATCGCGTCGACGTCGCCGGTGCGCAGCGCGTTCGTCGTGGCGGTGGCGTCCGCGAAGTAGCGCAGGGTGACCTGCTCGACGCCGGGGCCCTCGCCCCAGTAGTCGTCGCGGGTGTCGAGCACAATGCTCTCGTTCGGGGTCCAGGTCTCGACCGTGTACGGGCCGGTGCCGACGGGAGCGTTTGCGAGGTCCGCCACGCCATCGGGGCTGAAGATTGCGCCGACGGGCGTTGCGAGGCTGAACAGCCAGGCGTTCGAGGGGGCGCTCAGGTGTACGGCGACCTCGGTGTCCGAGAGGACCTCGACATTGTCGACGACGTCCATCTTCGCCTTGAGGCTCGAGACCCAGTCGCTCTTGACGCGGTCGAAGCTGAACTTCACGTCGTCCGCGGTGAACGCATCGCCGTTCGAGAAGGTGACCCCGTCCTGCAGGGTGAAGGTGTAGGTCTTGCGATCGTCGCTGACGGTCCACTCGGACGCGAGCAGCGGCTCGATCTCGCCGGCGTCGTTCAGCTCGACGAGGCCCTCGTACACGTTCGACATCATGGCCTGCGGGATCGCGGCCCCGGCGGTCGTGGTGAAGTCAAGGTTGGTGGGTGCGCCGGTGAGGGCGAGCACTGCCTTCGTGGACTTTTCGGCGCCCGCGTCAGCGGTGCTGCCGGCGCCGGCGGAGCAGCCAGCGAGCAGGAGGGAGCCGGTGGCCGCAAGCGCGGCGGCGGCGAGGAATGTGTTCTTACGTTGCATCTTTGCTTTCCTTGATGGTGTCGAGGCGTTCCCCGTGACCGGATTGTCCTGGAGTGGGCTGCGTTGCCCGTCGAGCTGCCCGGCGGCGCAGAGGCTGAGCCGTACCGGCTCGGGTGCATCCTTCCAGTTGCGCCGAGAGGTTCGAACCAGGATACATGGTAAGGCCACTTAGTCACGCGGTAAGATTCGGGAGCGCCTTGCGGAAGGCGCCCCACCACGTTCGGTCTCACAGACCAGGAAGAGCTCCGGATGATGACGTCTCACAGCTTTGAACCAGCGGTGCCTGTGCACACCTACCAGCGCATTGTCGACCAGATCGAGCAAGCAATCGTCTCCGGGGACATCCCGGTGGGGGCTCAGCTGGCGAGCGAGCGAGACCTCATGGGGCAGTTCGGGGTGAGCCGACCCACCGTGCGCGAAGCCCTGCGCGTCTTGCAGAGTCGGGGGCTGCTTGAGTCGCGCCCCGGCACCCGGGGCGGCCCGGTCGTGCTCGCGCCGTCGTCCGAGAACCTGACGCGTTCGTTCCGGGCAATGGTCGGCACCGACGTGCTGAGCGTCGCGGAACTCGTCGAGTACCGGGTGGTGCTCGAGGGTTCCGCGAGCCGGCTCGCGGCGATCCGGCACACCCCCGAGCAACTCGAGCGCATGCGCGCCGCGGTGCAGCGCATGGCGGCCGAGGCCGCCGAGAACTCCGCCGGCTTCATCGACGCCGACCTCGAGTTTCACGAGGCTATCTGGGCGGCGAGTGGCAACAAGGTGCTGCGCCTGAGCGGCGAGGCCGTCTCCGGTGTGCTGCGCGGCCTGATGCATCGGCGCATCGACGCCAACCCGATGGACGGGTCGGAGAAGGTCGCTTCGGCCGAGATCGACCGCGGGCTCTTCGACGCGATCGAGGGGCGCGACGCGGCGCGGGCGAGCCTGATCGCCCGGCAGGCGATCGCCGACCGCTTCGCCGATCTGCTCGAGAGTGACGCAGACCGCGCCGCGCTGCGCAGCCTCGCGGACTAGCGGGCGGCGCGCAGGGCCCCACCCCGCATCTCCTGAACGCAATGCGCTCGTTCACGGCGCGCGAAGCAACATATTGCGCTCACGAGATCCGCACGCTCTGGCGGGCCAGGCGGGGAGCTACGAGGCCTTCGGGTTTCCCGCCCGCTGTGTCGCCAACGCGAGCGCCGCGCAGGCCACGGCCGTGACCCCGGCAAAGAGTGGCACTGCGACCGAGAGACCGAGGTGCTCGGCGAGCACGCCGAGCCCGATGACCGGCAGCGCGCTGCCGAGGTAGGTGACCGTATAGATCGCGCTGACGGTCGATCCGGTGCGCTCGGGGGCCACCGCCGCGATGGCCGCGGTGAACGTGGCCTGGAACGCCACGCCCTGGCCGATGCCGGCGAGGATACCGGCGGTGATCAGCAGCGCCAGGCTGTCGAGCGGGGCCGCCGCCGCGAGGCCGACGAGCGCGAAGGCGAGCACACCGAGACCCACCGGCGTCCGCCAGCGTCCGCGCAGCGGCACGAGCTGGGTGAGCGCGGAGGCCCCGAGCGTCGTCGCGGCGAGCAGGCCAATGAGGACGGGCGAACTCGTCCCGGCGATGCCGGCGAAGTGGGCGGGGGCGAGCGAGAGGCAGAACCCGAATACGGTGAAACTCAGGAAGCCGGTGGCGGCCGCGATGCGGAAAGCGCGCGTTGCGGCGGGGTCTGGGGCTGGGGCCCCGGCGCGGTCGTCGGTCGCGGGCGGTGGAACATCGGCGAGGGCCAGACCGCGGTGCGGCGGCACCTGCGCGCACGCCCAGTGCGGCGCGATCACGACGATCGCCGGCAGGATCACCGCGATGACCGCGGCGACGACGAGGTAGGGCGTGACGAGCGGTTCGCCCATCCCGGACAGGAGCCCGCCCAGGATGGGGCCCGCGGCGACCCCGCCCGAGGTCGCCAGCAGCGTGAGGCGGCCCACGAGTGCCGGCTTGCTCGGGAGGAGCGCGCGCAGGGACGCCGCGCCGATGCCGGTGGCACAGGCGACGGCGACCCCCTGCGCGGCGCGGGCAGCGCAGAACCAGCCCAGGGAGGGGGCGAAGGCGAGGGCCGCCGTTGCGCCGGCCGCGGTGGCCAGGGCCACGAGCAGCACGGTGCGGCGATTCACCGTGTCGGCGATCCTGCGAAACAGCAGGAGACCGACGATCAGCGCGAGCACATAGCTCGAGAACGCGAGCGAGGTGCCGATCGATCCCGTGCCGAGTTTCTGCTCGAGGAGGGGAAACAGCGGCGTGCTGAGGTTGGCGCTCACGAGAAGCGCGAACAGCGCGAGCGAGGTGATGATGATGCGCGCCCGGGGCCTGATCGAAGCCGCCACCAGAGCGGGTGGGTGGCTCGGGGTGGTGAGCCGTGGGGCGTCGAGGGTGCGCATGACTACTCCTTGCGGCGCCGGGGTGAGGCGCCTCCTGATGCTCGCGGGGTGGTGCGGGCAGTGGGACTGTAGCGACGGGATGTGTCGGCTACCAGGAACATTCAAACGAGCCCTTGCGGATCGCGCAACCGGCGCGTGCATAATTGAGCAGATTGATCAATTTGTAGAGGCCAGATGAGGCAGGAAGTGATCACGATGAGCGAACTTGATGCGACAGACCGGCGAATCCTGGGTGTGCTGGACGAGGACGCGCGCATGCCGACCGCAATGATCGCGATGCGGCTGGGCCTGGCCCGGGGCACCGTGCAGGCCCGACTGGAGAAGCTCGCTGCGGGTGGGCACCTCCGGCGCAACAGCTCGCGCATCACTCCGGCGGCGCTCGGTCGCCCGGTCGCGGCCAGCGTGCAGGTCGAGCTCGATCAGCACCAGATCCAGGAGGCGATCGCGGCGCTCGCCGACATCCCCGAGGTGCTCGAGTGCTTCGCGCCCGCCGGCAGCACGGACCTATTGCTGCGCGTGGTCGCCCGGAGCCCCGACGACCTCTACCGCGTGAGCGAGGTGATCCGGCTCTGTCCGGGCATCATGCGCACCTCGACGAGTTTGTTCCTTCGCGAGGTGATCCCGTATCGGGTGACGGGGCTGCTCGACGCTGAGTAGGCCCGTCACCCGATACGGGCGTGCAGCGGACCTAGCGAGCCCCTGCGCGGCGAGCGCGGCGAGCGGCGAGCGCGGCGCCGAGCAGGCCGACGGCTGCGGTGCCCGTGATCAGCGGCGACACATCGGTACCAGCGACACCGGTTTCGACGCGGCGCGGCGGGACGATGGCCGGGAGGGCGGCGTCGCCCGCGCAGACGTCCGTCACCGAGAAGGACGCCGTGTCGACGACCCAGTCGGCTTCCAGCGGTTCCGAGAATCCGATGTAGCCGCGGGCGTTCTCCACGGTCACCGGCTCGGGGAAGGTCAGGGTGGCCGAGGCGCTGTGTGCCGCAGGCGACCAACTGGGCAGGTACAGCCACGCACGATCGGATCCCGTGCCGTTGTTTTCGACGTAGCCGATACGCCCCGTGCCGCTGAAGACAACGCCGGACTCTGCGAGAGTGTCGAGTTCGAGCGGCTCGCCCGTGCCCACACCCGCACCGATCATCAGCTGGTCCTCGTTCAGATCCCTGAATGACTCGAGCGTGTACCCGACGGTGAAGCTGTTGACGGTGCGCACGCAGCCGGCAGGTGCCCGGGTCGACATGGCGAAGCTCTGGTGCGTGAAGTCGTTGTCGGGGTTCCCGACGGTGAGCGGGAGGCTGACCGCGCCAGTGGGGGCGAAGGGGGCCGCGTCGCCCCAGCGATCGTAGTCGTCGGCAATCTCAATCGCGGTGTCGGCGGTGACGTCGTGCGTGACCGATGTGGTGGCGGGCGCCGCGAATGCCGGAGCGGCGACGAGTGACAGGATGCCGGCTGCGGCGACCCCGGTAAGGACGATTTTCTGCACGATGGTTTCCCCCTGGAATGGTTGACAGCCTTTCCAGCGTATGGAGGATCGAATGCGAAGAAACGTGACCTAGGTCCTCAGTTGGGGTGCGCCCCGCGAGTCGCGAACGCGAGTCGGCCTACCCGCCCGCGAGCGCCCAGATCGCGACGGCGCTCGCGGCCGCAACGTTCAGCGAGTCAACGCCGTGCCGCATCGGGATCGTGACGACGGTATCGGCCGCGGCCGTCGCCTCGGCGGTAATGCCGGGACCCTCCTCACCCAGCACGATCGCGAGCTTCTCCGGTCGGTTCGCCGCGAACTGGCGCAGCGGTACCGCGCCGTCCGTGAGGTCGAAGGTGGCGAGGTGGAATCCTGCCGCGTCGAGCGCGGCGCGGGTCTCGGCCCAGCCGGCCGTCCGCGTCCAGGGGACGAGCAGGGTCGAGCCCATGCTCACACGGATCGCGCGGCGATAGAACGGGTCGCTGCAGCGCTCGGTGACGAGCACCGCGTCGGCGCCGATGCCGGCGACCGAGCGGAAGATGGCGCCGACGTTCGTCGGGTCGGCGATGTTCTCCAAAATGACGACGGTACGACGGCCGGGCCCCGCCAAAAGTTCCGCAGGATCCTGCCGTGCAGGCCGATCGAACGAGCCGATGAGGCCGCGGTGCAGCTGGTACCCGGTGTGGCCCGAGAGGAGTTCGTCGCTGCCCGTGAACACGGGGACGTCGGGGTAATCGGCGAGCAGACGCTCCGCCTCGGCGCGCGACCCGTCGAGCGCGAGCACCGCGCGCGGCACGTAGCCGGAGTCCAGGGCACGCGAGGTGACGAGGGCCGACTCGGTGAGAAAAATTCCGTGTTCGCTCTGCTGATCGTGCCGCAGGGCGACGTCCGTGCGGCGCGAGAAGTCGGCAAGTCGGGGGTCGTCGAGCGACGCTATGGGGACGATCGGCACAGTGCTCAGTGTAGTTCCGGCCCGGGCGGTGCGGCGTTCACGGCAGGCGGCTCGGGTTGCTTCAATCATCAGATGAATGCTAACTTAGGCTCGCCTTACCAACATCTGATGAATGCTCGAGTCCGCTCGAACGATTGAAGGGAACGCCCATGCGCGTCTCACGTCTCCTTACTCTCGCCGGGGTTGCCCTGCTGGCGATCCCGCTTGCCGCCTGCTCATCGGGCGGGGGCGGCAGTGTCGGCGACGCTGCAAGCGCGACTGCGTCCGGGGAGTTCCCGGTAACCATTGAGCACGCCTTCGGCGCCACGATCGTCCCCGAGCGACCCGAACGCGTCGCCACCGTCGCCTGGGCGAACCACGAGGTGCCGCTCGCGCTCGGCGTGGTGCCGGTGGGCATGAGCAAGGCGACCTGGGGCGACGACGACGGAGACGGCGTGCTGCCCTGGGTCGAAGACCAGCTCGACGAGCTCGGCGCACAGACGCCGGTGCTGTTCGACGAGACCGACGGAATCGACTTCGAGGCCGTCGCGGCCACCGACCCCGACGTCATCCTCGCCGCGTACTCGGGACTCACTGAGGAGGAGTACGCCACCCTGTCGAAGATCGCCCCGGTCGTCGCCTATCCCGAGGTTGCCTGGGGCACCACGGTGCAGCAAATGATCGAGCTGAACGCGGCGGCTCTCGGCCTTGCCGACGAGGGCGACGAACTCATCGGGTCGCTCGACGGCGCGGTCCAGACGGCCCTTGCCGCACTCCCCAAGATGCAGGACACCAAGTTCCTGTTCTCGTACATCGACCCCGCGAACCTCAGCCAGATTGGCTTCTACACCTCGCACGATACGCGCCCCGGGTTCCTCGCGGACCTCGGACTTCCGCTGCCCGACGCCGTAGTCGCGGAGAGTCAGCAGACCGACGCCTTCTACGCCGAGATCAGCGCCGAGCAGGCGGACCGGCTGGCGGACGTGGACGTGCTGGTGACCTACGGAGACCCCGAGGGTAATCTCGTGGAGCAGCTGCAGGCGGACCCCCTCATGTCCCAGATTCCCGCGGTGGCCGCCGGCCGGGTCGTGGTGCTCGCGGAATCCACCCCGCTCGCCGCGTCGGCAAACCCGTCGCCGCTGTCGATCCAGTGGGGGATTGACCGCTACTTCGACGCGCTCGCCGCAGCGATCTAGTGGCGACGATCCAGCTGGCGGCGCGCACGAGTGAGGCCCGGCCGAGGACGGCCCGCTCGCTCGCGCTGCCCACGCTGGGGTTCGCGCTCGCGCTGTTGGTGCTTGCGGCCGCGGTCGTCGCCTCGGTGCTGATCGGCGCGCGCGGGGTGAGCCTCGCTGACCTGGGCGGCGCGCTCCTCGGGCAGACCGACACGATCGGAGAAGCCGCGACCGCGCAGCGCCTGCCCCGCACCGCCCTCGCCATGCTCGTGGGGGCGGCGCTCGCCACCGCGGGCGTCGGCCTGCAGGCGGTGACGCGCAACCCCCTGGCCGACCCCGGCATCCTGGGGATCACGAGCGGTGCGGCACTCGCCGTCGTCATCACCATCACCGTGATCGGCGCCCGCGGGCCCGCCGCGACCACGGTGGCCGCGATCATCGGTGCCGCCGCCGCGGCTGGCCTGTTGTACGCGCTCTCCACCGTCGGCGTCGGCGGCGCCTCGCCGCTCAAGATCGTGCTGGCCGGGGCGGCGATTTCCGCCATGTGCGTGTCGGTCACGAGCGCTCTGATCCTGCCGCGGCCGGACGCGATGGAGGCGTTTCGGTTCTGGCAGGTCGGCGGGGTCGGTGGCGCCCGGTGGGGCACCGTCGGCTGGATCCTGCCCGTGATCGTGCTGGGCGTGCTCGCGGCGTTCGCGTCGACGCGGGCGATGAACGCGCTCGCGCTGGGTGATGAGCTCGCCGCCGGCCTGGGCGAGCGCCTGGGCGGGGCGCGCTTCGCGATCACCGCGGGCGCGATCGTGCTCGCGGGCACCGCGACGGCGGTCGCCGGGCCGATCGGCTTCGTCGGGCTCATTGTGCCGCACCTGTGCCGCCTCGTGGTCGGCCCCGACCACCGGGTGCTCGTGCCGCTCTCGGCGCTCGTGGGCGCCGCCCTCCTCGTCGGGGCGGACGTACTGGGCCGGGTCATGCTGCCGCCGAGCGAGATCGAGGCCGGCATCATCACGGCCATCATTGGCGCGCCCGTGCTCATCTGGATCGTGCGCCGGCGCCCGGGGCGCGTGCGATGAGCATCGCTCAGTACGCCCCGACGGCCACCTCCGCGCGGCGCGCACGCAGCGCGAAAGTACTGGTCATCCTGGTGCTCGTGTGCCTCGCCGGGTTCGCCGCGACCCTCGTGCTCGGCACGACCGTGGTGCCGATCCCAGAGGTGATCCAGGCGCTCTCGGGAAACGGCGGGGCAACCTTCACCGTGCTCGAGCTGCGTCTGCCGAGAGCCGTACTGGGGGTGCTCACCGGCGCCGCCTTCGGCATGTCCGGTTCCGTGTTCCAGTCGCTCCTGCGCAACCCGCTCGCGTCGCCCGACATCATCGGTATCAGCGCCGGGGCGAGTGCGGCCGCCGCGTTCGGCATCGTCGTGCTCGGCGCGAGTGGCACGGTGGTGTCGCTGCTCGCGCTCATCGGCGCGTGCGCCACCGCCGCCGCGATCGCGCTGCTGGCCGCGGGCCCGGGGTCGGCCACCGCGCGGATGATCCTGGTGGGCATCGGCGCCGCCGCGATCCTGAAGAGCCTGTTGACACTCGTGCTATCGCGGGCGTCGACCTGGGACCTGCAGGGTGCCATGCAGTGGCTCGCCGGGAGCCTGAACGGCGCGGCGTGGGAGCAAATTCTGCCGCTCGCGCTGACCTGCCTGGTGGTGGTCCCGATGTTGCTGCTCGGCACGCGCTCGCTCGCCGTCCTGCGCCTCGGGGACGATGCTGCGATGGGGCTCGGGGTGCGCCCCGCCGCGACGCGGTGGGCGCTCATGCTGCTCGCCGTCGTGCTACTCGCCGCCGGAACGGCCGCCGCCGGGCCGATCGCGTTCGTCGCGTTCCTCGCGGGGCCGGTGGCCGCGCGGCTGCACGGCGGAGGTACGGCGCCGCTCGTGAGTTCCGCGCTCGTCGGATCGGCCCTCGTGCTGTGGGCCGATCTCGTCGGCCAGCTCGCCTTCGCCCACCGCTACCCGGTGGGCGTCATTACGGGCGCCATCGGCGCACCGGTACTCATCGCGCTGCTCGTAGGTGCCGGGAAACGAAGAGGACAACGATGACGCACAGTCACATGCTTTCTGCCCAGAACCTCACGGTCTCATACGGCGATCTGCCCATCCTGCAGGGTCTCGAGTACGCGGTCGAGCCGGGAAAGATCAGCGCCATCATCGGCGCGAACGGCTGCGGCAAGTCGACGCTCTTGCGCGCGCTCGCCCGCGTCGTCTCGCCCGCGGGCGGGTCGGTGCTGCTCGATGGCGAGGCGCTGCACACCCGCCCGGCGAAGGCCGTGGCCCGCGTGATCGGGCTGCTCCCGCAGAGCCCGCTCGTGCCCGAGGGCGTGAGCGTGCGGGACCTCGTGCGCCGCGGCAGGCACCCGCACCTGAGCCTGATGCGGCGCTGGAGCGCAGCCGACGCGACCGCGGTCGGCGAGGCGCTCGCGCTGACCGGGATGCACGAGTTCGCGGACCGCCCCGTTGATGAGCTGTCCGGAGGGCAGCGGCAACGCGCGTGGATCGCGATGGCGCTCGCGCAGGATCCGCGCATCCTGCTGTTGGACGAACCCACCACCTACCTGGACATCGCGCACCAGATCGAGGTACTCGACCTGCTGACCGATATCAACCGCGCCCGCGGCACCACCGTCGTGATGGTGCTGCACGACCTGAACCTTGCGGCGCGCTACGCCGAGCGTTTGGTGGCGGTGGTGGAGGGGCGCATCCATTCGGTGGGGGAGCCCCGAACAGTCGTGACGCGTGAGTATGTGCGCGAGGTCATCGGGCTGCAGAGCGAAATTATTCTGGATCCGGTTAGCGGGGCGCCCATCGTGGTGCCCCTGGGGAGGCACCATGTCTGAATCACCCACGGTCATCGCGCGGGCGCGCGTCGCATGGGTCGAGCGCCCCTGCCCGACCTTCGCACGCGTCGCGTTCCGCGGGCCCGAGCTGGAATGGTTCGGCACCCCGGGGCGCACCTTCGACCAGCGCATCAAGGTGATCTTCCCGCCGCACGCGGGCGATCTGCCGGATCTCGCGCCCGACACCTGGTACCCGGAGTGGCTGGAGCTGCCGGAGGAGGCGCGCGGGGCCATGCGGACCTACTCGATTCGCGACGTGTGCGTGGATGCGACGGGCACCGAGGTGGTTGTTGACTTTGTGTTGCACCTGGCGCCGGGAACGAGTGGCCCCGCGGCGCTCTGGGCGAGCGGCGCGCGCGCCGGCGACGAGGTGCTGCTCGTGGGCCCGCGGCGAGGTCGTCTCGACGGCGGCGGAATCGAATTCGACCCGGGGGCGGCGCCGCGTGTACTGCTCGCGGGCGACGAGACGGCGGCCCCGGCGATTGCGCGCATCCTCGAGGACGCCCCGCACGACCTCGTCGGCGACGCCTTCATCGAGATGCCCGGGGACGGCGAACGGCTCGATATTCGGGCGCCGCGCGGGGTCGAGCTGCGCTGGCTGTCGCGATTCTCAGAGGCGCCAGGATCCGCCCTGGTCCCGAGCGTGCTGGCGAGCCTCGGCACGAGTGCCGCGGCGCTCGAAGGCTACGGGCAGCGCGGCGTGGGGTCGAGCGTCGAGGGGTTGACCGGCGCGGGCGAGCCCGCGGGCGATGAGCTGCTCTGGGAGACGCCGAGCTTCTCGGGGCTCGGCGAACCGCTCGACGCGGCACGGGAACGCGGGGAGCGTTACTACTGGATCGCCGGGGAGAGCAGCGTCGTGACGCGGCTGCGGCGACACCTGGTGCGCGACCTCGGCGTGAGCCGTCACCAGGTCGCCTTCATGGGGTACTGGCGCGAGGGTGTCGCGATGCGCTGAGCCGCGAGGGTGTGCCCGCCCGCGGCAGAGCACACGCCCGGTGGTGTGCTGGTCAGGCCGCGTGCTGGTCTGGATCCGACACCGGGAACAACGCGCGCACTGCGGCATCGGCGGCGTCGGCATTGCCCGCCCGTCCGAGCTCGCGGATGCGGAGGGTGGGCTGGTGCAGCAGGCGGCCGGCGAAGTGCCGGAGGGCTGGCTCGAGGAGCTCGGAGGCCGCGGGGTTGCCGCGCAGCCGGGCGAGCTCGTCCGCGAGGACGGCGTGCACGTGTTCGTGCAGCGCCCGCACCGTCGGGACGGTGTCGCGCTCGGCCTGCGCCGCCGCGAACTCCTGGGCCGCATCGCTCGCGATCTTGCGCGCCTCGGCCTCGGCGCTGAGCTCTTCGACCCCGGCGTGGCGGGCGACGATGTCAAGATCCAGCAGCTCGATGCCCGAGATCTGCGCGGCGTCGGGCGCGATGTTGCGGGGCATGCCGAGGTCGATGAAGAGTCGCGGCCGCGGCGGAGTGGTGACGCTGAACGGGGTGGCGCTGCCCCCGGGGGCTCGGCCGATGAGGGCGGTGCAGTAGGGGCGGGCCGTGGGCGTCACCGTGCGCTCGATGAGGGGGACGTCGATTAGCGGATCCTGCGCGGTGCTGCACGCGATGACGATATCGGCGGCCGCGAGCTCCGACTCCAGATCCTCAGGGGAGATTGCCCGCACGCCGCGCGCCGCGGCGAAGGTCTCGGCCCGGCCGGAGGGGGAGTGGACGGCGATGTGGGCCGCCCCGCGATCGCGCAGGGCGGCGAGCGTGGCGGCGGCGTACGCCCCGGTGCCGATGAGCAGGATCCGGGTGCCGCCCCAGTCGCCCACGCGGCTCTCGGCCAGGAAAAGGGCGAGGCGCACGAGGGAACGCCCGCGAGTCTGCACGCGGGTGCGGCGCTTGACGTCCTTCGATACACCTGCCGCGCGCTGGAACAGCTGCTCGAGGGTCGGTGTCGTCGCCCCGGCGCGCCGGGCATTGCTGAGTGCGCGACGCACCTGGCCCGAGATCTCACCCTCGCCGACCACCATGGACTCGAGCCCGCTGGTGACGGAGAAGAGGTGATGGGCGACGTCTATTCCGCGGAGCATCCTCGCCGCTGAAGCGAGCTCGGCGACAGAAATGCCGGAGAGCGCGGCGACCTCTTGCAGCGCCCGCTCGGGGGCGCCGGGTGCCTGGTCGAAGTAGGCCTCGAAACGATTGCAGGTCGCGAGAATGACTGCCCCTCCGGGGGCGTCGGCGTGCACCGTGCCGAGCGCGCTCGTGAGCGCGACAGTGTGGCGCTCGATGCGTTCGAGCAGCGCGAAGTTGGCGCTGTGGTGGTCGAACGACAGGCACGAGAGCCCGAGTTCTGACGCGGGGCTCGCTCCTGAGAGATCCATGTGTGCGGTGGAAAAGTTCATCAGATGAATAAGCTAGCATTCATCTGATGAATGAGCTAAACGACTCCCACCCGCTCGTCAGCGGCCACACTTCCGGCGCTCCGCTTGTGCGGGCGATCCACGGTGAGCGCGCATCGCGCACCCCCGTCTGGTTCATGAGGCAGGCGGGCCGATCGCTGCCCGAGTACCGCGCGCTCCGCAGCAGCCGGGACATGATCGAGTGCTGCCTCACCCCCGATCTTGCCGCTGAGATTACCCTGCAGCCGGTGCGTCGCCACGGCGTCGACGCCGCGGTCTTCTTCAGCGACATCATTATTCCGCTGTCGCTCGCCGGGGTTGACGTCCGGCTCGAGCCGGGCCGCGGCCCCGTCTTTGCCGAGCCGGTCCGCACCGCGGCGGACGTCGCGAAGCTGCGCCGCGAGCACCCCGCCGATCGCCTGAGAGGCGCCCTCGACCCGATTCGGAAGGCAGTGGAGCTGACCGTCGCCGAGCTGGGCGAGACGCCGCTGATCGGGTTTGCCGGGGCACCGTTCACCCTGGCGGCGTACCTCGTGGAGGGCGGGCCGTCGAAGGACCAGCTGCGCGCCCGCACCCTCATGCACAGCGATCCCGAGACCTGGGCGGCGCTGCTCGATTGGGCCGCCGAACTGAGCGGCACGTTCCTCGAGGCCCAGGTGCGGGCCGGGGCGAGCGCCGTCCAACTCTTCGACTCGTGGGCGGGCGGGCTCTCGGTCGCAGACTACGAGGCCCACGTCGCCGCGGCGTCGCGGAAGACGCTGGCCCCCGTCCGGGCGATCTCGTACCGCGACCCGCAGGCCGAGGGGTATGCGGCGGCTCCGCTGCCGATCCCGACCATCCACTTTGCGGTGGGCTCCGGACATCTGCTTCCCTCGCTTGCGGAGGCTGGTGGTCAGGCCATCGGCGTGGACTGGCGGACGCCGCTGGACGAAGCCAACGACGCGCTCGGCGGCCGATTCCCGCTCCAGGGCAACATCGACCCCGCGTACCTGGCTGCGCCCGAGGCGGTGCTCGACGCCCACGTCGACGACGTGCTCGCCCGCGGGGCCGCCGCCCCCGCGCACATCGTGAACCTCGGCCACGGTGTGCCGCCCGAGACCGACCCCGATCGACTCGCGCGGATCGTCGAACGAGTGCACGGTGTGCGCTAGCGACCTGCGCACCGAGGCGAATGCTGACCTCGACACCGAGGTCGTTGTCATCGGCGCCGGCATCGCCGGACTCGTAGCTGCGTGGGACATCGCGCGCCTGGGATATCGGGTGCGCGTTCTCGAGCGATCTGACTGGGTGGGGGGACGCATGCATGCGATCTCACTCGCGGGGCTGCCCATTGAGCTCGGAGCAGAATCGTTCGCGACCCGTGGGGGAGCAGTCGCTGCGCTGCTGGGCGAGCTTGGCCTTGCCGCCTCCATCGTGACGCCGAGACGGCGCCCCGCGTGGACAGTGGCGAGCGGAGCGAGCTATCGCATGCCAGCGGCAGGCGCACTCGGGATCCCTGTGCACCCGTTCGCCGCGGACACCAGAAGGGTGCTCGGGCTGCGCGGGGCATGGGGCCTCGCGCTCGAGCCGTGGCGGCCCCGTTCCTTACTCCCCGCCACGGCGTCCTTGGCCGAGATTGCTCGCGAGCGCCTCGGCCAGGATGTGCTCGAAAAGCTCATCGCACCCGTGACTGAGGGGGTGCACTCGGCTTCGCCGGACGCCCTGAGGCTGGACGCTCACCCCGAGCTTGAACGGGAGTACGCGCGTACGGGCTCGCTGCTGCGCTCCGCTCGATTAGCTCGTGCGTCGCGGAGCGCAGCCGGCGGCGCAGTGCAGAGCCTCGCGGGCGGCATGAGCGTCTTGATTGCACGCCTCGTGCGAGAGCTTCGCGCCGAAGGCGCGGCCGTTCACACGGGGGTGCAAGACCTGTCGCTCGACCGCGACGGGAAGGGCTGGGCGGTGCGTTGGGCCGGAGGCGAGTGCTCTGCCCAGTCGGTCGTGCTGGCGGTCCCGCCGAGCGTCAGCGAGCAGTTGCTCGCGAATTCGGACACGAATGCGGAGCACCCTTCGGCGCAGGCGACCCCGTGCCAGTCGAACGCGGTCGGAACCGCCGTGGAAACCGTGGTCGTTGTTGTCACGGAACCTCGACTCTTGTCCGCCCCGCGCGGCACCGGCGCGCTCATTCGTGCTGGGCACCCCCGCATCCGAGCGAAGGCGCTCACCCATATGAATGCCAAGTGGGCATGGCTCGACCAAGCCGTGGAGCCCGGAACGCACGTGCTTCGCCTCTCGTACGGTTCGCGAGGTGGCACACCGGCGACCGAGGCGCTGAGCGGCGCCGAGGCTGCGGAGCTTGCGCTGAGTGACGCCTCGGAGGTGTTTGGGATTCGGCTCGATCCTGACAACGTGCAGGCGCACGCCCGCGCGCGCTGGGTGATCCCGCCGCGGTCGTCGGCGTCGGCACCCGCGCCCGGCGTCGTCGTCACCGGCGAGGCCTACGCGGGAACCGGGCTCGCAAGTGTGGTGCCGCACGCGAGAGCTGCGGCCCGCACCGTGATCTCGGCCCTGAGTAAGAGTCACCGACGTGAGCCGCCGATCTGATCGACGAACGAGATCCGCCCGAGCGAACCACACCGACCGCAATTTTGTCGCTTTGAGCAGCACTTTCCAGCGCAGCCCCTGAAAGGAATCATCACCATGACCACTCACCACTCGGTCGAAGCCGCAGAGCCGGCCGCCGCCGGCTTCACCCTCTGGGCGGTGTTCCGCCGCGCCCCTGGACGGACAGAAACGCCTGCAGCACCGATGGCATCGGCGATCGACGAGCTCGGGCGTGCGTCCGATCGGGTCGCTGCCAGCGGCGTCACTATCCGCGGCTGGTACGACGTTTCTGGGCTGCGCGCCGACGCCGACCTGATGGTGTGGCTGCACGGCGATACCGCCGAGGTGCTGCAGGCGGCGCTTCGCGAGCTGCGCCGCACCGAGCTCCTCGCTCCGCTTTTGCCGACCTGGAACGCGCTGGGGGTGCACCGCGACGCCGAGTTCAACCGGGCGCACGTGCCCGGTTTCCTGCGCGGGGTCGAGCCGCGCGACTGGCTGGTGCTGTACCCATTCGTGCGCGACACCGAGTGGTACCTGTTGCCCGAAGCCGAACGCGGCCGCATGCTCGCCGAACACGGCCAGTTGGGCGCCCAGTTCCGCGGCGTCGTCGCGAACACGGTCGCGTCTTTCGCGCTCGGCGACTACGAGTGGCTGTTGCCCCTCGAGGCGGACGAGCTCACCGAGCTGGTCGACCTGATGCGTGCCCTCCGCGCCACCGACGCGCGGCGCCACATGCGGGAAGAGACCCCCTTCTATACCGGGCGTCGCATCTCGGTCGCGCAGGTCGCCCAGGTGCTGCGATGAGCCGCGCCCAGTTCGCGACCGAGCCCGCCGAGTACGACGCACTCGTGCTCTTCGGCTTCGGCGGGCCCGAGGGGCAGGACGATGTCATTCCGTATCTGCGCAACGTGACGCGGGGCCGCGGGATCCCGGACGAACGCCTCGAGGAGGTCGCGCACCACTACCGTCACTTTGGTGGGATCAGCCCGATCAACGAGCAGAATCGCGAACTGCGGGCCGCGCTCGAGGCCGAGCTGCGCGCGCGCGGGAGCGACCTCCCGGTGCTGTGGGGAAACCGCAACTGGGACCCGTACTTCCCGGACGTCCTGCGCACGGCTTCCGTGGACGGCCACCGGCGCGTGCTCGTGCTGCCGACAAGCGCGTTCGCCTCGTACTCGGGGTGCAAGCAGTACCAGGAGAACATCGATTCGGCGCTCGCTCCGCTGGGGCACACCATCGTAGCCGACAAGGTGCGACCGTACTTCGACCACCCCGGCTTCCTGGACCCCTGGATTTCCGCCACCCGCCGCGCGATCGACGAGCTGTGCGCGCGCACGCCAGGCCTCGATCCGCAGCGCGACGTGCGCGTGCTCTTCGCCACGCACTCGGTGCCGAGCTCGTACTCGGGGGAGTTTGGCCCCGACCTCGCTGCCCTTGACGGGCGCGGCGCCTACGAGGCGCAGCACCTCGCCGCGAGCGCGGACATCGCCGAGGCGGCGTGCCCCGGGGTGACCTGGGACCTCGTGTACCAGTCGCGTAGCGGACCGCCCAGCCAGCCGTGGCTCGAGCCCGACATTAACGACGCGATCGAGGAGCTGCCAGCACAGGGCGTCAAGGCCGTCGTGATCGTGCCCGTCGGCTTCGTCAGCGACCACATGGAGGTGCTCTGGGATCTCGACACCGAGGCGCTGGACACCTGCGCGCGCCTCGGCCTCGCGGCCATCCGGGTGCCGACACCAGGGGTCGACCCGACGTACGTGCGCGGGCTCATCGACCTCGTGTTCGAGCGCCGGGACGGGGTGCCGGTCGCTGACCGTCCGTCACGTACGACGCTCGGGCCCTGGTTCGACGTCTGCGGCGAGGGCTGCTGCGACACCCCGGAGCGGATGGCGCAGGTGCAGGCTCGCGACGGCCGCGCGGCGGCGACCGCGCAGCCCACTGAGGCGCATTCGTGAACGAGATCACGGTCACCCGAGACCCGCTCGCGGCCCGCGAGGGACTCATCAGGATCGGCACCCGCGGCAGCCTGCTCGCGGTCACCCAGACCACGGGCGTCGCCCGGCTGATCGCCCAGGCAACGGGGGTGGAGGTCGCGCTCGTCATCATCACCACGCAGGGCGACACCTCGCCCGCGCCGCTTGCGCAGCTCGGGGGAACCGGCGTGTTCGTGAGCGCGCTGCGCGACGCCCTGATCGCGGGCAGGTGCGACCTTGCGGTGCACTCGCTCAAGGATCTGCCCACGGGGGACTGCCCCGGCATCATTCTCGGCGCAATCCCGCCCAGGGTCGACCCGCGCGACGCCTTCTGCGGCCGCGACGGGCTCGCCCTCGGCGAGCTCCCGCCCGGCGCGCGCGTCGGCACGGGATCCCCGCGTCGGGGTGCACAGCTCAAGCGCTCGCGCCCCGACCTCGAGGTGTGCGATCTTCGCGGCAACGTCGACTCCCGCCTCGCGCGGGTGGGCGCGGATCTCGACGGGGTGGTGTTGGCCGCCGCCGGGCTGACCCGCATCGGGCGTGACGCCGCGATCACCGAGTACTTCCCGCTTGCGAGTACGCCGACCGCTCCGGGGCAGGGCGCGCTCGCGATCGAGGCGCGCTCGGAAGACGCGTTCGTCGGGCTGATCGGGCAGGGGCTCCGCGCCCTCGACGACCCGGAAGCGCGCGCTTGCGCGCTCGCCGAGCGCTCGATGCTTGCCGAGCTTGAGGCGGGTTGCCAGGCGCCGGTGGCCGCCTGGGCGCGCCTGGCCGACGGCCGGCTCACCCTCTCGGGGGCGGTCTACCGACCCGACGGGAGCGAGAGCCGCGAGGCACAGCAAGCGATCTCCTGGCCCGGTTCCGCGCAGGATCCGGATGATCACGCGGACTCGACCCCGAGCTCGCGCACTGGCCCCTTGCCTGACGCTGACGCCGACGCCGCGGCCACGGGGCTCGGCATCGCGATCGCCCGCGAGCTGCTCGCACACGGCGCGGCCGAACTGGCCCCGCTGACCCTGCTCACCGGAGCCAGGCTGCGCGCACACGCGGGCGCCCCACTCGCACACTCCACGAAGGACCAACGATGATCCCGTTCCTCCCCTCCCCGCCCTTGCCGCTTCGCGGCCTGCGCATCCTCATCCCGCGCGGGGGTGACCTGGGTGAGGCGCTCCGAGAGAAGGTCGCCGAGCGCGGGGGCATCGCCACCGTGGCGCCGCTGCTCGAGACCGTCGCGCCCAGCGACGCCGTCGCGTTCGATGCCGCCGTCGCACGATGGAACGCGGGCGCGTACGACTGGATGGTGGTGACGAGCGCGACCACGGCGTCGGTCTTGCAGCGCGCGGGCGCGCGGGCGCAGCCGGGCGCGAAGACGGCGGTCGTCGGCCCGGTCACGGCCGCGGCGATGCAGCTGGTCGGGTTTCGGATCCACGTGATTCCCGGTCGCGACTTCTCGGGCGATGGGCTCGCCGTCTCACTGCTCGCCGCGATCCCGAGTGGCGACCGGCCGGCGCGGATCCTGTTGCCCGTCTCGGAGCTCGCCGACACCCGGCTCGAGCGGGCGCTCCGCGCCGCCGGCCACGAGGTGGATCGCGTCGGCGCCTATTCGACCGCGCAGGCCCCCGAGGTCCCGGGGCTCCGCGAGCGCATCGCGGGCGGCGGCATCGATGTCGTTCTCGTGACGAGCGGGTCCGCCGCACGCGCGGTCTCCGCGAGACTGACGCCGCTCCCGAGCACCACTCGGCTCGCAGCCATCGGCCGGCCCACCGCCGCCGCCCTCCTGGCGGAGGGGCTGCGGGCCGACGTGGTCGCCGAGCTGTCCACCACGGACGGGCTCCTCGACGCGGTGTCCTCGGAGTTCCTCGCCGGGCACGAGGCGGCCGCCTCCCACGCGGAAGATCCCGCGATTCTCGACCCCTCACCGTTATCAGGAGAGTCCTCATGAACCCGCTAGATCAGACTGCCCAGGCAATTCGGCCCCGGCGGCTCCGGCGCACCCCGGCGCTTCGCCGACTCGTCGCCGAGACGCGGCTGCACCCGGCGGAGCTGATCCTGCCCGTCTTCGTGCGTGAGGGCATCGACGTGCCGCGACCCATCTCGGCCATGCCCGGGGTCGTGCAGCACACGATGGACTCGCTGCGAGCGATCAGTGCGCAGGCCGCCGAGGCCGGGCTCGGCGGCATCATGCTGTTCGGCGTGCCCGCGGCGCGCGACGCCACCGGGAGCGCGGCGGACGCGCCCGACGGGATCCTGAACCGAGCGCTCGCCGCGGTGAGCGCCGAGGTGGGCGACGCCCTGGTCGTCCAGGCCGACCTGTGCCTGGATGAGTTCACCGACCACGGCCACTGCGGCTTGCTCGACGAGCGCGGCGAGGTCGACAACGACTCGACGCTCGAACGATACGCATCCATCGCTGTCGCGCAGGCGCGGGCCGGGGCCGAGGTGCTCGGTCTCTCGGGCATGATGGACGGCCAGGTGCGCCGCGTGCGCGAGGCGCTCGACGGCGCCGGCCACGCCGACACCGCGATCCTGGCGTACGCCGCGAAGTACGCCTCGGCGTTCTACGGTCCGTTCCGCGAGGCGGTCGACTCGCAGCTGGCGGGCAATCGTCGGGGCTACCAGCAGGATCCCGCCAACCGCCGCGAGGGCCTGCGCGAGGCGCAGCTCGACATTTCCGAGGGGGCCGACATCGTGATGGTGAAGCCCGCGCAGAGTTACCTCGACGTGCTCGCCGACGTGGCCGCGACCAGCCCGGTGCCCGTCTGGGCCTACCAGGTGTCGGGGGAGGCCGCGATGATCGAGGCCGCCGCCGCGAACGGCTGGATCGACCGCCGGGCGGCGATCGAGGAGTCACTGATCTGCATCCGCCGGGCGGGGGCGGACGCCGTCCTGAGCTACTTCGCGCTCGAGATCGCGGGGTGGCAGCGATGAGCGGGGCGGAGCAGTCCTCCCCGGTCAGCGCGGGCTTCGCCGAGCGGGCGCGACGCGTGATCGTGGGCGGGGTGAACTCCCCGGTGCGCGACTTCGGCGCGGTCGGGGGCACTCCGCGTTACCTGGTCAGCGGCTCGGGCGCGTGGGTCACCGACGCCGACGGGCGCGAGTACGTCGACCTCGTCGCGGCCTGGGGGCCGGCGCTGCTGGGGCATGCGGACCCGGCGGTCATCGAGACGGTGCAGCAGGCGGCGGCGCGCGGCCTCGGCTTTGGCACTTCGCACCCGAGCGAGGCCGAGCTCGCCGAGGAGATCACGGCGCGCGTGCCGCACATCGAGCGCGTGCGGCTGGTGTCGACGGGCACCGAGGCAACGATGACCGCAATTCGCCTGGCGCGCGCGGCGACGGGCCGCTCGCTCATCGTGAAGTTCGCCGGCCACTACCACGGCCACTCCGACGGGCTGCTGGCGGCCGCGGGGTCGGGGCTTGCGACCTTCGGGCTGCCGGGATCCGCCGGCGTGACCCCCGAGACCGCTGGCCAGACGCTCGTGCTCCCGTACAACGACCCGGCGGCGATCGAGGCGGCGTTCGTCCAGCACGGTGACCGGATCGCCGCGATCATCACCGAGGCGGCGGCCTGCAATATGGGGGTTGTGCCGCCGGATCCCGGCTTCACCGCGGCGATCACCGCCATCGCCCACAGCCACGGGGCACTCATCATCAGCGACGAGGTGCTGACCGGGTTCCGCGCGGGCCCAGCCGGATATTGGGGCCTCGAACAGGCCCCCACTCCCGATCTGGTGACGTTCGGCAAGGTCGTGGGCGGCGGGCTCCCACTCGCCGCGGTCGGCGGCCGGGCGAACATCATGGAGCTGCTCGCCCCGCTCGGCCCCGTCTATCAGGGCGGGACGCTGTCGGGAAACCCCGTGGCGGTCGCCGCGGGGCTCGCGACCCTGCGCGGGGCGGACGACGACGCGTATGCGCGGCTCGGCACGGCGGCGGAGCGCACGATCGCGCTCGTGACGGACGCCCTGAGTGCGGCCGGCGTCGCCCACCGAATCCAGCGCGCGGGGACGCTGTTCAGCGTGTTCTTCGCTCCGGGGCCGATTCGCACCTACGACGAGGCCCGCGCGCAGCACTCTGGGCGCTATCGCGCGTTCTTTCACGCGATGCTCGACGGTGGGGTGCACCTGCCGCCGAGCCCGTACGAGGCCTGGTTCGTTACGGCGGCGCACGATGACCGCGCAATCGAGCGCATTGCCCAGGCGCTGCCTGCCGCGGCGCGGGCCGCAGCTGAACTCCCGGAGGCGCTTCCCGCGGAGGACTGATGCTGCGCGCGCCCTGATGTGCCCGCCCGGCCCTGACCTCTGAGCCCAGCCCCCATCCCGCGATCGAGTGGCGGCTCGCGAGAGTAAGCTACGCGGGTGACCCCGTCTGCCGCGCCCGTGTTCCACATCCGCCCCATCGACCCGGCCGAGTACGCGCGCGAGACCGATCTGGTCCGCGCGGCCTACGCGGCGGGTCCCTACCGGGACGAGCTGGCGCACGACGAGGCGTGGGCCGCCACGGAGCAGGACAGCGCGGGCCGGGACGCCGCGGGCCGGATCCTCGTCGCCGTCGCCGGGGACAGGCTGGTCGGCGCGGTGACCGTGCTGCGCGGCGGATCGGCCTATGCGAAGCTCGCGGGCGCCGGCGAGGCCGAACTCCGGCTCCTCTCGGTGGCGCCCGAGTCCCAAGGAGCGGGCCTCGGCGCGGCCCTCACCCGCGCCGGCATGGAGCTTGCGCTCAGCTGGGGGTCGACCGTGGTGCGGCTCGACACCGGCGTGAAGAACCCCGCAGCGTCGCTCTATGAGCGGCTCGGCTTCGAGCGCACGCCCGAGTTGGACGCGCGGCTCGACGAGATGTCTTATGGGTCCTCGCTCAGCTATGTCTACCCGCTGCAGGGGCGCGCTGACGTATGCGTGCGTGAGATCCGGGCCGAGGAGATCTCAGCGGTCAGCGAGCTCGTGCTGGCCGCCTACCGCGACGACTATGCCGGGCTGCCGGATGGCTACCTCGCGGAGATCGCGAACGTGGCCGAGCGCGTCGCCCAGCATCAGGTCTGGGTGGCGGCGGAGCGTGCCACCGGCGTGCTGCTTGGCACGGTCACGACTCCCCGGCCGGGCGAGACGCTGAGCGAGGTCGCGCGGCCGGGGGAGATGGACCTGCGCCTGCTGGGGGTCGCCGGCCGTGCACGCGGCCGCGGGATCGGCTCGCTCCTCATGCGCCACGGGCTCCGGCTCGCCAGGATCCGGGGCAACTCCCGCGTCGTACTGAACACGAGCACCGACATGGTGGCGGCCTACGAGCTCTACGAACGGATGGGGTTCGCCCGGATGCCGGAGCGCGAGTTCGACATCGAACGCCCGGACGGCACGACCCTCCGACTGCTCGCGTACGGGATCGACGCTTCGGCCGGCTAAACGAACAAAGCGGCCCCGGGACGAATCCCGGGGCCGCTCTGTGTGCGTCGTGACTACGCGGCGCGGGCCGCGAGCGCCTCGACTGCCGCCTCAAAGAAGCGCAGCCCGTCGAGGCCCGAGCGCATGGCCTCGGGCGTGTTCGGGCCGAAGCCCGGCTCGACGGCGTGCTCGGGGTGGGGCATCAGACCGACGACGTTGCCGCGCTCGTTCGTGAGCCCCGCAATGTCGTTCAGTGAGCCGTTCGGGTTGACGCCCGCGTAGCGGAACGCGACGAGGCCTTCGCCCTCGAGCCGCTTGAGCGTCTCGTCGTTCGCGACATAGCCGCCGTCGCCGTTCTTGAGCGGGATGACGATCTCTTCGTTCTTCGCGAACTTGTGCGTCCACGCGGTGTCCGCGTTCTCGACGATGAGCTTCTGATCGCGGCGAATGAACTGCTGGTTCGCGTTGCGGATCAGGCCGCCGGGAAGCAGCTTCGCCTCGACGAGCACCTGGAAACCATTGCAGATGCCGAGGATAGGCATGCCCGAGTTCGCGGCGTCGATGACCTCGGCCATGATGGGCGAGACCGCGGCGATCGCCCCGGGGCGCAGGTAGTCGCCGTAGCTGAATCCGCCGGGCAGGACGATCGCCTCGACGCCCTGTAGGTCGTGGTCGGCGTGCCAGAGCGCGACGGGCTCGGCGCCCGCGAGCCGGATCGCGCGCTGCGCGTCACGGTCGTCGAGCGAACCGGGGAAGGTGACGACGCCAATCTTCATTACGCGCCCGCTTCCTCGGGGAAATGGATCGCGACGACGTCCTCGATCACCTGGTTTGAGAGCACCTGTTCGGCAACCTCGCGGGCGGCGGCACGCACCTCGTCGGTGATGGGTCCGTCGACGGTCAGCTCGAAGCGCTTTCCGACGCGCACGCCGTGGAACTGGCCCTTCCCGAGCCGATCAAGCGCACCTGAGGTGGCCTTGCCCTGCGGGTCGAGCAGCTCGGCCTTGGGCATGACTTCAACAACAATCGTGGGCACCGGTGGCCTCCGTATTTCGCGGGCTTCGGGCTAAATCAGCCGGGAGAGCGCGCGACGCGCTTCCGGGACCAGTCTACAAGGCGTTTTCGCCGTCGATTTCCCGTACCCGCACCCGGTTTCGCCAGGGGTCGAGCACGGTGAGCTCCGCGCCGTCGAACTCGCGCGCGATCCCGGCGGCCGCGAGGCGTGCGTCGAGCGCCGCGAGCGCCTCGCTGGATCCGCCGGGGGTGCCGTCGCCCGGCAGCTCGATGCGGACCTCGCCGAGGCCCAGCGCGGGCGTGCGGTCGGTGGCGCCCTTCGATTCCCATGTGTTCATGCCGAGGTGATGGTGGTACCCGCCGGCCGAGACGAACAGCGCCTGGGAGCCGTACACGTTGGTGACGTCAAAGCCCAGGGTGTCGACGTAGAACGCCTTCGCGGTGGGAATGTCGCCGACCTTGAGATGCACGTGGCCCACTGTCGCGGGGGTGTCCGCCACGGCGGCCGCGCCCTGCTCGGTCAGGTGCTGCTGCAGGTAGCGATTTGGGTCGAGGAACGCCGAGCCCATCTGCACCCCGCCGCCCGTCGGCAGCTCCCGCCACTGGGCACGCGGGCGATCGACGTACAGCTCGACACCGTTGCCCTCGGGGTCGCCGAAGTAAAACGCCTCGGACACGAGGTGGTCGCTCGACCCCTGGAACTTGCCGGGGGAGTGCCGGGCCGCGGCGTAGACGACCGAGGCGAGCTCGGCGGCCGTGGGGAACAAGAACGCCGTGTGGTACAGCCCGGCTGCCCCGGCGGGGGCCATGGCGAGGCTGCCGTCCTGGTCGAGCAGGATCGTCGCGACGCCCTGCCGACCGAGCGCCGCGGTCCCCTTCTCGTGACGGAGCACTTGCATGCCGAGGCCGCGGTGGTAGAAGTCGATCATCGTGTCGAGGTCGCGCACCGTGAGGGTGACGGCGCCCATGCCGGTGGCATCGGGGAGCCGGCGCTCGGAATCAGGAGTCTGCAAGGGGTCCGCCTTTCGCTGGGTACCCCTAGTAAAACACTTGAATCTTCAAGTGTCTAGAGAGCGTGTGAAATCTATTCGCCCGTCAAGCGCGTCAGCAGCTCGCGGTAGCGATCCTGCGTTTGCGCCACGACCTCGGCGGGGAGCGCCGGGGGAGTGCCGGTGCCGTCCCAGTTCGCCGAGAGCCAGTTGCGCACGATCTGCTTGTCGAAGCTCTCGAGCCGGGCGGCACCCGTCGCGCCGCCGGTGTAGACGGCCGCGTCCCAGTAGCGACTCGAGTCGCTCGTGAGCACCTCGTCCGCAAGCACCAGCTCGGTGGAGCCGGGGACGACCCCGAACTCAAACTTGGTGTCCGCCAAGATGATCCCGCGCTCGGCAGCCCGCTCGCGCGCCGCCGTGAAGATCGCCAACGAAGCGTCGCGCAGCGCGGTGGCGTACTCGCGGCCGACGAGCTTGACGCTCTGCTCGAAGGTGATGTTTTCGTCATGCTCGCCCATGGGGGCCTTGTAGGCCGGGGTGTAAATCGGCTCGGGCAGCAGGTCGCCGTCGGACAGGCCCGCGGGCAGCTCGATGCCGCACACCGCGCCGGTGGCGACGTACTCCTTGTAGCCGGAGCCCGTCAGAGCGCCGCGTACGACGCACTCGACGGGGAACATGTCGAGGTGGCGCGTGACCATCGCGCGGTCCGCGACCGCCGCGGGGGCAGCGGGACCGCTCGGGTCGAGATGGTTCGCGACGTCGAGGCGAGCGAACCACCAGCGCGACAGCGCGGTGAGGAGCGCGCCCTTGCCAGGAATCGGCGGCTCGAGCACGTGGTCGAAGGCGCTGACGCGATCGCTCGCGACCACGAGCAGGTGCGTCCCGCTCCCGTCTTCGGGAACGTAGAGGTCGCGGACCTTGCCCGAGTAGGTGTGGCGCCAGCCGGGGAGATCGAGAGTGGAAGAGTTCGTCACACTCTTATTCTGTCACCACGCGGCGCCCGCTATTGTGGGGAGCCAAGGAGAAGGAGGCGGCATGATCCCGGTCGGTCCTGTCACCGCGCGTCGCCACCTCGAGGCGCCGCGCGAGTCCGTGTGGCCGTGGCTTGCGGATCCTGAGCAGCGCGCAAGCTGGTGGCCCGACCTTGAGATCGAGCCCCGCGTCGGAGGTCGTGTCGCCGAGTACTGGGCCGAGGGTGAGGGCGAGGACCGCGTCGAACGCGACGCCGCGGGCGACGTCGACGTGTGGATCGTCGGGCACGCGATCGGATTCCGCTGGAGCGCGGCCGGCGACGAATCCGCCACCTCAGTGTTGATCTCGCTCTTGTCGGACAGCGGCGAGACCATCGTCACGGTCACCGAGACCGGCTTCGACGCGTTCTCTGACGCCGCATATCGGGTCCGCGCCTCAGCCGAGGGCTGGGACATGCTGCTCGACGACCTCGTCGCCGCTGTCAGCGCAGACAGCGACCGCTAGGCGACCCGAGCCGCGATATCTGTGCGGTGCTGGCCACCCGCAAGCCCGATGAGCTCGATCGCCGCGTATGCGCGCGCTCGCGCCTCGGCGAAGTTCGCGCCGCGCCCGACCACCGACAGGACACGCCCGCCGGTTGCGACCCAACCGCCGTCCGCGTCGCGCGCGGTCGCGGCGTGCACGAGGTGAACGCCGGGCATCGCGTTTGCCTGCGCCAGACCCGTGAGCTCGCGCCCGGTCGCGATCTCGCCGGGGTAGCCCTCGCTCGCGAGTACGACCGTGACGGCAACCTCGTCCGAGAACTCAAGCGGAGCGAGCGTGTCGAGCGCGCCGTTGGCCGAGGCCAGCAGCGCCTCGCTGAGCGGCGACGCGAGGCGCGGCAGCACGACCTGCGTCTCGGGGTCACCGAAGCGCGCATTGAACTCGATGACGCGGACGCCGTCCTTCGTGACGATGAGGCCGCAGTAGAGCAGGCCGACGAACGGGGTGCCCTCGCTCGCGAGCTGGCGCACCGTCGGCAGCGCGACCGTCTCGGTGATTTCCTCAACGAAGCCCTCGGGCAGCCACGGCAGCGGAGAGTACGCGCCCATGCCGCCGGTGTTGGGGCCCTCGTCGCCGTCGAAGATGCGCTTGTAGTCCTGCGCGGGGGTGAGCGGGCGCACTGAGGTGCCGTCCGCGAAGAAGAAGAGCGAGACCTCCTGGCCATCGAGGAATTCCTCGATCAGCACTTCGCCGTGGGGGGCCCAGGTGGCCACGTGATCGAGAGCCGCCGCGCGGTCCTCGGTGACGAGCACGCCCTTGCCTGCCGCGAGGCCGTCGGCCTTGACGACGTAGGGGGCGCCGTAGGTGTCGAGCACGGTGGCCGCGGCCTCGACGGTTGCCACGCGCTCGGCGCGGCCCGACGGCACGCCGGCCTCGGACATGATGCGCTTGGCGAAGGCCTTCGAACCTTCGAGCTGAGCGGCCGCGGCGTCGGGGCCGAACACGGGTACGCCCATCGCGCGCAACGGGTCGGCCACGCCCGCGACGAGCGGCGCCTCCGGCCCGATCACCACGAGATCAAAGCCGGTGGCTTCGACGAAGCCGGCGACCGCGGACGGGTCGGTAATCGCAAGCTCGGCCGTTTCGACCTCGGCGGCGATGCCGGCATTCCCGGGAGCGCACACGACTTCGTGGCGGGTCTCCTCGCTCAGCAGCGCACGGACAATGGCGTGTTCGCGGGCACCCGAGCCCAGCACGAGAATCTTCACACCCTCAGGATACCGGGGCGCGGGCTAGGCTCGCCCCATGGCAAATCGCAGGATCCCGATATTGGACGGCCGCGCCGCGCTCGCGCAGGCGGTTTCGGGCGAAACTACCCGGGCGGTGCAGGCGACGGCCGTGCGATATCTGCTCGAGGAACTCGCCGAACGGGCCCCCGGCGGGACACTCGAGGTGCGCGTGCCGCCCTTCGGCGCGACGCAGTGCATCGCCGGCCCGAAGCACACCCGCGGCACCCCACCGAATGTGGTGGAGATGGACGCGGCGACCTGGATCGCCCTCGCCACGGGCTCGCTTGCGTGGGACGACGCCCTGCGCGACGCGCGCGTCGTCGCCTCGGGCACCCGAGCGACGCTCGCCGGACTGCTGCCCGTCGTGCGCCGTCCAGCGGGCGCCGAGTAATTCCTGCGAGAATGGGGATATGAGCACCCCTGAAGTCGATCCCGTCGAAGCTGGCGTCGAAGCTGAGCTGCCGCACGAGCCAGTCGTCGTTGCCGAGCAGGAGGTCGAGGTGACGATCGAGCGCTCGGTGCGCTACGGCAGGATCCTGATCGGTGGGGCCATCCTCGGCGCCGCGCTCGCGAGCCTCGCGAGCGTGTTCTTCCCGATCGCGCTCGAGGCGGACTACTCGATGGCCCAGATCATGGGCTTCATGCTGTTGATCGGTGCCGCGATCGGGCTGAGCCTCGCGGGTATCCTTTCCCTCATTCTCTCGGCCGCCGCACAGCGTCGCCGAGGTACTGCCGTCGCGATTCAGTCCGACGTGCGATAATGACCACACACTGACGATCGGAGCGATCTCCTCATGCTTGGAAACCTGTCCGGATGGCACCTCGTTGTCATCCTCTTCATCATCCTGTTGCTCTTCGGTGCGCCGAAGCTTCCGGGTCTCGCCAAGAGCCTCGGGCAGTCGATGCGGATCCTGAAGAAGGAAGTCTCGAACACCGAGACCTCCACGAACGCAGACGCAGCGGGCGCGAGCAACGATGCTGCCGCCCCGAAGAAGGACGAAGCCGCCGGCGCCTAGCCGTCAGCGCCTCGTTAAACGGGCGCCGCCCCTGGAAGTCACTCCAGGGGCGGCGCCCGTTTTTTTCGCCTTCGCGGCGCTAGCTGCGTTGGTTGTCCTCGACCCAGGCGAGGTACTCGGCGTCGATGTCGCCCGCGAGGTACTCGCCCGTGAAGCAGCTCATCTCGAGTTCCTCCACCGCGTCCTGCCCGGCGAGGATGGCTCGGCTCATGTCCTCGACCCGCTGATAGATCAGCTGGTCAGCGCCGAGCTCGCGAGCGATCTCGTCGTAGGTGCGACCGTGCGCCACCAGTTCGGTGCGGGTCGGCATGTTGATGCCGTACACGTGGGGGAAGAGCACGGGCGGGGCCGCCGACGCGAAGGTCACCCGACGGGCGCCCGCGGCGCGCGCCATCTCGATGATCTCCCGCGACGTCGTGCCGCGAACGATCGAGTCGTCCACGAGCAAGACGTGCTTTCCCTTGAACTCGACGCTCATCGCGTTGAGCTTCTGGCGCACGCTGCGCTTGCGGACCGCCTGCCCGGGCATGATGAAGGTGCGGCCGACGTAGTGGTTCTTAAAGAACCCCTCGCGGTACGGCAGGCCGAGCTTTTGCGCGACCTGCATCGCGCTCGGGCGAGCCGAGTCCGGGATCGGCATGACCACGTCGACGTCATCGATCGACATCTCGCTGACGATCTGGTCAGCGAGCGCGTCGCCGAGGCGCAGGCGCGCGTCGTAGACCGCGATGCCGCTGAGCACCGAGTCGGGGCGGGCGAGGTAGATGTATTCGAATGCGCAGGGCACGAGCCGGGGCGTGGTCGCGCACTGACGTGAGCGCATCTCGCCGCCGGGGGAGATGAGGATCGCCTCGCCGGGAGCGACGTCCCGCACGATCTCATAGCCGCCGGACTCGAGTACGAGCGACTCCGAGGCCACGATCCACTCTTCGCGGTGCAGCTCGGTGTGGCGGCGCCCGAGCACGAGCGGCCGTATCCCGAGAGGGTCGCGGAAGGCGAGCAGGCCGTGGCCGGCGATCATCGCGATCACCGAGTACGAGCCCTCGACGCGCGAGTGCACGCCGGCGACCGCGTCGAACACCTGCGCGGCGTCGAGCGAGAGCCCGCCGATGCTCGACTGCAGCTCGTTCGCGAGCACGTTGAGCAGCAGCTCGGTGTCAGAGTGGGTGTTCAGATGACGGCGATCGACGTTGTACAGCTCAGCGGCGAGCTCACGCGTGTTCGTCAGGTTGCCGTTGTGGACGAGCGTGATGCCGTAGGGCGCGTTGACGTAGAACGGCTGGGCCTCTTCGTCGCTGGCCGCGCTGCCGCGGGTCGTGTAGCGCACGTGGCCGAGGCCGACATTGCCTACAAGCATGCGCATGTCGCGGGTGCGGTACGCCTCGCGGACCTGTCCCTTGACCTTGACCATATGGAACTGGCTTCCGTCGGCGGTGGCGATGCCGGAGGAGTCCTGACCGCGATGCTGCAAGAGCAGCAGGCTGTCGTAGATTTGCTGATTGACGGGCTGAGTTGAGACGACGCCGACGATGCCGCACATGCGCTGAGCTGACTCCTTGGAGTGGGGGAGATCCCTCGGTGGGAAGGCGTATCCAGTCTCGCACACCGCACACCTTTCCGAGCGCGCTAGGCTGGACACGTGAGCGAGAACGCATCGATCTATGCCGAAGCTGGAGTCGACACTGCCGCAGGTGATGTCGCAGTTGAGCTAATGAAGTCCGCCATCGCGCGGACCCATGGCCCGCAAGTGCTGGGCGGAGTAGGTGGGTTTGCTGGTCTCTTTGACGCGACGGCACTCACCAAGTACCGCCGGCCGTTGCTGGCGACGTCGACCGACGGGGTCGGCACGAAGGTCGCCATCGCGCAGGCGATCGACAAGCACGACACCATCGGGCAGGATCTCGTCGGCATGGTCGTCGACGACATCATCGTGGTGGGAGCCGCCCCCCTGTTCATGACCGACTACATCGCATGCGGGCGCCTCGTGCCCGAGCGCATCGCGGACATCGTGCGTGGTATTGCCCTCGCCTGTGAGGCCACGGGCACCGCGCTCGTCGGCGGCGAGACCGCCGAACATCCCGGCCTGTTGGGCGTCGATGAGTACGACGTCGCGGGCGCCGCGGTGGGCGTGGTCGAGGCGGACCGTCTGCTCGGACCGGATCGCGTGCGGGACGGCGACGTCGTCATCGCGATGGGCGCCTCCGGGCTGCACTCGAACGGTTACTCGCTCGTGCGACACATCCTCGCCAAGAACGACGTGCTCTTCACCGACCACAGCGATGACCTCGGCATGGGGTACGGCGAGGCACTGCTCGAGCCGACCATGCTCTACACCGGCCCGCTCCTGAAGGTCCTCGAAGACCCGGCGCTCGACGGCGCGGTACACGCGCTCAGTCACGTCACCGGCGGCGGCATTGCGGCCAACCTGGCACGCGTCCTCCCGACCGGATCCTGGACCGAGGTCGACCGCGCCTCGTGGTCCCCGCTGCCCGTCTTCCGTCACCTCGCCGAACTCGGTGAGCACACGCTCCCGAGCCTCGAGCAGGCCTGGAACCTGGGCATTGGCATGTTCGCGGTCGTCGAGGCAGCCCGCGCTGACGCGGTGCTCGCCAAGCTGCGCGAGACTGGCCTGACCGCCTGGACCGCCGGCACGATTGCGACGTCAACGCGCGACTTCACGGGGTTTGAGCAGGGCGCGAAGGGTGTCAACGGCGGCGCTGTTCGCCTCATCGGCGACTACCGCAGCTAGCAGAAACGGCGAAGGCCCCAGCGAACCGAGGTTCGTATGGGGCCTTCACTCACACCGCGCTGCTGGGGTTGAGGTCAACTCACGGTTGAGGCAACTCAGCGTTCGCTGTCGTCGTCAGAATCGTCGTCGTCGCCGTTGTACTTCTCGGCGTACTCCGACCACAGGTCAGGTTCCGGCTCTGCGACACGTTCCGCTACCGGCATCTGCGTGTGATGATCGGGAATTCCGAGCTCACGCTCCAGAGCGGAATAGTTCGTGTCGGGGCTGAAATACTTCAGTTCCCGAGCGACCTTTGTGTGCTTCGCTTTTTGACGGCCACGCCCCATGCGAGACCCCCTTACACATTCGGGCCCCGCGGGAAATGGGCCGCGAGGCGAGGCTAATACTCGTGAATACGATTTGGTCCGAGCTTAGCATGGTGGACCCCCCGAGTAACATGAGGCGGGTGACCGACGCTACGCCCCGACCCCGACGAAATCGCACCCGAATTGTATTGCTCGTGCTCATTGCCGTCGCCGCAATCGTACTGGTGCTCGTCGCGGCGATCGTTCTCCCGATTTTCACGCACCAAAACTCCGGCGGCTCGGGCCAGGTGGCGTCCGAGGGCTTCCCCGATTCCGTGTCGGCGGACGGCGCGGACGGCCGCACACGCACCCTCTCCGCACAGACTCCGGACGGCGCGAAGGTGGACCTGTCGCAGCTGTCGCCCGGCGATGAGGTCTTGGTGACCGGCTCGGGCTTCAATTCCGCAAACGGCATTTATGTCGGCTTCTGCCGGATTCCCGACAGCCCAGAGGTGAAGCCGTCGCCTTGCCTCGGCGGCATTCCCGAGGACGCACGAGCGGAAAAGGAGCACCCCGCAGCAGGCGCAGACGCGGCAGAGAGCGTCTGGCTCACTGACAACTGGGCGTGGCGATCGTTCGCCACCGGGGGCTTCGACGACGGCGAGAAGGGCACGTTCACCGCGCGGTTGGTCGTCCCGGAGCCCGAGGCGAATGGCCTCGACTGCCGGGCGGAACGCTGCGGCATCACGACGCGCAACGACCACACGGCCGCCGCCGACCGGGTGCAGGATCTGCACCTCGCGATCGGTTTCGCCGAAGACTAACCGACCAGCGGAGCGATCACGAGCTGCGCGAAGGTGAAGATCGCGAGTCCGGCGAGCGATCCCACAATGGTGCCGTTGATCCGAATAAATTGCAGATCCTTGCCGATCTGCAATTCGATCTTCTCCGCTGCTTCCTGGGCGTCCCAGCGCTGCACGGTCTCGACGATCACGCCGCTGAGGTCGGCGCGGTAGGTCCGCACGAGGTGCTCGGCGACGCCCATGACCCAGACGTCGACCTTGTACTGCAGGGTCGGATCCTGCTCGAGCTTGTGCCCGAAATCCTGGGTGGCGCGCGCGATGCGGCGGCGCAGCTCGCTCTCGGGATCCTGCAGCATCTCGACCAGCGCTCCGCGGGCGGTGCTCCAGGTGCTCGCCGCGAGGGCGCGCACCCGTGGGCTGTCGAAGACCTCGCGCTTGTACGACTCGAGCTGCTCGTTCAGCGACGGCTTGTCGCCGAGGTCGCGGGCAAGATCCTGCAGGAACTGACCGACCGCAAGGCGGAACGGGTGGTCGTGCTCGGAGCGAATCTGGCGGGCGAAGCGGACCGCCTCGGAGTGCAGGCGGTCGTCGACGAATCGGTCGACGACGCTCGGCACCCAGCTCGGCAAGCGTGAGGAGACGACCTTGTCGAACACGCGAGGGTTCGCCTCGAGCCAGTCGCCCAGGTGATCGGCGGCAATGTCGAGCAGTGCCTCGTGGTGGCCGCCGGCGACGAACGACTCGGTGGCGCGCCCCAGGGTCGGCCCCCAGGCCGGTTCGATGACGTGCTTGCGCACGAGTGCCTCGATGAGCTCCTGCACGTCCGAGTCATTCAGGACGGTGAGCGCGCCGAGCCCCACGCTCGCGACCGCGTCGGCGACGCTCTTGGCGTGCTTCTCCTGGCCGAGCCATTCGCCGGCGAGCCGAGCACCGCTGATCCGAGACAGCTTCTCGTGCACGACCTCGTCCGAGAGGAAGTTCTCTTCGACGAATGAGCCGAGCCCCGCGCCAATTTCGTCCTTCTTGTGCGAGATGAGGTTGGTGTGGGGGATGGGCAGGCCGAGCGGGCGGCGGAACAGCGCGGTGACGGCGAACCAGTCGGCGACGGCGCCCACCATGCCGCCCTCGCTGGCCGCGCGAACATATGCCAGCCACGGCACGTACTCTTGGAAGGCAAACGAGACGACGAACACCACTGCCATGGCGAGCAGCAGGCCGAGCGCGATCGCTTGCATGCGCCGCAGTCCTGCCAGGCGCTGAAAATCGTCGGGCGTAACGGCACCCAGAGTGCGTGAGGATCGGGCCAGGGGCATTCCCTCATTATGCTCTGCCTGACGCCGCCGCAGGGCCGCTCAGCCCACACCTCGCCGCCAGATTCACCCGAGGCGCGCGTGGCATACTCGCAGCTATGCATCTCTTCGCGATCGCGAGTCTCAAGAACCGTGCCCTGATTGCGCTTGTCACGGTGGTGGTGGCCCTCTTCGGCGTCATCTCCATGGGTGGTCTGCGGCAGGAGCTCATGCCGTCGGTGCAGTTCCCGACGATCGCGATTGTCACGAGCTACCCCGGCGCCTCCCCCGAGGTGGTGAACGAAGACGTCTCGGCACCCATTGAGGCAGCCCTCCGCGGCGTCCCGAGCCTCGAGCGCACCACAGCGACGTCATCGACCAACAGTTCGGTGGTGCTCGCCGAGTTCACCTACGGGATCGATCTCGCCTCCACCGAGCAGAAGGTCGAACGCGCCGTCAGCCGCATTGCCGCGGTGCTGCCGGAGGGCGTCGAGCCACAGGTCATGTCGGGATCGCTCGACGACTTCCCCGTCATTCAGATCGCGGTGACGCCCGCGGACGGGAGCGACGCGGAAGAGACCGCGGCGCTCGTAGAGCGCATCGCGATCCCTGAGCTCGGCGATATTGACGGTGTGCGCGAGGCCCAGCTGGTCGGTGCTCGCGGCGACCGCATCGCCATTACCCCGAACGCCGAGACCCTCGCGGCGAACGGCCTCTCTGCCACCGCGATCAGCGACGCGCTGCAGCAGAACGGCATTCTGATCCCCGCGGGAACGGTAACCGAGGGCGACCGCACGCTTGCCGTTCAGGCGGGCGCGACGATCGAATCGGTCGACGAGGTTGCAGCGCTCCCGCTCGTATGGGGCCCCGAGGGGTACATGCAGCCGGTCGCGCCCGTCGCTCCCGACGCAGGTGCCGCTGCGGGCGCGGGCGATCCCGCATTGCAGGATCCTGCCGCTGCCGCGGCTGCTGCCGCCGCGGCCGGTCAGGCCGCCGCGCAGGCGCCCACCATGGCGCCGGCACCCCGCACCCCGCTGACCATCGGCGACGTCGCAGACGTGCGCCTCGAAGCGAACCCGGTCACCGGGATCTCGCGTGTCGATGGCAAGCCCGCGATCACGATCGCGGTGACGAAGCTCGGGACTGCCAACACGGTCGAGGTGTCGCACCAGGTGTCCGACGCGCTGCCTGAACTGCAGAAGGCGCTCGGCGGCGCGACCCTGACGGTCGTGTTCGATCAGGCGCCGTACATCGAGCAGTCGATCCACACGCTCACGATTGAGGGCATGCTCGGGCTCGTCTTCGCGATCCTGGTCATCCTGGTCTTCCTGCTGTCGGTGCGTGCGACACTCGTCACCGCCATCTCGATCCCGACCTCGGTGCTGATGACCTTCATCGGGCTGAACTTCGCCGGATACACCTTGAACATCCTCACGCTCGGCGCGCTGACCATCGCCATCGGCCGAGTCGTGGACGACTCGATCGTGGTGATCGAGAACATCAAGCGCCACCTGGCACCGGGGGTCGACAAGGCGACCACCATTGTCACCGCGGTGCGCGAGGTTGCCGGAGCGATCACCGCCTCGACGCTCACGACCGTCGCAGTCTTCCTGCCGATGGCGTTCGTCGCGGGCATGGTGGGCGAGCTGTTCCGCCCGTTCGCGCTCACGATCACGCTGGCGCTTGCGGCCTCGCTCATCGTCTCGCTGACGATCGTGCCGGTGCTGGCGTACTGGTTCCTGCGCCCCGACCGCGTCAAGACGGTCGCCGCCGGCGACGGTTCGGACGGCAGGGCCGAGCCGGCCCCCGCGGTGCACGGCGAAGAGCGCGTGACCGCGCTGCAGCGCAGCTACCTGCCGGTCATCGCCTGGACGCTGCGCCGCCCGGTCGTCACGATGTTGATCGCCGTGGTGGCCCTCGGTGCCACGGTCGCGGCCGCGCCGCTCATGAAGACGAACTTCATTGGCGCGGACGGGCAAAACTCGATCGGCCTCACCCAGACGCTCGCCCCCGGCACCAGTCTGGACGCGCAGCTCGCCCAGGCCGAGAAGGTCGAGAGCGTGCTCGCGGACGTCGACGGCGTCGAGACCGTGCAGGTGACCATCGGCGGATCCGGTGGCATGTCCGCCTTTGCCGGTGGCAGCAGCGACGGTGCCGTGAGCTACTCGATCACCACCGACCCCGATGCCGACCAGGTCGCGCTGCAGCAGCAGATTCGTGACGCGGTCGACGGGCTCAGTGATGCCGGCGAGTTCACCCTCGGACAGGGCGGGGGCTCGGGCTTCTCGAGCTCGATCGCGGTCGAGATCACGGCTCCTGACCAGGACACGCTTGCCGAGGCGTCCGACGCCATCGTTGCGGCGATGAAAGATCAGCCGACGTTGATGGAGGTCGAGAGCAACCTCGGCACCTCGCGGCCGTACCTGGCGATCACGGTGAACCGGGAAGCTGCGGCGGAGGTCGGCCTCAGCGAGGCCGCGGTCTCTGGCCTCGTCGCGCAGCGCATGCAGCCGTCCCGGATCGGCCAGATCGTGCTCGACAACTCGAGCGTCGGCGTCTACCTGACCGACTCGGCCGTGCCGGCGGATCGCGACGCGGTGGCCGCGATCGAGATTCCCAGCGTGGTTGGCCCCCAGCGCCTCGACGCGATCGCGACCGTGGAGGTCGCGGACGGCCCCGTCTCGATCACTACGGTGGCGGGCGCGAGGTCGGCAACCGTGTCGGCGCTTCCGGTCGGCGACGACCTCACCGCCGCCGGCGCCGAGGTAACCGCGGCCCTGGCCAGCGTCGACCTGCCCGACGGGGCGACCGCCGGCATCGGCGGCGTGATGGCCGACCAGGAAGAGGCGTTTGGGCAGCTTGGGCTCGCGCTGCTGGCCGCGATCCTGATCGTCTACATCATCATGGTCGCGACGTTCAAGAGCCTGCTCCAGCCGCTACTCCTGCTGGTTTCGGTGCCCTTCGCCGCGACCGGCGCGATCGCGCTGCAGATTCTCACCGGCACGCCGCTCGGGGTGCCCTCGCTGATCGGCGTGCTCATGCTCGTCGGCATCGTGGTGACAAACGCCATCGTGCTCGTGGACCTCGTGAACCAACTGCGCGAACGAGGGGTTCCCCTGCGCGAGGCGGTCACGCTGGGCAGCGCCCGCCGGCTCCGCCCGATCCTGATGACCGCGCTCGCGACGATCCTGGCGCTCGTGCCGATGGGGCTCGGCCTCAGCGGTCAGGGAGGCTTCATCTCGCAGCCGCTCGCGATCGTCGTGATCGGCGGCCTGCTGTCCTCGACGGTGCTGACGCTCGTCGTGCTGCCGACGCTCTACTTCCTCGTCGAGGGCGCGCGCGAGCGTGGTGCTGCGCGGCGAACGGAGCGACGCGAGGCGCGCCTCGACGCACGCGACGACCGCCGCGCCGCGAAGCAGGCTGCAACCGCAGCTGCAGCTGCTTCCGCGACGGCGGTGTCGGCAGCGAATGGCGTGACGGAGGCCCATGCAACCGAGGCCGATGCAACCGAGGCCGAGACCGCTGCGGACGCCGTGCGGGCTGAAGATGCCGCGACGGCTGAGGCCGAAGCGGTAGATACTGCCGAGGCGCCACCAGCCAGGCCGGCGATTTCGGGGGACACCCCGGTGGCTGCTCCGCGCGAGTGGGCTGATTTGACCGGCGACCGGCAGGATCCTGCCCCCGAGGTCGAGGCTGCCCCCGAGACTGAACCGACGAACAACCCAGAAGAGGATGCCCGATGAGTCTCGCGAACCAGGATGTAGTGGCCCGGAGCTCGATGATCTCGGGCGACGTCGAGTCGGTGGACGAGCTCTTCGACGACCCGGAGCTGCTGCTTTCGGTTGAGGACCAGCCCGGCGTCGCCGGTACGCGCTGGCGGGAAATGCGTGCTGCGCGGCCGGGTGCGAGCACCGGCGTGATCGAGCTGTCCTACGGTGGCCTGCTGCTCGCCGATGCGCGCCTGAGCGATGAACTATGGCCCTTGTGGTCGTACCTGCTCGCGATGATCGAGGAGTACCTCGCGGACGGCGTCGGCCAGGCGGCGTTCCCGAACCGTCCGGTGCACATCGTGCTGCGTGACCGCGAGGACACGAGCTACTTCGCGGTGGGCGACATCGAACTCGACGTGCACGCGCCAAGCCTCATCCGTGGCCTGCTCGAGGGCGCCGAGGCGTTCTTCACCTGGTTGCTGGAGGAATGCGAGGAAGAGGACGCTGCCGGCGAGCTCGCGGTGATCGGGCAGATTCGTGCCGAGATTGCGGACGAGGACGAGTCGGAGTTCTAGCTCGTTCGAAAGTTTCTCGGGCTTTTCCCGCGGATATCGGGTACAGTCAATTCGTCGGCTTGGATGTTGGCGCGCCCCGAAATGAGGTGGCACGCCCGTATGCATCCGCTAGGCCGGTTCCTGAGGGCGGATAGACCCTCAACTCACTCTGTGATCGGCCCGGCCAAAGACTGCTCGGGGAGCAACCCCATCTTGCTGCAAGTGCAGCGGATCAGCCACGTCTTACGTGCGCTGACTCGCTCGCGGCTCGGTGTTGCCATGCGTTCACCGCACGAAAGGCACCCTTTTGTCGAAGAAAGACGGGCGCGGCTTCAAGCCCGCCAAGAACTACGAACCCAGTCGCGCGACGGGTTCGGCCAGCCCCAAGCACCGGGGCCACCGCCCCGATGAGACCCCCGGTAAGGGCCGTTGGAGCCAGGACGATCGGGCTCTGCGCAGCTCGGATCGCGGCCCGGCCCGCGGCTACGACCGCGCCGACCGCGGCGACCGTTCAGCCCGCCCCGAGCGTGACGGCGGCTGGCAGAATCACCCTCCGCGCGACGATCGCGGTGGCTTCCGCGGAGGTCGCGATGCGCGTTCGAACGACCGCAACAGCACCGGCGGTGACCGCCCGCAGCGTCGTTACTTTGACGAGGCAGGCGCCGAGCGCCGCGGTGGATCGCAGGATCGTCCGCGTCGTGATTATGGCTCCGACGCTCCCCGTCGCGATTTCAAGTCGGATGGCCCGCGCCGTGACTTTGGCAACGATCGTCCGCGTCGTGATTTCAACAACGATGGCCCGCGTCGTGAGTTCAACTCCGATCGCCCCCGTCGGGACTTTACCAACGACGGCCCGCGCCGCGATTTTGGCAACGATCGCCCGCGTCGTGATTATGGCTCCGACGCACCGCGTCGTGACTTCAAGTCGGACGGCCCGCGTCGTGACTTTGGCAACGACCGTCCCCGCCGTGATTTCACCAATGATGCTCCCCGTCGTGAGTTCAACTCGGATCGTCCCCGCCGCGACTTCGGCAGCGATCGTCCGCGTCGTGACTTCACCAACGACGCCCCGCGCCGTGAGTTCAACTCAGATCGCCCCCGCCGCGATTTCGGTGGCGAGGCCCCGCGTCGTGACTTCAAGTCGGACGGCCCGCGTCGTGACTTTGGCAACGACCGTCCCCGTCGGGACTTCAACAGTGACGCTCCGCGCCGTGAGTTCGGCAACGATCGCCCGCGCCGTGACTTTGGCAGTGATGCCCCGCGCCGCGAGTACGGCAACGACCGTCCGAAGCGCGACTACAACTCGGATCGTCCCGCTCGCGATTTCGGCAGCGATCGTCCCCGTCGTGACTACAACAGCGATGCTCCGGCCCGCGACTTCAAGTCGGATCGTCCCCGTCGCGATTTCAATAGCGGTCGCCCCGCGCAGGGCTACGTCAGCCGTGAGAACCGCACCCCGGGCAGCTTTACGCCGTCCGAGGACGTAGTGCTCGAGCGGCTCAAGGCGAAGCAGATCGTCGCTGAGGATGCCGCAGGCAAGACCTTCGCTGACCTCGGTCTCGGCGACAACATCGTCCGCGTTCTGGCCGGCATGGGTGCGGATGCGCCGTTCCCGATTCAGGCAGCCACGATTCCCGAGGTGCTCGCTGGCCGTGACGTGCTCGGCCGCGGCCGCACCGGCTCGGGCAAGACCATCGCGTTCGGCGCCCCGCTCGTCGAGCGTCTGCTCAAGCTCAAGGCTGAGGGCGCGTTCGACAACGACCCGCCCCGTGAGCGCCCCGAGCGCATGGTGCGCGGCGAGCGTCCGGTGAAGAAGCATCGTCGTGTTGCTGCCCGCAAGCCGAAGGCCATCATCTTGGCCCCGACTCGCGAGCTCGCGCTGCAGCTCGACCGCACCGTCCAGCCCATTGCTCGCGCGGTGGGTCTGTACACGACTCAGGTCTACGGCGGGGTGCCCCAGGCACGCCAGGTGGGCGCGATTGAGCGTGGCGTCGACATCATCATCGGCACCCCCGGCCGCATCGAGGACCTGATGCGTCAGGGGCACCTCGACCTGCGCGAGGTCATCATCTCGGTGCTCGACGAGGCCGACCACATGTGCGACCTCGGCTTCCTCGAGCCGGTGCAGCGCATCCTGCGCAGCACTGCGCACAAGTCGCAGAAGCTGCTCTTCTCGGCCACCCTCGATCAGGGCGTGGCGAAGCTGGTCAATGAGTTCCTGCAGGATCCCGCCGTGCACGAGGTGGCTGGCGAAGATCAGGACTCGAGCACGATCGACCACCAGGTCATCGTCGTCACGCGCGAAGACAAGATTGCGGTGCTCAAGCAGTTCGCAGACCGCGACGGCAAGACCTTGGTCTTCACCCGCACCCGTGCGTACGCCGAGCAGCTCACCGAGATGTTCGAGGACATCGGCGTTTCCGCCGTTGCCTTGCACGGTGACCTCAACCAGGCACGTCGCACGCGCAACCTCGAGCGCCTGACCTCGGGTCGCGCGAGCATTCTCGTCGCAACCGACGTCGCCGCACGTGGCATCCACGTGGACGACATTGACCTGGTCATCCAGGCCGATGCGCCCGACGACTACAAGACGTACATGCACCGTGCCGGCCGCACGGGCCGTGCGGGTAAGTCGGGCACCGTGCTCACGATCATCCCGCGTCAGCGTCAGAGCCGAACCAGCGAACTGCTGGCGCGCGCCGAGATCACCCCGAGCTTCTTCTCGGACTTCTACCCGGGCGACGAGCTTCCCGCGGCGAAGTTCAAGTCGGCTCCTGTCGAGAAGGCTCCGACCGAGAAGGCACTCAAGAAGGCCGCGCGGCGTGCCGCCGAGGCTGCGGCCGACGAGGCTGCGCTGAACTCGCAGGTGGAGGCGACCTTTGTGGTCGACGAGCCCGCGGAAGACGTTGCGGCCGAGACCGTCGGGACCGCCGCCGTAGAGCCCGAGGGCACCGCGGCCGTATAGCGTTATCGAACAACTCGGCAAGCTCTGATTTAGAGCATGTGTCCAACAAGGCCGCGGTGCGGTTCTCCACGATTGTGGGGAGCGCGCCGCGGCCTTGTCGCGTGTACGGGGCAGGCCTAGCCTGGAGGCACTTCGTCACCGCGAACACAAAGGATGCTCGATGACCGACACTGCCGTCTCCACTGCCAGCGCCTCCACCCCGGCCCAGCCGAACGCCGAACGCCAGCCCCGCCTCAACGTCGCCCGCGTGGGCGAGGTCCTGCTCGGCCGCTGGAAGACCGAACGCCTCGAATCCCGCACGCTCTGCGCTGACCCGCGCATGCACTCCATCCCGGGGCAGTCGATGCAGGAACAGCGCGAGCGCGTGCTCGGGCAGCTGCAGATCATGGTGGACGAGGACGCGATTCAGCGCGCGTTCCCCAGCGATCTCGGCGGCTCCGACAACCACGGCGGCAACATCGCCGCCTTCCAGGAGGTCGTGTTCGCCGACCCGTCGCTGCAGATCAAGGCCGGCGTGCAGTGGGGCCTCTTCGGCTCCGCGATCCTGCACCTCGGAACCCGGCCCCACCACGAGCGCTGGCTGCCGGACGTCGTGAACTTCAAGATTCCCGGCGCGTTCGCCATGACCGAGATCGGACACGGCTCGGACGTTGCCTCGATTGGCACGACCGCGACCTATGACCCGGCGACCGAGGAATTTGTCATTCACACGCCGTTCAAGGGCGCGTGGAAGGAGTATCTCGGCAACGCCGCGCTGCACGGGCGGGCCGCGACGGTCTTTGCTCAGCTCATCACGAACGGCGTGAACCACGGGGTGCACTGCTTCTTCGTGCCGATCCGTGACGAGAACGGCGAGTGCCTCCCCGGCATCGGCAGCGCCGACGACGGGGTGAAGGGCGGCCTGAACGGCATCGACAACGGGCGCCTGCACTTCACGAACGTCCGCATCCCTCGCACGAACCTCCTCAACCGTTACGGCGACGTCGCCCCCGACGGCAGCTACAGCTCGCCGATCGCGAGCCCCGGGCGCCGGTTCTTCACCATGCTGGGCACCCTCGTGCAGGGTCGCGTGTCGCTCGATGGCTCGGCGGTGAACGCGATGAAGGTCGGTCTCGACATCGCGATCCGGTACGGCCTCGAGCGTCGCCAGTTCGCCGGGACTGATGGGAAGGAACAGGTGCTGCTCGACTACGGCCTGCACCAGCGCCGCCTGTTGCCGCGGCTCGCGGAGACCTACGCGATGGCATTCGCGAGCGAGAAGCTGCTCGTGACGTTCGACGAGGTGTTCTCGGGTGCCAACGACTCGGACGCCAACCGTGAGGACCTCGAGACGCTGGCCGCCGCGCTCAAGCCGCTGTCGACGTGGGCGGCGCTCGACACGCTGCAAGAGACTCGCGAGGCATGCGGCGGTGCCGGCTTCATGGCGTCCAACCGCATCACGGGGCTCCGTGCCGATCTCGACATTTTCGTTACGTTCGAGGGCGACAACAATGTGCTGCTGCAGCTCGTCGGCAAGCGACTGCTCACCGACTACGCGGCGCAGTTCAAGGACGCTGACGCGGCGACCCTGGCGCGAGCGGCGGCCGGACAGCTCGGCGAACGGGCGAGCAAGTTTGGCCTGCGCCAGCTCGCACAGAGCGTCTCGGACCTCGGCCAGGTGGCCCGCTCGGTCGAGAGCCTGCGCGAGACTGATGCGCAGCGCCAGCTACTGACCGACCGGGTCGAGACCATGGTCGCGGAGGTCGCCCAGGTACTGAACGCCGCACGGAAGGTGGGCAAGGCCGCACAGGCCGAGGCCTTCAACGCCCAGCAGCACCGCCTGATCGAGGCGGCTCGCGCCCACGGCGAGCTCCTGCAGTGGGAAGCATTCACCGAGGCGCTCGAGCAGTTCAGCGGCGACACCCTGACGGTGATGACCTGGCTGCGCGACCTCTTCGGTTTCTCGCTGCTCGAGCGGCACGCGGCGTGGTATCTCGTGCACGGGCGCCTCTCCGGTCAGCGCACCGAGGCGGTTACCGCTTATACGGATCGCCTGATCGGCCGGATCCGCGAGCACGCGCTCGACCTCGTCGACGCGTTCGGGCTCACCCCGGAGCTGGTGCGCGCCGAGATCGCCACCGGCATCGAGCGCGAGCGCCAGGACGAGGCGCAGGCGTATGTTGCTGCGGCGCAGGCCGCAGGAACCTGGCCCGTGCAGGAGAAGACGCTGCGCGCGGCGAAGTAGGCGCGAGGGCCTCCGCGAGAGCGCAGCGAGCCCGGGCAAGGAGGATCCGGCCCGGGCTCGCTGCGTTCTTCGGCGCTTAGCGCAGCACTGCCACGCCGAGCGTCGCGAGCACCCCGAACGCCACGCCCCAGAGGATGATCGAGATGATCTGCCAGAGGATTACCGCGTTCTTCGAGGCACCGAACGACACCATCGCAGCCGAGGTGATCTGGCTGGGCAGGAACACCTGACCGAGCAGGCTGACGCCGGGAACCCCGTACTGCTCGAGGCGCTGACGCAGTTTCTCGCGGCGGGGCGACAGCTCCTGGGGGGCGCGCTTCGCGGTGACTTTCTCGCGGACACCATGCGTCCCGAGCACAAACGCGAGCATCGAGGCGATGTTCCCGACGATCGCCGCGACGATCGCGACGACCGGGTTGATTCCTGAAATCACCCCGATGGCCGAGCCGAAGTAGGACTCCACAAACGGGATCGCCGAGATGAGGAGCACCCCGAGCCACTGGAAGATCTCGGGAAGCGAAGCGGTGAAGTCCTGGAGCGTCTGGAACATGGTGAGCCTTTCGAAGCGATGATTGCGGCCGCGCCGCCTGCAAGAGCAGGGGTGTGCGGCGATGACTCAATCCTTCCGGGGCGCAGCACACCGCACTAGTGCCCCCTTGTCACGTGTTAGCGAGCGATTGTGCACGGTCGATTCGTGACATCTGTCACGGGTCGGCAGGCGCGCCGCGGCCTAGGCTTGATTCAATGACCGGCCCTCACCATTCCACCCGGCCAGGGGATGGCGTGCACGCCACCTGGACCTACACGCTCGGCTCGATCGTCTTCTTCTTCGCGATGATCGACGCGCTGATGCTGGTGAGCCTTGCCGAAAGCGCGACGCGATCGGGAGCGCCGCTGGAGTACCTGCTGCTGTTCGCCATCGTTGCTGCCTCGGTCGTCCAAATTCGGTACTGCTGGTTTCTGCGCGTGGGTGCGGGCGGCGGGTTTTTGTCGACGGGGTGGACCGTCGCGCTCGTTGCCCCGGCGGCACTCAGCTGGACGCTCGCGTGGGTACTTCCTGCACATACCCTCTTCGCCGCCCTCCCGGTCTGGCTGAGCTGCTCGCTCGTCGTGTGCCTCCTGCCGCGCTCGCGTCGCCTGCCCTTGCTCGCGGGGGCGGGGGTGCTCGCCGCGCTCCCGGTCGCGGTGCACGCCCTCCTCGGAGTCGAACCGCTGAATCTCTGGGGGAGCGGCCCGGACCTCCTCGTGGTGGTCTACGCCCTCATGCTGCCCCTCATGCTGCTGCTGAGTCTGTGGTTCTGGCGCGTCGTGCTGCGGCTCGATGAGAGCCGGCTGGTCGCCGGTGAGCTGGCGGTCACCCAGGAGCGGCTGCGCTTCGCCGCCGATCTGCACGACATCCAGGGACATCACCTGCAAGTCATCGCGCTCAAGGCGGAGCTTGCCGAACGGTTGCTCGAACGCGACCCTGCGGCGGCCGCCGACCAACTGCACGAGGTGCGCATGATTGCGAAGACGGCCATGGAGGAGACGCGCTCGCTCGTCGCGGGGCTCCGCGAGGTCACGTTGGATGCCGAGCTCGAGAACGCGCGCGAGGTGCTCGCCCTCGCCGGCGCCGACTGCGCGCTCGACCTCGGCCCCCTTCCCGCCGACCGGCGGGTGCGCCGGGCTCTCGCGCTCTGCGTGCGCGAGGCGACCACCAACATCCTGCGGCACAGCGACGCGCGGTCCGCGTCGATCGTGCTGCGCGCCACCGCTGAGGGCTGCACCCTGCAGGTCACGAACGACGGGCTTGCGCCTGTGCAGGATCCCGCCGCTCGTGCCCCGGGTTCCGGCCTCGCCGGCCTGCGCGAGCGGGTCGTGGAACTCGGCGGCTCGCTCGAGGCGAGCGTCGATCCAAGCTCCGATCGGCATGAGTTGCTCGTCTGGGTTCCGGTTCGCGCGGGGGTGCCCGCATGACCGGGAAGATTCGCCTGCTTCTCGCGGACGACGAGCACCTGATTCGGGGCGCCCTCGAGGCGCTGCTCGGGCTCGAGCCCGACATCGAGATCGTCGCGAGCGCCGACAACGGCGTGTGCGCCGTGCGGCTCGCTCGCGAGACGCGGCCCGACATCTGCCTGCTCGACCTCGAGATGCCGCAGGCGGACGGGCTCGAGGCGGCCGCGCGGATCCTGCAGGAGACGCCGGAGCCCGGGCACTCGCAACGTCCGCTTCCCCGCGTCATCATCGTGACCCGCCACGCCCGGCCGGGGGTGCTGCGCCGCGCCCTCGCAGCCAAGGTGTCCGGCTTCGTGCCGAAGTCGACCGCGGCGGGAGACCTGGCCGACGTGATCCGCGACGTCGCCGCGGGCAAGCGCTACATCGACCCTGAGATCGCGGCGGCGGCACTCTCGGCCGAGCGCTGCCCGCTCACTGACCGTGAGCTGGACGCGCTGCGCTCAAGCCGTGCGACGACGAGCGTGCAGGAGATCGCTGACCAGCTGTTCCTGTCGCCGGGCACCGTGCGCAATTACCTGTCGTCCGCAATCACGAAGCTGGGCGCGAGCTCCCGGCACGCCGCGGCCGAGCAGGCCTGGCAGCAGGGCTGGATCTAGGGGGCCTGAGAGGGGACTCGATTAGGCTGGCCGCATGAGTCAGACGCTGCGCGAGATGTTCCCCCCGATCGAGCCCTACCTCACCGGGATGCTGCCGGTCGGCGACGGGCATGAGGTGTATTTCGAGGAGTGCGGAAACCCGGACGGGCAGCCCGTCGTGTTCCTGCACGGCGGCCCCGGGGGCGGCTGCTCGCCCGATCACCGCCGCTATCACGACCCCGAGAAGTACCGGATCGTCCTGTTCGACCAACGCGGCTGCGGCCGCAGCACCCCGCACGCGAGTGCCCCTGGCGCGGACCTCACGTCGAACACCACCTGGCACCTCGTAGCCGACATCGAGCGGCTGCGCACGCACCTCGGCATCGATCGGTGGCAGGTGTTCGGCGGATCCTGGGGCTCGACGCTCGCGCTTGCCTACGCACAGACGCACGCCGAGCGCGTGACGGCACTCGTGCTGCGGGGCATCTTCACCCTCCGCAAGAGCGAGATCGACTGGTTCTATCAGTCAGGCGCCTCGTTCCTCTTCCCGGATGTCTGGGAGGAGTACCTCGCGCCCATCCCCGAGGCCGAGCGCGGCGACCTGGTCGCCGCATACCACCGACGCCTGTTCGACGCCGACCCGGCGGTGCACGTGCCCGCGGGTGTTGCGTGGACGGTGTGGGAGAACTCGACCATCCGGCTCGTCCCGGACGCCGCGGGCATCGCGGAGGCCCGGGCGGACGTCGACGCGGCGGTCGCGTTCGCCCGCATCGAGAACCACTACTTCACGAACGCGGGCTGGATGGAAGACGGTCAGCTCATTCGCGAGGCGCGCGAGAAGCTCGCCGGGATCCCGGGCGTCATCGTCCAGGGGCGGTACGACGTATGCACGCCGGCGGTCACCGCATGGGACCTGCACCGCGCGTGGCCCGAGGCCGAGTTCGAGATGATCGGCGACGCGGGCCACGCCTCGAGCGAGCCCGGAATTGTCGATGCCCTGGTGCGCGCGACCGAGCGATTCACCACGCCATAGAGGTACCGCGCCGTCGATAGACTGACGACAGTTTCGGCGACCGCCGAGCAGCCGAGCCGAGGAGGCCGAAGTGACGTTCAACGACAACGTCCGCGTTGACACCAGCAAGGTCCAGCGCCGTACCGGTGGAAGCGGCGGCGGTGGCCGTGGCGGTCTGAAGATCGCCGGCGGCGGTCTCGTCGGCGTTATCGTGCTGTTCGTCGTGGGCCAGCTGCTCGGCGTGAACCTCCTGGGCAGCGGAGGAATTGGCGGGCTGGGGAGCCTCGGCACCGTCTCTGACCAGAGCACCCAGTCGGTCACGACCGACAACCTTGATGAGTGCCAGACGGGCGAGGCGGCGAACGTCGACGACGTCTGCCGCATGACGGCCGCGAGCGACTCGATCGACCGCTACTGGGCGACCCAGGTCGGGAACTATCGCGCGCCGGGCGTCGTCCTGTACGACGGCTCGACCCAGTCGGGTTGCGGCCCGGCGACCGCGGACGTCGGACCGTTCTACTGCCCCGCCGACGAGTCGATCTATGTTGACACCGCCTTCTTCCAGACGCTCCGCACCGACTTCGGGGCCTCGGGCGGATCTCTCGCCCAGATGTACGTGCTCGCGCATGAGTGGGGCCACCACATCTCGAACCTCATCGGCTCGATGAACCTCGCGGGCCGCGACTCCGGCCCGACCTCGGGTTCGGTCCGCCTCGAGCTGCAGGCCGACTGCTTCGCCGGAGCCTGGACGCGCAGCGCCTCGACCGTCTCGGACGACAGCGGCGTGCCGTTCCTGAAGCCCGTGACGACCGAGCAGATCGCGGACGCGCTGAACGCGGCGGCCGCGGTGGGCGACGACAGCATCCAGCAGCGCTCGACCGGCAGCATCAACCCCGAGGGCTTCACCCACGGCACGTCGGAGCAGCGCCAGCGCTGGTTCCAGACCGGCTATGACCAGGGCCCGACGGCCTGCGCGACGTTCGACGTCGACGGCTCGCAGCTGTAGCATCCCCGCAGAGACACCAATGGCGTCGGTGCTCCGGTTTCCCGGGCACCGACGCCATTGTTTGCGCTACTTCTTCTTGCGCTTGTCGAGGCGCTTGATGGCCTTGTTGCGCTCGGCCTTTTCCTGCACCGCGGCGAGCTGAGCGCCGCGCGAGTTGCGCTTGAGCTGCGGCTTCTTGGGCACCTGTAGCTGCGGCTTCGCGACCTTTTTCGGTGCGGCCTGGACGTCTTCGGGCTCGGGCCGCGAGCTGCGCGAGGTGCGCCCGCGCAGGATCCCGGCGAGCTGCTGCACGTCAGACGAGTCACGGCCGACGCGCCAGGTTGCCCAGACGCTGCTGCCGATCAGCGGCGGGTCGGCGATGATCGGGATGATCACGTGCTCTTTCTTGTTGATGAGGTGCCGCGCGAGCGGGATCGGCATCAGGATCGAACCGGCGCCGGTCGCGACGAGCTGCAGGGTGGCCCGGATGTTCTTCGGCATCCATGCGGGGTCGGCCCACGGCTCGGCGTCCGGCCATTCGGGGGAGTGGTCGGGGTGATCGAGCAGCGGCGTGTACGCGATATCGGTCATCCGCACGGCCGGCTCGTCCGCAAGTTCGTGTCCCTTGGGCACGACGAGTCCCATCGACTCGGTGTAGAGGAACATCGCGTGGCGCGTGATCTTCGCCTCCGTGTCTGTGTCCGAGTCCGGCGTCCAGATGACGCTGCCGTGCTCGGCCGCACCCTCAGGGATCTCGCCCGGGGCGGTGCGCTCGATGACGACGTCGCAGTCAGCAGCGAGCTCGGAGGTGCGGCCAAACGCCATGTTGAGCGGGACCATCTCGAGGACGCGACCGGGGACGGCGGCGCGCCAGCGGCGCTCCCACTTGCTGGGCGCGATACCGCGGGCGAAGCCCAGGCGCAGCGGCGGCGGGGTCAGGTCGAACTCGGTGCCGAGCGGAAGTGCCTCGGCAGGATCCTGCCCCTGGGTAGCTGGAGTGGTCGGGGTCTCGTTCACGGCGCAACTTTCGCGTAGATGTCGTGGGAATAGGGAAGCCGCGCGCTCGAGAGCGCGAGCCGGTAGTCATCGGGGGCGAGGACCCCGCGCAGCGGAGTGTCTTCCTCGCGGTAGTGCGGCAGTGCAAGCCTGGCGTGGCCCTGGGGCGGCAGGCCACTTGCGGGCACCACCCTCCACCAGGGTACGGCGTGTCCGTACAGTGCGAGTACCTGACCGACCGCGCGCGGGGCGTTTGACCCAATCGCGTAGGCGACATCGCCGTACGTCATGACGCGCCCAGCGGGAATGCGCGTCACCGTGGCGAGCACTGCGTCGACAAACTCTGGGCTGGGCACGCACTCAGACTACGCGGTGCGGATTGGCATGTCTTTCCGTCCGAATCGGCATGTTCTGGGCGCTCACAGTTTCGTAGCCTCGGGTGAACCCGGAAATCGACCCCTGGAGGCGTCATGACTTCGAGCACACGAACGCAGCTGCCGCAGTTGAGCCGGCGGACCCTGTTGCGCCTGGCGGGAACCGGGGCCGGGCTGCTCGGACTGTCGACCCTTGCCGGGTGCGCCCCCTCGGCTCCGGGATCCTCCCCGCTGGTCTGGGGAAACTGGACGTTCACGATGGACTTCGACGAGGAGACCCAGAGCTACCCGACGCTTGAGCAGTTCACGAAGCAATCGGGCATTCCGGTCGACTTCCTCGAGGACATTGACGACAGTGCGACTTTCTACGCGAAGATCCGGGAGCAGCTGCAAAAGGGGAGCTTCCCCGGCTACGATCTCTTCAATTTCGCCGACGACTTCACGGCGCGCGTCATCGAGAACGGTGAGGTGCAGGAGATCAATCACGCGAACGTTCCGAACCTTGCGAACGTGCTGCCGCTGATGAGTAGTCCCGCCTACGACCCGACGCTGCAGTACAGCGTGCCGTGGCAGGGCGGGATGACGGGGCTCTGCTACAACACGAAGTTGTACCCGAAGGGGATCCGGAGCATGGCCGACCTGACCGAGCCCGCGCTCGAAGGTCGCGTGAGCGTGCTGTCCGAGATGACCGACACCGTGGGGCTCACACTGCTGGGGCAAGGCGTGGACGTGTCGGGTGACTGGGGCGATGCGGAGTTCGAGCGGGCGCTCGCCGAGATCAGTGAGCGCGTCGAGTCGGGGCAGTACGCCCAGGTCAAGGGAAACTCGTACACGCAGGACCTCCAGAGCGGCAACATCTGGGCCGCGATGTGCTGGTCGGGCGACGTGCAGGTGCTCAACGACGAGGCGGGCGAGGAACTCTTCAAATGGGTCATTCCGGAGGAGGGCGGGACGAAGTACGTCAACTCGATCCTGGTGCCGCGCGGAACCGAGCGCATGGCCGACATCGAGCAGCTCATCGACTTCTATTACCAGCCCGACGTGATGGCCGAGGTCACCGCGTACACCGCGAGCGTGCCGCCGGTTACCGGGGTGCGGGAGGAACTCGCGAAGATTGACCCCGCGCTGGCGGACAGCCCCATGCTGTTCCCGAGCGAAAAGGACGCGGAGCGGATCTACGACTTCCGACTGTTGACGCCCGCGGAGACGAAGACGTACACCGGACAGTTCCTCAAGGTCCTGGGCCTCTAGGCGCAGGGGACGGAGATGAAAAAGATGACACTTCCCCACGGCTTCGCGCTCTGCGACGTGACGATTGTCGACGGCACCGGAGCTGATGCGCAGCCGCGCCCTGACTCGTTCATTGAGGTGCGGGGCAAACGGATCACCGCGATGGGGCCAATGGCCGACTTCGTGGCGCGGCCAGAGATCGACGTGGTCTCGTTGCCGGGTCACTTCGTGATGCCCGGGCTGATCGACGCGCACGTGCACCTCTCGGGCGGCCGTGCCGACGTCGACGACCAGGAGATGGGAGTCGTCGCCGAGCCGATGCTCCTCAAAGCGATGCGCTCGGTGTACGAGGCGCAACAGCTCCTCAAGCGCGGCTTCACTACTGTCCGCGACATCTCGTGGAACGGGCTGTACCTCAAGCGGCTGTTCTTCGAGCAGACGATTCCCGGCCCCAAGGTCGTCGCCTGCGGCCCCGGCCTCTCCCGCACCGGCGGCCACGCCGACCTACACCAGTTCACCCCTGACTATGTCGCCGAGGCCGGGGTGTGGGGCCTGATTGCTGACGGCCCGGAAGAGGTTCGCAAGGCGGTGCGGAGAAACCTTCGCGAGGGCGCCGACGCCATCAAGATTTGGGTGAGCGGCGGGGACAACTGGCCCCACGATCGCATTGACGACGTGCACTACTCGATGGAGGAGGTGCGCGCGTGCGTCGACGAGGCGCACCGGCAGACGGGGACGATCGTCGCGGCCCACGCCGAGAATCGGGAAGCGATCGAGATGGCGATCGACGCCGGTTGCGACACGATCGAGCACGGCGAGGACATCGACGAGGCGCTCGCCCAGAAGATGGTTGCGAATGGCACGATTCTGGTGCCGACGCTGCAGCTCATCGTCAACTGGTACCGCGACTTCATCCCGCTCGGCGAGGGCGAGCGAACGCAGATCAGGCCCGACGCCTTCCTCTACCGGGACCTGTACGAGGAACGCACCGAGGAGATGGGCGAGGCGTACGGCGCCGCGGCCGAGACGAGTTTCCGCACGGCGCTCGCCGCCGGGGTCAAGATCGCGCTGGGCTCGGACACCGTGTACGAGCCGCTCACGAAGTACGGCGAGTACAGCGCGCTCGAGTTCCGCGCGCTCGTGCAGTGCGGCATGACGGTGCCGCAGGCGATTCACGCGGCGACCGCGGTGTCGTCCGAGGCCGTCGGAATGTCGCACGTGATCGGCACCCTCGAGACGGGCAAGCTCGCGGACCTGCTCGTGCTGCGGGCCGACCCGACGTCGAGTGCCGAGGTCGTCTACGACGTGGCGAACCACGCGCGCGTGTATTGCGATGGCAAGCTCACCGTGCGGGACGGCGAATTCGTCTGGTAGCGAGAGGGCCGCGTACCCTGAACTCACCATGCTTAGGGACGACGAGAGCTTCGCGAGGCGCACTGTAGCGGTCGGTCGGACGCGGATGCATCGGCACCCGGGCGTCGCCGAGATTGTCCTGGTACTGCGTGGCTCGCTCCATGTCACCGTGAGCTGCGAGCAGTTCAGTCTGACGGTGGGCGATTTTGCGGTGCTGAACGCTGGTGATCCGCACCTGCTCGTGGGCTCGGACGACAACGTCACCGCCCTGGTGCACGCGCGCCTTTCGGACTTTTCGGACGCGGTGCCCGGGATCGACGGGGTGATCTTCGCCTGTGAGTCGTTCGATCTCGTGCGGTCTCGCGGGCAGGAGGACGCGCTTCGCCAGCAACTACTGGGGGTGCTGCAGGCGGGCGAGGAGGTGGCGCGGTCTCGCGTCGCCGAGTTACTCACCGAGCTCTGTGGCGGGTACGCCTACGAGGACTATTACGAGCGGCGGCAACGGCTCAGCACGATGCGCCGGGTGCAGTTTCGGGAGATCGTGGGGGCGATGCGTGCCCGCCTCGCGGAGCGCGACGTGCTCGATCAGGTGGCCGAGTCGCAGCACTATCACAAGAACTCGCTGTCCCGGATCGTGCGCGACGCCACGGCGGTGAGCTTTAGTGACCTCCTGACCTTCCTGCGCGTCGCCGAGGCCGAGGTCGCGCTGCTCGAGTCCGACGCGACGGTCTCTCGGATCGCCTCGGACTGCGGGTTCTCAGACGCGAAGTACCTGACACGGGCGTTCCGGGCGTGGTTCGGCGAGCGGCCAGCAGATTTTCGGCGCCGGGTGCGCCCGCTGATGGCCTGCGACGAGCGGATCGTCGACGCGGGGGCCAAAGGTGAGGCGCTCGTGGAGGCGATGCGGCGGGCCCCGGCGAGCGGGCCATCCTTGCCCCGCCTCAGCGTGACCCCGCTGCTGGTCAAGAACCTAGGCAGCCGGTCAGATCTGTTCCGGTCGATCGCCTCACACCAGGATCCGGGCAGTGCGCCGCCGCTCTCCCCGGCGCCCCGGGCCCCGCATATCTTGCCGATTCGGGTGCCACTCGATGGGGCGTCGCCGCTCGGTTGGACGGATCTGTTGCGCGGGATTGACCGAGCCAGGTTTCAGCCGGTCCTCGTGTTGCCGCTCGGCGACTCGGAGGTGCTCGCGGAGCTGATCGTTCAGGTGACGGCGCTCGATGTCGCCCCGCCGATGTACTGGATCGCGTACGAGACCGGGGCGGCCGAAGCGGCCGAGCGGCTCGCATGCGAGCTCGCAGAGCGGTGTGGGATCGAGGCGACCCCGGTGGCGGCGGGGTAGTCAGCTGCAATCGAGCCGGCAAGCTACATCGAGTCGACCCCGAGTAGCGTGCCAATCGCGAACGTCGCGGCCACGGCGATGCCGCCAAAGACCAGCTGGCGGAGCGCGCCGCGCAGCCAGTTCTTCCGGGTGAAGGTCGCCGCGATTCCGCCGGCGACCAGCAGGCCGACCCCGCCGAAGGCGAGGCCGAGCCACAGCTCGCCAGAGCCGAACAAGAACGGGATCAGCGGGACGAGCGCGCCGAACGAGAAGAAGACGAAGGACGAGACCGCCGCGACCCACGGTGAGGGCTTGTCGTCAGGGTTGAGCCCGAGCTCGTGGGTGAGGTGCACGCGCAACGCGTTCTCGTCATTCGAGTGCACCTGAGATGCGGCGAGCGTCGCGACGTCGGCGTGCATGCCGAACTTTGTGAACAGCACGGCCAGCTCCGCCTGTTCCCCCTGCGGGTTGCGCGCGAGAGCGGCGCGCTCGGTGCGGACCTCCGAGTCCACCTGCTCGTTGGCGGTGCGGACGGAGGTGTACTCGCCGAGCGCCATCGAGATCGCGCCAGCGATGAGCCCCGAGACGCCGGTCACGATGACAATGCCCGGGGCGGCGCCCGCCGCCGCGACACCCGCGATCAGGCCGATGTTCGAGACGAGCCCGTCCATGGCGCCAAACACCGAGGCGCGCAGCCAGCCCGACGACACGTTTGCGTGCGAGTGGTCGTAGGCGTGCGGGTCGGAAAGCTCGAAGTCCTCGGGTGAGGCGTCGCGTGGCATGAATGGCTCCAGAATCCTGCCGCCGTGTGGCGGTCAACTGGCCACGGTAGCAAGTTCGGCGGCAGAGGGAGAAGCCTGGTTGCGGGCTGCTTGGGGCGGAAGAAAAAGTTCGTCTCGGCGAACATTTCATGCGGGCCCGTCAGGAACCCGCCGGAACTACTCCGCCCGAGGCTCGGGCTCTCCGCCCGTCAGGTGCTGTCCGTTGCGGGGCATCCCGTCGGCAGGATCCTGCCCGTCGATCGAAATCTCTGAGAAGGCAAACGGGACGCCCTGAGCCGTCCAGAACGAGGCGCGGTCCATGAGCTGTGCGTGCACGTGCGGCTCGGAGCTGTTGCCCGAGTTGCCGCAGGCGCCCACAATATCCCCGGCACGCACGGTATCGCCGACGTTCACCGTCTTCGAGCCCTGAGACAGGTGTACCGTCGCCGCGAAGTCGCCGTTCGCGTCGCGAACCACGACGTGGTTGCCGACGACGAAGCCGGGCCCGCCGAGCTCGCGCACCGCGCCCTCGGCCATCAGGTAGGCGAACGCGATGAGGTTCGTGCGGGAGCGGTGGTCGCGGCGCCAGTCGCTCGCACGCACCACGACCCCGTCGACCATCGAGACCACGGGCTGGCCGAAGGCCTTGAACTCCTGCGGCTCGCGCATTGCGGGCCAGGTGCCGAAGGCGGGCCGGGCGTATCCCTCTGGCTCGAACACGAGATCGACGGCGTGAGCCTGGCCGTAGGCGCGCGTGCCGTGGCTCGGCGTCTGAGACGCGGGGCTGTTCATCGCGAGCCAGCGCCCGCTCACGGGGGAGTGCACCGTGACCCGTTGCCGCTGAGGAATGGCCTTCGCGCCAAACATGGCGAGCAACAGGCAGAGCAGCCAGCCCGCGAGCCCGGCGACGACCAGACCCAGCAGGATCGCGTCGGCGACCTCACCTTCGAGGAAGCGCCCGAAGAGGGCCACCGCGACCAGCACGGCCGTCGCGGCGAAGAAGATCGCGCCGCGAACGCGGTAGAGCGCGAGGACTGCTGGGTTCAACGGTGGGCTCCCTCGGGGCGGGTGACGGGCTGGTGACCCGCATCAGGAAGGTCACGAATCCACTGTACGGGAGCCGTGCTGTGCCCCGACCCGGCGGGCTGCGCGGGCGAGATGCGCAGCTCGTGGCCCGCCCAGCGCTCGCGCAGCCAGCGGTCGTGGCTCGCGATGACGACGGCCCCGGCAAATGTCGAGAGCGCCTCCTCGAGTTCGTCGACGAGCGCGAGCGACAGGTGGTTGCTGGGTTCGTCGAGCAACAGGATCTCGGGCGGCCTTGCGACAAGAGCTGCGAGCGCGACCCGCCGCTGCTGACCGATACTCAGCTGCCCGACTGGTCGACCGAGATCGCGCCTCGAGAGCAGCCCGGCGCCCGCGAGGGGTCGCTCCTCGGCGAGGTCTGCTCCCAGCGTGGCAAAGTACCAGGCCTCGGCGGTGCGGGACGGGTCGACGAACGTGGTCTCCTGGTGCAGCAGCGCGCAGCTCATGCCGTCAGCCAGAGTGACCACGCCGCCGTCCGCGGCCAGCTCGCCGGCCATGACGCGCAGCAGCGTCGACTTCCCGCTGCCATTGGGTCCGGTGATCAGGATCCGCCCACCCGCCGAAACCCCCAGCGAGACGGGCGCGAGCCGGCCGTGCACCGAGAGGTCTGTGGCTTCAAGCAGCGTCGGCGTATCCGCCCGCGGCTCGTCAGGGTCCCCGATCCCCGCAAATTGCAACGGCTCGGGCGGTCGCCGCACACGGTCCCGCTCGAGTGTCTCGAGGCGTACCGTCGCGTTGCGTGCGCGCCGGGCCGTGACGCGGGAATCCTTGTCGGAGTAGAACTTCTTGCTGATTCGAGACTCGGATTTCGATTCATGCTTGCGGTTCACCTCGCGTGAGCCCACTTCGATCTCGTGCGTGAGATCAGCGATCGAGCGCTGTTCGGCGGCGTAGCGATCGCGCCACCTGCGCAGCTCGGCGGCCCGCTCGGCGCGCAAGGCGGAGTACCCGCCCGGTCGGGTGCCGTGGACGCGCACGCCCATGCCCGCGCCCGGGTCATCGGTGGTCGCCCGCTCGGTGGCCCCCTGATCTTTCGCGGCAGGCTCTGCGCCGGCAGGATCCTGCCCAAGGAAGCTCGCCGCATCGGCGAGCTCAGTTGAGCGCAGCGCCCGCGGGTCGAGGTCGAGCACCCGTGTCGCGACCCGGTCGATCAGCGTGCGGTCGTGGCTCGCGAACACGACGAGGCCGCGCCAGTCGGTGAGTACGCTCTCAAGGTACGCGATGGCCGCGTCGTCCAGGTGGTTGCTCGGCTCGTCGAGCAGTAGGGCGTCGGGGGCGGCGAGCAGGAGCGCCGCGAGGGCGAGGCGCACCCGTTCGCCGCCGGAGAGCTCGCCGATGGGGCGGTCGTGGGGCACGGCACCGAGTGAGAGCCCGGAGAGCACGGCGGCGACCCGTGGCTCAATCTGCCAGGCACCGAGCAGCTCAGCCCGGTCGAGCGCGGCCGAGTAGAGCTCAGCGCTCGCGTCGTCCGAGGGATCGGCGGCGAGGCCGGCCGCGGCGCGCTCGATGTCCGCGAGGGCCGCGAGCGGCTCGGCCAGGGCGTCGTCGAGGACGGCCCGCACCGGGGTGATCGCCGAGAAGGGAAGCTCCTGCGCGAGCATCCCGGTGCGCGGTGGGCGCGAGACAGATCCTGCGTCGGCGGTGTCGAGCCCCGCGGCGATGCGCAGCAGGGTCGACTTGCCGGTGCCATTCTCGCCAATCAGGGCGAGCCGGTCGCCCGGCGACGCGGTGAAACTGATGTCGCTCAGCACCCGGCGATCGCCGAAGCTGCGCGACACGCCGTCGATGACGAGCGGGCGGGTGGGGGTGTGCGTGAGAGATGAGTGTGGCAACTGAGCCTCCGAAGTGCACCGCAGCGGGCGCGGTAGCAAGCGAGTCTCGCGGGGCTGTGCCGAGCGCCGTCGCCGATCTCGGACGCATCGACCTGGGGCGGGATGCGGAGATGTGGGGCGCGGCAGCTTCGACGCCTCAGGCGCGAAACAGTGCGGAGTTAGATCTTCACGAGTTCGAGTCTACCGGCGCTGGCTCAAAAGAAAAGCTCGGAGGCTGGGCGGATTTGTATGCTGAGTCGAATGGACACGTCATCGGCGATCGAAGAGTTTTGGCGCGCGATTCGCGCCGAGCGACCAGAGCTTTCGGAAGAAACCCCCGAGGTTTGGGCGTTTGGCGCAACCTCAGCGCAAGCCGATGGGCTGCTCGCCCTCGTGCTCGCCGGGACGAAAACCGGTACTGCCTCATCGCTCTGGGACTACGAGGAGACCGGTGACCCCCTCCCGACCGAGGGTGAGCTGAGCATCATCCTCGACGGGGCAGGCGTGCCGCAGGCCGTCATCGAGACCACCGAGATCCGGGTCGTCCCGTTCCTCGAGGTGTCCGCGGAACACGCGCACGCCGAGGGCGAGGGGAATCGCACGCTCGCGCACTGGCGCGAGGTGCACGAGCGCTACTGGCGCCTGTACTCCGAGAACCCGCGCGGGTTCGAGCCCGAGATGCCGGTGGTGTGCGAGCGGTTTCGGCTCGTGCACCCGCTATCGGGCTAGTTCGCGCCCTCTGTGCTCGGCGGCTTTGGTGCCGGGCACTTCAGCTGCGTCGGTAGGCCGGGGCCACCGCGGTCGATCCGGTGGTCCTTCATCGGCTGCGTGCAGACGGGACACCTCGGATCTACCGGAGCGACGGGTGCTGGCTCGTTGCGGTCTCCGAGCTGCGAGGGTCCCTCGATTTGGTACAGAAATCGCTGCACGGCCGCGTAGGCCCCCGGAACGCCGTCGTAGGGACTTCTGTGCCAGAGCCGTAGCTTCTTCTCTCGTTTGCCCACAAACAAAACCCTATCATGTTTGTTTGTGGGCAAACGAGATAGCATTGAGCTATGGAGAAACTCCCGATCGACGCCCTTGAACTTGATCGACAGGTCTGCTTCGCGCTCGCGGTCGCGAGCCGGGGAGTGATTGGGATCTATCGGCCGATTTTGGAGCCGCTGGGGCTGACGCACCCGCAGTATCTCGTCATGCTGGCGCTGTGGGGAGAGCCGCCGGTGCGCTTCCGGGACCTCGCGGACATGCTGCGGCTTGATCCTGCCACGCTGACACCCATCGTGAAGCGGCTCGAGCAGTCGGGCCTGATTGAGCGCGCCCCGCTCGAGGGTGACGAGCGCACGTTCACGCTCGCGCCTACCGCGGCGGGCGTGGCGCTGCGGGAGCAAGCATTGAATGTGCCGCCCGCCGTGATCGACCGGCTTGGCATGCCGATTGAGCGGCTGATGGCGCTCCGCGACGAGCTCGCCGCGGTGATCGAGGCGGTGGATCGCGGGCCAAGGTAGCGCGCGCCGACGCCCGGTGACCGACTCGAGCGAGTCCTCGGAATTCCGGTCAGTCTGAATGCCTCGAAAGTTTCTCACCGCACGGAGCCCTCATAGGAGATGCTGAGACAGTCGCAACGTCGCGGCGCACAGCACCGAGGGAAGGACCAGCATGTCGAGAACCTATGTTGTAACCGGGGCCGCGAGCGGAATCGGCAAGACCACTGCGGAACTGCTGCGAGCGCAGGGGAATACTGTTATCGGCGTTGACCTTCACGACGCAGACATCAACGTGGACTTGACGACAGCGACCGGTCGAGAATCGCTCGTAGCCGAAGCAACTCGTCTGAGCGGCGGCAATATCGACGCCGTCCTGGCGATCGCGGGCCTCGCGGCAGCCATTCCCGCGACCGTGGGCGTGAACTACTTTGGGATGGTGGCAACCCTCGAGGGGCTGCGTCCGCTTCTCGCCGGATCCGACGCCCCGCGTGCGGTGGGCGTCGCCTCGATGGCATCGATTCTTCCCGTCGACGACACCCTTGTTGAGCTCATGCTCTCTGGCGACGAAGCGGGGGCCCTCGCGCGGACCGCCGTGCTTGCGAGTGATCCCGCAACTGAGAATCACATCTATTCCTCGACCAAGAAGGCGTTCGCGATTTGGGTTCGCCGGAATGCGGCGACCGCGGCGTGGGCCGGGGCTTCGATCCCGCTCAACGCCATCGCGCCGGGGGTCATCAAGACGCCGATGACGGCGCCGTTGCTCTCGACCGAGGAGGGCCGAGCGCAAGTCGCTATGGTGCCGATGCCGCTCAATGGATTTGCCGGGCCTGAAGTGCCTGCAAACCTGCTCGTCTGGCTTACCAGCGTGGAGAACAGTCACCTCTGTGGGCAGGTGATCTTCATTGACGGTGGCAGTGATGTCGTGATTCGCGGCGATTCGACCTGGTGATTCCTCGAGGGTGAGTTGCCGGGGTGGGCTGGTGCGCACCCCGGCAACGCGTGCTCATCGAGAATGCGGTCAGACCGCCACGCCCTGCACGGGTCCCTCGAAGTTCGGCTTCCAGCCGAGCCCCGGCGCGACGTGCTTCGCGAACGACTCGAGCACGTGGAGGTTGTACTCCGGGCCGAGCTGGTTCGGAATCGTGAGCATGAGCGTGTCCGCCGCCATCACGGCGGGGTCGCGCTTGAGCTGCTCGATGAGCACATCGGGCTCGGCCGCGTAGGTCTTGCCGAATGTCGAGCGCATGCCGTCGATGATGCCGATCTGGTCGCCCGAGTCCTGGCCGCGCAGGCCGAAGTAGGCGTGGTCCGTCTCATTCATGAGCGGGAACACGCTGCGGCTGACCGAGACGCGCGGGGCGCCCGTATGGCCGGCGGCCCGGTAGGCGGCCCGGAACGCCATGATCTGCTCGTACTGCAGCTCGTGGAAGGGGCGCCCGTCGGCCTCGGTGAGCAGGGTCGAGCTCATGAGGTTGAGGCCGAGGCGGCCAGTGTCTTCCGCGGACGCGGCGCTCGCCGAGCCCCACCAGATGTGATCGCGCAGCGTCTCCGAGCGCGGCTCGATGGGCAGCTGGACGCCCTGGCCATACTGCTTCGGGTCGGCCGGGGCGATCCCGTTCCCGTCGATCGCTTCGAGGAACAGGGCGAACTTCTCGCGGGCGATGTCGGCGCCTCGGGGGTCCTCCGAGCCGGTGTAGCCGAAGGCCTCGTAGCCGCGCAGCGCCGGCTCGGGTGATCCCCGGCTCATGCCGAGTGCGATGCGCCCGCCCGCGATGATGTCGAGCGTCGCCGCCTCCTCGGCGAGCTGCAGCGGGTTTTCGTAGCGTAGGTCGATGACACCCGTGCCGACCTCGATGCGCTGCGTGCGCGCGGCGATCGCACTCAGCAGGGGCATCGGGGATGCCGCCTGGCGTGCGAAGTGGTGTACCCGGAAGTATGCGCCGTTGACGCCGAGCTCGTCGGCGCCCTGGGCGAGATCGATCGATTGCAGGATCATGTCGCTCGCGCTGCGCGTGGCGGTGCCGGGGACGTCGCCATAGTGGCCAAATGAGAGGAATCCGAATGCGTGCATGATGGGTAAAACTCTATTCACGTGAATGTTATTCCCGGTCCCCGCGGAAACCTCTGCGCCGGTATCGTGAGGACTGACTAAGGAGAATCATGACCGTCATCATTGATCCGGCCTTTGAGCCGGTTCCCTCGCTTGCTGCCAACCACGACGTTCGCGTGGGCTCGACCCTCGACGACGCAGCGCAGGCTGCCGCCGTCTTCATTACGCTCGAGGGCGCGCTCCCCGCGAGCCTGGGCCTCGACCGCACGGCGCTCGCCGCAGCGGGCTTCACCGGGGCGAAGGGCCAGACCCTGCTGCTGCCGTCGGGCAAGACTCCCGTGTCCGTGCTTGTGGGCACCGGATCCGGGATCGACAACGCGGACGCGCTGCGTGATGCCGTCGCCGCATTCACCCGGGCCGCTCGTGAATCGGGCGCACTCGCCGTCGACCTCCGGGCGCTCCCGCTCGATGCCGCAGACGCCGCGCGCGCCGCAACCGAGGGCGCGATCCTTGCCCGGTACCGCTATGACGCGCTGAAGAGCGATCCGAAGACGGTCGCGCTCGAGTCGCTGTCGCTCACCGTGTCCGAGGCCGACCGGGCCGCGGCAGAGGCCGGCGCGGCGCACGGCAAGATCCTGGCCCGCGCGACGACCATCTCGCGCGACCTCGCGAACACCCCGCCCCGTCACCTGAGCGCCGAGAAGTTCGGCGAGGTGGCCACCCGTCTCGGCCCGCAGTTCGGGCTTGAGGTCGAGGTCTTCGATCGCGCGCAGCTGATCGCGCTCGGCACGGGCGGGCTGCTCGGCGTCAACGCCGGCAGCACCGAAGAGCCGCGCATGATCAAGCTCAGCTACCGTCCCGAGGGCGCGAGCGCCCACCTCGCGTTTGTCGGCAAGGGCATCATGTACGACTCCGGCGGGATCAGCCTGAAGCCGTCGAACGCCATGCACCTCGCGATGAAGTTCGACATGATGGGTGCCGCCGCGGTGTTCGCCGCGATGACCGTCCTGCGTGACCTCGGCGCGACCACCGCCGTCACGGGCTGGCTGATGTGCACCGACAACATGCCGTCGGGCAGCGCGACGAAGCTCGGTGACGTGCTCACCATTCGCGGCGGCACCACCGTCGAGGTGAAGAACACCGACGCCGAGGGCCGCCTCGTGCTCGCTGACGGGCTCGTGCTCGCCACCGAAGAGACGCAGCGCCCCGACGCGATCGTTGACATCGCGACACTCACCGGCGCCGCCATGGCAGCCCTCGGTACCCGCACCGCTGCGATGCTCGCGAACAACGACGAGATTGCCGGCCAGCTGGAGGCCGCCGCTGCCGCCACGGCAGAGGGCATCTGGCGCCTGCCGCTTGAGCACAACTACCGCGAACAGCTCAACTCCGAGGTGGCCGACATCTCGAACATGGGCGGCGAGTACGCGGGCACGACCACCGCGGCGCTCTTCCTGAACGAGTTCGTCGACGGGATCCCGTGGGGTCATCTGGACATCGCGGGCACCATGAAGAGCGATCGCGACGAGCTCTGGCGCTCGGCCGGCTCGACCGGCTTTGGCGCGAGATTGCTCGCCGAGTTCGCGGCCGGCTTCACGAGCCCGGTCACCGAAAAGTAGTGCGGGACGCGGGGGACGCGATGGCGGCGGAATGGGTCACTTGGTCACACGAGACCGAGGGGTCGGAGTCGCCATCGCGCCCCCTCGTCGTGGTCGCGAACCGGCTGCCGGTCGACCGCGTCGCAGACCCTGACGGCGGCCCCGACACCTGGCGTACGTCGCCCGGCGGGCTCGTCACCGCGATGGAGCCGGTCGTTCGTGAGCTCGGCTGCACCTGGGTGGGGTGGGCTGGCGGCGTCGACGAGGCTACCGAGCCGTTTCAGGCCGGGGGCTTCTCGCTGCAGCCCGTCGCGCTGAGCACCCGAGACCTCGAGGAGTACTACGAGGGGTTCTCAAACGATACGATCTGGCCGCTCTACCACGACGTCATCTCTCCGCCGCAGTACCACCGGGAATGGTGGGAACGGTATCGCGAGGTCAACGAGCGCTTCGCCGCCGAGGCTGCTGCCGCCGCCGAACACGGCGCGACCGTCTGGATACACGACTACCAGCTGCAGCTCGTCCCGGCGATGCTGCGCGAAAAGCGCCCGGACCTCGTCATCGCGTTCTTTCTGCACATTCCCTTCCCCGCGAACGGGATCTTCTCGCAGCTCCCGTGGCGCCGCCAGATTCTCGAGGGCCTGCTGGGCGCAGACCTGATCGGCTTTCAGCGGGTGCAGGATGCCGCGAACTTCCGCTCGGTCGTCCGACGCATTCTGGGTGTCCCCGCCCACGGAAACGTGGTCTCGCTGCCGGAGGATGGTTCGGGTGAGGCGCCTCGCCGCGTCGTCGCGCAGGAGTTTCCGATCTCTATCGACGTGCGGCAGTTTGTCGAGCTCACGGAGCGTCCCGAGGTGCAACAGCGGGCCGCCGAGATTCGCGCCGAACTCGGAAACCCGAAGCGGGTCATCTTGGGAGTCGACCGGCTCGACTACACCAAAGGGATCCGGCACCGGCTCAAGGCCTACGCCGAGATGCTCGCGGACGGGTCGCTCGAGCCGGGCGAGACGGTGCTCGTCCAAGTGGCGAGCCCGAGCCGAGAGCGGGTCGTGGCCTACCAGCAGTTGCGCGACGAGATCGAGCTGACCGTGAGCCGCATCAACGGCGACCACGGGGCGATTGGCTACTCCCCGGTCGTCTACCTCCACCGCGGGTACCCGCGCGAGGAGATGGCCGCGCTGTATCTCGCGGCGGACGTGCTCGCGGTGACTGCGCTGCGCGACGGGATGAACCTCGTCGCGAAGGAGTATGTCGCGTGCCGCACCGACGGTCGTGGGGCGCTGGTGTTGAGCGAGTTCGCAGGCGCCGCCGACGAGTTGTCGCGCGCGGTGATTGTGAACCCCCACGACATTGAGGGCCTCAAGGCGGGGCTGCTCAAGGCCCTGCATATGCCTGAAGAGGAGCAGCGCCGCCGCATGCACGTCATGCAGCGCACCCTGAACAGTAGCGACGTGCTGCGCTGGTCGAGCGAGTTCCTGCGTGCGGTCGACGCCGCCGCTCGCGGCCCGTTGGTCTCGGGTCCCGAGCGACCGCAGGCGGCGCCACCGACCCGGCCGATCTTCTTGCCCACCGGAATCGATGCGGCGCTGCGGCGCCTCGCGACGGCCCCCGCGGTGCTCATTGCTCTCGACTTCGATGGCACGCTCGCGCATCTCGTGTCTCGGCCAGAGGATGCCAGGATCCTGCCCCGGTCTGAGCGCGCGCTCGAGGTGCTGCAGGAGGCGCCCGGGGTGCGGGTCGCCCTCGTCTCGGGACGTTCGCTCGAAAGTCTCGCCTCGACCGGCGTGCGCACCACCGGCAGGATCCTGGCCGGTTCGCACGGTGCCGAGCTGCGCTGGGAGGACGGTTCGGGGGATCCGGCCGAGCCGACCGAAGAGGAATTCGTGTTGCGCGACCTGCTCGAGGTGCAGCTTGAGCAGGCGCTCGGCCACATCGACGGGCTGAAGATTGAGCGCAAACCCTACGGGGTTGGCGTACACACCAGGCGGGTCGCTGACCGGGATGCGGCCAGCGCGGCGATCACCGAGGCAGAACGGATCGCGCGAAGCCTCGCCGATGCGGGGCACCCATTGCGCACACGCCACGGCAAAGAGGTCATCGAGATGGCGGTGCGCGACTCGGATAAGGGCGCCGTCCTGACCCAGATTCGCGACCGCCTGCCCGAGGGGCCCGTGCTCTTTATCGGAGACGACGTGACCGACGAGGATGGGTTCCGGGCGCTCCGGCCCGGCGACGTTGGGGTGCGCGTCGGGCCGGGGGAGTCCGCGGCCGAGTTTCGGGTGGCCGACCCGGACGAGGCTGGCGCGCTGCTCGCGCGGCTGACGGAACTCCGCACTGACCGGGTGATCGGCTCCGAAGGACTCGGCGGTGAGGCTCCGCGGTAAGTCTGCTGGTCGACGGACCGGCGTTCCCGGGCCCGCGCGGTTCAGATGATTGGATGGGGGAATGAGCGAGACGAGTGCTGCCCAGCCGATCAACTCCCACCCGATCACTCCCGACACGGTGCGTGCGGCGCTGCCTGGCATCGCTGACTACATCGAGGGGATCGCGGGTTTCGTCGAGGCATCGCCCTCGTCGTACCACGCCGTCGATGCCGCGGCCCGGCTGCTGGTGCGCGCGGGTTTTGAAGAGGTTGACGAGCGAGCTCATTGGGAGCGCACTGAGGCCGGGGCGGGGTCTTTCGTGCGGCGAGATGGTGCGCTCATCGCGTGGATCGCGGGGGAGGGCGTCGGCCCGACATCGCCGGTCCGGCTGCTGGGGGCACACAGTGACTCGCCGACGTTCAAGCTGAAGCCGGGTCCCGGACACACCGCTGAGGGGTGGGCGCAGGCCGGCGTCGAGGTGTACGGCGGGCCGCTCATCAACTCGTGGCTCGACCGCGACCTGTGCCTGGCGGGACGCCTCGTGACGCACGACGGATCCGAACACCTCGCGCGCACGTCGCCCGTTGCGCGTATCCCCCAGCTCGCGATCCACCTGGATCGCACGAGCAACACCGCGCTCGAGCTCGACAAGCAGCGGCACACACAGCCGATCCTGGGCATCGGCGAGATCGACCCGGTCGAGCTGCTGTCGACGGCCGCAGGAGTTGAGCGGGATGACATCGTCGGCTGGGACGTCTTCCTCGCCGACACTCAGGCTCCCGCGCGCATTGGTGCGTCCGGGGAGCTGCTGGCGTCGGGACGCCTCGACAACCTCAGCTCGGTCTACGCGGGGCTCATCGCGCTCGCGCTTGCGACGCCGGCCGCCGACACCATCGCGATCCTTGCCGTGTTTGACCATGAGGAGCTCGGTTCGGAGAGCCGCTCCGGTGCCGCGGGCCCCTTCCTCGAAGACGTGCTCGACCGCATCCAGGCCGGCCTGGGCGCGACGACCGAGGACGCTGCGCGAGCCCGCGCCGCGTCGTGGTGTCTCTCGGCCGATGCTGGGCACGCGGTGCACCCGAACTACCCCGAGAAGCACGACCCGGACGTGCGACCCCGCGCCGGCGCGGGACCGATCCTGAAGGTGAACGCCAATCAGCGGTACGCGAGCGACGCCCACGGTGCCGCGCTCTGGGCGCGGGTGTGCGCAGCCGGGGCAGTGCCGGTCCAGGAGTTCGTGTCGCACAACAAGGTGCCCTGTGGCACGACGATCGGTCCGCTCACCGCGACCCGACTCGGTATCAGGACGGTGGACGTCGGCGTGCCGCTGCTCTCCATGCATTCGGCGCGCGAACTGGCGCACGTCGACGACCTGCACGGGCTCGCCCGAGCGGCCGCAGCGTTCTTTGCAGGGGCCTAGGCGGCCTTGACGGGCGCTCCGGCACCCCTCGGGGTGGCTGGCGGTCTCCTCGGCCGCTAGGCGGCCCGCCAGAGCGTGAGCTCCGCTTGCTCGCTGAGCTCAGACAGCCGGTCCGCGAGAGAGTCGCGCTCGGTCACGCCGAGCTTCAGGTAGAGGTGAGCGAGGTGGGTCTCGACGGTGCGCCGTGAGATCTGCAGGGTCGTTCCGATCCACTTGCTCGAGTACCCGAGCGAGGCGAAGTTCGCGATCTCGCGCTCGCGCCCGGTCAAGTCGGTGCCGGCAGGGAGCGGCATCCAGATGCCGAGCCGGGCGAGGGCCCGTGTGCTGGGGTGTTCAGAGAGCCGCTCTTGTTCGTGCAGTGCATGGATATGGTCGACGATCGCCGGGGCGATCCTGCCGTCGATCTGGGGCCGCAGAATCTCGGCGCGGGCCAGCAACGCGGGATCGCGTTCGCCCGCGAGAACTTGCACGTGCAGCGCGCGAAGCTCGACCAGGGAGAAGTGGCGCTCGCGTGCCCACTGGGCGAGCTCACCGGCCCCCGCCGCCGCCAGCTGGCGGTCGCCCAGCCACAACCTCGCACGCACGAGGTTGAAGCGAATGATCCCCTCGACGATGCGTGACTCACCGAGCGGCAAGGACAGGCAGCGCTCGATTTCTGCGCGGGCCGCGGCCGAGTTCCCTGCCGCCGCGTAGGCGAAGGCGGCGGCTGCCGAAACGTTGACGAGGTACCCGACGGGATCGGAAATCTCGAGCCGGGCGATCGCCGCCGCGAACTGGCCACTCGCGACCTGCCACTGCCCCTGCGCCGAGGCGAGCACCCCTGCAGTCATTTCCGAGAAGCCTGCTTCAGTGAGGAACTTCGCCGGGCGCTGCTCGAGATGCGCATCGAGGCTGCGCTGCAGATTCGAGATGGTCTGGATCCTGCCGGAAACGCTGGCAATCAGGTACCAGCTCGCGAAGAGCTCGCCTACGGCGTCGGGCACGTCTGGGAGGTGCAACGTGGCCAGCGGCAGCTCGCGGATGGCGATTTCGCGGGCCTGGCTCACCTTTCCCTGCTGACCCAGGATCGCGCAGCGCACGGCCGCGCTGGTGAGTCGGGAGACGCGGCTCGTCGTCGATACTTGGGGGGTCTCGTCGAGCGTCATCGCCTCGTCGAAGTGCCCGATGGTGCCGAGGCGCGGGGTGAGCTTCAGCGCGAAGTACTCGTGCACAGGTAGGGCGTCCGGCGGCAGCTGGGCGTGCAGCGTTCGCGCAACCAGCAGGGCCTGAGCCGGGTCGTCGTCCCGTCGCAGCAAGAGATCGAAAACCGCGAAGGCGAGGGCCACGCGGCGCATGAGGAGCGCGTCGTCGTCGCCGGGCTGGGGTGTTGTCCAGCGCAGCTCGTCCTGCACCGAGGTCGCGCGGTAGCGCTTGAGGTCGACCGATCGCATCATGCGCAGTCGGCGAGCTCGAGCATCGAGACGCTCGAACAGAGTGGACGACGGATGTTCGATCAGCAGGTCGGCAAGGCGCACCGCGAGGGGCCGATCGGCGGCGGCGCACGCGATGGTGAACGCACGCCGCAGGAGCGAGAGCCGGATCGGCTGGCCGTGCTCGATGCTGATCGCCACAGAGCGAAGCGCGAGCTCGGGAGCGTGTTCCGGGATGACCGGGGGGAGCGCGTCGAGAAAGGTGAGGTCGGCGCTGACGCGCTCTCCCGGGGTCGCCGCGTCTCGCACTGCCTCGGCGATCAGGGGGTGCACGATCGAGAACCGTGGCTCGCTCTGATCGTGCGCGAGCGTGATGAACGACGAGCGGGCGAGCGAGTCGAGAGCCTCCGCATCGCACAGTCTGCGGGCGATCGCCTCGGGCATGGGCTCGGCGAGTGCGATCGCGAGGAGGGCGCTGCGTTCGGCGGGGCTGAGCTGATGCAGCTCAGCGGCGAAGAGCTCTGCGACCGTTCCCGCGAGCGGGGCTGCGCCGTTCCAGTAGGCGAGCGGGCCAGAGACGGTGATGGCGCCGCTGCGCAACAGCGCCGCAGCGTAGCGGCTGAGGAGGAGCGGATTACCGCCGCTCTTGCTGTGCAGTTGCAGCGCGGATGGCCCCTCGATCGCTTCGCTCTGGAAGAGGCTGCAGGCGAGCTGGCTCGACTCGGCTAGGGACAGCGGTCCCAGGCGCTGGTGGGCGGCGTAGCCGTCGCGCTCGAGCCGCTCAAGGAGCCACAGTGCATCGCCGGGCACGCTGCGGGCCGTGATGATGACGCGGAGTCCCGGGGCGACGGCAAGAGCCCCCAACAGCTCGAGGCTTGCCGCGTCGTACTCGTGCGCGTCGTCCGCGATGAGCAGGACGTCCTCGCCCGGTCGCACGAGCACGTCCGTCACCGACTCGAGCGCCGCAATCGGGGTGGGAAACTCGTCGTGCAGGAGTGCCGGAATCAGGCCGGTGAACGCGTGGTACGGCGTCGAACGCGCGCCCCAGCTTCCGCGAATGCGGACCACCTCGACGGGCGCGTCTTCGCGCAGGATCCTGGCGGCTTGGCGGGCAAAGTGCGTCTTCCCGATGCCGGCTGGCCCAGTCACGATCAGGCACGATCCTGCGGGGAGGAGCGTTGCCACCGCGGAGGAGAGTTCAGGGGTGCGGCCCAGGTGGGCCGCTTCGCCGTGCATATCTCTCTCCGCACTCACCCCCCAGTGACTGACTTTGGATTCGGAGTATAAGCAGATCGGTGATGCAGAAGCCAGCCCCTAGCCGTGAACTAGCTGGGATTATCAAGCGCCAAACTTGCTTTCGCTGGTGCCCGACGCCGCTCGTTTCGCGGGCGCTGATCTGGTGGGGGGAATAGGATCAAGCCATGAACGAGATCCAGCAGGAGCGCCAGCCCGGTGCGGCGTTCTCCACGCGCCGCAATGTCCCCGTCGTCGAGAACATCGGCGGAAAGCAGATTGAGGTTACGTTCCTGGGAACCAACGCCCAGGGGCGCTTGACCTGGATTATGTGGAACCCGACGCAGCCGTTCCTGATCGGCATTCTGACCCAGGGGCAGCTCGGCTTCACCTTCGAGCAGCGCACCGGTTCTGGAGTGATGTTGCACGAGAACGTTCCGCTCTCGCGAGTCCAGCGCGCAATCGCCGGTTAGAGCGGGCCTTTTGCTGCTGAAGTTTCGGCTGCGACACGCCAGGGATTTCGGTATTTCGGCCTCGATTTGCACCCATGGTGCTGGATCCGTAATATTTATCTCGGTAGTTGATGACGCGAAAGTGTCACGGCCCCATCGTTTAGTGGCCTAGGACACCGCCCTTTCACGGCGGCAGCACGGGTTCGAATCCCGTTGGGGTCACTGAAACTGCCACAATTGAATAATGAGTATGGCCCTGTAGCGCAGTTGGTTAGCGCGCCGCCCTGTCACGGCGGAGGTCGCGGGTTCAAGTCCCGTCAGGGTCGCTGAGATGAATGGAGCTCTTCTTCGGGAGGGCTCCTTCGTTTCGGGCGACTGCCCAAAATGGCTCTGTAGCTCAGTTGGTAGAGCGTTCGACTGAAAATCGAAAGGTCACCGGATCGACGCCGGTCGGAGCCACTGCCCCTCACGAGGCTTCTACTCGTGGGGGGCTTTTTCGTACCTGCTTGTATTGTCGCGGAGGTTGAGCGCATCACAGCTCCTCCCGCTTCGAGAAATCGGCAACGTTGTCGACCGAGGGCTGGTGACCTAGTTTTTCCTCATTCGCCTAGAACGCATTGAGCGCAGCGGCACCGCGGCGGGCTGCGTCGCATACAGCATGCTGTGGCGTCGAGTCGCGTCAGATGCCGCCAATATTGGGGGAGTCTTCGCCCGCGTCGAAAGCCACGTTTCTCAGCAGGTAATTCAGCGGCTTTGAGAGATACCAAATTGTCTTTGCGCCGTCGATGTCCGCCCGGAACGTATCGCGCTTCGCCTGCGCACCCCACTCAACAACCGCTCCATCAGTTTTCGAGATGGCGTTGGGCGAGCGCGCGGCGTCTCGCAACTGGTCCGCAGCAGGGGCTTCGTGGCGCGCAATCCGAACGATTACATGAAGGTGCACAACGCCGCGATCCTGCCACTCGCGGACAAGGAAGAACTCGAGCGTGTCCCACCGGTCACGCATGCGGCGAACCGTGTTCGTCCACAAGGTTCCGTCGTCGCGGTTCCAAGCGGCCTGGCCTGCGTAATCGTAGGTGCGGCTGCTGAGCGGAACCCCGCGGAGGTGGGCGGTCTCCACGGAATGAGTCTCACCGCAGCGGCAATTTTGCGGCCCGCCGCTGCGGGGGACACGGTGCACTGCCCCAAAAGAAGGTGCCGTGAGCGTCAACAGGTAGAAGCGGAAGTTCTCAACCGGTCCGTCGAATACGCCCGAGCGTGCAATTGCGGCCCAGTCCAACCGGAATAGCTCTGCGCAAGACGCACACGCGGACTTCACGCGCGAGCCACAGCGAACCCAGATTCCGGAGGACAGCTTGATCGGTCGCGGGCATCCCCGTGCAGCAACCTCTTCCTCGCTGCTGCTCATGTCGAACTGCCAAGCCCTGCAATTGCTGCGAGGTGGTGGAGCGGTGCGAGCCGTCCGTCCTCGCGCCGCCGCGCGTGCGGGCCGACGCCTTCGCTCCACTCTGCCCGCCAGCGCGGCAAGATAGGCGAGATTTGGTCGGTGATGCTTGATCTGAGAATCGAGATCATTCAGTCCCTGGGTACTGATGGTTTGAACGCTGTCGATCGGTTCGGGCCGAACTGGGCGCGAGGAAACGTCGGTAAGGGCGGGCACGAGGAGAAGAAGCACGCCGAAGCACGTGCAGCCGCTCGGGCCGATTCGGTGCGGACCCTGCAAGGGGACCTCGTAACCGATCCGGCCGGGCAACTGGTCATTGAGCAGGCGCGCCTCACTGCGACAATCGCGGAAGTCGCTGGAGCTTTCAATGCGCAGGTCCAGAACGTTCGGCGCTCGAGCGCATTGAGCGGGGCGTCGACGTACCTCACGACCGCCGAGGCACCTGCCTTCGGTGGCGGCTTCGCGTTGGCGCTGCAGGCAGAATCCGCAGTGTTGCTCTCACACAGTTTCGGGAAGGGGCGTGGTTCACACCTGGCCCCCTTCCCTTTTCTTGGGAAGCAAAGGAGCAGCAAGGGCTAGAAATGGAAGAGGGACCACGCACGATCATGTCGCGAGGTCCTACTCGCTCCCGCACTCGCTGCTGGACGCTCGAGGGCCTCCTCATTTTCAAATCGCCGCGGTGAGTCGAGAGAGTCGACCTCAACTCTCCACCCTCTCGCCTGCCTTCCCTGCGAGGGCTGCGGCTCTTCTAGCGAACCTGAAGGCGACGCCAGCTTCCCCAGTACATGAGCCCAGCCAAGACAGAGCATCCAAAGGTTAGAGAATTCGCTGCAAGGTAAGCGTCCCACTCAATCACAGAGTCGCGTAGGTCGGAACCTACAGTGAATGCCGCAATGAACGTGCCCAACGCCAGAGCTACAAACCCAGACAGGGCCATCGCTACAACGTAGATGACACGGAGTCTTGGGCGGCTGTCGACTCTCTCGATAAGACCCGCACGGAAGAGCACAAGAGCAGCAAGCGCACCCACGATCAAGGCCACCATGTCTGCACCAAGCGTGTCAGAGAAACGATGCCACTTCGCTGTAACGGTGTAAGCACCAATGGCCACAGCCCAGCTCATGACAACAAACATCGCCAGACCACGGAACCGAAACGGCACGACAAGTAAGACCGCGACGAACACAGTCATGGCAATTGTCGTGTGCCCGCTCGGAAACGAATTCCCAGTGAAGTCACCTACTACTGGAACGAGTTCAGGGCGCGGCAAAATGAACCGCTTCAGGCTCTGCGTTATCACCTGCCCTGCGACGATCGTGCCCACCGCGACAACCGCGAGCAAGTACTTCCTTCTCAGAACCCCGATGATCCCCACCGTTGCCGTCGCGATCGCGAGGCTCCACACAGTAATCATCCCGAGACTGTTCCAGGCCTGCGCCTCATCATCGGCAGAGACTTGATCCGCGCCCCTGAGTGCCGCGTTCTCAAGCGCCTGACCAGGAGCAGTTTGAACAGCCAAGAGGTAGATGGCCACAAGGACCATCGACGCCAAAGCAAGCATCCACCACCATCTACGTCCTGACAGAAGGCCGCTGGCCGCTTCCACTGAAGGCAAAGTGTCGGGTGCCACATGATTCTTCATGCGACCACCTTATTTGCGAACGAAAGAAGCGCCAATTGCGTCGTGCGTGGCCCGGCGTCGCAACCATCGCTTTACGCAAGGGGAGCACTACACCGTCATCGGGGAACACGCAGGGATCTGATGCACGTTTAAGTGACATTCGACAGGGCTAGTTTCGGCTTGCCTGAAGGGATGAACCTGTACCCCCTCGTTGCCTCAAGGGATTCCGCGACGACGTCATCCGGATCGCGTTCAATTGCGGCCCGGAAATCACGCTCGCGCAGATCGCGAAGGACTTCGGCATCCACGTCGGAACGCTCGACAAGTGGCTCCGAGCAGAACTCGTCGAAACAGGCCAGAAACCCGGCGTGACCTGTTCTGAGAATGCTGAACTTCGTGAGCTCCGCAAACGCAACTGGCTCCTCGAACAAGAAGTCGAAGTGCTCCGCCGTGCGGCCGCGTATCTCTCACAGGCGGCACCTGCCGGGAAAGGCTCTACCCGCTCGTGAAAGAGCTCGTTGGCGACGGGATCCACATCCAGGCGTCTTGCCGGGTACTCAATCTCCAGAGCCAGCCTTACTACCGCTGGCTCCACAGCCCAGTAACTGGGCGGGACCTCACACAGGCGTATCGAGTGAATGCACTCCACGATGCCCACGTTGAGGACCCCGAGTTCGGGTACCGGTTCCTCGCCGACGAAGCGAAGACTCTCGGTGAACCGGTGGCTGACCATACTGCGTGGCGGCTCTGCCGAGACCAAGGCTGATGGTCCGCATTCGGGAAGAAGAAAGCACGCGGGAATGGCAGAAAGCCTGGCCCGCCCGTTCATGACGATCTCGTGCAGCGCGAGTCCGCGGCGGCTGCCCCGAACAAGTTGTGGCTTTCGGGCATTACCGAGCAATGGACTGGTGAAGGCAAGCTATACCTCTGTGCGGTGAAGAACGTGTGCTCGAACCAGATCGTAGGTTACTCCATCGATGCGCAAATGACGTCCGCGCTTGCAGTAGCTGCGTTGAACAACGCCGTGTTTTGTCGTGGGGACGTGCGTGGGCGAGGCGGGCGATAACGCTGAGATGGAGATGCGGCATGAGCTACTTGGATCAAATCCCGCATCTATCCCGCACATTCTTCAGCAAGGGAAAACAATGATGAACATCAGATTACAAATCTGACCTGCGCAAAGCGAAGAGGCTGCACCCCCGCAGTAACCCTCGAGATGACAAAAATTCTGAATCGAAAGGTCACCGGATCGACGCCGGTCGGAGCCACCGCCCCTTACGAGGCTTTTACTCGTGGGGGCATTTTCGTGCCCGGACGGGGGACTGCTACAAACGAGTCTTGCGAGTCCGGCGTCGCCAGAGCGCCACACCGCCGAATACGGCCGCCGTAATCAGTGCCACGCCGCCGAGGCTCCAGGCCCAAGCCGCGTCCTCGGCCAGTGCCGAGGCAGGATCTCGCGCCACCGTGACACTGGCGACGACGGTGACGCCCGCGTCCGCGAAGTCCAGGATCAGATGGTGATCGCCGTCCGGCACCCGCGAGAGGTCGAGTGCCCCGGAAACCACGCCCTTGTCCCACTCGGCGGAACCGAGCGCGACCGGGGTCGAACGCATGGATCCCACGACGGAAGTCTTGCCGCCACGGAGCATCTTGGTCAGCGCAGCGACCTGTTCGCGTGCCTGGGAGTGCTTGCTCAGGAGGGTCTGCATCTGCAACAGACGCAACTGCTGACTGCTGGCGAGGGCGTCTGTGGCCGATCGCAACTGCTCCAAGGCCAGTTCCGCGGCCCGGCGCGCCTCCTCGGGGGTCGGGCCACCGGTAAACGCCTCCGTCACGTGTGCCTTGAGCATCGCCTGCTGTGCTCGCGCGAGGAGGTCGGCGGTTGGGTCGCTCCGGTACTCCTGCACGGCCCTGAGTGACGCTTCTAGCGAGTCCAGCTGTTGGGCTCCCGAATGGATCTCCGCGATCAGGCGTGAGATTTCGCCCTCGAGTGCCATTGCCCGGCTAGTCGCCATCGCGAGGATCGCGTCGACGTCCGTGGCTAGGAGGTCAACCGATTGGAAGGCAATCTCCGGGTGGTCAGCGATCACGGGCTCAATCAATGCGTACAGCTGTGCGTCCTGCCCGGGTGCCGGGTTCTCGGCGAGGCCCAGCGTGGGGTGCGCGTCGCCGTCCACCAGGATGGGTGCGCCCTCCGCGTCTTCCGCTGCGGCCAGGAGCGCGTCGAGTTCAGGCTCGTCAATATCGACGAGCCCATCACCGAGGTCGACTGCGTCGCCCAGCGAAAATGGTGCTTCGACGGCCTCGGCGGCACGCACCTGAGAGACGCCGCCGTTGGCGTGCGCCGCCGCCGACACCGAACAGGCGAGCAGCGCCCCGATGACGCCTGCGGCAACCATGCCCAGATTCCTCATACTCATGGCCCAAATTTATCAGACGCAGTCCAATGTTTGGGATTTAGTCCTCTCAGAAACAATGTCCGAGAGTGTTCCTGCGACGGGGTGAAATCACCATCGCACCCCGTCGCCGAGCGGTCAGGGCCGGCCCCCAGATCGACGCTGAAATGGTGTCGAACGGGTCTGCTGCGCGGTTCGGTGACGGTTTCTCGCCACGCGTCCGATTCCGGAAGTGGTGTTCCCCGTGACAGCCTCAGCCTCGCGCAGGGGCGCGAGAAGTCGATCAGGCGCGGCGACGGAGGCGCGTCGCGAGGATCAGTGATCCGGCGAACAACAGGACGATAGCCGCCGCCACCAGGGCATCGGGGCGTTCCCCACCGGTCTTCGCGATCTCATCGACGCTCGGTGTATTTCCGCCCGTCGACGCTGCCGCTGCGACGGTCCACGACTGCTCGGCAATCTCGCTCACGTTGCCGACCGAATCGCTCGCTCGCACCCGGAAGCTGTGCGCGCCTGCCGAGAGAGCGGGCGTCGTCACCGGCGAGGTGCAGGCCGTGAAGGCCGCGCCGTCGAGCGAGCACTCGAAGCCGGCAATCGCGGAGGCGTCCGTCGCGGAGAAGGCGAACGTCGAGGTGGAGCCCGACGCGGTACCCGGCGACACCGAATCCCAAGCCACCACCGGAGCGGTCAGGTCGACCGTCCAGGTGTACTCGGATGCGCTCGGATCGGTCGCCCCGAGCGCATCGATGGCGCGCACAGCGAGTGTGTGGGAGCCATCGACGAGCCCGCTGAAGGTCGGCCCGGTCGGGCAGATCTCGAAGATGCCGGTCTGTCCGAGGTCACACTCGAAGGTGTACGGGCCCGTTCCTGCCGAGGCGGAGAGCGAGAACGTCGCGTCCCCCGAGGCGATCGGCGAGGTAGGACCGGTGACGATCGTGGTATCGGGTGCCGCAGTCAGCTCGACGGCGCCGACATCACAGCCGGCGCCCCCTTGTCGTGATTCTCCGCGCTGATCGATGGCGCCGCAGGAGAGGGCGGTGTCAATGGCGGGGCTGCTTGGCAGCGGGACCCGGGTCTCGGTCGGACCGCCGAACGATCCGAGCGCGCGCAGTTGCGGGTCCAGCGGGGCACCCGAGGTGCCGGCCCGGTTGCCATTCGCCCCGTCGACGACCGTGCCGCCGGCGACGCCGACGATGTTTCCGGCACCGCCGGCCGCGCCGGACAGGTCGCCGCCAGTGTTCTTGGCGACGATCGAGTGCTGCACGATCACTGTCCCGGAGCTCTGGGCGATGCCACCGCCTGTCGCTGCGGTGTTCCCGGTGACGGTGGTGCTCGTGAGCAGGAGTTCTCCAACGGCGCCGCCCGCTGAGTGCACCGCGCCTCCGCTGCCCGCCGCAGTGTTGCCGACGATCGTGGTGTCGGTGACGATGGTCTGGCCCCGGTGGGTGGGCGGAAGCGCTATGCCTCCGCCATTGCCGCTCGCGGCGTTGCCCGAGAGCGTCGACTGCTCGATCGTCGAGACATCCGGGCCGTTCGATTCGAGTACGAGCCCTCCGCCCGTCTGAGCGCTATTGCCCGACACGGTGGTGCGCTGCATGTAGAGCTCGCCGACGACGAAGACTCCGCCGCCGGAACTACTCGCAGTGTTCCCGTCGACGATCGAGTCCAGCATGGTGAGACTGCCATAGATAGACGCGATGCCGCCGCCGCTCGCCGCGGTTCCGCCGGTGACCCTCACGCTGTTGAGGAAGGTGTCCACGAGGAAAGTGCTGATGCCGCCGCCGTCGGTAAACGCGCTGCCGTCGGCGTTGCCGCCGATGATCGTGAGCTGGTCGAGGCCCAGTTCCATGCTGCCTATGGACGGGTACGCCTCAATCGCCTTCTGCGTCGCCGAGGCGTCGATGGTCGTCGTATTCATCCCTGCGCCGCTGATCGATACGTCCCCCGTGATCTCGAGCGGCGCGTTCAGCGGGTACACGCCGGCGGGCAGCGCGATCGTGTCGGGTCCGCCAGGCGCATTGGTGAAGCAGACAGCTTCGCGGAGGCTCCAGAGGCCATCGGGGCCGGGGTCGAGCAAGCCGCTGGAGCAACCAGCGGAGTCGGAGACGTCCGCCTGCGTGGTCACATTGACCGACGCCGCGTGCGCGGGCGCCGCAGCAGATACGAGACCGATCCCCGCGACGAGAGTTCCGAGGCCGAGAGCCGCGGCGGTCAGGCGAGCAGGGCGGTGCAGGGCGAACGTCATTGTTTTTCCTCAGGTCGACAAGCCTTGGAGCGGAGCAGTTCATCTGGGAGGAGCGTTCACAGCGTCACTGGGAACTGAAGCTCGCGACCGAGACTGGAATCCAAACTACTGGGTCGAGTCAATGTGAAGCAAGCGGGCTGCGACGCCGCCGCACCGAGGGACGCGTGGCGCTTCAGGCGCGGGCATGCTCGTGAGAGCCGTTGCGACCCACCGGGGTGAAATGCCAATTTCACCCCGGTGCCAAGCGGTCAGGACCGGGCCCCAAGACCTACACTGACATGGTGTCGAACCATCCATCGTCTCGGGTCCTGAAGGGCCAGTCCGACCTGTCGTTTGCGGTGGCGGCACTGTTTCTTTCTGGCGGCCTGTTTGCCGGCCTCGCTGCCACGGTGTTTCCGCCCGAGCATCGGCCGCCGCTCTGGGTGCCGGTGCTCGTTTCGGGCTCAGGGATCCTGATCTCACTGCTGGTGCTCTGGCGGGGGCGCCGGCTTCGTGTCGGATCCGCCGCGGTGATCAGCGGGATCTACCTCGTCTTCTTGCTCTGGCTGATTGCGAACAGCACCAGCCTGGGTCGCGCCACCGTCGCCGCCATGCTCAGCGTCGTCGTGATCGTCTTGTACGCCTGGTTTCTTCCGATGAAATACGCCCGATGGGTCGGTTACACCGCCCTGCTGCTCTACGCGATCATCATGATGTTTCGCTACCAGTCCAACGACGCGTACCTGACCGCGGTCGCGCTCGTTTCCCTGGCGGTACTGTTGACCGAGGTGTTCGGGCGCTTCAAAGCGAACCTTGAAAAGTCGTCGTTAAACGATCACCTCTGTGACGTTTGGAACCGGCGCGGGTTTGAACTGCTGCTCAAGAAGGAGATCAGCACGGTCGCCCGCACGGGCGAGCCGCTTTCGCTGCTCTATATCGACCTGGACGAGTTCAAGACAGTAAACGACACCCGGGGGCACATCGGGGGCGATAGCGTGCTTCGCCAAGTAAGCGACGAGCTCGTGCGAGGGGTGCGCAGCGGGGACAGCGTCGCGCGCATCGGAGGCGACGAATTCGTCGTCCTGCTTCCGCGCACCGCCGCCCAGGAGGCGCAGCTCCTCGCCGAACGCCTGAAGGGCGTCGTGACCGCCTGCGGCTGGTCGTTTGGCATTGCAGAGTTTCGTCCCGGTGAAACCGGAGATGAGTTCGTCGAACGCTCCGACCTCATGATGATGATGCAGAAGCGAGATCGAGCGCGGCGCTCCGATCCGGTGGCGTAATCAAATCACACACGCGGCCAACTACGTAATTCTTGCCGACGCGCCTCGCCCACCCCCGCGGTAGATTCACAACTCACTTGCGATGGCGCGAGTGAGACCAGGGGAGTCGTCATGTCGTCAAGGAGCATGCCTGCACCGAGTATCACGGTTGTGATCGCGACAGCGCTCGCATTCTCGCTCGTCACCCTCTTTTCACCAGCGCCACTTGCCTTCGCCGTGGACGAAATCACTCCCGACGTCGCTGCCCAGGAGGCTCCTGTCGAGGCCCCACCTGCTGAACCTGTCGCGGTGAGCGAGGCCCCGCCGCCAGTCGTGGAGGTGCCTCCGCCGGCGCCAGACCCGGTGGCCGTGCCGGATCCCCCGGACGAGCCGGCACCACCCGTCGAAGTGGTCGATCCTGTTGATCCTGCCCCGCCCGGAGAACCGGGTGACCCCGACCCGGGCACCCCTCCCACGGGGGATCCCGAGAATCCGGCTACCGAGCCACCCGAGACGCCGACGCCCTCGGACACGCCTGAGCCCGCAAGCCCAACGACACCGGGTTCGGCTCCTGCCCCCGCGGCGCTGCCGCCCATCCCGCCCGCCCCCATCGACCAGCCACCGAACACGGCCTGGTCGCCAGGCAATCCTGGCGTTGACGAGTTCCCAGGATCAGGCGACCAGGGGGTGCCCGCAATCGGGGTCGACGGGCTCATCGGCGACAACTACCCCATGCTCTACAAGAACATGCCGCTCGACCCGGTCGTCTGGGACGAGTGGAACTTTGCGCATCGCCAGTGCACGTCATTCGTCTCCTGGCGCCTGAACCAGGTCAATGGGGTGCCGTTCGACAATCAATACGGCGGACTCGTGCGGTGGGGGAACGCGGGTCAATGGGGAGATTCGGCGCGCAGCCTCGGCATCCGAGTCGACACGACGCCCGCAGCTGGTGCGATCGCGTATAGCGCCCCCGGCACCAACGGTTCAGGATCGGCTGGCCACGTCGCCTGGGTGGCGAAGGTGCTCGACGACGGCCGAGCAGTGATTGAGGAGTACAACGCCGGCGCGGTGCCGGGACGATACGGCGCACGCATCGTCCCTGCCGATGCCTTTACTGGCTACATTCACCTGCAGGATCTCGCCCCGGCCAGCATTCCGACCGCCGCGCCAGTGCAGCAAGACGAGCACCTGTCACCCGCTCCGGCGCTCCGGGTGGGCCATGTTCGTGAGGACTTCCCGAACCCCTACCCGGGGATCCTGCCTGCCGCTTGCCTATGGGTCGGTGACTTGAACGGAGACGGGACACCCGATGCACTCACCTTTCAGCGGGTGAGCTTCGCAGGGCAGCTCGTGAGCCGAGAACGACTGAGCTGAACGCCGGTCACTCCGTGCGGATCTCGGAGCGTTCCGGAAAACCCGAACGCGCTTCTCCGGGTGCCCCGGTGTCCGCCCGGTGTCGGCGGCCGTAGCGTAGGAGCCATGAGTACACCAACGCCGCTCCCGCCGCAGGACGGCCCAGCACCCCAGCGCCCCCTGCGTCCTTTCATGACGACCCTGCACCTCGCCGCCATGGGCACGATGGGGTGGGCGCTGCTGACGACCCTGGTCACGCTCTTGGCCACCGGCGCCGGGCTCATCATCGTGATGGGAATCGGGCTCGTCATCCTGGTCGGCTGCGTGTACGCGCTCTTCGGTCTGGGGTGGTTCGAGGTTGCCCGGGTGAGCGGCCTCTATCGCCTCGACGCCCCGCCGCTGGGCCTGCGCCGCGGCGGCTCCGGATTCAAGGGTTACCTGAAGGGTTTGTGGTCGCAGGTCATCGATGCGCGCATGTGGCGGGCGGTCGCAAACTTCGGCATCGCGAGCACGCTCGGGCTCGTGGTGCTCTGGCTCACGCAGCTCTTCTTCTGGTCGATCGGCAGCATCGTCGCCGGCGGCCTTGGCCTGGGGTTCGCATCGATGCCCGGGGGACTGGGTGCGCCCGGCGGAATTATCGCCGGGGTCCTCGGGGTACTGATCGCTCCGGCGGGGATCCTGCTGCTGACCATGCTGCACCGGACGATTTCCTGCGCGTTGATTGAGGCTGGCGCCCACGAAGCGGTGCTGCGCGAGCAGGTGCGTGCGACCGCCGAGCAGCGCGAGGGGGCGGTGCGGGCCGCCGACGTCGAACGCACGCGCATTGAGCGCGATCTGCACGACGGGGTGCAGCCGCGACTCGTCTCGATCGGCATGACACTCGGCCTTGCCAAGCAGCAGCTCGACAGCGACCCCGAGGGAGCGAAGGCGCTGATCGACGAGGCGCACACGTCGACCAAGGCAGCGGTGACGGAGCTACGACAGCTGGCCCGCGGGATCCACGCCTCGGTGCTGGACGACCGCGGCCTCGACGCGGCGCTCTCGGCACTCGCCGGACGGTCACACATTCCCGTCCACCTCGACGTGCGTATCGGCAGCGCGACCATCTCGCGCGACGCCCAGGCGGCCGTCTATTTCGCAGTCGCGGAGTCCCTCACGAACGCGGCGAAGCACTCGCGCGCAAGCGAGTGTCGGGTGACGCTGCGGGTGCGAGGCGAGGCCCCCGACGCCTCGACGCTGTGGGCCCGGGTCGAAGACAACGGCATCGGCGGCGCGACCGTGCAGCCGGGCGGCGGTCTCGACGGCATCATCAACCGAGTGCTCGCCGCCGGCGGCACCTCGAGGCTCGAGAGCCCCATTGGCGGCCCGACCACGCTGGAGGTGAGCGTCCCATGCGCATCCTAATCTGCGAAGACTCGGTGCTCTTGCGCGAAGGAATCGTGCGGCTGCTCGAGCACTCCGGGCACGAAGTCGTCTCCGCCCTGCCTGACGTGGAGGGCCTGAGCGAGGCGGTCGAGGAGTACGCCCCCGACCTCTGCATCCTCGATGTCCGCCTGCCGCCGACGTTCACCGACGAGGGGATCCGTGCGGCGCTCGAGCTGCGCCGCACTCGCCCGCAGCTGCCGCTGCTCGTGCTCTCGCAGTACGTCGAGGAACGGTACGCGAGTGACCTCATCGCGGCCCGCGGGGGCGGCATCGGCTACCTGTTGAAGGATCGCGTCGCCGACGTGGCCGAGTTCGTCGCGTCCGTTGAGCAGATTGCCACGGGACGGGACGTGCTTGACCCCGAGGTGGTTGCTCAATTGCTCGCGCGCAGCAGCCGTGACGAACGCATGCGCCGGCTCACCGAGCGCGAGCGAACGGTGCTCGCGGCCCTCGCCGAGGGCAAATCCAACCAGGCGATCGCCGCGCTGCTGTTCCTTTCCGAAGGAAGCATCGAGAAGCACATCACCGCCATCTTCCAGAAGCTCGGATTCGAGGCAGACGAGACCGGCAACCGCCGGGTGCTCGCCGCCATCGCCCACATTGAAAACACCGGGATCATGCGACAGGCAGAACCGGGCACGCAGACAGGAATCGGATCATGAACGACTCACCCCGCCCCACCGACGAACACGCTCAGCGTCCCCGCTCCACGGGGGCGTCAGCCGTCGCGATTGGCACCGCCATCGTGGGCGGGCTGGCCCTCATCTCAGTGGGCGCGACCGCCGCGATCGGGACGACCGGCTCGATCTTGCACCAAGTCGGCTCGCCGAGCGGCGACAGCGTGCAGACGGTCGACCCCGCGGGAATCACCGAACTGAGCGTCGACGCCAATGCGGGGCAGTTCCAGCTTCGCTTCGCCGATGTTCGAGAGGCAGAGCTCGAGATTACCGGGAACAACCGCCAAGACTGGCGGATGCAGCGATCGGGCGACGAGCTCGTCGTGCGCTCGGGCGGCAGCTGGTTCGGGGATGGCTTCTGTCTCTTCGGCTGCAACTTCGGCGACGACCAGGTCGTGCTCACCCTGCCGAACTCGCTCGCGGGCAAGCTCGACGCCGATCTGACACTTGGTGCGGGAAGCCTCACCGCAGCGGGCGAATTCCGTGATCTCGACGTGGATGTCTCTGCCGGGAAGGCAGTGGCGACGGGCTCGGCCCGCTCCCTCAGCGTCGGGCTTGGCGCTGGCCGGGCGGACTTCCGACTCGACGGCGTGCAGGAGGCAAGCTTTGACGTATCGGCAGGCAAGATCGTCGCCGAGCTCACCGGCGCCGCCCCGCGAGAGGTGGATCTCGACGTCAGCGCAGGGTCTCTGGAGCTCACGGTTGCCGACGTTGCGTACGCGGTGGAATCGCAGGTCTCGGCCGGGCAGCTGGACAACCGCTTGCAGACGCGACCGGGGTCAGCAAACGTGATCGAGGCGCAGGTGTCGGCTGGCAGCGTGACGCTGCTCCCCGCCCGGACCAGGTAACGGGGCCAGCGCGGCGCACGGGCTCCGAGGTGCAGAAACGGGTGTAGATCAATCGCGCGCTCGCGCTCGGGTGACATTGGATGGGGACTGAGCGCCTCGTCTGTTGCGGATGCACGGCGGATCGCTCTGGGCCACGGGACGACATCTCGCGGCTCTCACGCAATGCCGAAGGTGAGCCGATGCAGACCAGACCCCGCCACTTGGTGGTTCCGATTGTCGTGGCGCTCGCCGCCGCGCTCCTGCCCGCCTCTCCGGCGTATGCGACGGGGATCCACGATGTCGCGGATGAAGGAGCCCTGCGAATCGCGGCGGCGACCACCCCCGCCGGCGAGACGATTCGGCTCACTGCAGACATCGGAACAACGAGTGCACGAATCGGTTACCTGGCCTTCGAATCGGGCGCGACCCTCGACCTGAACGGATTCTCGCTCGCGACGCAGTCGATCGCGTTGAAGCCGGGAACCTCGTTCTCGATCGATGATCGCTCCGCGGCGGGCACCGGCAGGCTCGATGCGAGTTACGTTGAGCCCTCGGGGGTGCCGTACACCCCGAGTGCCGCGATTTCGACCACGGGGGCGCATCTCACCATCGCGGGCGGCACAATCTTCGCCGACGCGAGCGGGACGCACTCGCGAGCGGGTATTGGCGGTTACCCCGTTCCCACCGCAGCGCCGCAGGGGGTCACGATTGCCGGAGGGACCGTGACGGCCACCGCAGCGGGCGGTGCAGGCATCGGGACTACCCAGAATGACATCGCCACGGGGGACTTTCCCATTCGGATCACTGGGGGTTCGGTACACGCGAGCGCGCAGCGAGGCGCCGGGATCGGCTCTGCCGGGCTCACTTCATATGCGCGCCCCACCATCACGGTCAGCGGAGGCGTCGTCGATGCGCAGAGCGTGTCCGGAGCAGGCATCGGCGGCGGCTCGCGCGCGTCCGCCGTGAACTCGATCAATATCTCTGACATCGTGATCAGCGGCAACGCGGTCGTCAACGCTCGTTCAGCGCAGGCTGCCGGGATCGGCGGTGGGTACTTCGGAAGCGCCAAGACCGTGACGATTGGAGCTGGCGCGGTCGTCACCGCGTTCTCGAGCGAACCAACCGTTCCGGCGATTGGCGCCGGGCGCTACGGAGAACTCGATGGGGCGCTCACCGTACACGGCACCCTCCGAGTTCCCGCGAGCACCTTCGTGCGATCGTTGCGGTCAAACCTCGCGGGAAACACGATCGGTGCCACGGGCCTCATCACGGGCTCGGGCGGGTTGCGTGCGCAGGGGGTCTGGAACAATCTGGGCGCCATTACGCTCCCCAACGCTCTGGTGACGGCGGCCGACATCAACGAGAATCACTTCGTTGTCGCGCTGAACGGCAACCTCGCCGGCGTGCCCGACAGTGCCACCCGCGTGCTCGCGCCCACCTTTGCAGCGGGTGACCGCCCGCTTCCGGTCCTTTCCTCCGCGACCGGCTGGAGTTTCGCCGGGTGGAATACTGCCGCGGATGGCAGCGGTGAGCCCTTCACTGAGGCGACGGTGATGGTGCCTCGGCCCGAGGCCACCGGTATTGACGGCACAGCGGTCAGCCTGTTCGCGCAGTGGGTCCCCTCACGTATTGCCGTGTCTGTGGAGCCCGAAACGAGCGCCGCCGGCGAGAGCATAACGCTCAGCGCAGAGTGCTTAGGTATTGACGACGTATCGCTTGGTGATTGCACGGATGACGTCACTTTCGGGAGCGATACTGCGAGTGACGTGGTGACCGGCAACGCTGTTCGCGCGACTGCGGCAGGGACCCGTACGTTGACCGCCTCGGGCTGGGGGCTGAGCGCGAGCACCTCCGCCGTGGTCACCCCGGCGCAGGCCTCGCAACTGCAGCTCACCCCGAGTGCCACAATCGTCGACCAATTTGGCGAGCTCGATTTCGTCTCCATCCTGCGTGACGAGTTCGGGAACCAGGTCGCTGATGTGTCCGCCACCGCGGTGCTCTCCAGCGCCCCCGGGGGAGTGGATGTGAACGGCAACCAGCTCAGCTTCCACTCGGCTGGAGCGTTCACGATCACGTCGGCTGCCGGGTCGCTGAGCGCCACCACCCAGATCGAGGTGACCGCTGCGGCCCTCGCATCGCTGGTGCTGACCGTGCCGTCATCGGCGGCTGCGGGCGACACGATTTCCCTGAGCGCGGAGGGTTTTGCCGCGGGCGGGCAGAGCCTCGGCGATGTGACTGACCAGGTAACTTTCGCGAGCTCCGAGGCGTCGGATGTGCTGGACGGCGACCAGGCCACCGTTACCCGGGCAGGATCACGGACATTCACCGCGACGCTGCGGGGCGACGCTGCGATCGAGGCGCGGGCCGGCTCGATCGTCCGCGCGGGAAGCCTCGCCACGCTGACGCTCCAAGCCAGCGCGAACCAGGTTTCGCAGGGTTCGTCGGTGTCGCTCACCGCAACGGTGGAGGACGCGTACGGCAACACCCGCGACGTCTCTGACGAAGCGACGTTCACGAGCGATCATTCGCGAGACGTCATCGATGGCAGTACGGTGACGTTTCTCACTGCGAGTTCGCACGTGGTTACCGCTGAGTACGGCGGAGCGAGCGCGAGCGTAACGATCGCCGTGATCCCGACGCCGGGTGCCGCCGCTCCGGTCCTCTCGCAGACCGGAACGAGCAGCCTCGCTCCCGTGATGATCGCGGCTGCGCTGCTCGTGATCGGCGGCGGAGCACTCTCGCTTCGCCTGCTCCGCCGGAGGGCAAACTGACCGGGCTGATGCCCCATTGAGCTGAGGCCGTTGATACCCACCCCCCGGGGGTATCAACGGCCTCTGTTGTGCGCCGTCGGCGCCTCTCGCCACAGGTGTAGAAGTGGGTGTAGACGATGGGGGTCAGTCGTTACTTACGACGTTAGATGAGTACAGAAGTCATGCGCTGAGGTATTCGGCGAGCAGTGTTGCTGAAGATTCGCCGCTGCACTTCATTTGCCAGGTGGTGCGTTCTGCACCAATCTCGAATGGAGCCGAACCCCATGAAGAACCACAAGACCTCGCGCGTCGCAGCGCTGCTGGGCGCGTTCGCGCTCAGCGCTGCTGCATTGACGGGTGGCGCCACCGCAGCATTTGCCGAGCCCCCGAGCTTCGGGAACATCGATTTCTCGAAGCCCGGCTCGTTGACCGTGCACAAGTACCTGCATCAGACGGGTACCCCCACCGTCGGCGACATCAGCGCCGCTCCCGACGCTGATGACTACACCAATCCGGTCGCGGGCGTCGAGTTCACGGTCTACCCGTTGCTCACGACGCTGGGCGCTGAGATAGACCTGGAAGACCCAGCCACCTGGGATTCCCTGAACGCGATCGTCCCGGGCGCTGGGTGTACCGCGCCCGCTGGATACTCGATCGGTACCGGACAGGTCATGCCCCTGACGAGCGCCACTGGCACAGCGACCCAGGCGTTGCCGATCGGCGTATACATGGTCTGCGAGACCGATGCGCCCTCGAATATCGTCGACCGGGCAGCGCCGTTTGTCCTCACGGTGCCCATGCCCCACGAGAACGGCTGGGTGTACGACGTACACGCCTTCCCGAAGAATGGCGCGGGCACGCTCGTCAAGACGGTCAAGCCGATCGGACCCGGCACCGGACTCGGGTCTACTCTGACCTTCCCCGTGACGATGACGATTCCCCAGCAGGAGAACGCCTGGACCAAGTTTGAGATATCCGATGCCTTGGACGCGCGGCTCGAGCCGGTCGGCACGGGTGTGCAGTCCGTCAAGGTCGGCACGCAGGTGCTCGACGCGAGCTACTACTCGGTCGGGGCCCCCATTGCAGACAACACCGTCAAGGTGACCTTCACTCCGGCGGGTATTGCCTGGTTGAATGCCACGCCGAAGGATGCGCAGGCGGGCAGCGTCATCACGATTGAGTTTGTCGCCACGGTGGTTTCGATTGGCTCCGGCGTCATTGAGAACGTTGCCCAGTTCAGCAACACACCGGGGCAGTCGCTCGACTCAAACCCCGTGACCACCCGATGGGGCAGCATTGAGGTCCTGAAGCGCGCGGCCGGCACTCTGGACGCAAATGGTGTGCTCAAGGGCGCCGAGTTCGAGGTGTACAACGCCGATCTCCCGTACGCGCCAAACTGTGGCGTAGCAAAGCCCGTCGAGAACGAAGGCCCCATCAGTGTCGGTGGCGCGACCAAGTTCGTCTCCGATGCAAACGGCGTCGTCACGATTCCTGGCCTGTTCGTGAGTGACAGCGTGAATACATCGATCAACGCGAGCCAGCGGTGCTACGTGCTCAAGGAGACGAAGGCTCCCGCAGGGTACGTGCTGCCCTCGAGCGCATTCACCCCGGTGCAGGTCAAGACAGGCGTGACCACGATCGCGAGCAACTTCAACCCCGTGATCACGAACACCCAGCAGGACGTTCCCGAACTGCCGCTCACCGGTGCTGCGGGACAGGTGCTGCTGGTTGCGGCGGGCATCGCTGGCGTCGCCATCGCCGGTGGCCTGATGCTGGTGAACCGCCGCCGCACGCGGGCACAGCTCTAGCTCAGGTCACTCTGCGGGGGTGCATGATCACCTGAGCGCCCCCGCAGTCCGTTGGCACAGTTTTCGAAAGCGTAAGGCCGCACTATGCGTCGCAGCACCGCAGGATCCCGACCGACGACCCGTCGGTTACGCGCCACTCGCGCGTTGCTGGTGCTCGCTCTCGGACTCTCGACGTTTGGCGGGCAGGCGCTGGTTGCGGCTCCCCCGGCGCAGGCGGTTGCGAAAGACTCCTTCGACCCCAATAGGCCGCAGGTGTTCGTCGGCCAGGGGGATCCGACGACCCTCTTTGCTGGCCAGCAGGGAGTCGGCACCCTTGTGCTTGACAACCTGGGCTTCCAGAACACGCTTCAGTTCAATGCCATGGGCTACAACACGAACGACAATCTGCTGTACGCGATTCAGAAAGGCGATGCAGCCGGAAACAGGCTGGTGCAGATTGGGCGCAAGACCAAGGCCGTGTCGACCGCCCCCGATGCCATGATCGCTGAGGTACTCGGATCAGTCGTCGGGCTTCCGGCAATCACCAACCCCAACGACTCGTACATGCAGGGCACTTTCGGCGGTGAAATAACGAACAACAATTTCCTCTACGTGCGCAGCTACGCCGCGGACAGCCGGTTGTGGGAGGTCAACGTCGTGCCCAATGACAACGGCCAGTACACGGCGGAACGAATCGATCTCAAATCCCCAGTTCCTGGCGTCGCCGATATCGTCTGGAGCGGGCATGCGATCTGGGGAGTCTCGAGCACCAGAATTTATCGCATTAACCCCGATGAAAGAGATGTTGCCAGCTGGGCTATTCCGGCCGCTGGCCCCCTCGCCGCTCTGCGCGGCAAGACCTTCGGCGCAGCGTGGACGCTCGGCAACGGCAACCTGCAGCTGTCGGACAATGCGTCTGGAAATCTGTATCAGATCGCCATCGAAGACCCCAACGGAGACAGCCCAACCTTCTCCCTCGTGGGCACGACTAGGGGGACGAGTAGCAGCAACAACGACGGTGCTTCGTCGCCCGGTGCGCCGGTTGACCTCGAGATCGTGAAGACTGGGCCGGCGGAGTACGCTCCGGGCGACGCCGTTCGGTACACGATGACCGTGACGAATCACGGCCCCGGCCAGTCGAGCGGCAGCATCGTGACCGACCGGATTCCGGATGAGCTGGTCGACCCGGCCACGACAACCCCCGGGTGCACCATCAGTGCTGTGGAACGTGAGCTCAGCTGTGGACTGAGCGCGCTCGCTGCCGGGGCAAGCACAGAAATCGTGGTGACGGCCGCCGTCAAGACGTCTCTGGTAGCGCCGCTGCCGAACATCGTGAACACCGCGCAGGTGCTGGGCAATGAGGCGGATCCCAACCTGAACAACAACTCGAGCACTACCACGGCGGTGCCTCACCCCGGCAGACTTGTACTCGCGAAGACGTCAAACCCGGCGTCGGGCACGACGATCGTCCCGGGGCAACTCGTGCAGTACACGCTGACGTTCACAAACGCGGGGCTCACCCCCGTCGACGTGAACCATGTCGACCTGCTGCAGGACGTAGTCGACGACGCGGAGCTTGACGGAGCAATCGTCAGCCATGCCGCACTCACGGCCGCCTCGCAGCCGCTGAACCAGCCGACTTCTGCGCTGCATATCACCGGCGAGCTCAACGGGGGCGTGACCGCCACGGTGACCTACTCGGTGCGTGTGAAGACCGTGCTCCCGAGCCACGCGACCGGCAAACTCGGGAACTTCCTGATGGCGCTCGGCGAGGAGCCCCCGCCCGTCTGTGCTCCTGGCAGCACACACTGCACCGAGCACCCGGTGCGGGTGTCGTTGTCGTGGAACAAGGTGAACGATCACACGCCGGCCCAGTTCTTGGCGGGCTCGGCGTGGACCTTGACGCCGTTCGACCGCGCGGCGGTGCCGATGCTGGACCCGTCGAGGGCGATGAGCGTGGTTGACTGCGTCGCGGCCTCGGCAGCCGAGTGCACGGGGCCCGACTCGAACCCTGCGGTGGGCAAGTTCACGGTCCGTGACCTCACGATAGGGAAGTATCGCCTGACCGAGTCGCAGGCCCCGGCAGGATATCTCCGCATCAGCCCGATCGACATCGAGGTGTACAGCGAGCTCGACTACGGCAATATCGTGAACCGGCAAGCGCCAGTGCCGACGCTCCCGCTGACCGGCGGAATGGGAGCGGCCGTGTTCTGGGGCAGCACCGGCGGCCTCGGCCTGCTGGCCGTGGTCGCCCTGATCCTGCAGCGCCGCAAGATGCGCCTCGCAGGGCGAGCGCAGCAAGATGCGTAGTGCCGGGGGACACGGCTCTGGCCCGCGGCGGGGCGGCGGGCCGAAGCAGGGATGGCGCCCGAGCATCTTGACCATCGGGGTCGGCGTGATCTTGCTGGCTGCAATGGTGGCCGGCCTGTACCCCATGACCGCCGCCTGGCTGTCGTCCTACAACCAGTCGCAGGCCATTCGCGAATACGGTGAGGCGGTCAGTCGGGTGCGCCCGACCGCGGCAGAGCAGTTGGCGACGGCGCACGCCTACAACGACGCGATGAGCGCCGGGGTGTTGCTGGGGGCGAACGCCAACATGCCGGTCGGCGAGGGCGTGATGACCGACGACTCATTTCGCTACGACGATATCCTGCGGGCCACTGACGACGGGATCATGGCGCGCATCAAGATCCCGAGAATCGGCGTTGATCTTCCGATCTATCACGGCACGAGCGATGAGGTGCTCCTGCTCGGGGCCGGGCACCTTGAGGGGTCGAGTCTTCCCGTGGGCGGTGTCGACACGCACTCCGTCATCACTGCGCACCGCGGGCTCGCGAACGCGACCATGTTCAGCAATCTCGACGGGGTCGAGCTGGGGGACCGGTTCACGGTCGAGGTGTTTGGTGAAGTACTGACCTATGAGGTGCGGGCGAAAGAGGTTATCGAACCCGCCGAGACCGACTCGCTGCGGGCGGAACCCGGGCATGACTGGGTGACCCTGATTACCTGCACGCCGCTCGGCATCAATTCGCACCGCATCGTCCTCACCGGCGAGCGGGTGACTCCGACGCCGTCTGAAGACTCGAAGCGCGCGGGCGACGCACCGACGATCCCGGGCGTTCCCTGGTGGGCGCTCTATGCCACCGGAGGGCTGACGGTCATTGCCACCTACGTCTCACGCCAAGGGTTCGCCGACGCGAAACTGCACGCAAACCGGGGCAACCGCTAGTGGGGGTTCGGTTCGACCGCAGCCGGTCGTTGCTGCACGAGCAGTCCCATGCGGGTGGCCTGCAGGATCGCCTCCTCGCGACCTCCCACCTGCAGTTTTCGATACACCGCGAGGCGATGCCGCTTCATCGTCGCTGGAGCGATCGAAACGTGCTCGGCGGCGGCCGCGAGCGACGGATGCGTCACCATCGTCTCGAGGGCGCGCTGCTCCATGGTGGTGAGGCGCTCTCGCACCACGCCGCGCGCCTGTATCGGGACGCGGTCGATGCGCTCGACGAGGTCGTACGCTCCAGCAGCCCGCGCTGCGACGGCGATCGCTCGCAGGGGCTCGAACGGGACCGTGCGGAACATCATCGACAAACCGTTGCGCTCGACGAGCTCACCCGCATGTTTCAGGGACTCGATTGCCTCGTCGCGCAGGCCACATCCCCACGCAGCAATTGCGGCCATCAAGAACTTATCGATGCGTTGCCGCTTCGAGATGCCGGCGAGACCAATCTGCTGGACCTCGAGCAGTGCGCGAACGTTGTCTCCCGAGAAAAGGGAGAGCCGGGCTCGCTCGATCTGCACGAAGAGATTCTCCGCGGGCAACGAGCGCAGGATCCGCCCGGAGATGGTGAAATCCCCGAGCGTGGTGTTGAGCATTGCCTGGTACAGCGCGAGATACCCGCCCCAGACGCCGACGCCGTGTCGGGCGCGCTCGATCTGCGAGATTCCGGCCCGCAGGTGCGGAATCGCCCAATCGGGGCCGCGCAGATACCGGGTCGCCTCAACGTCCGCCATGAGGATCATCGGCCACTGTTCGAAGCGATCGTTCCACGGTGCGACGCGTGCCATCGCCTGGGCGAGCATGTCCGCATCGAGGGACTCGTAGGACAGGTGTGCTCGGGCGACCTCGCCGTTGATCCAGCTCAGCGACGGGGCGCTCACGCCGGACTCTTCCTGGAGTGCGTCGGCTTGGGCGATGATCTCGGCGGCGACGATGAAGTCCCCGTCGTCGGCCTCCACCAGGGCGAGGCCGTACAAGGCGGCGAGGCGCCACGCGGCGTGCCGGCTCGTGACGCCGACAGCCGGCGGGACGAGGTCACTCGAAGAGACCTGTATCTGATGGTCGAGGCGTTGCCAGACGCGCCGGGCGAGCGCTCGGTCGCCACCCATGAAGGCGGTGAACCCCAGCTCCTCGAGGAACACCGGCTGGGTGCCAGGGCTGTCTCGGTGATCCTGCCCCGGAACCTCCTCGGGGGAGTGCGCGCGCGACATGATGAGTGGCTCGAGTTCACGGGCGATCGCGAGGGCACTGGGCATATTTCCACCCAAGCGCTCGCCGATCATGACTTGCACGCGATGCGCGATGGCGAGCGTCGGAGCCGAGTGCAAATCTGCTTCGAGGCGGCGCGATGCCCCCTCTTGCATCAGCCGCGTCAGGCGGTGCAGGTGTTCGTGCGAGACGGTGCGATCTGAGAACTCTAGGAGCATCCGGGCCGCGGCGAACGTCGGGAACTCCCGCAGCGTTTCATCCGTGAGGGGACGCAGGAGCCGGGTGCACTCCTCGCCGCGATCGGTGAGTGTGGTGAAGTGTGCGGCGAGTACCGCTTCCGCATCGGCAAGAGACGAGGACTCGAGATACATGCGGAGCGCGCTGAGCGGATCCTGTGAGGCGCGCTCACGGGCGGAGCCGCGCAGGAGCGTCGCGTGGTCGAGTGCACTGTAGGAACGCCGGGCAAGGTCGGCAAGCCCGGCCCGAATTGCGGGGTGCGCTCGATACACCGTTCGGTGAGTCAGCCCGGTCAGCGACAACAGCCCGTGCTCGAGCAACGGTTGAATCTGCAGGATCGCTTCGTCCTCGGTCGATTCCAGGAGTTCAGCCGCTTGCTCCAGGCTGATCGTGTCCAGCACCGATGCGGCGAGCATCACGGCACGGGCTTCGTCGTTCAGGAGATCGAGCGAATCGATCGCCAGGCGTGCCAGCTGCGGATGCAGCGCGGGGGAAGCTGACGCACGCTCGGCGCTTGACGGCCGCGAAGAAGCGACCGCATCACGGGACTCTGCGCGCAGTACCGCGCTCGCCGCACGGGGCCAGCCGCCCGTGAGCTCAAGCGATTGACGCAGGCGCGAGTGCAGTGGCGTGCGGCAGTGGCACGCGAGTGTTCCGAGTTCCTCCGCGTCGAACGCAAGTTCCTCCGGACCGATCGTGAGTACTTCGTCGGCAAACAGGGGACCGTCAAGGAGGCGCACGCTTCGGGCGAGTACCACCAGATGAATACGGGCGCTCGCGCCGCTGAGCTCGAGCAACGCGAGGTCGGTCTGAGCGTCGCTGACGCGATGGTAGGCGTCGATGACCAGTATGAGGGGTGCGGGCAGGAGTGAAACGTGGTTGAGGACCCACTCGTGCGCTCGCGATTCGTCGTCTGGTTCGCCAGTGGGGTGCGGGCGCTCCTCCAACTGCGCACGCAGGTGTCGCCAGAACGACGATTTGGTCCTTGCCGTCGTGTGGATCCAGAGTGTCCGATACTCGTGCGCCGGAAGAGAGTCCAGCAGTTGTTTCGCGAGGGTGGACTTCCCGTAGCCGGCCGGGGCATTGAGCAGGATGAAGCCGGCGGGACCGCCGTCGGACGTGCTCAGCCTGAGCCGGAGGCGGGGGCGATCGAGCAATTGTGCGGGGTCCACCGCAGAATTCGCGCGCATCAGACGGCCCCCAGTCGTGTCCTGTTGCAGCGCCCCCCAGCTCATGCGGGATTTAGTGTAGCCGGTGGCCTCCCCGTTTCGGCCCGCGCCCGAGGAACTCCCGCATCCAATCGGCGGCGATGTCGGGCCTGCGCATGGGTTCCGTGTCGGGCGTCGGGCGTACCCTGTGCACATGTGCGGCAGAGTTGTGGTGGACTACGAAGGGATGGCGATCGGCGAGTCCGATCGGGACATCGTCCGGTGGGTTGGCGAGGGGCTCGAAGCCCTCGGCACGCCGCCCACGCCGAGTTGGAACTTGGCCCCCACGCAGCCGGTGCCGCTGTTGATCCGCCCGCGAAAGGCGCCCGAAACGCATCGCGTTGAGCTTGCCCGGTGGGGCATCGTCCCGCCCTGGGAGAAAGCCTTCGGTACGAAGTACCCAACGTTCAACGCGCGCATCGAGAGCGTCGCCGAGAAGCGCACATTCGCGACCTCGCTGGTCGCGCGACGGTGTGCGGTTCTGACGACTGGGTACTACGAATGGCTGACCGAGGGAAAGGTGAAAACCCCGCACGTCATCGGCGGGCACGGCCTACTCCCGCTCGCCGGCCTCTACTCCTGGTGGCGGGAGCCCGGTGCACCCGAGGGGGAAGGGTGGCGGCTCTCGGCGACCGTGCTGACGCGCGAGTCCACCGGGCCCCTCGCGTCGATTCACGACCGCATGCCGGTGTTCCTCGACGACGCGCTCGCCGCAGACTGGCTCGACCCCGAGCAGCGTGCCGATCACGCCATGCTGGGAGCGGTGTCGGGCGGCGCCGAGCGCGTTGCCGCGTTGCTCAACCCGGTCGCAGTCCGGCCGATCACGGGCGACGGGCCAGAGCTCATCGTGCCGCGTGCTGAGCGAGAGGAGCGCGCCTAAGATTCCTGCTCAGAAGTACTGCGGGCGGGGGCCTCTCCTGAGTAATGTTGGGGCATGACCTTCGCCCCGGCCGAGCTGATCCTGCATCGAGCACGCAAGGTGGACGTCGACGGCGAACATCCTGACGCCTGGATCGCGGTGACGGACGGGCGGATTTCCGGTGTGGGCACCGGCGGCTGTTGGAGCTCCCTTGTGGGGGACGCGACCGTGGTGGTTGACGCCGAGGGTGACCGGGTGAGCCCGGGTCTGATCGACCTGCACATGCACGGTGGGGGAGGGGCCTCCGTCGACGACGGGGCCGCCTCGGCGCGAGCGGCGATCGCCACCCATCGGGCGCACGGCACGACCCGCTCGCTGCTGAGCTTTGTGTCGGCTCCGGTCCCTGAGCTGATTGATCGCCTCGGCTGGGCGAGCGAGCTCGTGGCGGAGGACCCGACCGTCCTCGGGGCGCACCTCGAGGGGCCGTTCTTGTCGCCCGAGCGGAAGGGCGCACATCGCCTGGAGGCGCTCTGCGCGCCAGACACGGACGTGGTGACCGCCCTGATCGAGGCGGGGCGCGGTGTGTTGCGCCAGATCACGATCGCGCCCGAACTGCCGGGAGGCCTCGACGCCATTGCGGCGTTCGCCGCCGCCGGGGTGGTCCCGGCCATCGGCCATACGGCCGCCGACCTCGAGCACACCGAGCGCGCCTTCGACGCTGGCGCCCGGCTGCTGACCCACGCGTTCAACGCCATGCCCGGGCTCGGTCACCGTGACCCAGGCCCCGTGGCGGCCGCGTTTGATCGGCCCGAAGTCACGCTGGAACTGATCCTCGACGGGGTGCACCTCGATGCGCGCATCGCGGCGCTTGCGTTCGCCCTCGCGCCCGGCCGCGTCGCGCTCATCACCGACGCCATGGCCGCGGCGGGCGAAGCTGACGGCGCATACCAGCTCGGCGGGCAGGACGTCTCGGTTGCGGAAGGCGTCGCGAGGCTCTCAGGGACCGACACGATCGCAGGATCAACACTCACCCTCGACCAGGCAGTTCGGCGCGCGGTGACGGATGCACACTGCACCCCGAGCGCCGCGGTCGCCGCGGCGACCATGACCCCGGCGCGCCTGTTGGGGCTCGACAGGTCCGGCGGCGAGCTCCGGCTCGGCGCCCTCCGGCCGGGATTCACCGCCGACCTCGTGCGCTTCGACGCCGACTGGAACGTGCGCGACGTGTGGGTCGCCGGGGTGCGCGAGGACGCGCGCCGGCTCGAGCTTCGGGCTATGCCCCGATAATTGCGGCGCCGACCGCGGCAGCCGACGAGTGCTTCGGGAGCACGCGCACTCGGCGGGGCAGGTCGAGCGCCGCGAGGAAGCTCGACTGCTCGGCCCACTGCTCGAGGGTCGCCCGAATGCCGCCGATGAGTGGTTCACCGAGCAGGCGCAGGCCCCCGCCGATGATGATCGACTGCGGGTCGAGCGAGAGGGCGAGCACGCGCACGCACGATGCGGCGCCCTGTACGAGGCGCGCCACCACCGCGGCTGCCTCAACGTCGCCCGCCTCCATGGCGCGCACGACGTCTTGTGCCGGGTGTTCGCCGCCGTGCGGCCAGGCGCGGGAGATCGCCGAGCCGCTCGCAACCGTCTCGAGGCAGCCGAACTGTCCGCACGGGCACGCATAGCCGTTGGGATCGATGGGCAGGTGGCCGATCTCGCCGGCGACTCCGTGAGCACCGCGCCACGGGGCGCCGTCGACGACGATTCCTGCCGCGAGGCCCGTGCCGAGGTTCAGGTAAGCGATGGTGCCGTCGAGCTCGAGCAGATGGTTCGCGCCGAGCGCCGCGGCGGTGACGTCGTTCTCGACGCGCACGGGCACGCCGACCAGCTCGGAGAGGAGGCGACCGAGCTGCAGCTCGGCGAGGTCCAAGTTGAACGCGTGCCGCACCTCACCCGTTTCACGGTCCACGGCTCCGGGGATCCCGATGCCGATCGAGGCGAAAGCCGACAGCGGCCGGCCGGTCTGGAAGCTCAGCCCCCGCACCGCGCGCTCGGCGGTCGCGAGCACGCGCTCGGCCCCGAGTTCGGTCGGCATGCGGAGCCGCCCGACGAGCCGACCATTGGGGTCAAGCGCCACCGCCTCGGTCTTCGTGCCGCCAATGTCCAGGCCGACGCGCAGCAGGGTGGGGGTAGTCATCTCGGATCCTCCTGAACGAGCGAGAGCAGGGCGGCGCCGACGAGTCGGGACGCGCCATAGGTGGCGAGCTCGGCGTACCCGCGGTCGGGCCCGGGCCAGCCGGTGTCGATGGTGAACACCGATGCTCCGCTCTCGCGGAGTCCGTCGATGCCGTCGCGTGCGAACTCGTGTCGATGCAGGTCTCGCCCCAGCACCAGCACGGCGTTCGCGCCGCAGTCCCAGGGTATCGGCGTCTCGGCGTTGACCGGGACCAGCGTGCGCGCCAGAAAGTCAGACGCGGCCGTGCGGGCGTCGGCCGAGTCCGCGGGTCGCAGCGCGGCAGCGAATGGCCCCCACGGGGCGACGCCCACCGCGATGTTCGCCTCGGTGTCGACCCGCACGATCGCCGCGCCGGGGTGTGCGGCGATCCACGCCCGCGCCTCGGTCACCCCGCGAAACGACGCCAGCACACGCTGTACCTCGTCCTCCTCGGGGAACTCGGCCAGGATCGCGGCCGCTGGTCCGGGCTGCTCGTCCGCCGCGGGCAGCGGGCTCGCGAGCGCCCGCACACGGGCCGCAGCCTCCCGCACGCGCGCGGCCGGAAGCCTGCCGGCGTCGACCGCGGCGAGCAGGACGGCCTCGATCTCGGCTAGCTCCCCGTCGGTGTTCTCGGTGCCGATGCAGAGGAGGTCGCAGCCGGCGGCCAGCGCGCGCACCGCCGCCTCGGGGATGCCGATCTCCCCACTCGCGCCCCGCATGTCGAGGGCGTCCGAAACGATCACCCCGGTGAAGCCGAGCTGATCGCGGAGCAACCCTTGCAGGATGGGGGCGCTGAAGGTCGCGGGCCCTGCGGGGTCGATCTGGGGGAGGAGGATATGCGACGTCATGATGCAGCGCGCGCCCGCGTCGATGGCGGCGGCAAACGGCGGCAGGTCGCGCGCAGCGAGCAGCTCGGGCGACGCGTCGACGACGGGTAACGCGAGGTGCGAGTCCTGCGCAGTATCCCCGTGACCCGGGAAGTGCTTGGGGCAGGCGGCGATGCCGGTGCCCTGCACGCCGCGTACCCAGGCTGCCGAGTGGCGCGCGGCGAGCGCGGGGTCCGCCCCGAAACTGCGCACGCCGATGACGGGGTTTCGCGGGTTCGCGTTCACGTCGACATCGGGGGCCATCGTGAGCGTGCAGCCCGCGGCGCGAAGTGCCTGGCCGACGCGTGCGGCCACCTCGGCGGTGTAGCCAACATCGTCGATGCGGCCGAGCACGGCATTGCCGGGGTAGGGCGATCCCTCGGTATAGAAGAGTCGGGTGACGTCGCCGCCCTCCTCATCGATCGCGATGACCGACTCGGGGTTCGCGGCGCGCACCGCGTCGGTGAGCGCGCGCAGCTGGGCGAGCGTGTCGACGTTGCCGCCGAAGATGGCCACGCCGCCGAGCCCGCCCGCGAGCCGCCGTTCGAGCCAGGCCGGCAGGGTCGTGCCGACGAAGCCGGGCATCAGGGTCGCGCGAACGTCGCGGAGCAGCTGGTCGTTCGGCCGCTGATCCCCGGTCACCCCTTCACCGCCCCGCTCACGAGCCCGCTCGTCATGCGCCCCTGCACAAACATAAAGAAGACAATGACCGGGAGGGCGACGAGGGTCGACGCGGCCATCACCTCGCCCCAGTCGATTGCCCGCGAGGCGGACTGCTGGATGAACCCGCGCAGCCAGAGCGGAAGGGTCTGCGAACTGGAGTCCTGCAGGATCACGAGCGCGACCGTGAACTCGTTCCATGCCTGCAGGAAGGCGTAGACGCCACTGGCGACGAGCCCCGGGGCGAGCAGGGGAAAAGTGATGCGCAAGAACGCCTGTGTGCGGCTGAGGCCGTCGACCATCGCGGCCTCCTCGAGGTCCTTCGGGATCCCGGCGACGAACCCGCGCAGCATCCAGATGGTGAAGGGGACAACGGCGGCGATGTAGATGATGCTGACGCCGATCACCGAGTTCAGGAGTCCGAGTGACCCCATGAGCTTGTACTGCGCGATAAACAGCCCCTCCGCCGGTAGCATCTGGATGAGGAGTACCGCCACGACGAAGCTCTTGCGGCCGCGGAACCGGAAACGGCTGATGGCGAGCGCCGCGAGGAAGGCGAACGCGAGGCAGAACACCACGGTGATCAGTGCGACGACGACCGAGATGCCGAGCGCGGGAAAGAAGCTGCCGCTCGTGAGTACCGAGGCGAAGTTGTCGAGGGATCCGCCAAACGGCAGGAAGGTCGGCGTGGTCTTTTGCAGGACGACGTTCGGCAGCAGCGACGAGTTGATCATCCAGTAGACGGGAACCGCCCAGACGAGGGCCACCGCGACGCCGAGCACGCCCAGCAGGATCCTGGCGGGGCGCCGTCCGCGTCCGCGCCCGCGGGCGGAGACGACTTTCAGCGGGGCCGTCGCCGATGCTTCGGGGGAGGCCTCGGCGAGGGTCGCGGGCCGGGAGAGTGCGTGGGTCATGAGGCTGAGTCCTCCTTGAGCAGGTGGCGGACGTACGCCCAGCTGAGCGCGATCGTGAGCACGAGCACGAACATCGAGACGGCGCTCGCCATCGCAAAGTCGCTCGAGCCAACTCCGAGTTGGTAAATGTAGGTGCCGAGCAGGTTGGTTTCGCTCTGAATGGAGCCCTGATCCTGCAGGAGCTTGATCTGTGTGAAGACCCGCAGGTCCCAGATCAGCTGCAACAGGAAGACGATCCCGAGGACGGGCCGCACGAGCGGCAGGATGATGTGCCGCAGCCGCTGCCAGCCGCTCGCGCCGTCCATCTGCGCGGCCTCAAGCACCTCGCCCGAGATCTGGGTGAGGCCGGCGTACACGGAGAATGCGACGAACGGCACGCTCATCCAGACGACGATGATCATCGCGACAAAGAAGAATGACAGTGGCTCGGCGAGCCAGTTGTGGCCGTTGAACGGCAGGCCGGCCTGGGTGAGCAGCCAGTTGATCATGCCGCGGCGCCAGTCGAAGAGCCAGTTCCAGATGGTCATCGCAGCAACGACGGGCATTGCCCAGGCGAGCAGGAGCGAGATCTGCAGGGTGATGCGTACAGCGGCGCTGACCGAGCTCATGAGGAGGGCAAGCAGAATGCCGATCGCCATCGTGACGGTCGCGGTGACCGCGCAGAAGGCGACCGAGCGCGCGACCACGACCCACATGTATGGGTCGCTGAACAGCGTGAGGTAGTTCTCGAACCAGACAAACGGCGCCGGCTGGCCAAACTGCTGGGCCAGGCCGAAGCTGTGCATCGAGGTCGATACCTGCCACAGCACGGGGTAGCCCAGCGCGACGAGCACGATCACGATGGCGGGAAGGAGGAGGAGGTAGGGGGTGAGGCTTCGCCTGCGTGGGCGGGCTGCGGTCTGGCTCACGTGCGCCTCGATTCGTGTGGGGTGCCAGGATACGGCGGGCGGGACCGCCTGCGCGGCCCCGCCCACTCGATCGGTGAACTACTGGGTGTTGAGGAGAGCGTCGAGCTTTGCGTTGTACTCGAGCGCCAGGGCGTTCAGGTCATCAGCGTCACGGATCTTCGAGAAGAACTCCTCCATGACGTTGGCGGCCTCGACGGCGGCCCAGCCGGGAGCGGCCGGGGTCAGCTTCGAGTTCGACGCCGACTCGATGAGCGCCTTCGCGAACTGATCGTCCCCGAGCGACGAGGTGTACTGCTGGTTCGCCGGGCCCAGACCGTTCTTGCCGAGCATGGTCTGGTACTCCTCGGAGAAGATGATCTTCATCAGTTCCTTCGAGAGCTCGGGGTTCTGAGTCTTGGCCGAGATGCCGATGTTCGAGCCGCCGGCGAAGACCGGGGCGGGCTTTCCGTCGTTGCCGGGCAGCACCCAGGCGCCGAAGGTGGCGTCGTTCCACTCGCGGGCAGGCTTGCCATCCTCGCCCGTGACGAGGTCGCCGATCGACCAGTGCGCCCAGCCCGGCGCCATGATGGTGGCGGCGGCGAGTGAGAGGTCGGTCGTGCTGCCGTCCTCGGCGGTCACCGTGTCCGAGTCGTTGAGGAACTGGTACTGGTTCGCGTCCTTAGCGTCGTTCGGCGCGCGCGAGGCGTCGCGGTAGATGCCCTGCAACTGCTCGAGGCCCTTCTGCGACTCGGGCGAATCGAGTGTCGCGACCCACTTGCCGTCCTGCAGGGTGGCGATATCGCCGCCGTTCGCGAAGATCCAGGAGATGCCGTCGCGCCAGTCCTGGCCGCCGAGGTAGAAGCCCGAGAAATTCTCGATGCCCTTCGGGTTCTTTTCGGTGATCGTCTTGACCGCCGCGTTGAACTCGTCAAGCGTCGTCGGCTTGGCGACGCCCGCGGCATCCCAGACGTCCGTGCGCGAGAACATGTAGCGCGAACCGAAGTAGTACGGCAGCGTGTAGTTCTTGCCGTCGACCGCGCCTGCGTCGACGAAGGACTGCAACAGGTCCGACCCGCCGAGCTCGTCGTACATGTCGCTGATGTCGAGGAAGGCGCCAACGTTCGTGAACGTCGGCGACTGCGTGTTGCCGATCTCCGTGACGTCGGGGGTGTTGTTTTCGTCGGGAAGCGAGCTGGTGAGCTTCGTGATGATGTCACCCCAGCCCTGCTCCTCGATCTTGAGGGTGGCGCCGGTTTCCTTCTTGAACTCATCCTTGAGATATGTGCGAAGTTCGTCCGGGGTGTCACCGCCAATGACCCACATCGTGATGGTCTTGTCGCTGGCGTCTGCTCCGGCGTCGCCGCCCGAGGGCGTGCAGCCGGTCAGCACGAGAGCGGAAGCTGTGGCCACGGCGGCGAGGCCCGCAAGCTTTCTCTTCATTGTGAATTCCTTTCAGAGGGGCGGTGCGGCGGTTGCTGCACCATCGGGGTCAATCGAATGGAGAAATGTGGAGGTCTAGGTGAGCCCGAGCTCGGTGTGCAGCACGAGGGCAGCGGCTCCGCGGAGGACGATGTCGGCGCCCTGCGACGTCATCCGCAGGACGAGGTCGTCGTGCGAGTCGGGCATGGTGCGGTGCCGGATGGTCTCGAGCACTGCATCGGCGAGCGGTCCGTCGAGCAGGTCTTCGGGGCCCGCCAGCACCACCTCGGCGAGGTTGAGCGCACCGACGACCGGGGCGAGGGCCACTCCGAGGCGCTGCCCCGCTTCTCGGAGCACTGCCCTCCGCCCCGCATCGTCTGTTCCTGCGAGCGCGGCGGTGAGCGCGGGCACGGTGAGCCAGTGCTCGAGCACCTGCTCGCGGGTATAGGGGGCGTCGAGGCCGAGGTCGGTCCCGACCATGACCTGGCCGATCTCGCCCGCAGCGAAGCGGCTGCCGTGCACCGGTGCGCCCGCGACGAGCAGCCCGGCGCCAATGCCGTGGCCGACGGTGATGAGCATGAGGTCGCTGCCGGAGTCGCCGTAGTTGTGCTCGGCCAGCACCGCGACGTTTGCGTCGTTGCCGACCGAGACGGCGCGGCCGGTGTGCGCGGCGACCCGGTCGCGCAGCGCGAGCTCACTCCAGCCCAGGTTCGGGGCGGTGCGGACGACGCCGTCTAGGGTGACGACGCCCGGGGTCCCGATGCCGATCCCGAGCACCGGGGCCGTGGTGAGCGCGAGGAGAGCGTCCGTGAGCGCGAGCACGCGCGACAGGGCATCCTCGCCGGTCGCGCCGTCCAGCGGAATCGCGCTTTCGTGCAGCACGCGGCCGTCGAGGTCGAGCACCGCGCCGCGGAAGCGGTCGTGCTCGCTCAGGTCAATGCCGATGATCACGTAGGCGTCGCGCTTGATGTCGAGCAGCACGGCCGGCTTTCCCGGGCGAACGCTCTCACGCTGACCGAGCTCGCGAACCAGGCCGTCCCCGAGCAGCGAGCCGATGAGGTCAGACACCGTGGCCTTGGTGAGGCCGGTGACGCGGGCGAGGTCCGCTCGGCTGATGGGTTCCGAGCGGTACAGCGTCTGCAGGAGCAGCGTGCGGTTCGTCGACCGGGCGTGCTCGGGGAGCGCCTTCGCGTGCTGGCGAAGGCTTCTGCCAGGGGCGGCGTTGTCGGCCGATCGCGTCATTGCGTCCGTGCGTGTCATGGTGGTTAGTAAAGCGTACGAACTAATTTGATGCAAGCGGGAGTTCCGCCGGTTTGGGCAGGTGATACCGAGTTGTGACCTCGCGCCCTCTGGGCCGGACGCCGAGAGAGCGCGCACCCGCAGGATCCTGCCGGGCCACTTGGCACTGCGCGCCCAAGGTGGCAGACTGGCCGCGCCGACACTGTCGTCGGCACTCCCATTCACGAAGGATCGCCCGGCACGTACCGCCGGTGAAAGAGAGCAGCACCATGGCTAGCGTCACCTATGACAGCGTCACCCTGCAGTACCCCGGGACCGAACGTCCCGCAGTGGACGACCTCCACCTCGAGATCGCCGACGGCGAATTTCTAGTGCTGGTGGGCCCTTCGGGCTGCGGCAAGTCGACCGCGCTGCGCATGCTCGCCGGGCTCGAGGAGGTCGACAGCGGCCGAGTGCTCATCGGCGACGAGGACATGACGCGCGCAGCACCCAAGGATCGCGACATCGCGATGGTGTTTCAGAACTACGCCCTCTACCCGCACATGACGGTCGCCGAGAACATGGGCTTCGCGCTCAAGATCGCCGGCGTCGACAAGGCTGAACGAGCCGAGCGCGTGCGCGCCGTCGCCGAGCAGCTCGACCTCGTCGAGTACCTCGACCGCAAGCCCAAGGCGCTCTCGGGCGGCCAGCGCCAGCGCGTCGCGATGGGCCGCGCGATCGTCCGCCAGCCCCGGGTGTTCCTCATGGACGAGCCCCTCTCGAACCTCGACGCCAAGCTGCGGGTGCAGACCCGCACCAGGATCGCGTCGCTGCAGCGCGAGCTGGGCGTCACCACCGTCTACGTCACGCACGACCAGACTGAGGCGCTCACCATGGGGGACCGGATCGCCGTGATGAAGCTGGGGGTGCTGCAGCAGGTGGGCACTCCGCGCGAATTGCTTGACCGCCCGCGCAACGTGTTCGTCGCCGGCTTCATCGGCAGCCCCGCAATGAACCTCTTCCCGGTCGACGTGCATGAGGCGGGGCTTCGTTTCGGCGCAGCGACGCTGCCGATCGCTTCAGACGTTCGCCCGCGGGTCACCGGGGGCCAGGTCATCGCGGGCGTGCGCCCCGAGGATCTCAAGATCGCCGTGGCCGGCGAGCCCGGCCTCGAGATCGAGGTCGACCTGGTCGAGGAACTCGGCGCGGACGGTTACCTCTACGGGCACGCGGACATTGCGGGCACGCGCACCGAGGTCGTCGTACGAGTTGATGGACGCGAGCACCCCGAGGCAGGGGAGCGCGTCACCGTGCTGCCGGCGACGGGCCGCGTCCACCTCTTCGACCCCGCTTCGGGCGACCGCATCGGATCGCTGGGGGAGCGGCACTAGTACCCGGTCAGATCCTGCCCGAGCGCGTGTCGAAAAGGCCCTGAAACGCCACCTGCTAGCGTGGAACCCGATTGTGCGTCCTTGGCGCGCGGATTGACGACGATAGCGGGGGCGGAATGAAGGCGCTACAGGTGAGCCGATCGAGACGATGGAGTGCGGCGTTGGCCGCGCTTGCGACGAGCGCGGTGCTGCTTGCCGGTGTGGCATTCGGCGCGCCCGCTGCCGTCGCGGTGAACTACCCCAGCTGGGATGACGTAGTCGCTGCGAAGCAGAACCAGGCCGCGGTGGCGGCCAAGGTCAGCGAGATCAAGGGCTACATCGCCGACGTCCAGGCCGAGCTCGCCCGGCTCGAACAGGCCTCCGCGGTCGCGAACCAGGAGGCGGTCGACGCCGAGCAGGAGTTCCTGCGAGCCGATGAGAAGGCGACCGCGCTCGAGGCCCAGGCCGAGGCGAGCCGGGTCGAGGCCGAGCGCACCGCCGAGCAGGCGGCCGTGCTCGTCTCGCAGATGTACCGCTCCGGCGGCGTTGACCGGAACATGGAACTCTTCCTCGGCGCGGAGGAGGGCACGGCGGACGTGCTGCTCGAGCGCCTCGCGATGATGACGAAGGCGACCGAGCGCAACACGAGCCTGTCGGAAGAGGCGCAGGTTGCCCAGAACGCCGCCCAATCGCTCGGCGACCAGGCGAAGGCCGCGCGCGCTGAGCGCGAGCGGCTCTTTGCTGACAAGGAGCAGAAGGCTGAGGCGGCCGCCGCGGCGGTCGAGCAGACGCGGGTCGAGTACCAGAAGAACCTCGATTTGCAGGCCGACCTGAATGAGAAGCTCGCGGCGCTGCAAGACAAGACCGCGAAGACGGCGGCCGACTACGAAGCCGGCGTAGCGTATCGCGCCGAGCAGCAGCGCCTCGCCGAAATCGAGGCCGCGCGCAAGGCTGCCGAGGAGGCTGCAAATAACCCGCCGCAGACCGGCGGCGGCAACGGGGGTGGCAACAACGGTGGCGGCGGCGGTGGCGCCTGGGCCCGCCCCGTCGGCGGCTGGGTCAGCACAAACTACTGGGGCTACTACGGCCACACGGGGCTCGACCTCGCGGTGGGCCGCGGCACCCCGATCGTTGCCGCGTCGAGCGGCACCGTGACGTACGCGGGCTACAAGGACAACTACGGCGGCATCATGGTGCACATCAACCACGACGGGGGCGTGCAGACCCGCTACGCGCACATGGACGGGGTCAACGTCGGCAATGGCCAGTGGGTGAACGTCGGCCAGGTCATCGGCTGGGTCGGTATGACCGGCAACACCAGCGGGCCGCACCTGCACTACGAGGTCCTCATCGGTGGCTACGTCGATCCGCGCGCGTTCATGGCGCAGCGTGGGCTGTACTGGTAACAGGGTGATGCCGTTCGGGGCATGAAAAAGGCGGGGATCACATGATCCCCGCCTTTTTGCTTCGTCTCGGTCTTAGTGACCCTGAGCCGCGAGGCGCTCCTGCGCCTCGACGATGAGCTTCTCGGCGTCAGCCGCCGAGCCCCACGCGTCGACCTTGACCCACTTGTTCGGCTCGAGGTCCTTGTAGTGCTCGAAGAAGTGCTCGATCTCCTTGCGGGTGTACTCGGGGATGTCCGCGACGTCCTGGATGTGGCTCCAGCGCGGGTCCTTGTACTGCACGGCGATGACCTTGTCGTCGCCGCCGGCCTCGTCGCTCATCTTGAGCACGCCGACGGGGCGCACCTTGATGCCGACGCCCGGGAAGACGGGGAAGTCGAGCAGCACGAGCACGTCGAGCGGATCGCCGTCCTCGCCCAGGGTCTCCTCGAAGAAGCCGTAGTCGGTGGGGTAGACGAAGCCCGTGTAGAGCACACGGTCGAGGTACACCCGGCCGGTCTCGTGATCGACCTCGTACTTGTTGCGGCTCCCCTTGGGGATTTCGATGACGGCATCGAACTCGGCGGTCATGCCAGCTCCTCGTGCTTGGGCGCCGGCCCCAGAAGAGAGGCTGCTCGGCGCGGTGGGTGGGTGCTGCCCGCGGCGAAACGCGGCGGGCGACGCGATCCAGGGTACTGGATCTCGGTGGGAGCGCGGGATTTCGCGGCCGGGCTCGGGGGTGCGCGAGGCGAGTACCGTGGAGGGGTGACCCGACGCCCCCGACTGACCCCCGCGATCGCTGACGCCCGCCGCGCCGTCCGAGCCGCCCTCGAACTCGCAGGAGCGCGCGACGGGGAGCTCGTGCTCGTGGCCCTGTCGGGCGGTGCCGACTCGCTGGCCCTCGCGGCCGCGGCGGCCTTCGAGGCGCCACGCCTGGGCCTTGCCGCTGGCGCGATCGTCGTCGACCACAGGCTGCAGACAGGATCCGCCCGGGTCGCCGAGCAAGTGGCCGGGACGGCGCGTGGGCTCGGGCTGGACCCGGTGCGCGTCGTCGCCGTGGACGTCAACGGCACGCCGGGCGCCGGCGGTCCGGAGGCGGCAGCGCGAGACGCCCGCTATGCCGCGCTCGAACAGGCGCGAGCGGCGCTCGGCGCGAGCTGGATCCTGACGGGGCATACCCGGGACGACCAGGCCGAACAGGTGCTGCTCGGCCTCGCCCGCGGCTCGGGCACCCGCAGCCTCGCCGGGATCCCGCCGCGCCGGGGCAGGATCCTGCGCCCCCTCTTGGGGTTACCTCGCAGCGCGACGCTTGCCGCCTGCGCCGATGCTGGCCTAGCGCCGTGGGTTGACCCGCAGAACGCAGACCCCGCGTTTTCGCGCGTGCGGGTGCGTGAGCGCGTCCTCCCGATGCTTGAGCGCGAGCTGGGGCCGGGAATCGCCGAGGCGCTCGCTCGCACCGCCGAGCTCGCCCGCGAGGACGCGGAGGCCTTCGATGAGATGATCGCCGAGACGATCGAGGAGATCGTCGAGCACGCCGAGGCGGGAATCTCGGTGTCGGTCGCGGCGCTCGCGGCGAACCCTGCGGCGCTTCGGCATCGCATCATTCGGACAGTCGCCGAGGCGGAGTTCGGGGTCTCGCTCGCCCGCGGGCACACCGTCGCAGTCGCGGAGCTCGTGACCAATTGGCACGGACAGGGAACCCTGCACCTGCCCGGCATTAGAGTTGTACGTACTGGCGACCGGCTGGTATTTACGGCGGCGACCGCACCCGAACGCGCCTTAGGCGTCACCCCAGGCGGGGCGGACTCGCAGGATCACGGAGAGTAGGAAATCGATGGACGCTCACGATCTCGGAGGCGACCTCACGGTCACCTTGCACACTGAGGCTGAACTGCACCAGCGGCTGCAGGAGTTGGCCCGCGAGATCGAGGCGGACTACGGCGACACTCCGCCCCTGCTCGTCGGCGTGCTCAAGGGCGCCGTCATGGTGATGGCCGACCTCAGCCGTGCGCTGCGCTTCCAGGCCCAGATGGACTGGATGGCTGTCAGCTCGTATGGCGCGGGCACCAAGTCGAGCGGCGTTGTGCGCATCCTCAAGGACCTCGATGCCGACATTATGGGGCGCGACGTCCTGATCGTCGAGGACATCATTGACTCGGGCCTGACGCTGAGCTGGCTCAAGGAGAATCTCGAGAACCGCGGAGCCAAGTCCGTGCGCATCTGCACGATGCTCCGCAAGCCCGACGCGCTCAAGGTCGAGGTCGATGTCGCGTACGTCGGCTACGACATTCCGAACGAGTTCGTGGTCGGCTACGGCCTCGACTACGCCGAGAACTACCGCAACCTCCGCGACGTCGCGATTCTCGCGCCGCACGTCTACTCCGGAGAGTAGCCCCACATGTAGCACGGGCTGTCCCACACGACTGCTGGGTGCCGGGCGTTTCGCCCTCGGCAGAAACCCAGCGGTCGTGTGGGAAGCACCGGCTACTCTGACAAGTGCCGAACCAAGCGGTTCATGCATCCCAGAAAGGCGCCGATTTGGCACAGACACTCCCCGCGGGCAAGAAGATCTTTCGCGGTCCCCTCCTGTACTTGATCCTGGCGCCGATCATTGTGCTCATCGGCTGGTCGCTGCTCGCCGGGGGCGGCGTGCGTGAGGTCAGCACGCAAGACGGCCTCGAGATGTTGCAAGACGGCAAAGTCGCTCACGCCGAGATCGTCGACATTGACCAGCGCGTCAACCTCACGCTGACCGAGGCCGACAAGAAGTACGGCACCGACGTGTACTTCTACTACGTCTCGCAGCGGGGCGACGCCGTGGTTGCCGCGGTGGACGAGGCAAAGCCCAAGGACGGCTTCACCGATATGGTGCCCCAGCCCAACGTCTGGTGGTCCATCCTCGGCTTCATGCTGCCGATCCTGCTGATCGGCCTGTTCTTCTGGTGGATGCTGTCCTCCATGCAGGGCGGCGGCAACAAGGTCATGCAGTTCGGCAAGTCGAAGGCCAAGCTCACCACGAAGGAGACCCCGCAGGTCACCTTCGCCGACGTCGCTGGCGCGGACGAAGCCGTCGAAGAACTCGGCGAGATCAAGGACTTCCTGCAGGACGGCGCCCGCTTCCTGGCCGTCGGTGCCAAGATCCCGAAGGGCGTGCTGCTGTACGGCCCTCCCGGAACCGGCAAGACCCTGCTCGCCCGCGCGGTGGCCGGCGAGGCCGGTGTGCCGTTCTACTCCATCTCCGGATCGGACTTCGTCGAGATGTTCGTCGGCGTCGGCGCGAGCAGGGTGCGCGACCTCTTCAAGGACGCGAAGGCGAACGCCCCCGCCATCATCTTCATCGATGAGATTGATGCCGTCGGCCAGCGTCGCGGCCAGGGCATGGGTGGCGGCCACGATGAGCGCGAGCAGACGCTGAACCAGCTGCTTGTCGAAATGGACGGCTTCGACCCCAAGGCGAACGTCATCATGATCGCGGCGACCAACCGCCCGGACATGCTCGATCCCGCGCTGCTTCGCCCGGGTCGTTTCGACCGCCAGGTGGGCGTCGACGCCCCCGACATGGCTGGCCGGAAGAAGATCCTCGAGGTGCACTCGAAGGGCAAGCCGCTGTCGAAGAATGTCGATCTCGACGTCGTCGCGCGCAAGACCCCTGGGTTCACCGGTGCCGACCTCGCGAACGTGCTCAACGAGGCGGCACTCCTGACCGCCCGTTCGAACGCGCAGCTGATCGACAACCGCGCGCTCGACGAGGCGATTGACCGCGTCATCGCCGGCCCGCAGCGCCGCACGCGCGTCATGCGCGACAAGGAAAAGCTGATCACCGCGTACCACGAGGGTGGTCACGCGCTGGTGGCGGCCTCGATGAACCACAGCGATCCGGTGACGAAGGTCACGATCCTGCCCCGCGGACGCGCCCTCGGGTACACGATGGTGATTCCGTTGGAGGACCGCTACTCCATTACCCGCAACGAGCTGCAGGATCAGCTCGCCTACGCCCTCGGCGGACGCGTGGCCGAGGAATTGGTGTTCCACGACCCCACCACCGGCGCCGGGAACGACATCGAGAAGGCGACCTCGACAGCGCGCAAGATGGTGACCGAGTACGGCATGTCCGCGACGCTCGGCCCGGTCCGCCTGGGCCAGGCACAGGGGGGCGCGTTCATGGGGGAGTTCGGCCAAAGTCGCGACTACTCCGAGGGCATTGCTGAGAAGGTCGACGCCGAGGTGCGCGCGATCCTTGAGCAGGCGCACGACGAGGCCTACCGAGTGCTCGTCGAGAACCGCGACGTACTCGACAAGCTCGCGCTCGAGCTGCTCGAGAAGGAGACGCTCGACCACAACCAGCTGGCCGAGATCTTCAAGGACGTCCGCCGCCTCGACCCCCGCCCCGTCTGGCTGTCAAACGACGAACGCCCGGTCTCGACGCGTCCGCCGATCGAGGTGCCCGCCTCGGCATCGACCGATGCGGCTCGCCTTTCGAGCGACGCGGCGCCCGCCGCTGAAGCAGACACCGCGGAAAGCACGCCCGCGGCGCCTCCTGCGGATCCTCCCGCGACTTCGCCCGATCCGGCCGGTTCATGACGCACGCGGCGGGGATCGATCAGGAGCGGATCCGCGCCGCAGTGCGTGAACTGCTCCTGGCGATCGGCGAGGACCCCGATCGGGAGGAGCTGGCAGCGACTCCCGACCGGGTCGCCCAGTCGTACGCAGAGTTCTTCGCGGGCGTCGGGGTTGACCCGGCGGAGCTGCTCTCCGAGGCAGTCCCGGTCGGCGAAGACACCGGCGAGCTGGTGCTGATGCGCGACATCACGCTGCGGTCCGTGTGCGAACACCACCTGCTCCCGTTCCGCGGTCGCGTCCACATCGCCTACCGCCCCCACGCGCGGGTCGTGGGCCTCGGGGCGCTGCCCCGCGTCGTCGAAGTGCTCGCGGCACGCCCACAGCTGCAGGAACGCCTCGGCGAGCAGATCGCCGAGACGGTCGACACCGCGCTTGCCCCACACGGTGTGCTCGTGGTGATCGAGGCGCAGCACGGCTGCGTGACCGATCGCGGCGTGCGCCAGGCCGACAGCTCCGCAGTCACGATCGCGTCTCGCGGTGTGTACGTCGACGCGGTCGAACGCGCCGAGGTGATGGCCCTGATCTCGATGGGCGACCGGTCGACCGACCGGGCAGGAGAGTCGGCCGGGGCCACCCGATGACCCTCGTCCTCGGGGTGCTCAACGTCACCCCTGACTCGTTCAGCGACGGCGGCGACTTCGCGGCCACCGACGTGGCCATTGCGCGCGGCTTCGAGCTCGCGCGCCTCGGCGCCGACTTCATCGACGTCGGTGGCGAGTCAACCCGACCGGGGGCGACCCGTGTGGCCCCCGACGACGAGCTGCGCCGGGTACTCCCCGTCGTGCGTGCGCTCGCCGAGGGCGGCATCCCGGTCTCGATCGACACGCTGCGAGCACGCACGGCTGAGGCCGCGGTCGCGGCCGGAGCGCGCCTCGTCAACGACGTCTCGGGCGGTGAATCCGACCCCGACATGCTGCGCGTCGTCGCCGATTCCAGCGCCGAGATCGCACTCGGCCATTGGCGCGGCATCCCTGACGTGGCGCATCGCCGCTCGGACTACCGCGACGTCGTGCGCGAGGTGCGGGGTGCGCTCGCGCTGCGGGTCGCCGCGGCCCGCGAAGCGGGCATCGCCGCCGAGCGCATCATCGTCGACCCTGGCCTCGGCTTCGATAAGACCTCCGAACAGGGCTGGGCGCTGCTGGCCCGACTCGGCGAACTCGCCGACCCCGGCACGCGAGTGCTCGTCGGGGCGTCGCGCAAGCGGATGCTCGGCGAGCTACTTGAGGCGCTGCCCGCCGCCGGCGCGGCCCAGGATCATGCTGCCGCCGGCGCGCACGCCGCAGCGGAGCTCGGCCCCCGCGACCGCGACCTCGCGACCGCGGTCGTATCGGCGCTCGCGGCGCGGGCCGGCGCCTGGGCGGTGCGTGTGCACGACGTGCCCGGCACAGTGCAGGCCCTCGCGGTGGAACGCGCGTGGGCGTTCGCGGAAGACCGAAACGAGCCGGGGGAGCGCTCATGAACCACTTTGCGGGCGACCGGATCGACCTCGTCGGCCTCGAGGCCTTCGCCCACCACGGCGTGTTTGCGCACGAGCGTTCGGACGGCCAGCGCTTCGTGATCGACGCGACCGTCGCGGTCGACCTCGCGGCGGCTTCGGCCGGCGACGAGCTTGCCCGGACCGTGCACTACGGCGAGCTCGCAGCCGCCATCGTCGCCTCGGTCGAGCGCGACCCGGTCGACCTGATCGAGACCGTCGCCGAGCGGGTCGCCGCCGTCGCCCTCGGCTTCGCCGGCGTCACCGCGACACGCATCACCGTTCACAAGCCGAACGCCCCGATCACGGTCCCGTTTGCGGACGTGTCCGTGACCGTCGTGCGGCTCGCCGCCGCCGAGGGCGCCCGATGATCGCGCAGGTCGTGCCGATCCTGCTCGCGTTCGGGTCGAACCTGGGCGACCGCAGCGGCACCATCGCGGCGGCCCAGCGGGAGCTCGCGGGTAGCCACGGGATCATTGAGTTCGCTGCCTCGCCGCTGCGCGAAACCATCGCGCTCACCCTCGACGGCCCGGACGAGTCGGCGCCCCGCTATGTCAACGGCGTCGCGCGGGCCACGACCACGCTGTCGCCGCACGAACTGCTCGACTTGCTCCAGCGCATGGAATCAACCCACGGGCGCACGCGCGAGGCCCGCTGGGGCGATCGCACGCTCGACGTCGACCTCATCCTCTTCGGCGGTCGTGTGGTGCAGGACGAGCGCCTCACCGTCCCGCACCCGCGCGCCTTCGAACGCGACTTCGTGCTCGCGCCCTGGCTCGCGCTCGAACCCGACGCCGTGCTGATGGGCCACGGCCGCGTGGCCGAGTTGCTCGCGCGTGTGGGCGACACGACCCTGCCACTCTCAGCCACGACCGAAGCCGCCGACGCCGCGGTGCGGGAGACCCGATGAACCCCAAGCTGCAGCGCACTCACCCACTCGTCGTCCTCGCGTTCGCGGCGACGGGTCTCGCGGTCGGCCTGGTCGTGCAGTTCGCGCGCTCGGGTTCGGGTCAGCCTCCCCTCGCCCCGCCCTACTCGCTGCCGGCGACGATGGTCGTGCTCGGGGCCGTGCTGCTCACTCTCGCGGTGCTGTTGCGCCGGCGGGTGAGCCGCCCGGAAACGGGCCCGGTGAACCCGTTCCAAGCGGTGCGGGTGCTCGCCGCGGCGCGCGCCTCGCAGTTCGTGGGCGGGCTGATCGGCGGGTTCGGGGCCGGCCTGTTGCTCTCGCTCGCGGGGCGTCCCGTCCCGACGAGCGTCAGCATTTGGGTGCCAATGCTCGCAACCCTGATCGCCGCCGTCGCCCTGCTCGTCTGCGGCGTCATCGCCGAGCGGCTCTGCCGGGTGCCCCCGCAGGACCAGGATGAGGCACGCGATTCCGATCGGGGCACAGACCCGGCCGATCAGCCGGCGTAGGTCAGTTCCCCCTCGCGGGCGCCCGTCCGGCAGAATGGGAGCGTGACAGATGCGCAGAGAGACTCATCAATGACCGACTCGGCAATTGAGACCGTGCCCGCCAGCGACTCCGGGCAGTGGCGCCGGGTGTCGCCCTCCTACGTCTGGGTCGACCTCGTCGGCAACGTCGTTCCGCTGCTGATCGTCGGCGTGCTGTGGCTGGTGGTGCCGGTCCTGGCCGACGACGAGCTCCCTCCGTTCTTCCCCTGGATCCTGGGCGCTGTCGCCGCGCTCATCCTGGTCAACGCCGCCTTCGGAGTGCGCCGGGTGCGGGCGATCGGCTACCAGCTGCGCCAGGACGACCTGCTCTTCCGGCGCGGCATCATGTTCGAGCGCGTGGTCGCCGTGCCCTATGGGCGCATGCAGCTCATTGACACCCACCGCGGGCCAGTGCTGCGCGCCCTCGGCCTCACGACGCTGAAGTTCGTCACCGCCGCTGCCGCGACCAATGTCCAACTGCCCGGGCTGCGCGAGGCCGACGCGCTCGAGCTGCGCGATCAGCTCGTGGCACTCGCTGAGACCCGCCGGTCGGGCCTGTGACCGATCTGACGCCCGGGGCCCCGGTGCCCGAGGCCGCGGCGCCCGAACCGTCCGACGGCTGGCGGCGGCTGCACCCGCTGTCGCCGCTCTTGCGCGGCGGGCTTTTTGTGCTCGTCGTCGCGGGCATCGTGCTCGCGAATCTGCGCGACCGGCTGGTCGCAATCGTGCTCGTCGATGTGCCCTGGGCTGAGGAATCGGGGAGCAGCGGTGACCTCATCGATGTCATCCTGGAACGCAACCTCGTCCTCGTCGCATTCCTCGCAGTGTTCGGGGTATTGCTCTTCGTTGTCTTGTTTTCCTGGCTCGGCTGGCGCATGCACACCTATCGCATCACGAGCGAGTCGGTCGAGTCGCGCAGCGGGATCCTGTTCCGTCAGCACCGTCGCGCCCCGCTCGACCGCATTCAGGGGGTGAACCTGCAGCGCCCGCTGCTCGCGCGGCTGCTCGGGCTCACCATGCTCGAGGTCGCGACCGCCGGCCAAGACGGCAAGGTGAAGCTCAACTACCTCGGACATCGAGATGCAAAGGCCGAGCGAGAGCACATTCTCGCCGAGGTCGCGGCGCGCCGGACGGGCGCGGGGGTCGCGCCAAGTCCGCAGGATCCGGCCGTGCCCGCGTCCGCCCTTTCGCCGGAAGGCTCGCCCGCGGGGGAGACCCTGCCGCACCGCGATCCGGCCCTCGCGGCAATGCCCGGTCAACTGGCGAACCGCGTTGAGGATTTCGCTGACCTCGACCTAGACGCGGGCGCCGGCGACTCTCTTGTCTCCGTGCCGGCCGGTCGCCTGTTGGGGGCGACGCTGCTGTCGTGGCCGACGATCATCTTCGTGGTCGGCATCGCCGGCATCATCATCGCCGGCATCCTCGGCGAGAGCGTGCTGCTCTTCATGCTGGTGCCGACGGTGATCACGTTCTTCGGTGTGACTTTCGCGAGCTTCACCCGCAGCATGAACTTCCACCTCTCGCTGAGCGAACAGGGTGTCCGGGTCTCGACCGGCCTGCTCTCCACCGTCACCGAGACCATTCCGCGCGGCCGCATCCACGCCATCGAGGTCTTCCAGCCGCTCGGCTGGCGCCCATTCGGCTGGTGGCACGTGCGCATCACGACCGCGGGTCTCGGCCCGACGAGCGGCGGCGGCACTGGCGTACTGCTCAACACCATGCTGCCCGTCGGGAAGTTCGCGGACGCCGCGCGCGTGCTCGATGTCCTGTTGCCGGCGCATGGCATGTCGCCGGACGAACTGGGCGAGGCGATGATGGGACGCTCGGGCGGCTTCGTCGGCTCGCCGAAGCGTGCGGCCTGGATCCTGTGGTTCGCGCGACGTAGGAACGGTCTGCAAGTTTCGGCCGCGACCTCGGCAGACGCGGCGCACGTGAGACTGCGCCGGGGAGTGGCGACCCGGAGGCTGGCGCTCGTGCCGATGGTGCGCATCCAGTCGGTGCAGCTACACCGCGGGCTGCTCCATCGCCCGCTGGGGCTCGCGGCACTCACCACGCACACGGTGCTCGGCCCCGTGCGGACCCGCGTCTCGGGCCTCGCGCTTGTCGACGCGCAGGCGGCATTCTCTGCAATCGTTGCGGCGGCGGTCGAGGCCGGCTGGGAGGACTCGCACAAGTCAGAGGCCCCGGGGGCCGAGCGATGAGTCCCGCGGGGCGCCTCGGCGTCGGGATCATCGGTGCCGGGAAGGTCGGGCCCGTCCTGGGCCGCGCCCTCGCGGGGGCCGGCCACGCGATCACCGGCATCACCGCCGTCGGGGAGGATCGCGTCGAGCGCGTCGAGGCGATGCTGCCGGGGGTCCCGGTGCTCGATATTCCGGAGGTCGTTCGCCGCTCCGAGCTCGTGATTTTCGCGGTACCCGGCGACGAACTCCCGGGGCTCGTGCGCGGGTTGACCGAGACGAGTGCCTGGCAGCCGGGGCAGCTCGTGCTCCACACCGTCGCGTCTCTCGGCATCGGGGTCTTCGCCCCGGCGATGGCCGCCGGCGTGATTCCGATCGCGTTTCACCCCGCGCTCGTGTTCACCGGCACGAGTATGGACGTGAGTCGCCTGCACGAGGCGACGGTCGCGGTCACGGCACCGGCCCCCGTGCTGCCGATCGGCCAGGCCCTCGCGGTCGAGATCGGCGCGGAACCAGTGGTCGTGGCCGAGGCGGATCGGGCGGCCTACGGCGAGGCCATCGATGCTGCTGTCGAGCTCTCGGCTGCCGTCGTGCGCCAGGCCACCGACGCGCTGCGCGCTCTCGGGCTCGACCGCCCGAGTCGCGTCGTGAGCGGGCTCGTGCGCGCGTCCGTCGACGAGGCGTTGTTGATCGCGGCCAGGCAGGATCCTGACGGGCCGTTTGTCGAGGAAGACCCCCGGTAGACTGGTCCGAAACCCAACCCCCGGAGGACCCCGCCACGATGAGCGATCAGACTACGCCCGCGAACGCGCCCACTGACTCTGCCCTGCAGAGCGAAGAGGAAATCTTCGAGCAGAAGGCCGTGCGTCTCGCGAAGCGCGATCGGCTCAACGCCGAGGCCACCGACCTCGGCGGCGGCGCGTACCCGGTGTCGGTGCCGGTCACGCACACGATCGGCCAGGTCCGGGCGCAGTTTGGCCACCTCGAGGAGGTCCCCGACACGGCCTCGGGCGAGATCGTCGGCGTCTCGGGTCGCGTTGTCTTCCAGCGCAATACGGGCAAGCTCTGCTTCGCGTCGCTGCAGTCGGGCGACGGCACCCGGATCCAGGCCATGGTGAGCCTGGCCGAGGTGGGCGAGGAGTCGCTCGCGCGCTACAAGGAGCTCGTCGATCTCGGCGACCACCTGTTCGTGCGCGGCCAGGTCATCTCGAGCCGCCGCGGCGAGCTGTCGATCATGGTGTCCGAGTGGCAGATCGCGGCGAAGGCCGTTGTCCCGCTGCCCAACCTCCACAGCGAGCTGAACGAGGAGACGCGGGTGCGTCAGCGCTACCTTGACCTCATCGTGCGCGAGCAGGCACGCACCAACGTGTTCACGCGCGCCAAGACCATGGCGAGCCTGCGCGAGACGTTCGCCGAGCACGACTTCCTCGAGGTCGAGACCCCGATGCTGCAGACGATGCACGGCGGCGCTTCGGCACGTCCCTTCGTCACCCACTCGAACGCGTTCGACACCGAGCTGTTCCTGCGCATCGCGCCGGAGCTGTACCTCAAGCGCGCGGTCGTCGGCGGCCTCGAGCGCGTCTTCGAGATCAACCGGAACTTCCGCAACGAGGGCGCTGACTCGACGCACAGCCCTGAGTTCGCGATGCTCGAGGCGTACGAGGCGTACGGCGACTACACATCGATTGCCAACCTCACGCAGGAACTGATCCAAAAGGCCGCCCTGGCGGTCAACCGCGGCACCGAGCGCGAGGGCACCCAGGTCGTCCTCTGGGCGGACGGCACGCTGTTCGACCTGGGCGGAGAGTGGGACCGCATTTCGATGTACGGCACGCTGTCTGAGGCGGCCGGCCGCGAGATCACGCCCTCCACGTCAGTGGAAGAGCTGCAGGCGCTGGCCGATGCGGAAGGCGTCGAGGTGCCGTTGCCCAACCACGGCAAGCTCGTTGAAGAGCTCTGGGAGCACTTCGTGAAGGACGGGCTGACGCGTCCGACCTTCGTGATGGACTTCCCGGTCGAGACGAGCCCCCTCACCCGTCAGCACCGCTCGATCGCCGGCGTGGTCGAGAAGTGGGACCTGTACATTCGAGGGTTCGAGCTCGCCACCGGATACTCCGAGCTGGTGGACCCGGTCGTGCAGCGCGAGCGCTTCGTCGAGCAGGCCGCGATGGGCGCCAAGGGCGACGTCGAGGCGATGCCCATCGACGAGGAATTCTTGCGCGCCCTCGAGCACGGCATGCCGCCGTCGGGCGGCATGGGCATGGGCATGGACCGCCTGCTCATGGCGCTCACGGGCCTCGGGATCCGTGAGACGATCCTCTTCCCGCTCGTCAAGTAGCGCGGTGGGTGGCGCCGGGCCTGTTGTATCCGGCGTCGCCCAGCTTTGCGAGGAGCTGACCAGGTAGTCTGTCCTCATGGAAAACTGGTGGGTCAACGCGCTCTGGTCGCTCACCCCGACCGTGCTGATCGGTATCTTCTTCTTCTACGTCATCCGCATCATCCTGCGTGCCGACCGCACGGCGCGGAAGGTGTACAGCGAGATCGAGGCTGAGGAACGGGCAAAGCTGGGCCTGCCCGCGAAAGATTAGCCCCGTGCTCTGAGCGGGGCATTCCGCGGGACGGCCCGCGCGCCGATAGGGTGGTGCATACTATCCGTCGACGAAGGGGCAGACGTGGAATTCACCTGGGTGCTGCCCGCAAACTCAGCGATGATTGCGCTGGCCATCGACATGACCATCCGTATCGTCGCCCTCTTTGTCGTCCCGCGCAATCGTAAGCCGACCTCGGGCATGGCCTGGCTGCTGGCGATCTTCTTCCTCCCGGTGCCCGGCATCATCCTGTTCCTCATCATCGGGAGCAACCGTCTGCCCCGCGGGCGGGTGGCGAAGCAAGACAAGATCCATCAGCTCATCGCGGAGGTCGCCGATCGCTCTGAGCTGGCGTTTGAAGACCAGCACGTCGGCCCCGACACCGACACTGACGCGAACCCCTGGCTACACGACATCACGGTGCTGGGGCGAAACCTCGGCGCGCAGCCCATGCTCTCGGGTAACTCGGCCACCATTAGCCGCGACTACGACGGCTCGATCGCAGACATGACCGCCGAGATTCGCGCGGCGAAGCGCTACGTCCACATCGAGTTCTACATCCTCTCCTACGACCAGGCGACCGCCGATTTCTTCGAGGCCATCCGCGAGGCGACCGCCCGCGGCGTCACCGTTCGGGTGCTGCTCGATCACATCGCGGCGGTGCGTGCGCCGGGCAACCGCAAGACCGTGCGCATGCTCAAGCAGGTCGGCGCGGAGTGGTCGTACATGCTGCCGGTGCGCCCCTGGCGCTGGCAGTACCAGCGGCCGGACCTCCGCAACCACCGCAAGATCATGGTGGTCGACGGCAAGGTCGGCTTTATGGGCTCGCAGAACCTCGTCGACTCGACCTACAACAAGAAGTCCAACATTCGTCGCGGACTGCACTGGAAGGACCTCATGGTCCGGGTCGAGGGACCGGTGGTGCTCGGCCTCAACGCGGTGTTCGTGAGCGACTGGTACCTCGAGACCGACGAGCTCCTGAGCGAGGAGTGGGTGCTCGAGGCGGTCGAGCATTGCGACCAGAACCTGCACTGCCAGGTGCTGCCGAGCGGACCGGGCTTCTCGGACGAGAACAACCTCCAAGTGTTTGTCTCGCTGATGTACATGGCACGCAAGCGCGTCAGCATCACGAGCCCGTACTTCGTGCCCGAGTCGTCCATTATGAACGCGCTGCGCGCGGCGACGGCGCGCGGCGTCGAGGTCGAATTGTTCGTGTCTGAGATCGGCGACCAGCCGATGGTGTACCACGCGCAACGCTCCTACTATGAGGAACTGTTGAAAGCGGGCGTGCGCATCTTCATGTTCAAGCCGCCGTACATCCTGCACTCGAAGCACTTCAGCATCGACGACTCGGTCGCGGTCATCGGCTCCTCCAACATGGACGAGCGCTCGTTCAGCCTGAACATGGAGATCTCGATGGTGGTCTACAGCGAGATCTTCGTCCGCGAGCTCGACGAGGTCGTGGCGTGTTACCACGAGAACTCGCGAGAGCTCACGCTGGAAGAGTGGAGCAAGCAGCCCCTGCGCTCGCAACTGCTCGACAACCTCTCTCGCCTCACTTCCGCGCTGCAGTAACTGCCCCGGCAGGATCCTGCTCCTGCCTGCCGCGTTGCGTGGGCCACGCATGCGCTTGGTGGGGGGGGGGGGGGGGGGGGGGGGGGGGGGGGGGGGGGGGGGGGGGGGGGGGGGGGGGGGGGGGGGGGGGGGGGGGGGGGGGGGGGGGGGGGGGGGGGGGG
>NZ_JAFIRI010000007.1:0-186849 GCF_018682295.1 Leucobacter sp. CX87 | reverse complement strand
CCCCCCCCCGCGAATTGTGTCCCTAGGGTCACCTCATTCGCCGACCCGGCACAAATGGTTGCTCCACGTGGGCGCGAGCAGCCATATGTGACGGCTCGACGAGAGTCAGGTGGGCTGCGCCAGGAGCGATTTGGCGAGCGGGTGCGGTCGAAGGCCGACGCCCAGGGCGAGCGCGACGCGCGTGGCGGCCTCTCGCGGGTGGTGCACCACGTCGGCGCTGCGCAGACGAATCACGCGGTATCCAGCCGCGCGAGCGCGATCCAGTCGCCAGATGTCCTTCTCGTACTGGGCCTTGCTCGTCCGATGCTGATCCCCGTCGAACTCGACGATGGTCATCCGAGCTCGATTGACCAGGTCAAAGCGGCCAATCCGGCCGTCGGTGTCGACGAGTTCGCCTTGGAGTTCGAAGGAGTCGGCCAGGCCGAACGCGTGCAACATGAGGCGAGTGAGCGTCTCCATGCGCGACTCGGCCCCCACTCGAGCGAGCTCGACAGCGATTCGGAGCGTTCGGGCACCCCTTCCGCGAAACCCTTGCACGCTGGTATTGAGCGACTCCGCGCTCGTGAGGGCCGGCACCCGTCCAGCAAACCCCCGAGGACGCACGAGGTGGTCGATTGCGACCACTTGCTCAATCAGGGGCAGCGTAGGGGCACTTTGCAAAAGTGCGGTCTCGGGGAACGCCACGGGAACGCCGTTGATGATGGCAATGGGTGTGGGACTGTCCCATTCGTGCCCGTGCACGCCGCGAGCCCGCGTTCGCGTGAACGGAGGCTGTGCTGTGACGTGCAGGTCTGGGGCTACTCGCAGCGGGCAGCCGTGGATGAGTAACGCGGAAGTGTGGCTGATCGCTTCGCCTGCCCGGAGTCTCGGGAGGATGAGCCGCGCGGCCCGCAGGGCCTGCTCGCGTGTCGATTCGACGCCCGGCGGCGCCGAGACAGATGAGCGCACGCCGTGGAACGGGGCGAGAAGCGATTGATTGCGCAGCGCGCCACGAGTTGCTCCCGCTTCCAACGCGACGTTGACGCTGAACGTCAGGGGAAGTAGCGGGAGCGGCGTGCGTCGACGGGGCATTGTCCGATTCTTGATCGCTCCGCCAAAGGGAAGGGCTTCGCTCGACAAATGTGGACAAACTCATTTCCGCTGCACGTTGTGGACAACCCGCGTGCGCTATTTCTCTGCCACATGACCCGTCACAAACGGTCGTTCAAGGCACCTTCGAGCAGCCATATGTGACGCGTCGACAATGGGACACGGAGCGAAGAGGCACCAAAGCCCACCCCGTGCGCCAACGCCCACCCCCGGCCTACACTCGCGATATGACGAGACCGCTTGAAAACTGGCATTCCCAACACGCGCAGAAGCTCACGCTCGGGCAGCGCGCCGCAGACCGTATGCGTAACGGCATGGGGTCCTGGGCCTTTATCGCCGGGTTCGTGGTCTTCATGCTGGCGTGGGCGCTGCTGAACCTGAGTGCGAAATCTTGGGACCCGTACCCGTTCATCCTGCTGAACTTGTTCTTGAGCATGCTCGCGGGCATGCAGGGAGCGATCCTGCTCATCGCGGCGAAGCGGCAGGATGCGATCGCCGCGGCGCTCGCCCAACACGACTTCGACACGAATACGGCGGCAAAGGCCGAGATCGAGGAGCTGATGGAGATCAACCGTCAGCAAATTGTCATGCTTCACGAACTGCGGGAGGTTCTGGGGCGACAGGGCGCTCAGTCGACGGGCGCTTCACCGGATCCGGACACCACCAGCAGCTCGCCGACCTCGCAGCCGAGCGCCTGACACACCGCGGTGAGCGTCGAGAAGCGAATCGCGCGGGCGCGGTCGTTCTTGAGGACCGAGAGGTTCACGACGCTCACGCCGACCCGCTCGCTGAGCTCGGTCAGGGTCATGCCGCGCTCGGCGAGCAAATCGTCGAGCCGGCACCGAATGGCGTGGGACTCCTCGGGCGGCACTAGACGAGCCCGTCCTGGTCGCGCTGCATGCGTTCTCCAATCACGAAGACCGTGCAGATCATGGCGATGGCGAAGGCAGCGATGAGGTATGAGCCGGGCGCCACGAAGACCGCAACCGCGTCGTACGCCCCACCCGTCGCGAGGTGGAGCGCGGCGTTGGACTGCATCACCTCGAGGACCTTCTGCAGCGCGACACCAATCAACGCGGTGATTCCCGCGGTCGAGACTAGGAGGGTATTGCGCTTGCTAAAAATGGTGCCGCGCAACAGCGAGATACTCAGCCCCACGAGGCAGGCCACCACGGCCGCGGTCAGGATCACGGTCACGATCACGCCGAGGATGCCCGGGACCACTAGGGCGGCGGTCGGCTCGATCACCGTGATGGTGCCGGTGTCAACGGCGACGGGGAGCGAGGCGCCCGCTTCGCCATACGTCAGGGGAGCCTCGAAATCACCAAACGTCACCGGTACGGTGATGGGCCCCGAGCTGACGAGGCTCAGGATCTGCCGTACCGCGAAGACGACGGTGGCGACCACGAGGGCGATGCCTGCCGCCACAAAAGCGATCAGGGCCCATCGGTCGCCTCGGGACGGACGGTAGGGGGTGGTGGCGCTCATTGCCGACTCCATATCGATTATCGTTGTTATCGCTTATCGATATGGTGTCGGAATTGACGCGAGGTGTCAAGCTCGCACTCCGCCGCTGGCGAACACCGGCGAAAACCTCGGGAACGGGTCGTACGCTGTGAGTACGGCGCAATTGGCGACCCCGTCCAGACGCGCCCCAGGAGGAACATATGTTTGAGAGATTTACCGACCGGGCCCGCCGGGTGGTTGTCCTCGCCCAAGAAGAGGCGAAGATGCTCAACCACAACTACATCGGGACCGAGCACATTTTGCTCGGCCTGATTCACGAGGGCGAGGGTGTCGCAGCCAAGGCCCTCGAGCAGTTGGGGATCTCTCTGGACGCCGTGCGCGAGCAGGTGACCGAGATCATCGGCACCGGCCAGCAGCCGCCCGCCGGCCACATCCCCTTCACGCCGCGCGCGAAGAAGGTGCTTGAGTACAGTCTCCGCGAGGCGCTGCAGCTCGGCCACAACTACATCGGGACCGAGCACATCCTGCTCGGCCTGCTCCGCGAAGGCGAGGGGGTTGCCGCGCAGGTACTCGTCAAGCTCGGGGCAGAGCTCAATCGCGTGCGCCAGACCGTCATCCAGCTCCTCTCCGGCTACCAGGCCGGGAAAGAGCAGGTCTCGGCCGGCGTGACGGAGACCGGCAGCGACAAGGGTTCGCAGGTGCTCGACCAGTTCGGGCGCAACCTCACGAACGCCGCCCGCGAGGGCAAGCTCGATCCCGTGATCGGGCGCGAGAAGGAAATCGAGCGGGTCATGCAGATCCTCTCGCGTCGCTCCAAGAACAACCCCGTCCTGATCGGCGAGCCCGGCGTGGGTAAGACGGCCGTCGTCGAGGGCCTCGCCCAGGCCATCGTCAAGGGCGATGTCCCCGAGACGCTGAAGGACAAGCAGGTGTACATGCTTGACCTCGGCTCGCTTATCGCGGGTAGCCGCTACCGCGGCGACTTCGAGGAACGCCTGAAGAAGGTCACCAAGGAGATCCGCAACCGCGGCGACATCATCATCTTCATCGACGAGATCCACACCCTCGTTGGCGCGGGTGCAGCAGAAGGCGCGATCGACGCCGCCAACATCCTGAAGCCGCTGCTTGCCCGTGGCGAGCTGCAGACCATCGGTGCGACCACGCTCGACGAGTACCGCAAACACTTCGAGAAGGACGCGGCTCTCGAGCGTCGGTTCCAGCCCATCCAGGTAGGCGAGCCGTCGATCCCGCACGCGATCAACATCCTCAAGGGGCTGCGCGACCGCTACGAGGCGCACCACAAGGTTTCGATCACCGACGGCGCACTCGTCGCGGCGGTCAACCTGTCGGCGCGCTACGTCTCCGACCGCTTCCTGCCGGACAAGGCCATCGACCTGATTGATGAGGCCGGCGCCCGCCTGCACCTCTCGATCCTGTCGAGCCCGCCCGAGCTGCGCGAGTTCGACGAGAAGATCGCCGTCGTTCGTGCCGACAAGGAGCAGGCGATTGACGGCCAGGACTTCGAGAAGGCCGCGAACCTGCGCGATGAAGAGAAGAAGCTCATCGCCGAACGCCTCAAGCTCGAGAAGCAGTGGCGCTCGGGCGACGTCACCACGAATGCCGAGGTCGACGAGGGGCTGATCGCCGAGGTGCTCGCCCAGGCGACCGGCATCCCGGTCTTCAAACTCACCGAGGAAGAGACCAGTCGTCTTCGGTTCATGGAAGAGGCCCTGCACCAGCGGGTCATCGGCCAGAACGAGGCCATCTCGGCGCTCGCCAAGACGATCCGTCGCCAGCGCGCCGGCCTCAAGGATCCGAAGCGTCCCTCGGGCTCGTTCATCTTCGCCGGCCCCACGGGCGTCGGCAAGACCGAACTCGCCAAGGCGCTCGCCGAGTTCCTGTTCGACGACGAAGACGCGATGATTTCGCTCGACATGTCGGAGTACGGCGAGAAGCACACGGTCTCTCGTCTCTTCGGTGCCCCTCCCGGGTTTGTCGGCTTCGAAGAGGGTGGCCAGCTCACCGAGAAGGTGCGGCGCAAGCCGTTCTCGGTCGTCCTGTTCGACGAGATCGAGAAGGCGCACCCGGACATCTTCAACTCGCTGCTCCAGATCCTGGAGGAGGGACGTTTGACGGACGGCCAGGGCCGAATCGTGGACTTCAAGAACACCGTGATCATCATGACCACGAACCTCGGTTCGAAGGGTATCGCCGGCGGCCCCGTCGGCTTCCAGCTCGAGGGCAACTCTGGTGTCGGATACGACCTGATGAAGGGCAAGGTGATGGAGGAGCTCAAGAAGCACTTCAAGCCCGAGTTCCTGAACCGCGTCGATGACATCATCGTGTTCCCGCAGCTGTCGAAGCCCGAGCTGCTGCAGATCGTCGACCTGTTCGTGAAGCGTCTCGCCGATCGCCTGCTCGATCGCGACATGCGCATCGAGGTGTCGGTGCCGGCTCGCGAGCGTCTGATTGAGCTCGGGTACGACCCGACGCTGGGCGCTCGCCCGCTGCGTCGTGCGATTCAGCGCGAGGTCGAGGACCAGCTCTCGGAGCGGATCCTGGGCGCCGAGCTGCTCGCGGGTGACCTCGTCAAGGTCGGGTTCGAGAACAACGAATTCACTTTCGAGACCGAGCGCGGCTCGAGCGACCGGGGCAACGCCGCGGCCTCGACGGCCGCAGCGGTCGCGTCGACGGCGCCCACCGCGGAATAATCACTGCGCACTGACACGAACGCCCCGGCCAGTTTGGCCGGGGCGTTCGTGCGTCACGGGCAGGATCCTGCCGGGCGGTGGTACCGGCGTGCGTTACGCTTCGAAGGTGGAAACTGCAGTGCCCGAGACGGGCGAGATTCGGATTCGGCCAGCGCGCACCGCTGACGTGCGCCCCATGCTGGAGCTCATGGCTCCGCTGGTCGAGCGACGAATCCTGCTGGGCAAGGAACTCGTCAACATGTACGAGACCGTGCAGAAGTTTTTGGTCGCCGTCAACGTGCGGGGAGAGGTCGTTGGCTTTGGCGCGCTGCACGTGATGTGGGAGCACCTCGGCGAGGTGCGCACGCTTGGCGTGAGCGACGAATGGCTCGGACGCGGGGTCGGCCACCGCCTCCTGGCCGCGCTCGAGGACCGAGCGCTTGAACTCGGCCTGACCCGCCTGTTCTGCCTTACCTTCGAGGTCGACTTCTTCGCGAAGCACGACTTCGAAGTCATGCACGACGACGGCAATCTGCGCCTCGCGGCCGACGCCTACGCCGAGCTCCTTCGTTCGACCGATGAGGGCGTAGCCGAGTTCCTCGATCTTGCCCGGGTCAAGCCGAATACGCTCGGGAACACCCGAATGCTGAAGAAGATCGCGAACTAGCGCCAGCGAGCCTGGGCGAGCGCCCCGTGTTCGGGGTGTCTGACCTGACTCGCACGCCCCGCGGGCTACTCTGTGCCCATGTCGACGATGCGGAATCCGGTCGGGCCCGAGGACAAGCGCGTATACCTGCGCCGGCGATTGCTCGTGCTCGCCGGACTGATTGCGGTCATCGTTGCGGTGGTGCTCGTCATCGTGAAGCCCGGCTCATCGAGCGGGCAAAGCGAGTCGAAATCGGTCGAGCTTCCGGCTGATGTGACCGAGAAGGTCGCGTCTCCGAAGCCCGACGGAGCCGCAGCGGACGCGCCTCCGGTGTGCGCCGAAGGTGACCTGCTGGTCGAGGCAGTGACGAGCCAGAGCAGCTATGCCTCCGGGGAGATGCCCGCCCTGACTCTCCTGGTGACGAACCGCGGTACGGCTGAATGCACGGCCGATCTCGGCACCGCCGGAATGCGCTTCGAGATCTCGAGCGGCCCCGAGCAATACTGGAACTCTGGTGACTGCCAAAAGAACCCGTCGAGTCTGCCGGTGATCCTGAAGCCTGCCGAGACACTCGAATCGGACCCGGTCGCTTGGGACCGCACGCGCAGCGCCCCCGACACCTGCGAGGTCGAGCGCGATCCGGTTCCCGGCGGTGGCGCGTCGTACCACCTCTTCGTCGAGGCGGCTGGGGTTCGCTCGGCGGACTCTGCGCAGTTCATCTTGCAGTAGCAAAGCGTTGTATTCGGGGACTATCCGAGCCCGCGAATCGGCGGTACGGTGATGCCATGAACGAGCCACGAATCAAGCGCACGGAACGCCACCTGGAAATTCCGCAGGGAACCGACGAGGGAGTTGCGGTGGATGAAATGGTTACTGGACTGCTCTCGGGGGATATGAACCGCGTGCTGCACTCGCTGCACGAACCGCACCTCGAGGTGGACCCGGACCGCAAGCCACCCAAGCACGGCTAGCGTTTCTCGAGTCCCAGGAGCTCTTCGGCGCGAAGGGCGAGCCAGAGTTCAGCGCGGTCGTCAGCTCGGCTGAGGCTGCGGCCGGTGAGTTCTTCCGCCTTCCGGATCCGCGCGGCCAGGGTATTGCGGTGCACGCCGAGGGCGTCGGCAGCGGGCCCCGAACGACCCCCGTGCTCCAAGAGCGTGCGGAGCGACTCGCGGAGAATCATCCGCTCCGCAAGCCCCGTGGTGTGCTCGCTCTCGGGGGAGCCGTCGTCACTGACGCCGAGCGCAAGCTCGCCCAGCACTGACAGGATCGGCCCGGCGTCACCGGAGGACAGCAGGGCTTCGAGCAAGGGCGTGTCTCGTTCCGCCCAGCGAGCGACCGGGAGTCGCGGCGCATCGTAGAGCGCCGCCGAGGGCGAGAGCGAGTCCAGCAGCGACAGCGTCGATCGGAGGCTTGCCGTGAGCGTGCGGGGAGTGGCGGGTCGCCCCACCGCGACATCGAGCCCGTGCCCCGCGGCGCCGAGCAGCGCGCTCTGGATGGTCTCGGGGGAGTCCTCGATCACTTGCCAGGCGCGCGCGAGGTCGCGAGGCGCCGAGTGTGCGGGGTCTGCTGGGGCCTGCGACGACGCGGTGGCCGGCCCGCGGAGCACGAGCCGCCCGGTGCCCGACCTGGGTGTGCGGTGCCAGGCCGCGAGGGCTTCCGGGGTGCCCTGGAGCCCAATGACACGGAGCTGCGCGGGCAATGTAAACGAGGGATCGAGGACGCGAGCGGCGTCCCGCGCGCCGGGGGCCCCGCGCAGCACGAGCGAGGCCGCGCGCGCCCACCGTTCGCGCGCGTGCTCCTGCTCGACCGCGCGCTGGCGTTGCTCGAGCCCGAGGGCGATGCTGGCGGCGGTGACGGCCGCGCGCTCTGCCGGGCCGTTGAGCTCGGGGCCGTGCACCGCCAGGAGGCGCCCGCCCCCTCCTTCGAAGTCGAGCGGATGAAAGGACCATCCCGGCGGCGCGTGGAGCGGATCGATGGGGGAGTCGGGCGCCGGGAAACCCGCGGTGGCCGCCTCGATCGCGCCTCCGTCGTCGATCACCCCCACCTGGCGGCCCGTGGCCGAGGACAGGATGGCGAGCACTGCGGCGGGACCGAGACCGCCGACGGCCGCGTCGATAATGCGCTGCTGCGCGCCCAAGGCCCGGTGGGCAGCTTGCAGTTCGTCGCCCGCGAGCAGCCCCGCGACGGCCTTGCTCACCGCAATGAACGGCGTGGGTGGGGGCACTTCGATGAGCGCGAGTCGGAAGTCGCTGGCGGCCGCAACGAGCGGCGCGGGAATGCGGTCGTGTGTGACCCCGACACCGAAGCCGATCGCGGCGACGCGCGCGCGAGCGAGCGATGCAACAACGTCGCGCCAGGCGGGGTCGAGCGGCCCCAGGCTGAGGCCTGTCGTGAGCACGAGTTCCCCGCCATCGAGGTAGGCGCTGAGGTCGGTCAGTTCGGTGGTCGAGACCCAGGTCACCTCGGGGTCGCCGGGCCCGGCCTGCACAAGGCGGAGCCCCAGCTGCGGGATGGCGAGGAGTTCAGAGAGCGTGGCCATAGTGAATTCTTGCACAGTCAAAGGGGTCAGTGAAGTGCAGAACTACCATGCCGCGGGTCATGGCGCTCGCCTAGACTGGGCGCACCACCGGCGAGGCGAAGGAGCTCAAGTGAACGCGCAGGATCCCCAGGTGAACGGCCCCCTCTCGGGCGTTCGCGTCGCCGATTTCTCGCGAGTGCTCGCGGGGCCGTATGCGACGATGCTGCTCGCCGATCTCGGCGCCGACGTCATTAAGATCGAGGGCCCCGAGGGCGATGGCACACGCCAATGGACGCCGCCGGCGAACGCGGTTGGTCAGAGTACCTACTACGCCGGCGCGAACCGCGGGAAGCGCTCGGTGGTCTGCGACCTCCGGGATCCTGCCGGACTCGCAGTCGCCACCGAGCTGGCCCAGAGCGCGGACGTCGTCATCCAGAATTTCAAGCCGGGCACGATGGAGCGCTTTGGGCTCGGGTACGAGGCGGTCGCCGAGCAGAATCCTGGCGTCGTGTACTGCTCGATCTCGGGATTTGGTGACGCGGAGGGTGCCGAGCTGCCCGGCTACGACCTGCTGGTGCAAGCGGTTGGCGGGCTCATGAGCATCACCGGGCAGGCTGAGGGAGAGCCCACCAAGGTGGGCGTCGCGCTCGTGGACATCATCACGGGGCTGAACGCGGTCATCGGCATTCAGGCGGCGCTTCGGGCGCGCGACGACGAGGCTTCCTCGGTGCGGGGCCAGGGGCAGCACGTCCGCGTCAATCTGCTCTCGTCGCTGCTGTCCGCCCTCGCAAATCAGGCGTCGTCGACGCTCGAGACCGGGGTGTCCCCGGGCCGCATGGGCAACGCGCATCCCTCGATCGCGCCGTACGAGACGTTCGCGACGGCCGACCAGACGATCGCCCTCGCCGTCGGCACCGACGGGCAGTTCGCCCAGCTGGCCGACGTGATCGGGGCCCCCGGGCTCGCGAGCGATGCCCGATTCACGAACAACGAATCGAGGGTAGCGCACCGAGCCGAATTGCGTGAAGAGCTGGAGTCGCGACTGCGCACCCGCCCCGCGACCGACTGGTTGCCGGAGTTCGCCGATCGCAAGGTCCCCGCCGGACGGGTCAACTCGGTCGCCCAGGCGCTCGAGCTCGCCGAGTCGCTCGGCCTGGATCCTGTGGCGAAGACGCCGGCGCTTGCCCCGGACGGGACGATGCACCCGGTGCGCACGGTCGCGAATCCGGTTGGGCTCTCGCTCACCCCTGCTCGCTACACCAGCCCGCCGCCGGGACTCGGTGAGCACGATGGCGCCAACTGGCTACCGCGCTAACCCACAGGCTGCACCCCACAATTTCTGAAGCTCAAAGGAGACCCGCATGACCACCACCATTGATGCCCTGTTCAACGTCGCCGACTTCGTGACGGAGGAGGAGCGCGCCTGGCAGATGAAGGCGCGCGAGTTCGCCCAGACCCGCATCAAGCCGGTCATCGACCAAGACTTCGAGGATCGCCGCCTGCGCCTCGACCTCGTCAAGGAGGTCGGCGCGCTCGGCTTCTTCGGCATGTACATGGAGGGCTATGGGATGGCCGGCGCCTCGTCGGTCGCCTACGGCCTCGTCGCGATGGAGTTTGAGGCCGTCGATTCGGGCTTCCGCACCGCGCTCTCGGTGCAGGGCTCGCTCGCCATGGGCGCGATCTACAAGTTCGGCTCCGAGGCGCAGAAGCAGGAGTGGCTGCCGCGCATGGCATCGGCCGAGGCCATCGGCTGCTTTGGACTGACGGAGCCGCAGGGCGGGTCGGACCCGTCGACCATGATTACGACGGCGAAGCGTGACGGTGACGAGTGGGTCATCAACGGCAAGAAGCGCTGGATCGGCCTGGCCACCGAGGCGGCCGTCGCCGTGATCTGGGCGAAGGACGAAGAGGGCATCGTGCGCGGTTTCGTTGTGCCCACCGAGACACCGGGCTTTGAGGCCCGCGCGATCGAGAACAAGCTCTCGATGCGTGCGTCACTGCAGTGTGAGATCGACCTCGTCGATGTGCGCTTGCCAGCCGACGCGATCCTGCCGGGTTCGAAGGGGCTTTCTTCACCCTTCAAGTGCCTGAACGAGGCGCGCTACGGCATCTCGTGGGGGGTCATGGGCGCGGCTCGTAACTGCCTCGAGGTCGCGGTCGAGCGCTCGCAGACGCGCGAGGTCTTTGGCTCGCCGATCGGCGGCAAGCAGATTATCCAGGCGAAGCTCGCGGACTGCTTCCTCGAGTATCAGAAGGGCCTGCTGCTCGCGCTGCACCTCGGCCGCCTGAAGGACGCCGGGACGCTCACGCACGGACAGATCAGCGTGGGCAAGTTGAACAACGTGCGCGAGGCCATCAAGATTGCGGGCACGTGCCGCGCGATCCTGGGGGGCGACGGCATTACGAGCGACTTCCCCGTGATGCGTCACATGGCGAACCTCGAGTCGGTCCGGACCTACGAGGGCACGGACGAAATCCATGCCCTCGTGATCGGCCGCGAGCTCACCGGCATCGCCGCGTTCGCGTAACCCTTTCGCAGGATCCGCGCTACGCGCGGGTCCGGTTCGCCGGGCGGCCGCTCGGGCGACGCACCAGTCCCACACGGGTGCGCGCCTGACGGCCGCTCGCGCGTTCAACGGTGACGTGCCAGCCGTGCTGGGCGAGGTGGCTGAGGTCGCGCTTTGCTGCGCGATCAAAGTGCTCGGTCTCAACGATGTAGGTGGTCTGGCCTGCGCCGCGGTAGACAGAGCGGTGCTCTGCCCAGTTGGGGATGCGGGGACCGGCATCGTCACCGAGGTCGTGGTAGGGGGTGCTGTATCGCGAAGCCGACGGAGCGCTCTGCTCCAGCGTCGCGGAATTGGACTGGTACTGCATGATGTTTCCTTTCGAGTCGCCCTCCATACGGGAGAGCGTCGAGGTGCCAATTGGGCTACCTCGAAATTGCTGGCGCGAAGCCAGCCGCGGATGAACCGCGAGAGTGAATGTGGCCGGCAAGTGTGCGGGCCGTGATTGCGAGAGCGAAACGTAAGAGAGTGGACGCGCGGAGGGTGGTGGTACACCAGCTCGGCATCAAGAATCAGACTCGATTGATCAAGATATCACGGGCGGTGGCGGAACGCAAGCGGGCGTCCAAGAGTGTGGCGGTATGCCGTACTCCTGGACGCCCAGTTGCGGGGGACTGCGGGGTGTTGCCGGGCGGCTACCGGCCGGCTTCTGCCAGGGCGTAGGCCTGCTCGCCGTGTACGACGGTGTCGATGCCCGCGAGCTCGTCCTCGCTCGTGATGCGGAACCCGATGGTCTTCTGGATCACGAATCCGATGACCCAGGCGACCGCGAAGCTGTAGAGCATCACGGCGAGCACGGCGATGACCTGCACGGCCAGCTGGCGGGCGTCGCCGCCGACGAAGAGCCCGGTCTCGGTCGCGAAGAAGCCGAGGTACAGCGTCCCGATCATGCCGCCGACGAGGTGGATCCCGACCACGTCAAGCGAGTCGTCGTATCCGAGGCGGAACTTCCAGTCGACCGCGATCGCACACACGACGCCGGTGACCGCACCGAGCAGCAGCGCCCACGCCGGCGTCAGGTTTGCGCAGGCAGGGGTGATGGCGACGAGGCCCGATACGGCTCCCGAGGCGGCGCCCACCGCGGTCGGCTTCCCGCTCCGCATCTTCTCGACGACCAACCAGCCCAGGATCGCGGTGCCCGCGGCCCCCAGCGTGTTCAGGATGATGAGACCAGTGTTCGCCATCCCGTTGAGCCACTCGGCGCCGGCGTTGAATCCAAACCAGCCGAACCAGAGCAGCGCTGCACCGGTGAGCGTGAGCGGCACGTTGTGCGGCTTCTGGATGCCGGGCTTGAAGCCGATCCGCTTGCCCAGGATGAGGGCGAGGGCGAGGGCCGCGGCGCCCGCGTTCATGTGGACCGCGGTGCCACCGGCGTAGTCGATCACGGCGATGCCCGAGTCCTCGCCGAACAGGGTGTTGCCGAGGTTCATGATCCAGCCGCCGCCCCATACCCACGCGGCGACCGGGAAGTACACCGCGGTGGCCCAGATGCCGGCGAAGACCATCCACGAGCCGAACTTGGCGCGGTCAGCAATTGAGCCCGAGATGAGCGAGACTGTGATGATGCCAAAGGTCGCGCCGAACGCGACACCGAGCAAATCGGGGGTGGAGGTGTCACTTGCCGCCATCGCCGAGAGGCCGAAGTCCGAGAAGGGGTTGCCCGCGAAGTCGCCGGGGGAAGAGACGACCGACATGTTGTAGCCGTACAAGATCCAGAGGCCGGCAACCAGGCCCATCGCGCCGAAGCTGAGCATCATCATGCTGACGACGCTCGTCATCTTGACGAGCCCGCCATAAAAGAATGCGACGCCGGGCGTCATCAACAGCACCATGGCCGTTGAGATGATCACCCAGGCAATTGTTCCGGTATCCATAGTCGTTCCTCACCGCGTAGAAGGGGGCACAGAATCGAGACAAGAACTGCTCGTGTCGACAGCATGCCCGCCCGATGTTTCCGCGGGCGGCAGAGTTCTGTTTCCATCGCGTTAAAGGTGCGGGGCCTGATTTCCGGCGTGTAACGGGGTGGGTAGTGCGCCGAGCGTGGAGCATCTCGGTATCGATTCCTGCTGGCCGGTTCCGGGGCTAGGTGTGGCCGAGGGGTTGGTCCTGCCCGCGCTGCCGTGCTGTCCGCGGCTCACGTGCAAGCATTTCTGGGGCGCGAGCGACGAGGAGCCACACGGGCAGCACGACGAAGCAGAGTACGGGCAAGAGGCGCACGTCTCCGGAGACGACAACGGCGATGAAGATAGCAATCCAACCGTCACGGGACACGGCGAGCACCATGCCTAACGTGCCGCAACCGATCGCCAGCCCCAGGGGTATCTGCGGGAAGAATGCCTGGCAGAGCATGCCCACGGCAACCCCGATAAAGACTGCCGGGAAGATCCGTCCGCCACGGAACCCCGAAGTGGCAGCGATGAGCAGGGCGAAGAGCTTGATGCCCACGATTCCGATGAGCTGCCATGCTGTGAACGCTCCGGCTTGATCGACGAGTTCCACCATCTGGGTGCTTCCCTTGAACAGCGTGATCGGACCGCCCAAGGCGCCCAACAGGCCCAACAACACACCTCCCAGGGTCGTGTACAGAAGGGGCATTTTTAACGTGCGAAACAGCGAATAGAGCGGTTGAAACAGGACGGATCCCACAAGCCCGAGGAGAGCCGCGACGCAGGCGACGGCCACGGCGGCCGGCAAGAGTTGCAGGAGCGGGCCCTCGGTGCTGGGCACCACGGGCGGTCGCAGTTGCTCGGCCCCAAGAAACGCCATCGTTATCGAGGCGACGCTGGCGGAAAGGAGGGGGAGGAACAATCGGTCCCACAACACGCCGCCGGACTTCGCCGCCGCAACCACACCGGTCAACACGAGTATCGCCGCTATCGGGGTTCCAAACAGTGCCCCGATGGTTCCGGCCGCGGACACCATCACCACCAGTTCGATGTCCACGCCCGGAAACACGCGGGTGACCAGGGCGACCAGCAATGCCGTGTTGATGGCGATGATGGCGGACTCTGGTCCGAGGCTCACGCCGCCGGCCAGCCCCAATACCGTCACGAGCGCCAGACCCGGAACCGCGCCGAGCGACATTGGCGGCGCGATGAGCTCGACGGTTGCCGAGTCTGTGCCAGCGCGACCGGGAACGAAGGTGGCGATCAGTCCCACGGAAAGCCCGATCAGGCTCAATACGCCAAAGATCCACCACCGTGAATCGGGCGAGACGCCGAGGGCGTGCGGCAGGTGCACCCAGAGGAGTCCTTCAAGCAGATGCGCGGCCTCGTCGACCGCGAAGAGGCCCACCGCAGACACCACGCCGACGACGAGCGCTGGCACCGACAGCTGGAGCAGCTGTCGGACCGACGGGACTTCCTGCTCACCCAAGGTGGTCACGGTCCACATGCTACGCGAGCATCAGGTCCTTGTCAGGAGCGGGAATTGAAGAGCGCTCCTCGCATCAATCTCCACGCCGCACTCCCTCAAATGGGGCTCCGGGCTGGGGCGGCTCCGATTAGAGTCAGGCCATGCACGTTCGCAGGGAGGCGGCCATCGAGGACGGTTGGCTCTTCCCCGAGAATCCGAGAGGGCGACCCCATGGCTCCCAGCACGAATCGACCGGAATTCAACCAGCTTGACTTTGCCGGTAAGCTCCGCGTCGTAGTGGTTTCCATCCTGCGAGTGGCACTGATACTCACGGGGTCCTTCGCGCTGTACTTCCTCATCCCCATCGATGGCTTCAATGCGGAGAATCCCCTGGCCGCCTGGATTCGGCTTTCCGCCGTAGTGCTGGCCTTTGTCGGAGTACTCGCGCTGCAGGTACGAACCGTGGTGGCGGCAGACGTGCCGCAGATCCGGGCGGTCGAGGCTGTCGTGGTGAGCGTGGTCTCGTTCGTGCTGCTCTTCGCGTTGCTCTATCTCTCGATTTCGACGAGCGACGCGTCCGCGTTCAGCGAGCCGATGGACCGCGTGGATGCGCTGTACTTCACGTCAAGCACCTTCACCACGGTCGGGTTTGGGGACATCGTCGCCACGGCAATGCTGACGCGCGGCCTGGTGTCGCTCCAGATGATCGCCGGTCTTGGCGTTTTATGGATGGTGGCGAAGGTGGCCTTCTTCGCTGCGCAGCAGGGACTGCAGCGAACACAGGGCGAGCCTGAGGCGGAGTGACTCCCTCGTGAAAGAGAAAACCCCCGCGATCCCAGTTTTTCACGGGGATCTGCGGGGGTTCTCGGTGGCGGTGACGGTGGGATTTGAACCCACGGTAGGGGTGAACCTACACAACATTTCGAGTGTTGCACCTTCGGCCGCTCGGACACGTCACCGCTAGCAATATTACGCAAGACCGGCACGGAATAAAAATCGAGGCTCTCTGTTCGGTGTGCCGCCCGGAAATCCGGGGATGTCGGAGGCCCCGGCTAGGCTTTTGGTATGGCCAAGTCGAGCGGATTCGCGTGTTCTGAGTGTGGCTGGCGCGCCCTGAAGTGGGTGGGGCGCTGCGGTGAATGCCAGCAGTGGGGCACGGTGGCCGAGGTGGGTGCTTCCCCCGGGGCCGGCACCGGCAAGCGCACCACCGCGACGGCGCCTGGTCTCGCGCGAGCGGCGAAGCCCATAACGAGCCTCATCGGAGCCGAGGTGAGCCACCGGCCCACCGGTATCGGCGAACTCGACCGGGTGCTCGGCGGCGGTCTCGTCGCCGGCGCCGCGATCCTGCTCTCGGGCGAGCCCGGGGTGGGCAAGTCGACGCTGCTGCTGGAGGCGGCGGCGAAGGCGGCGAGCACGGGTCAGAAGGTGCTCTACGTGAGCGCCGAGGAGTCGGCCGGGCAGGTCCGCATGCGCGCCGGGCGCACGGGCGCCCTGCACGAGTCGCTGTTCTTCGCGTCCGAGACCGACCTGGGTACTGTGCTCGGCCAGATCGAGGCGGTCGACCCGGCGCTCGTCATCATCGACTCCGTCCAGACCATCGCAAGCGATGCCATCGACGGTATTGCTGGCGGTCCGTCGCAAGTGCGCGAGGTCGCCGCGGCCCTCATTCGCACCGCGAAGGACCGCGATACCCCCGTCATCCTGGTCGGGCACGTCACCAAGGACGGCCAAGTTGCCGGCCCGCGGCTGCTCGAGCACCTCGTCGATGTGGTGTGCCACTTTGAGGGCGACCGGCGCAGCGCGCTCCGCTTCCTGCGCTCGCTCAAGAATCGCTTCGGCCCCACCGACGAAGTTGGCTGCTTCCAGATGAGCGGGACGGGCATCGAGGAAGTGCCCGACCCCAGCGGGCTCTTCCTGAGCGACCGCACGGAGCCGGTCAGCGGCACGTGCACGACGATTGCGCTCGAGGGACGGCGCGCCATCCCCGTTGAGGTGCAGGCGCTCGTCGTCCCGGCGACCAGCGGTGGCAATCCGCGCCGGGTGATGAGCGGCGTCGACGGCAGTCGGGTCGCCATGCTGTTGGCCGTGATCGAGCGGCGGTTGAACGTTGCCGTCGCGGGCTGCGATGTCTACGTGTCCACCGTGGGCGGCCTGAGGCTCACCGAGCCGGCCGCCGATCTGGCGATCGCCCTCGCCCTGCTCTCCGCGATCAACGACTCGCCGCTTCCGCACACGCTCGCCGCGTACGGCGAAGTCAGCCTCGCGGGCGAGATCCGTGCGGTGTTGGGCGGAGCCCAACGCGAAGCCGAAGCCACACGCCTGGGATACAAAAACCTGATCGAGTCCCAGTTCGCGACCCTCGACGGAGTTCGCACGAGCCTCTTCGAGTGGCAACCTGCCCCAGCGAGATAGGGCGGCTCAGAAGCGAGATAGACTTGACCACCGTGAGCAGCAACAACACCGTAGACGTCGTCCTCATTGGCGGCGGAATCATGAGCGCCACCCTCGGTACCCTCCTTGCGGAGGTCGAGCCCGAGTGGTCGATTGCTCTGTACGAGCGCCTCGGCGCGGTCGGCGAAGAGAGCAGCAACGCGTGGAACAACGCCGGCACCGGCCACGCCGCCCTCTGTGAGCTGAACTACATGCCCGAGGGGGCAGACGGCAGCCTGTCGCCCGACAAGGCCATCGACATCAACGAGCAGTTCCAGCTGAGCCGCCAGTGGTGGGCCTCGCTGGTCGAAGACGGCACGCTCGGCGAGCCGAACGACTTCATCAACTCGACCCCGCACATGACGTTCGTCATGGGCGAGGCAAACGTTGACTACCTGCGTCGCCGCTACGAGGTCCTCAAGCAGCAGCCGCTGTTCTCGGATATGGAATTCAGCGACGACCCCGCCGTCATTGCGGAGTGGGCCCCGCTGCTCATTGAGCGCCGCAAGAAGGGCGAGGCGGTCGCCGCGACGCGCTCCGAGAGCGGTACCGACGTCGACTTCGGCTCGGTCACGCGTCAGCTCACCGCGCACCTCGAGAGCACGGGCGTCAAGGTGCACCGCGGCCACGATGCGCGCAAGGTTCGTCGCCGCGCAGACGGCACCTGGGACGTCTTCGTGCGCAACCAGTCGGGCTATGGCACGACCGTCGTCAATGCGAAGTTCGTCTTCGTTGGCGCGGGCGGCGGCGCCCTGCACCTGCTCCAGTCCTCGGGTATTCCCGAGATCAAGGGCTTCGGTGGCTTCCCGATCAGCGGCCAGTTCCTGCGCTGCGACAAGCCCGAGGTGGTGGCGGAACACCAGGCGAAGGTCTACGGCAAGGCGTCGGTCGGCGCCCCGCCCATGTCGGTTCCCCACCTCGACACCCGAGTCGTCGACGGCGGCACGAGCCTGCTCTTCGGCCCGTACGCCGGGTTCACCCCCAAGTACCTGAAGAAGGGCTCCTGGTGGGACCTCTTCGGCTCGATCCGCCTGCACAACCTCATGCCCATGATCCAGGTGGGCCTGCGTGAGATGTCGCTCGTGAAGTACCTCATCACCGAGGTGCTTGCCGGCAACACCAAGCGCATGCAGGCGCTGCGCGAGTTCATGCCGACCGCGAAGGACGAGGACTGGTACCTCATCACCGCCGGTCAGCGTGTGCAGGTCATGAAGAAGGACCCGCAGAAGGGCGGCGTGCTGCAGTTCGGCACCGAAGTCATCACGGGAGGCGAAGGCACGATTGCCGGCCTGCTGGGCGCCTCACCGGGCGCCTCGACCGCGGTTCCCGCGATGCTCGGCGTCCTCGAGCGCTGCTTCCCCGAGAAGTTCGAGCAGCAGTGGCGCGCGAAGTTCCTCAAGCGCGTGCCGGCGCTCGGCACGGGGGTCAACCACGATCTGGCCGCGACGCAGGCAACGCTGGCCGAGACCGCCCGCGTGCTGAACCTCACCGGTTCCGCCGTGGCACGGGCCGAATAGCCAACCACTCCTGTTTCGCCCGAACGGGGCTCGTCGAGTGACGGGCCCCGTTCGGCGTTCCTGCCCGTGCCTGCCCGGATCCTGGTGCCGAGACGTCTGAATCTGCGGCATCACGTGAGCTGAAGCCGCAGATTCAGACGTCTCGATAGAGCGGAGTCGGCAGGATCCTGCCGGCCCCAGGTGCGCGAAAGCGCCAGCAGCGCCTACGGCGCGAGCAGCCCCTCGAGGAAGGCGGCGGTGTCCTCCCAGCCCTCCACGGCCTGGCAGCGCACGCCCATGGCGAGCACCGGGTAGTCGTTTCCCTCGGGGTCCAGGCGGTCCCCGACAAACAGCATCTCTGCAAGAGGGACGCCGGTGTGCGCCTCAAGCTTGCGCATGCCGTACGCCTTGTCGATGCCGCTGCGGGTGATGTCGACCGAGGTCGAGCCGCCGCTGCGCACCTCGAGGCCGGGCAGCCGGTCGGCGACGGCCTGGCGAAGGGCGCCCTTGCGCTCGCCTGTCGGGTCCCATTGCACCTTCTCATCGACGGGTGCGCGCTGGCCGAGGGCGGAGAAGGTGACCTGCGAGCCGCGGTCTTCCAGGATCTCGCCCCAGACGCGTGACTCCCAGAGCCCGAGCCGTTCGGCCTCCTCGCGCAAGGCGGTCAGCGCCGACGCACGCTCATCGGGCGTGAGGTTTTCTTCGTACACGCTTACCCACGCGCCGTCCTGACGCCGCACATAGCGGGTGCCGCAGGTCGGCATCAGGTGCAATCGCTCGAGCCGTGACTCGGGGATCGCACCGAGGCGGTCGAGGATCTGGGCCTCGAACTGGGCGAAGTTTCCACCCGAGATGACCGCCACGCTGGTGGCTTCGAGCAGTCGTTCCAGGAGCCCGAGCATGCGTGGGTCGAGCGGGGACTTTGACGGGGCGAGGGTGTCGTCGAGGTCAAAGGCGATGAGTGCGGGGAGGGAAGTCACACGTCTGATTCTTCCACGTACGCCAGCGTGCCCCGCCCGGGAAGCGACCTCATTTTCGTTTTTCGCGCAGCGTTCGGTAGGGTTGTCCTTGCATGAAAATGCGATCGGGATGTGGCGCAGCTTGGTAGCGCACGTCGTTCGGGACGACGGGGTCGCAGGTTCAAATCCTGTCATCCCGACAAATTGCCCCGGAACAACGTTGAGAAATCAACGAGGTTCCGGGGCTTTCTTGTTTCAGTCCAGGGCTTCGCGCCCGTGCCGTTCCTATTTCGAGGTGGAAAGCGGTGTTCCGGCGACCGGTGTGGGGAGTCGGCCCGGCCGGAACCGGCGCATGAATCCCCACCGCAGCACCGCATAGAGCGCCTCCAACACGATCGCGGCGCTCATCTTCGACCTGCCGCCCTCGCGCTCGACGAAAGTGATCGGAACCTCGACGATTTTCGCCCCGAACCGCTCAAGCGTCCAGGCGAGTTCGACCTGAAAACCATAGCCGTGTGAGGTGAGGGTGCCGAGGGGCACCGACGCGAGTGCGATTGTCCGGATGGCGCGGAACCCGCTCGTCGCGTCGCGCAGCCGAGAACCAAGCACCAGGCGCGTCACCGCGGTGCCCGCGCGTGAGATCCACTGTCGATATCGCGGCCAGCCGTGAATGACGCCGCCAGGGACCCAGCGCGAACCCAGGGCGAGATCGGCCCCTCCCGCGACCGCCCTGAGCATAGACGGGAGCTGCTCGGGCAGGTGCGACCCGTCGGCGTCGATCTCGATGGCCACTGTGTAGCCCTCGGCGAGTGCACACTCAAACCCCGTGATGTACGCCGTCCCGAGGCCCAACTTTCCCGGCCGATGCAGCACGCGAACGGCGGGATCCTGCGCCGCCAATGCCTCGACGATCGCGCCCGTGCCGTCGGGGCTCGCGTCGTCGACGACCAGGATGTCGGCATGCGGGACCGCGGCGCGCACCCGTGCGATCACGGCCCCGATGGTGGCCGCCTCGTTGTAGCTCGGCATCACGACGAGAATGCGGGGGAGCGCCACGTTACTTCCCCGCGAGCGCGCGCAGGCCGTCGGCGTCGTGTGCAGACGTACCGTCGCGGTGCTCGCGCATCAGCCGCTCGATCTCGGCGGGAACCGCCCCCGCAGCGATGCGGTCGAGCAGCTCGGTGTGTTCCTGCGACAGCCGTTCGGCGATGTCGGCGCTGTACCCGATGACGGCCGCCCGGACGGCGGCAATGCGCAGCTGCCCGCGCTCGAGCGTCTCGCGCAAATACCGGTTCGGGCAGGCCGACTGCAGGATCCGGTGGAACTCCAGGCTGCCTTCGTTGTAGCGGTGGAAGTCGCCGTCTCGGTGCGCCGCGTCCATGTCTCGGTTGAGTTCCCGTGCGCGGTCGAGCTCGTCAAGCGTGAGGTGCGGGGCCGAGAGGGACACGGCGAGCGCCTCGAGCACGGCCTGCGTCTGCATGACGTCGCGGTAGGCGTTCGGCCCCACCTCCGCCACGCGCGCGCCGCGATGGTGCTCGACGATGATCACGCCCTCGGACTGCAGGCGGCGCAGCGCCTCGCGTACCGGAATCATGCTCACCCCGGTCTCGCTCGCGATGATGCCGATATTCAAGTTCTGACCTGGAACCAGCCGGCCGCCGACGACGCCCTCAAGCAGGTGGTCATAGACCCGTTGAGACTTGCTCGGCGTCGGGGAAGCGGTCATATCAATCACTGTATCGCGGCCTACGCGCCTGCGCCCGGGGACCGCCGACCTAGGCGGACAGCGTGCGCGGGGTGGCGCGCGCGTACTGCTCGACGAACCGACCCAGCACGAGGTGCGAGGCGCGGACGTCAGCGGTGGCGACGCCGTGTAGGATCTCCCCGATCGTCTCGGGGGCGAAGTAGCCGTGCTGTGAGTAGGCCTCGACCCTGGCCGCCATCGCTGCCTGATCAAGCTCGGGGTGGAACTGGGTCGCGTAGACGTTTTCGCCCACCCGGAAGGCCTGCACCGGGCAGCTGGGCGAGCTCGCGAGCACGGCGATATGCGCGGGGACGTCGCTGATGGCCTCCTTGTGGCTGACGAACGCCTCGAACTCCGGCGGTAGCTCCCGAAACAGCGGGTCGACGAGCCCGGCTTCGGTCAGCGCGATCCGCACCGCCTGGGAGGTCTCGCCGTAGACGTTGTTGACGGAGGCTCCCTGATGCGCGCCGATGGTCCCGATGCCGTAACAGACCCCGAGGAACGGCACGTCTCGCGCCACCACCTCGTCGAGCAGTTCCGCGAGCTCCCGCTCGACGCGCAGCTCGACCGCTGACTTACGCTCGATGGGCTCGCTCACGGTGAACGGGCTTCCCGCCAGGATCACACCGGAGTAGCTGGCAAGGTCGAGCTGGCCGAGCGGGGCCTGGTCAGCCCGGCGCCATTCGAGGTCGTCGCCCTCGAGCCCCGTGAGGGTGCAATACGAGGCATACTCCCCGGCGGCGACTTCGTCGTCGTCGCGGGTAGTGATGAGGAGAAACGGCTGCATGGGTTCTACCGTATCGGCAGAGCCCCCGGCACGTTCTGAGAGAGGAACACGAAGACGTCGTCGAGCTCGTCACGACTGACGGAGTGGCCGACGCCGGGGTACTCGCGCGCTTCGAGCGTCGAGTGCGTCGGTAGCCACGCGGCGGTGCGCGCGATTGCCTCTGCGCCGATGACGGGGTCGGCGACGTCTCGGCCCCAGAACAGGGGCGGGCGGAGCGCTTCGAGTTCGGCATCGCCCGGGAACACGCCAGGGGCGGTGAAGCCCGAGCAGTTGACGGCCGCGGCGAACCGTTGCGGCCGCGCGCGCAGCATCGAGGTGGCCATCACCCCGCCCTGGGAAAAGCCCATCACTGCGGAAGTCACCTGCGCGCCGGGCACGCGCGCTTCGACGTCATCGAGCCACTCCAGCACCGCCTGCGCGGCCAGCCAGGCGGCGTTCTCGGCACGGGACTCGGGGGCCGCGTCAGCCGACTGCAGCGACTCAGGGAACCAGGTGTACCCGCCGGTCAGAGGCGCGGCGACCGCGAACGGTGCGCGCAGCGACGCACAGACGAAGCCCTGGGGGAGCAGCGGCACGAGCCCGATCAGGTCACCCTCGTGCGAGCCGAGGCCGTGCATGAGGATGAGCAGCGGCCGTTCGGCGAGCGCGGCGACTGCGGAGGCTTCGTCGGCGGGCACGCCGCCGATCGTCCAACGAATGACCTGGGGATCGAGTGCGAGGGCGTGCATGCCGCCCAGACTAGCGATGAATGGTGAGTGATGCCTCTCCCCAGAGCCGCCCGCGTCAGGCAGAATGGCACCATGAGTGTGGACACCGAGGACCTCCCCGAACCGTCGCGCGTGCCGAACGAGAATCCCGGCTGGCTGAGTGAGCGCGAGCTCACCGAGGCCCGTGGCCGACTGCCGATGCTCTATGTCGAGGCGGTCCCGGTGCGCGTCGACGGGGTCGGCCAGGTGACCGAGGTTGGCTTGCTCTTGCGCAGCACCCCCGACGGCGTGATGACGCGTGCGCTGGTCGCCGGCCGTGTGCGGTTCGGCGAGACCATTCGCGACGCCCTGTTTCGTCACCTAGAGACGGACCTCGGCCCGATGGCGTTCCCGCTCATCCCGGCTGCCCCGGTCCCGGCGCAGGTCGCCGAGTACTTCCCGATGCCGGGGATGTCGCCGTACACCGACGAACGCCAGCACGCCGTGTCGCTCGTCTTCGTGGTGCCGGTGACGGGCACGTGCAACCCCCGCCACGACGCGCTCGAGGTGACCTGGATGGCGCCGGAGGAGGCGCTCTCGGGCGAGATGTCCCTCGAGCTCTCCGGCGGACGCGGGCGCCTGTTGCGCCAGGCCCTCGCGACCGTGGGCTGCTAGCGCACGCGGCGTTCGCCCGGCCGGTATTCTCGAGGGGTGAGCGACATCATCCTCGAGACCGAACGACTGACCCTGCGCCGGCCGACCGAAGCCGACCGCGCGACCGTCATTGACGCGTGCAACGACCCGGCGATCGTGCAGTGGGTGCCCCGCATCCCGAACCCTTACACGGGCGGCGACTTCGAGTGGTTCCTGCACACCTTCGTCGCCGACGGCTGGGACGCCGGCACCTTCTACACCTGGGCCATCGAGCACGAGGGCGAGCTCGTGGGCATGGTGAGCCTTGACAACATCGGATCCGGACAGTGCACGCTCGGATACTGGATGACGCCCGGCTCACGGGGCAAGGGGCTGCTTATGGAGGCGGTGCGCCGCGCCATTGACTACGCCTTCGCGACGGACGGCCTCGCGCTCGAGCGCATCGAGTGGCACGCGCTCGCCGGTAACGAGGCCTCGGCCCGGATCGCCCAGCGCGCGGGGTTCCGCTACGAGGGCCTGCTCCGCAAGGGCGAGGCCGGTCGCAATGGCCGCGTCGACGGACTCGTCGCCGGCCTCCTGGCGACGGACGAGCGCTCGCCGCAGGACTGGCAGCTGGCTTAGCGGCAGGATCCGGCCCGAGGGCTCACGCGGCGTCGGCCTCACGGCGACGCCAACGGATGAGGTGCTCGGGCGAGAACCGTTTCGCGCACTTGCCGCAGGACTGCGGCCGTGTGGGCTTGCGGTACCTGGCGTGCGCGTGACCCGCCGGGCAGTCGCCCAGCCACGGCGCGAGGTGCTGCGACGCGGCGTCGTCGTGGGTGCGGCCACCGACATAGCCGAGCTCGCGCGCGATGGCCTTCCACCTGGGGCCGTGCCCGGCGTGCGGTCCGGCGAGCGCGTGCGCGATTTCGTGCAGGATTACCTGGTGCACGTCGTCGTCCTTGCCGAGTTCGGCGAGCGGGCGAGACAGCGTGATCCGGTGGTCGGTGAAGTTGCAGAGGCCGGCCCGGCGCTTGGCCCGGTCGAACCCGAACGTCCAGACGTTCGGGTCGAGGTGTGTCCTGATGAGCGCCTCCGCCCAAATCCGAACCTTCGCCGGGTCGCTCATGGCTAGCGCTTCTCGAAGATCCGTCGCGCCGGCTCGGGGGACGCCGTCGCAGTCTCGTCGTTCACCGGCTTCGCGCCGGCGATCAGGGTGCGAAGCTCTGCGCCCTCGACCATGCGTGCCGGGTGCGGGCCGCCGGCGAGCAGGCGCGGCAGCCAGTCCCAGGCGTCGGGATCCTGCCCCGCGACGATGACGACATTGCCGAAGCGGCGCCCCTTGAGGACCTGCGCCTCCGCGACCGCAGCGACGGCGGGAAAGAGCGCGCGGAGCGTCGCGAGTTGCCCGCGCACGAATGGCAGGCCCGGACCGTCGGCAGCATTGATAGCGATCACGCCGCCGGGGGCCAGCAGCGGTGCGAGCAGCCGATAGAACTCGAGACTTGTGACGTGGGCCGGGGTGCGGGCGCCGGCGAACACATCGACGACGATGACGTCGCAGGCGCCGTGCAGCCCAGCCGGAAGCTTCGCGACCACTTCGCGGGCATCGCCGCGGCGCACCCGAATTTTCGCGCGTTTGGGCAGCGGGAACGACTCGCGGACGTAATCGACGAGGTCGCCCTCGAGCTCGATCACCTGCTGCGATGAGCCGGGGCGCGTCGCCTCGACATAGCGTGGGAGAGTGAACGCGCCGCCGCCCAGGTGCAGCGCGGTGATGGGCTCGCGATCGGGCCGCACCAGGTCAATCACATGCCCGATGCGGCGCACGTACTCGAAGAACAGGTCGCTCGGGTCGTCAAGGTTCACGTGCGACTGCGGGGTGCCGTCGATGAGGAGCTGCACGGCACCTTGGACGTACTTGTCCTCCTCGAACTCGGCGAGGTGACCTGATCCGGTCAGGGTACGGGGAGGGGGAATGATCACCCCTCGATGGTACGCGGCGGCACCGACACCCACCGACCGTGGGCTAGGCCAGCCCGAGCTCTGCGATCTTCGCGAGCATGTCCGCGTTGGACGGCTCCACCTGGTGGCTGCGGTCCGGGTACAGGATCACCGGAATGTTCGTTCGCCCGCTGATCTCGCGCGCGATTTCTGCCGCAGACTCTTCCGCCACCAGGTCGACGTACCGGTAGCTGGCGCCCGCCTCATCGAATACCCGCTTCGCGCGTCGGCAGTCACCGCACCAGTCCGCGCCAAAGATGATCGTTTCGCCGGAAGTGTTCGTCGCTGTCATGGCCGGGAGTCTACGCCGCGACGCTGACGGTGGGCTTGGGCGGTACGCAGAGCCTGCGGGCGATGAGTGCCGCTCCGATGCCGAGCGCGGCGCCGGCGAGCGTGTCGCTGAGCCAGTGCACATGCAGCGCGGTGCGGCTCCACATCATCACGAGGGTCCACGCGATCGCGAGCACCGTCGCGGCGCGGGAGAGGCGGCGGTCGAGATCGCGTGCGCCCAGGGCTACGAGCGCGAGGGACACCGCGAGCGCCGCCGCGGCCATCGAGTGCCCAGACGGGTAGGAATAGCCGTGTGAGGAGAAGAACTGCTCGGGCGGGCGGGGTCGCTGCACCAAGCGTTTCAGGATTTCTGAGCCTGCGACTCCGAGTACCCCAGCAAATCCGACAGCGAGAGCATCCCGCCCACGGCGTGCGAGGATGAGAATGCCGAACGCGATGACGAAGCAAACGAGCGCGCCAATTTGCCCGCCAACGATGGCCAGGAAGGCGGCAATCGCATGTAGCGCAGTCCCTGGTGCGGCGCCCACGTGCGCGTGCCACCAGGAATCTACGGGCAGTGGGCCGGATCCTGCGATGAAGAAATAGACACCGCCGGCCGCCACAAGCAGCACCAGAACGGCGCCAATCAGCGCCGCATATCGAGGCGACGGACGGGCCAGAGGTCCGGCGGGATCAGAATTCGAGCTCATGCGGGGGAGGGTACCGGGAGAAATTTCGCGATCGCGCTGGACACGCCCGAGTTCTTCGCATAAAGTAGAGCTTTGCGCTTCGGATACATTTCTGCCTTCATATTGCGGTCGGCCGGCATACCTCCATTGGGGGTTCGTGCACCGTCTCCGTCGTCGCTTCTTCTGCAACAATCGGCTATCCGACCCGACGGGGTCCACGGAGGTAACTTCCTTGGCTGCTGCGCGCAACGCAACTTCCAGCAACATGCCCAAGAACGGCCGCGATCACTCGCGCGTCTCGTTCGCCAAGATTTCCGACACCTTGACGGTTCCGGACCTGCTGGCATTGCAGACTGAGAGCTTTGACTGGCTCGTCGGCAACGATGCCTGGAAGGCGCGCGTCGCCGAGGGTACGGCTCAGGGGCGCGACGACCTCGCGCTGAAGAGCGGCCTCGAGGAGATCTTCGAGGAGATCTCTCCCATCGAGGACAACGCCGGCACGATGCAACTGTCGTTCGAGAACCCGATTCTCGACGAGCAGAAGTACACGATCGACGAGTGCAAGGAGCGCGGTAAGACGTACTCCGCCCCGCTCTACGTCGAGGCGGCGTTCTACAACACCGAGACTCAGGTACTGAAGAGCCAGACGGTCTACATGGGCGATTTCCCCATCATGACCGGCAAGGGCACCTTCATCATCAACGGCACCGAGCGCGTCATCGTTTCGCAGCTGGTCCGTAGCCCCGGTGTGTACTTCGAGCGCGCTCAGGAGAAGACCTCCGATAAGGACGTCTTCACCGCACGCGTAATCCCGAGCCGTGGCGCATGGCTCGAGTTCGAGATCGACAAGCGCGACCAGGTGGGCGTCCGCATCGACCGCAAGCGCAAGCAGTCGGTCACGGTCTTCCTCAAGGCGCTCGGCATGACGAGCGAAGAGATCTTGGAAGAGTTCGCCGGCTACGAGTCGATCGCCCTCACGCTGGAGAAGGACGCTGTCCTCACCCAGGAGGAGGCGCTCAAGGACATCTACCGCAAGCAGCGCCCGGGCGAGCAGGTGGCCATCGAGGCGGCGCGTGCGCTCCTCGACAACAGCTACTTCAACTCGAAGCGCTACGACCTGGCGAAGGTCGGTCGCTACAAGATCAACCGCAAGCTCGGCATCGATGCGCCGATCACCGATTCGGTGCTCTCGCTCGAGGACATCGTTCGCACGATCAAGTACCTCGTCGGCCTCCACGCTGAGACCGAGACCATCCCGGGCGTTCGCGACGGCAAGGTCATCGACCTCCGCCTCGACACGGACGACATCGATCACTTCGGCAACCGTCGCATCCGCGCCGTGGGCGAGCTGATCCAGAACCAGGTCCGTACCGGCCTGTCGCGCATGGAGCGCGTCGTGCGCGAGCGCATGACGACCCAGGACATCGAAGCGATCACCCCGAACACCCTGATCAACACGCGCCCCGTGCTCGCGGCGATCAAGGAGTTCTTCGGTACCTCGCAGCTGTCGCAGTTCATGGATCAGAACAACCCGCTCGCGGGCCTGACCAACAAGCGCCGCCTGTCGGCCCTCGGCCCGGGTGGTCTCTCACGTGACCGCGCAGGCGTCGAGGTTCGTGACGTTCACCCGTCGCACTACGGCCGCATGTGCCCCATTGAGACCCCGGAAGGCCCGAACATTGGTCTGATCGGTGCGCTCGCAACCTTCGCACGCATCAACGCGTTCGGCTTCATCGAGACGCCGTACCGTCGCGTGCTCGACGGTCAGGTCACCGACCAGGTTGACTACCTCACCGCGCACGAAGAGGACGAGTTCCTCATCGCGCAGGCAGGCGCCCCGCTGACTCCGCAGGGCACCTTCGCCGAGGCTCAGGTGCTCGCTCGCCCCCGTGGCTCCGAGGTGATCCTGGTCGACGCAGGCCGCGTTGACTACATGGACGTCTCGCCCCGCCAGATGGTGTCGGTCGCGACCTCGCTCATCCCGTTCCTCGAGCACGACGATGCGAACCGCGCCCTCATGGGTGCCAACATGCAGCGTCAGGCGGTCCCGCTGGTGCGCAGCGAGAGCCCGCTCGTCGGTACCGGCATGGAGGGCTACGCAGCCATCGACGCCGGTGACGTCGTCATCGCGAAGGATGCCGGCGTGATCGCCGACGTCTCGGCCGATGTCGTCACGGTGCAGCTGGACGAGGGCGGCACGCGCTCGTACTACATGCGCAAGTTCGACCGCTCGAACCAGGGCACGAGCTACAACCACCGCGTCATCGTCAAGGCTGGCGAGCGCATCGAAGCCGGCGAGGTTATCGCCGACGGCCCTGCAACGGAGAATGGCGAGCTCGCGCTCGGCAAGAACCTCCTCGTGGCATTCATGCCGTGGGAGGGTCACAACTTCGAGGACGCGATCATCCTGAGCCAGAACCTGGTGAAGGACGACACCCTCTCCTCGATTCACATCGAAGAGTACGACGTCGACGCTCGCGACACGAAGCTCGGCAAGGAAGAGCTCACGCGCGACCTGCCGAACGCTTCGATGGAGGCCCTCAAGGACCTCGATGAGCGCGGCGTGATCCGCATCGGCGCCGAGGTTCGCCCCGGCGACATCCTCGTCGGCAAGGTCACGCCCAAGGGCGAGACCGAGCTCTCCGCCGAGGAGCGCCTGCTCCGCGCGATCTTCAACGAGAAGAGCCGCGAGGTTCGCGACACGTCGCTCAAGGTGCCTCACGGCGTCTCGGGCACCGTCACCTCCGTCAAGGTGTTCGACGCAGAGAACAACAAGGAAGACGAGCTCGGCTCTGGTGTCAACCAGCGCGTCGTCGTCTACATTGCTCAGCGTCGTAAGATCACCGAGGGCGACAAGCTTGCTGGCCGTCACGGCAACAAGGGCGTCATCTCGAAGATCCTCCCGATCGAGGACATGCCGTTCCTCGAAGACGGTACGCCGGTCGACATCATCCTGAACCCGATGGGTATCCCGGGCCGAATGAACTTCGGTCAGGTCCTCGAGACCCACCTGGGCTGGATCGCGAAGCAGGGCTACAAGGTCGAGGGCACCCCCGAGTGGGCTGCTCAGCTGGCCGACAACGCCCGCGAGGTCGCTCCGAACACGAAGCTTGCTACCCCCGTGTTCGACGGCGCTTCCGAGCTCGAGATCGAGGGGCTGCTCGACTCGACGCTGCCCACCCGTGACGGCGTGCGCCTGATCGACTCCTCCGGCAAGACCCGTCTCTTCGACGGTCGCTCGGGCGAGCCGTTCCCGTACCCGGTCTCGGTCGGGTACATGTACATCTTGAAGCTGCACCACCTGGTGGACGACAAGATTCACGCTCGCTCGACGGGTCCGTACTCGATGATCACCCAGCAGCCGCTCGGCGGTAAGGCCCAGTTCGGTGGCCAGCGCTTCGGTGAGATGGAAGTGTGGGCGCTCGAGGCCTACGGTGCGGCATACGCACTGCAGGAGCTCCTCACCGTCAAGTCGGACGACATCCTCGGCCGCGTGAAGGTGTACGAGGCGATCGTGCGTGGCGAGAACATTCCGGAGCCTGGTGTTCCCGAGTCGTTCCGCGTGCTCATGAAGGAAATGCAGTCGCTCTGCCTGAACGTTGAGGTGCTCGGCGCAGACGGCCAGGCCGTGAACCTGCGTGACAACGATGATGAAGCCCACCGCACTGCGGAAGAGCTCGGTATCAACCTCTCGACTCGCTTTGAGTCCTCGTCTATCGACGAGATCTAAGCCAGTCCCAGACAGAATTTGATTCAAGGAGAGAAATTGCTCGAGCGCGAGAATTTTAACGAGCTGCAGATCCGTCTGGCGACTGCCGATGATATCCGTAGCTGGTCGTATGGCGAGGTCAAGAAGCCTGAGACCATCAACTACCGCACCCTGAAGCCCGAGAAGGACGGTCTGTTCGGCGAGCAGATCTTCGGACCGAGCCGCGACTGGGAGTGCGCGTGTGGCAAGTACAAGCGTGTCCGTTACAAGGGCATCATTTGTGAGCGTTGTGGCGTAGAGGTCACGAAGTCCAGCGTGCGTCGTGAGCGGATGGGTCACATCGAGCTGGCCGCTCCCGTCACGCACATCTGGTACTTCAAGGGTGTGCCGAGCCGTCTCGGTTACCTGCTCGACATGGCGCCGAAGGACCTCGAGAAGGTCATCTACTTCGCTGCGTACATGGTCATCTCGATCGACGAGGAGGGCCGTCACGAAGACATGCCCGGTCTCGAGAACGAGCTTCGGCTCGAGCTCAAGACCCTCGAGGATCAGCGCGACATCGCCATCGGCGAGCGTCAGCAGCAGGCGGAGAGCGACCTTGCGGCGCTCGAGGCCGAGGGTGCGAAGGCCGACCAGCGCCGCCGCGCCCGCGACTCTGCGGACAAGGACATGGCGTCGCTGCGCAAGCGTTACGACGACGAGATTGCTCGTCTCGAGCGCGTGTGGGAAGACTTCCGCAACCTGAAGGTCGGCGATCTCAAGCCCGAGGACGCAGTCTTCGCTGAGCTCATGGACCGCTACGGCAGCTACTTCGACGCCTTCATGGGCGCCGAGGCGATCAAGCGTCGCCTGCTGGCGTTTGACCTCGCGGCCGAGTCGGAGATGCTGCACCTGCAGATCGCCGAGGGCAAGGGTCAGAAGAAGATCCGTGCGATCAAGCGTCTGAAGGTTGTCAGCTCGTTCCTGCAGACGGGCGCAAGCCCGGCTGCGATGGTCCTCGACGTTGTCCCGGTGATCCCGCCGGAGCTGCGCCCGATGGTGCAGCTCGACGGTGGCCGCTTCGCGACCTCGGATCTCAACGATTTGTACCGCCGCGTGATCAACCGCAACAACCGCCTGCGTCGTCTGCTCGATCTCGGTGCTCCCGAGATCATCGTGAACAACGAGAAGCGCATGCTGCAGGAAGCCGTCGACGCACTGTTCGACAACGGCCGCCGTGGTCGCCCCGTTACGGGCACCGGCAACCGTGCGCTGAAGTCACTGTCCGACATGCTCAAGGGCAAGCAGGGCCGGTTCCGCCAGAACCTGCTCGGCAAGCGCGTGGATTACTCGGGCCGTTCGGTCATCGTGGTCGGCCCGCAGCTCAAGCTGCACCAGTGTGGTCTGCCCAAGCAGATGGCACTCGAGCTGTTCAAGCCGTACGTGATCAAGCGCCTCATCGATCTGTCGCACGCACAGAACATCAAGGCCGCGAAGCGCATGGTCGAGCGCAGCCGTTCCGAGGTCTGGGACGTGCTCGAGGAGATCATCCGCGAGCGCCCCGTGCTGCTGAACCGCGCACCGACGCTGCACCGCCTGGGCATCCAGGCCTTCGAGCCGATGCTCGTTGAGGGTAAGGCCATCCAGCTGCACCCGCTCGTCTGCACCGCGTTCAACGCAGACTTCGATGGTGACCAGATGGCAGTCCACCTGCCGCTGTCGGTCGAGGCTCAGGCCGAGGCCCGCGTGCTGATGCTCGCGTCGAACAACATCCTGAAGCCGTCTGATGGCCGCCCGGTGACCCTGCCCTCGCAGGATATGATCATCGGTCTGCACCACATCACCACGGTGAAGGCTGGGGCGGCCGGCGAAGGCCGCGCGTTCTCGTCGGTCGCTGAGGCGATCCTGGCGAAGGATCAGGGCTCGCTCGATCTCGGCGCGGTCGTCAAGATCCGCCTGCTCGGGTACACGAGCGCCGAGGGTGTCACGACGGAGGGTCCGCTCCTCGTCGAGACCACACTTGGTCGCGCGCTGTTCAACGAGACCCTTCCGGTCGACTACCCGTACTTCGAGCGGGTTGCCGACAAGACGAGTCTCTCGGCGCTGGTCAACGACCTCGCCGAGCGCTACCCCAAGGTGGAGGTCGCCGCAACGCTCGACCGCATCAAGGACGCGGGTTTCTACTGGGCTACTCGCTCGGGCGTCACCGTCGCACTCTCGGACATCGTGACTCCGTCGAACAAGGCAGAGATCCTCGAGAGCCACGAGAAGAAGGCCGCGGACGTTCAGAAGAAGTTCGACAAGGGTCTCATCACCGACGCCGAGCGTCGCAGCGAGCTCGTCGAGATCTGGACGGAGGCGACCGACGAGGTTGCCGCCGCCATGCGCGCGGCGTTCACCGAGGACAACACCATCTACCGGATGGTCTCGTCAGGTGCTCGTGGTAACTGGCTCCAGATCCGCAACATTGCGGGTATGCGCGGCCTGGTGAACAACCCGAAGGGTGAGATTATCCCTCGCCCGATCATCTCCTCGTACCGTGAGGGCCTGTCGGTTGCGGAGTACTTCATCGCGACCCACGGTGCTCGTAAGGGCCTGGCTGATACCGCTCTGCGTACCGCCGACTCGGGTTACCTGACCCGTCGTCTGGTGGACGTCTCGCAGGACGTCATCATCCGCGAGGTGGACTGTGGCACGCGCCGCGGCCTCGAGCTCGACATCGCCGCTCGCGGCGCTGACGGCCAGCTCGTCCGTGACGAGAACGTCGAGAACTCGGTCTACGCACGTACCCTCTCCACCGATTCGGTGCTGGAGGACGGCACGGTGGTTGCGACCGCTGGAGCCGACGTGGGTGACGTGCTCATCGACCGCCTGGTGGCGGCCGGCGTGCGCGAGATCAAGGTTCGCTCGGTGCTCACCTGTGAGTCAGCGGTTGGCGTCTGCGCCATCTGCTACGGTCGCTCGCTTGCGACCGGCCAGCGCGTCGACATAGGCGAAGCGGTCGGCATTATCGCCGCTCAGTCGATCGGCGAGCCGGGCACGCAGCTCACCATGCGTACCTTCCACACCGGTGGTTCTGCTTCGGCCGACGACATCACGCAGGGTCTGCCCCGCGTGCAAGAGCTCTTCGAGGCACGTACCCCCAAGGGTGCGTCGCCGATCGCGGAGGCTGCTGGCCGGATCACGATCGAGGACACCCCCAAGGGCCGGAGCGTTCTCTTGACGCCGGACGACGGCACCGAAGAGAAGATCTACCCCGTCCTGAAGCGTTCGACGCTTCTCGTTGAGGATGGCGACCGGGTCACGCTCGGACAGCCGTTTATCGCGGGCACGCTTGACCCGAAGGACATCCTTCAGGTCGGTACGACCGACGAGGGCAAGCACATTCCGGGCGAGCGCGCCGTTCAGAAGTACCTCGTTGAGGGCGTTCAGAACGTGTACCGCTCGCAGGGCGTGCCGATCCACGATAAGCACATCGAGGTCATCGTTCGTCAGATGCTGCGCAAGGTCACGGTCGTCGATCACGGCGAGACTGATCTGCTCCCGGGCGAGCTCGTTGACCGGGCCCGCTACCAGCGGATCAACCGCGAAGCGCTGCTCGAGGGCAAGCGTGCCGCGACGGCTCGCGCCGAGGTCATGGGTATTACGAAGGCGTCGCTTGCGACCGAGTCGTGGCTGTCGGCCGCCTCGTTCCAGGAGACGACCCGCGTCCTTACCCAGGCTGCGATGGAGGGAAGCCGCGATCCGCTGATCGGTCTCAAGGAGAACGTCATCATCGGTCAGCTCATCCCCGCCGGAACCGGTCTCGAGGTCTACCGCAACGTGACCGTCGAGGCGACCGAAGAGGCGAAGGCGGAGCGTTACCCGAACCGCATCTTCACCGAGGACGCCGGCTTCGACGAGAACGACCTGTCGTTCGTCGATTTCGACAGCTTCACGTCGGACGAGTTCAACCCGGGCACCTACAACTAGTCGGTTCCCAGTAGAACGGGGTGGTCACCTTCGGGTGGCCGCCCCGTTTTCGTTTTCCCCGCAGGATCCGCCCCGCGCCTTGGCGACCGCGAGTTCGCGCGGCGCATTCACGCCGAACACGGCGCGGGATCCTGCCGGGCGTCGGTGGCCGTTGCTATGGTGACGTCGAACGGTCCTCACGGCCCGCTCTCTGGCGCGACGGCGCCGGAACCCGCATCGAGGAGAGGCCACAGCGATGACCGAGGAACGCGACACCGAGCAGGCGGGCGCCCCGATCGACGAGACGGGTGCCACCGAGACCGAGGTTATGGCCGCCGTGGAGCGCGCAATCGACCCGGCTGATGCGAAGGTCGAGTCCGCCCCGGCAGACGCCGTGCAGGCCGAGAGTGAGCCCGTCGTCGACGCGGCTATCGATCCCGCTGCGACGGGCGAGATCGTCGCTGAGCAGCCCGGCGCCGAGCCCGTCGTGATCTCGGACCTCGACATGCCGAGTGCGGCCGCGCCTGTCGCTGAGCCGGTCGTTCCGGCTGCCGCGCCCGCGCCTGAGCAGATTCAGATCGCGACCGACCACCCGATGGCCGGCTTTTACGTGCAGACGCCGCTGCCCCCCGAGGTGCGCGGAAACCGTGGAGCAGGCGTGCTCATCGCGCTCGTGGCGACTGCTGGCTTTGCGCTCGTGTACGCCGGGGTCATCTCCGGGCTGATCGCCTTCGAGTTCCCGCCCTCGACATTCCTCTCGGAGGGGCTGCTCCCGATTCTCACGTCGTGGGCCTTTATCTTCCCGGTCGCGGCCTTCTTCGTGGGGCTGAGCGCACTGGTGCTTATCGTCGGCCGCGCAGGCTGGTGGGCGTACGTACTCGGCGGCTTCCTCGTCGCGGTGCTCGTCTGGGCGGCGGCGGTCGTCGGGCTGGTGCTCGCGCCTGAGGCGTTTGGCCGCCCGAGCGGGTTCAGCACGGACCCGATGGTGGTACTGAACCTCATCGGCCTCTCGCTGCCGGCACTCGGAGCCGCGCTCGTCGCCCGTGAAACCACGATTTGGTTTGGCGCCTGGATTGGCGCACGTGGTCGCAAGATGACCGCGAAGAACCGCGAGGCCCTCGCCGAGTACGAGCAGCGCGTCGCGGAGGCCCAGGCCGTCTAGCCATGGTTCCCGGCGAGCGACGTGGAGTCACCCGCGGCTACGCCGTGGGACTGATCGGCGCCGTCACGTTGCTCGCGTTCGCACTGCTCGTCGCCGGCTGGGGCGCCATCGCGCTGGCGACCGGCACGCAACCGGTGCAGACCGATAGCGTGCCGTTTGTGGCGGCACCCCTAGCGGTCGGGCTGAGCCTGGCCCTGCTCGGGGGCATGCTGTGGACGTCGACCGTCACGTTGCTGCGAGGAACGCGCACGCCGCCGCTGGCTCAGTCAGTTGTCGCCGCCTGCGGCGCGTACCTGCTGTGGTGCCTGGTCGGCATGCTCGCGGGCATGAGCATCGGCGAGACCTGGCTGAGCTGGTATTCCGTCGTGCTCGCGGTGTTCTGGGCGTTAGCCCCGCTGATCCTGTGGGCCGTGCTCACTCGTCGGGTCTACTCCGACCGCCGGCCGCCCCGCTGGTACTGGGAGAATCACCCGGCGCCCGGCGACCTGCAGTATCCGGACCAGCCGGTGGACCCCGAAGGCGGCCCCCGGGGTCCATAGCCGACGGCCGCCCCGCGCGGCATGTGCCACAATCTCGACTCGCCCGGGTAACATTGGGCACCGTGGCAGAGGAGAGCATCGAGCAGCGCGTGATGAACGCCGTTGACGCCTGGCTGCGCTGGCTCCCGACCTGGGCGCCCGGCACGCACCGCGGACGCAGCCGAATCTGCCGCCGCTGCACCGGATCGCCGATTGTCGCCGCGGTGGGCTTGACCGAGGACGTGCCGCATCAGGTCCTCCACGCTCTGGTCTCTCGAATGCAGCGCATCGTCGATCGTGAGGTCGATACGTTCACGGAGCGCGAGCTGCCGATGCTGCACGCCGAACTGGACGGTGAGAAGAACTGGTCGCCTGCCGTGTTCGACCCGACGGCTGGCCTCGACCCCGAGTACGACGGGCTCGACCTCGACCCAGAGCCTGCCGAGGACGCCCAACCCTTCCTGTTCACGCTCGCCGGCCTCGCCGCCACCAGCCAGCCGGAGCCCCCGCTGCCCCGGCCGCCACTTACCGCCGCCGAGAAGGCGCAGCTTCGCGCCGAGATCGCACGCGCCGACCAGTGCGCAGAGGACGCCGGGCGCGAGGTGTGTTTCGCGGTCGCGGGGCATCGCCCGCGCGTAACTGCCGCGGTGACCCGTTTCGTCGAACCCCAGATCCGTTCGATGCTCGAACATCTGAGCGAACAGTTGGAAGCGCCCGAGTAGCGAGCGCTCGCCCAGCCTTGCCAATTCCCGGGAACTGCAGGTACAGTTGACTCTCGGTGTGCTCCACCGCGCGTTTTGGCGTGCCTCGGCATGGTTTTCGCGAGCGGGGGAGAACACGATTGGGTTCTCCGTTCCATTCGGGGCGGTACCCCCACGGCATACCTGCACTCCGTTCGCGTCTAACGCGGCAGCAGGTCAGCGACCGCGTGAGCGGCCGCACATGCTCAGTCCATGAAGCATTCCTGTCACCGTGCAGGATAACCAAGGAGAATCAGTGCCAACGATTCAGCAGTTGGTTCGCAAGGGGCGTACGCCGAAGGTCGTCAAGACCAAGGCTCCCGCTCTGAAGGCGAACCCGCAGCAGCGCGGGGTATGCACCCGTGTCTACACCACCACCCCGAAGAAGCCGAACTCGGCGATGCGTAAGGTCGCTCGTGTAAAGCTCTCGAACGGGACCGAGGTTACGGCCTACATCCCCGGTGAGGGCCACAACCTGCAGGAGCACTCGATGGTGCTCGTGCGCGGCGGTCGCGTGAAGGACCTTCCCGGCGTGCGTTACAAGATCGTGCGCGGCGCGCTCGATACGCAGGCCGTCAAGGGCCGTAAGCAGGCGCGTAGCCTCTACGGTGCGAAGAAGGAGAAGAAGTAATGCCTCGTAAGGGACCTGCTCCGAAGCGCCCCGTAGTTGCCGATCCGGTATACGGCGCCCCCATTGTGAGCCAGCTCGTCAACAAGATCCTCCTGGACGGCAAGAAGGGGCTCGCCGAGCGCATTGTGTATGACGCACTCGCTGCGGTGGGCGCCAAGTCCGATCAGGATGCGGTCACGGTCCTCAAGAAGGCGCTCGACAACGTGCGCCCCACCCTTGAGGTCCGCTCGCGTCGCGTCGGCGGATCCACCTACCAGGTGCCCGTCGAGGTCAAGCCGCACCGTGCGAACACGCTCGCACTTCGCTGGCTGACCAGCTACGCAAAGGCTCGTCGTGAGAACAGCATGACGGACCGACTCACCAACGAGATCCTCGACGCATCCAACGGCCTCGGCGCCGCTGTGAAGCGCCGCGAGGACACTCACAAGATGGCTGAGTCGAACCGCGCATTCGCGCACTACCGCTGGTAGGTCGCGTTTCACGTTGCTTCGCCCGGGCTTCGCGGCCCGGGCGGAGCAACCGCTTCGGCGGCTGACCCAGTCGTCAGGCACACCACACTTCCCTCACCGATCCCTGGAGGATTCCCCGTGGCACAAGACGTGCTCACCGACCTGAGCAAGGTCCGCAACATCGGCATCATGGCCCACATCGATGCCGGCAAGACCACCACCACCGAGCGCATCCTGTTCTACACGGGCGTGAACCACAAGCTCGGCGAGACCCACGATGGTGGCGCGACCACTGACTGGATGGAGCAGGAGAAGGAACGCGGCATCACGATCACCAGTGCCGCGGTGACCTGCTTCTGGAACAAGAACCAGATCAACATCATCGACACCCCCGGTCACGTCGACTTCACCGTTGAGGTGGAGCGCTCGCTCCGCGTCCTCGACGGCGCAGTCGCAGTGTTCGACGGCAAGGAGGGCGTTGAGCCCCAGTCCGAGACCGTCTGGCGCCAGGCCGACAAGTACAACGTGCCCCGCATCTGCTTCGTCAACAAGATGGACAAGATGGGCGCCGACTTCTACTTCACCGTAGACACGATCGTCAAGCGCCTCGGCGCGAAGCCGCTCGTGATGCAGCTTCCGATTGGATTCGAGTCGGGCTTCGAGGGCGTTGTCGACCTCATGGAGATGCGTGCGCTGACCTGGCGCGGCGACGCCAAGGGTGACGTGACCCTCGGTGCGAACTACGAGATCGAAGAGATTCCTGCTGACCTGCAGGAAAAGGCCGTGGAGTACCGCGCCAAGCTCGTCGAGACGATCGCCGAGAGCGACGACGCACTGCTGGAGAAGTACTTTGCCGGCGAGGAGATTTCGATCCCCGAGCTCAAGGCTGCGCTTCGCAAGATGGTCGTCAACAGCGAGATCTACCCGGTCTTCTGTGGCTCGGCGTTCAAGAACCGCGGCATCCAGCCGATGCTCGACGCGGTCGTTGACTACCTGCCGAACCCGCTCGACGTCGGTGCCATCGAGGCACACGACCCGCGCGACGAGTCGATCGTCATCGAGCGTCTCCCCGATTCCTCGCAGCCGTTCGCGGCTCTCGCGTTCAAGGTTGCCGTGCACCCGTTCTTCGGTCGCCTCACCTACGTTCGCGTGTACTCGGGTCACGCCGAGTCGGGCGCTGCCGTCATCAACTCGACCAAGGGCCGCAAGGAGCGCATCGGAAAGATCTTCCAGATGCACGCCAACAAGGAGAACCCGGTCGATCAGCTCACCGCTGGCAACATCTACGCGGTGATCGGTCTCAAGGACACCACGACCGGCGACACGCTGTCGGACATCAACAGCCAGGTTGTCCTGGAATCGATGACCTTCCCGGAGCCCGTCATCGAGGTGGCCATCGAGCCGAAGACCAAGGCTGACCAGGAGAAGCTCGGCACGGCGATCCAGAAGCTCGCTGAAGAGGACCCCACGTTCCGCGTGAGCCTCAACGCCGAGACCGGCCAGACGGTTATCGCCGGCATGGGCGAGCTGCACCTTGATATCCTCGTTGACCGCATGAAGCGCGAGTTCAACGTCGAGGCCAACGTGGGCAAGCCCCAGGTTGCGTACCGCGAGACGATCCGCAAGACCGTCGAGAAGCACGACTACACCCACAAGAAGCAGACCGGTGGTTCGGGTCAGTTCGCTAAGGTGCAGATCTCGCTTGAGCCCCTCGATCCGGCCGGCGACAAGATGTACGAGTTCGCGAACAAGGTCACCGGTGGCCGCGTTCCTCGCGAGTACATCCCCTCGGTCGACGCAGGTATCCAGGACGCCATGCAGTACGGCATCCTGGCCGGCTTCCCCCTCGTGGGCGTCAAGGCGGCTCTGCTGGACGGTCAGTACCACGACGTTGACTCGTCGGAAATGGCGTTCAAGATCGCCGGCTCCATGGCGTTCAAGGAGGCTGCTCGCAAGGCGAGCCCCGTCCTCCTCGAGCCCATGATGGCTGTCGAGGTCCGTACTCCCGAGGAGTACATGGGCGACGTCATCGGCGATATCAACTCGCGTCGTGGCCAGATCCAGTCGATGGAGGACGCGAGCGGTGTGAAGATCATCAACGCGCTCGTCCCGCTGTCTGAAATGTTTGGGTACATCGGCGACCTGCGGTCCAAGACCAGCGGCCGCGCCGTGTTCTCGATGACTTTCCATTCCTACGCTGAGGTCCCCAAGGCCGTGGCTGAAGAGATCATTCAGAAGGTCAAGGGCGAATAACTTCGCCCTCTCCGGTGGAGGCTGGGCGTCTGTCCAGCCTCCGCCACCGCTCCAGGTCGAAATTCATCGGCTGAGCAAGTAACATATCTATATCCCCTGTGCCCATATCTCCGGAATCCATCGGAAGGTGTGCGCACTCGATGTCCTGAGGAGGACCACAGTGGCGAAGGCCAAGTTCGAGCGGAACAAGCCGCACGTAAACATCGGAACGATCGGTCACGTTGACCACGGTAAGACGACCCTTACCGCGGCCATCTCGAAGGTGCTTGCTGACAAGTTCCCGTCGGCCACCAACGTGCAGCGCGATTTCGCTACCATCGACTCCGCTCCCGAGGAGCGCCAGCGTGGTATCACGATCAACATCTCGCACGTCGAGTACGAGACCCCGACCCGTCACTACGCTCACGTTGATGCACCCGGCCACGCCGACTACATCAAGAACATGATCACCGGTGCGGCTCAGATGGACGGCGCGATCCTCGTGGTTGCTGCTACCGACGGCCCCATGGCACAGACCCGCGAGCACGTGCTGCTCGCGAAGCAGGTTGGCGTTCCCTACCTGCTCGTTGCGCTGAACAAGTGCGACATGGTTGAGGACGAGGAGATCCTGGAGCTCGTTGAGCTCGAGGTTCGCGAGCTGCTCTCGAGCCAGGGCTTCCCCGGCGACGACGCTCCCGTTGTCCGCGTCTCGGGCTACCAGGCGCTGCAGGGCGAAGAGAAGTGGGTTAACGCCATTCTCGAGCTCATGGAGGCTGTTGACACGGCTATCCCGACCCCCGAGCGTGACAAGGACAAGCCGTTCCTCATGCCCGTCGAGGACGTCTTCACGATCACCGGTCGTGGCACGGTTGTGACGGGTCGCGCCGAGCGCGGTACCCTCGCGATCAACTCCGAGGTCGAGATTGTTGGCCTCAAGCCGACCGTCAAGACCACGGTCACCGGTATCGAGATGTTCCACAAGCAGCTCGACGAGGCGTGGGCTGGCGAGAACTGTGGCCTCCTGCTCCGCGGCACCAAGCGTGAAGACGTTGAGCGCGGCCAGGTCATCGTGAAGCCGGGCTCGATCACTCCCCACACGGAGTTCGAGGGCACCGCTTACATCCTTTCCAAGGAAGAGGGCGGCCGTCACAACCCGTTCTTCACGAACTACCGCCCGCAGTTCTACTTCCGCACCACGGACGTGACCGGCGTCATCACCCTCCCCGAGGGCAAGGACATGGTCATGCCTGGCGACACCACCGACATGTCGGTCGTGCTGATTCAGCCGATCGCTATGGAAGAGGGCCTCGGCTTCGCTATCCGTGAGGGTGGCCGCACCGTCGGCGCCGGCACGGTGACGGCGATCACCAAGTAGTCGCTTTTCGCGAGTAAACAACAACGCCCCGGAGCCATGTGCTCCGGGGCGTTGTTGTTGTTGTGTGACGTGGTCGCAGCGTCGCGACGACGCGCGGGGGACTATTCGTTTCCGACGGCCCCATCGATGTTCTTGCGGACATCCTCTGCCTGATCGGCGAACTTGTCGCCGGTGATCTTATTGAAGAGACCGGTGGCGCCATCGAGCACCTTGTCGCTGAGGCCCTCGGCCTGCTCGCTCTTGAGCGCCGCTTCGATCTTTTCCTTGTTCTGGCCGATGACGTCGCCGACCTGCTTCGCAGCCTGCTCCGCCTTTGCGCCGAGATCTTCAATACCCATAGTGTTTCCTCCTCATAAGAGTGCCGCGTGCTCGCCACGGACGTTGCGGGCGATCGCCCACTCCCCATCCTGCCGCGCGGACAGTTCTCCGTCGAGAGGGAATCTGATTCGCCCGGCGACGGCCCGCCCTGAGCATGTGCACTTGGCGGCAGCGGTATCCTCGAATGGTGGAATCCCTGGAACTGCCCCGCCCGCTCGGCCGAGACACCCGAAGCTCTGGCGAGCGTTTCACGCATTTCATTCGCCAGTTTGGGCTGCTGTTCGTCTGCGACGTCCTTGCCTGGGCGGTGGCGATCGTGGCAGCGCTGCTGCTCCGCTTTGATTTTTCGCTCACCCTCGTCCACTGGGGGTGGACCGCTGCGCTGATCGGCGCGACTGCCCTGCTCCAGCTCGTGGCAGGCTGGGGCTTCTGGCTCTATCGTTCGCGCTACCAGACCGGGAGCTTCGACGAGGTTCGGGCCCTCTTCTTCAGTACCGTCGCGGTGAGCGCGTTCGCCTGGGTGTTTGCCTTCTGGGTCGGCTATGGCAACGGCATTCCCCGCAGCACGATGGTCATCGCAGGTCCGATCGCTTTCAGCCTGATGGGGATTTTGCGCTACCTCATTCGGTTGGCCGACGAGCAGCGCATGAAGCCCGGCGCCGAGGCAGAGCGGGTCCTGATTTATGGCGCCGGCTATGTCGGTTCCGCAACGGTGCGCCGCATGCTCACTGACGCGGTGGCGGGGAGCCTCCCCGTGGGGTTTCTCGACGATGATGTGGCGAAGCGTAACCTCGAGGTGCGCGGAGTGCGTGTACTCGGCGGCCTGGACGACCTTGCGGAGGTCGCGCGCCAGACATCGGCGAGTGCCGTGCTGGTCTGCATCGGGTACGCGGACTCCTCGCTTCTGCGCCGCGTCAACGACGCCGCAGCGCGCGCCGGCCTGCGGGTCATGGTGCTGCCCCCACTCGAGCGGCTCCTCCAGGGCAAGGACGCGATCAGCGATCTGCGGGATCTCTCCATCGAGGACCTCATCGGCCGCCACCCCGTGCGCCTCGAGATGTCCTCGATCGCCGAGTACCTCCAGGATCGGGTCGTCCTCGTCACCGGCGCCGGGGGCTCGATCGGCTCGGAGCTGTGTCGCCAGCTCAGCCGTTTTGCCCCCAAGGAGCTGATCCTGCTCGATCGCGACGAGACCGCCCTGCAGGGAGCGCAGCTCTCCATCAGCGGCCACGGGCTCCTCGATACCCGCGATGTGGTTCTCGCGGATATTCGTGACGAGGAGGCGCTGCGGCGGATCTTTGCCGAGCGCCGCCCCGAGGTGGTGTTCCACGCGGCCGCGCTGAAGCACCTGCCAATGCTTGAGCAATACCCGGACGAGGCGTGGAAGACCAACGTGCTCGGCACGCTCAACGTGCTCCGCGCGGCCCAGTCGGTCGGTGTCGGCACCTTCGTGAACATCTCGACCGACAAGGCGGCGAACCCGACGAGCGTGCTCGGGCACTCGAAGCGGGTCGCTGAGAAGCTCACGGCCTGGATGGCCGAGGAGAGCGGGATGCGTTACCTCTCGGTACGTTTCGGAAACGTGATCGGGAGCCGCGGCTCGATGCTGCCGACGTTCCAGCAGCTCATCGAGGCGGGCGGGCCGGTCACGGTCACCCACCCCGACGTGACCCGCTACTTCATGACCATCCCCGAGGCCTGCCAGCTCGTGATTCAGGCGGGCGGGATCGGCCGTCCGGGGGAGGTCCTCATCCTGGACATGGGTGAGCCCGTGCGCATTCTCGATGTCGCCGAGCAGATGATCGCGCAGTCGGGGAAGCCGATTGAGATCGTCTTCACGGGATTGCGTCACGGCGAGAAGCTGCACGAGGAGCTCGTGGCGGCGGGGGAGGGCGACGAACGGCCCTTCCATCCGAAGATCTCGCACGCCCATGTGTCGACCATCTCGCCGGATCGCGTCGACCACGACGGCTGGATCGCTCGCCTCAACCTGACCTCCGAGGCGGAAGGGCGCGCGCAGTGAGCGGAGCCAGCGCCGCTGCGGTCGCCGCACTGGCCGGCGCAGCCACGCTCCTCCTCAGCCTCGGGCTGCCGCCGCTGCTCAGGCCGCTGCTTGAGCGCCTGGGCATCATGGATGTGCCGAACGAACGTTCCTCCCACGCGCGCCCTGTGCTGCGCGGTATGGGACTCGCCGTCCTGATCGCTCTGGTGGCCGGCGGGGGACTCGGCGCCTGGGGCCTTTCCTCGAGCGGGCAGCCCGGCACCGCGATCCTGCTGGTCGCCGTACTCGCTGGCCTCGCCTCGGGCCTCACCGGGCTGGCTGAGGACCTGCGCGGCCTCAGCGTGCCAGTGCGGAGTGCACTGCAGATCGGGATCGCCCTCGCCTCGAGCATTGCGATCGTCGCGCTGACCGGGATGTCCTGGTGGCTCGTGATCTACGCAGTACTGTTCGTGTCGAGCTACATCAACGTGGCGAACTTCATGGATGGCCTGAATGGCATCAGCGGATTCCACGGGGTCGTCGCGGGGCTGACCTTCGCCGCCGCGGGATGGCTCGGGGGCTATGCCTGGCTGGTCGTCGCGGGGCTCGTGCTGGCCGCTGGGTTCGCCGGGTTCCTGCCCTGGAACCTGTTCGGTCGCGGCGCGTTCCTCGGCGACGTTGGCAGCTACCTGCTCGGCGGCGCGACGGCGGTGACGAGCATGGCGGCCTTCGCGGCGGGCGTGCCGATCCTCGCATCGATCGGCCCCATGATCCTGTACTTCGGTGACGTCGGGACCACGCTCGTGCGCCGCACCCGCGAGGGGAAGAAGTGGGACGAGCCCCACAAGGAGCACGTGTATCAGCGGATCCAGCAGCTCGGATACTCCCACCTCGCCGCCTCCGGCATGACCGCCGGCCTCTCCGCGGTCGCCTCGGTGCTCGGGCTCATTTCGTTCTTCGTGGCCCCGATCTGGTGGCTCGCGCTCACCGCAGCGGGCCTGGCGGTTCTGGCGCTGTATCTCGCGCTTCCGAGCATCCTCCCGGCGCGACACGCCCGGGTTGCGTAAATGCCCCCTGCTGTGACAGAATGGGTGAGTTCAGTACTCCTTGCCTTCGGGTAGGGATCACTGCCAGGTTTGTGCATAGTCAACCGGAAGAGCGGCGTATCGCTGCGGAACGGGTTTGGCTAGGCCGCGGGTAGCGAACAACTTCCCAATCATTCGATCGGTCGCGCGTTTCGGCGCCGGCCGAATTCGTCTGTGTGGGGAGTTCGCGCCTTTGTGCGCGATTGACAGGTGAACAGCGAAGCCGCATCAAGATCCTCGGAACGAGATGTTAGAGCGCTACGTACGCAAGACGTCCAATGCGCGGGCCAACAGCCCGAGTAAGACGCAAGAGAAAGAGAGAGTCACATGGCGGGACAGAAGATCCGCATTCGACTGAAGTCGTATGACCACGAGGTCATCGATTCCTCGGCTCGCAAGATCGTTGACACGGTAACCCGCGCGGGTGCCACTGTCATCGGCCCCGTGCCGCTGCCGACTGAGAAGAACGTGATCGCAGTGATCCGTTCGCCTCACAAGTACAAGGACAGTCGCGAACACTTCGAGAAGCGCACGCACAAGCGCCTCATCGACATCGTCGATCCGACCCCGAAGGCCGTCGATTCGCTCATGCGTCTCGACCTGCCGGCGGATGTCAACATCGAGATCAAGCTGTAAAGGGGAGGATCATGACGAACGTAAATAACACCGTCAAGGGCCTCCTTGGCACCAAGCTGGGCATGACTCAGGTCTGGGATGAGAACGGCAAGCTGGTCCCCGTGACCGTTGTTGAGATCAACCCCAACGTGGTCACCCAGATCCGCACCCCCGAGCTCGATGGCTACAACGCCATTCAGATCGCTGCAGGCGACATTGACCCCCGTAAGGTCAACCAGCCCGCGACCGCTCACTTCGCGAAGGCCGGCGTCACGCCGCGCCGCCACCTCGCAGAGGTGCGCACCGCGAACGCAGGCGAGTACGCGCTCGGCCAGGAGCTCACCATCGGTGAGACCTTCGAAGCCGGCCAGCTGGTCGACGTCGTTGGCACCTCGAAGGGCAAGGGCTTCGCTGGCGTTATGAAGCGCCACAACTTCAGTGGCGTCGGCGCATCGCACGGTGCACACCGCAACCACCGCAAGCCCGGCTCGATCGGCGCCTCGGCTACGCCGGGCCGCGTGTTCAAGGGTCACAAGATGGCTGGCCGCATGGGTGGCGAGCGCGTGACCGTGCAGAACCTCACGGTTCACGCGGTTGACATCGAGAAGGGTGTCGTCCTGATCAAGGGCGCCGTCCCCGGTGCACGTGGTCGCCTTGTATTCGTTCGCAACGCAGTGAAGGGGGCGTAGTTCATGGCTACCGCTACCACGCTCGACGTCCTGAGCGCGAAGGGTAAGAAGGTCGGCACTGTCGATCTGCCCGAGTCGATCTTCGGCGTCGAAGCTAACGTTCCGCTGATCCACCAGGTTGTTGTCGCGCAGCTCGCTGCCGCACGCCAGGGGACGCACAAGACCAAGAACCGTGGCGAAGTGTCCGGTTCGGGTGTCAAGCCGTTCAAGCAGAAGGGCACCGGCCGCGCTCGTCAGGGTTCGGTACGTGCACCTGAGCACCGCGGCGGCGGCGTCGTCCACGGCCCCAAGCCGCGTGACTACTCGCAGCGCACCCCCAAGAAGATGATCGCTGCTGCTCTTCGCGGCGTGCTCTCGGACCGCGCACGCGGTTCGCGGATCCACGTCCTTGAGTCGTTCGGTCTCGACAACAAGCCCAGCACCAAGGCTGCCCGCGAGGTCATCGCCCTGGTTGCTCCTGGCAAGCGTGTACTCGTGGTCATGGACCGCGCTGATGCGTTGACCGAGCCCAGTGCTCGCAACCTTGAGAACGTGCACCTGTTGTTCCAGGATCAGCTCAACGCGTACGACGTTGTCGTCAGCGATGACATCGTTTTCACCAAGGCCGCCTTTGACGATTTCGTCGCCGCGCGCGCCGTCAAGGAGGTCTCGAAGTAATGAGCCTGAACAAGAACCCGCACGACGTCGTCATCGCGCCGGTCGTTTCGGAGAAGAGCTATGCGCTCATCGACGGCAACGGACAGTACACCTTTGAGGTGCACCCGGACTCGAACAAGACCGAGATCAAGCTCGCAATCGAGCAGATCTTCAACGTGAAGATCGACAAGATCAACACGCTGAACCGCAAGGGCAAGACGCGCCGCACCAAGTTCGGCCAGGGCAAGCGCAAGGACACCAAGCGTGCCATTGTGACCCTGAAGTCGGGCTCCATCGACATCTTCACGGCCGCGCTGTAGAAGGGGCGAAGAGGAACTAGATATGGCTATTCGCAAATACAAGCCGACTACCCCGGGTCGTCGTGGCGCGAGCGTCTCTGACTTTGCAGAGATCACGCGTTCGACCCCCGAGAAGTCGCTGCTCCGCCCCCTGCACAAGACCGGTGGCCGTAACAGCTCCGGTCGGATCACGACCCGTCACATCGGTGGTGGCCACAAGCGCCAGTACCGTGTCATCGACTTCCGTCGCCATGACAAGGACGGCGTGAACGCCAAGGTTGCGCACATTGAGTACGATCCGAACCGTACGGCTCGCATCGCACTGCTGCACTACTTGGACGGCACGAAGCGTTACATCATCGCGCCGAACAAGCTGAGCCAGGGCGACATTGTCGAGAGCGGTCCCGCTGCCGACATCAAGCCCGGCAACAACCTGCCGCTGAAGAACATCCCTACGGGTACCGTCATTCACGCGATCGAGCTGAAGCCGGGCGGGGGCGCCAAGATGGCGCGTTCCGCTGGTGCCTCGGTTCGCCTCGTGGCGAAGGATGGCCCCTACGCGCAGCTGCGTCTCCCCTCGGGCGAGATCCGCAACGTCGACGTGCGCTGCCGCGCAACCGTCGGCGAGGTCGGCAACGCCGAGCAGTCGAACATCAACTGGGGTAAGGCCGGCCGTATGCGGTGGAAGGGCGTTCGCCCGACTGTCCGTGGTGTCGTCATGAACCCGGTTGATCACCCGCACGGTGGTGGCGAAGGCCGCACCTCGGGCGGCCGTCACCCGGTCAGCCCGTGGGGTCAGAAGGAAGGGCGCACGCGCCGTCCGAACAAGGAAAGCGACAAGCTCATCGTGCGTCGCCGCACCGTTGGCAAGAAGCGCTAGGTAGGGAGAGAATATGCCTCGCAGTCTCAAAAAGGGCCCCTTCGTCGATAACCACCTGCTCAGCAAGGTTGTTACGCAGAACGAAGCTGGTACCAAGAACGTCATCAAGACCTGGTCGCGCCGCTCGATGATCGTGCCGTCCATGCTCGGACACACGATCGCGGTTCACGATGGGCGCAAGCACATCCCCGTGTTCGTCACCGAGACGATGGTTGGTCACAAGTTGGGCGAATTCGCTCCGACTCGTACCTTCCGCGGTCACGTGAAGGACGACAAGAAGGGCCGTCGCCGCTAACGCGGTGGCGTGAAGGAGGAATAAGAATGGTGGAGTCGACCGCACGTTTGCGTCATATCCGCATCACCCCCATGAAGGCCCGTCGCGTTGTGAACCTCGTACGTGGAAAGCAGGCCGAAGAGGCCCTCGCAATCCTGAAGTTCGCGCCGCAGGCCGCTGCCGAGCCCGTGTTCAAGCTCGTTGCTTCGGCAATGGCGAACGCACGTGTCAAGGCCGATAAGGAAAACCTTCGTCTCAACGAAGAGGAGCTCTATGTAGCTACCGCTTTCGTCGACGAGGGTGCAACCCTGAAGCGCTTCCGCCCCCGGGCACAGGGTCGCGCATTCAAGATCATGAAGCGCACGAGCCACATCACGATCGTCCTCAAGACGGCCGATGAGCTCGAGGCAGTCAAGAAGGGAGCCAAATAAATGGGCCAGAAGATTCACCCGTATGGCTTCCGCCTCGGGATCACCACTGATCACGTATCGCGTTGGTTCTCGGATTCGCAGAAGCCGGGACAGCGTTACGCGGATTACCTCGCAGAGGACATCCGTATCCGTGAGTACCTGACCAAGTCGCTTGACCGCGCAGGCGTTTCGCGTGTCGAGATCGAGCGCACTCGTGACCGCGTCCGCGTGGACATCCACTCGGCGCGTCCGGGCATCGTCATCGGTCGCCGCGGCGCCGAGGCGGAGCGCATTCGTGCCGACCTCGAGAAGCTCTCGGGCAAGCAGATCCAGCTGAACATCCTCGAGGTCAAGAACCCCGAGGCCGACGCTCAGCTCGTCGCACAGGGCATTGCCGAGCAGCTCGCTGCTCGCGTGGCGTTCCGTCGTGCGATGCGCAAGGGTCTCCAGGGCGCCCAGCGCGCTGGCGCCAAGGGCATCCGGATCCAGGTCTCGGGTCGCCTCGGCGGCGCCGAGATGAGCCGTTCAGAGTTCTACCGCGAGGGTCGCGTGCCCCTGCACACGCTCCGCGCGAACATCGACTACGGCTTCTACGAGGCCAAGACGACGTTCGGCCGTATCGGCGTGAAGGTCTGGATCTACAAGGGCGACATGACGAACAAGGAGCTCGCTCGCGAGCAGGCTTCGCAGAAGTCGTCGTCGCGCGGCCGTGATGACCGTCGTCGCGCTCCCCGTGAGGGTCGCGCTCCCGAGGCTGCGGCTGCCGCAGCAGGATCGGAGAAGTAAGCATGCTGATTCCCCGTCGAGTCAAGTACCGCAAGCAGCACCACCCGAAGCGTTCGGGCCACGCAACCGGCGGCACCAAGGTGTCGTTCGGTGAGTTTGGTATCCAGGCGCTCACCCCCGCGTATGTGACCAACCGTCAGATCGAGTCCGCTCGTATCGCGATGACGCGTCACATCAAGCGCGGTGGCAAGGTGTGGATCAACATCTACCCTGACCGTCCTCTCACGAAGAAGCCCGCCGAAACCCGCATGGGTTCCGGTAAGGGTTCACCTGAGTGGTGGGTGGCAAATGTCAAGCCGGGTCGCGTCCTCTTCGAGGTCGCGGGCGTCGACGAGGAGCTTGCGCGTGAGGCATTGACTCGCGCAATTCACAAGCTCCCGCTGAAGGCCCGGATTATCAAGCGTGAGGAGGGCGACGCGTAATGGCGATCGGTACCAAGGAACTTGCCATCACCGAACTCGACACGTTCGAGGATGAGCGCCTCGTAGAGGAGCTCAAGAAGTCGAAGGCAGAGCTGTTCAACCTGCGCTTCCAGTCGGCCACCGGCCAGCTGGAAAGCCATGGCCGTGTGAGCCACGTAAAGCGTGACATCGCTCGCATCTACACCGTGATCCGTGAGCGCGAGCTCGGGATTCGGGCAACGCCCGCTCCGACTCCGGTCAAGACGGCGAAGAAGAGCAAGAAGGCGGACGATTCCGCCGAGACGAAGGAGGCCTAACCATGGCTAAGGTCGAGGAACAGGCCGGCCAGGAGTCGGCTGAGGCACGCGCGGATCGCAAGACCCGCCGTGGCTACGTCGTCAGCGACAAGATGGATAAGACCATCGTCGTTGAGGTCGAGGACCGCGTGAAGCACCCTCTCTACGGCAAGGTGATTCGTCGCTCGTCGAAGATCAAGGCACACGATGAAGAGAACACCGCCGGCATCGGCGACATGGTCCTCATCGCGGAGACCCGCCCGTTGAGCGCCACCAAGCACTGGCGCCTCGTCGAGATCCTCGAGAAGGCGAAGTAAGCCTCGCGGCTTACCTGGAATAAGGAGTAGCAAGTGATTCAGCAGGAATCCCGACTTAAGGTGGCCGATAACACGGGCGCCAAGGAGTTGCTCACCATTCGCGTTCTCGGTGGCTCAGGCCGTCGGTACGCGAGCCTTGGGGATACCATCGTGGCGACTGTCAAGGACGCCATCCCCGGTGGCAACGTGAAGAAGGGCGATGTCGTCAAGGCGGTCATCGTTCGTACCAAGAAGCAGGTCCGTCGCGTTGACGGCTCGTACATCAAGTTCGACGAGAACGCTGCCGTGATCCTGAAGACTGACGGGGAGCCTCGCGGCACCCGCATCTTCGGTCCGGTTGGCCGTGAGCTTCGTGACAAGAAGTTCATGAAGATCGTCTCGCTCGCGCCGGAGGTTATTTAATCATGGCGAAAAGGATCAAGAAGGGTGACCTCGTAGAGGTCATCTCGGGCGCTACGCAGGAGCGTGGCGGCGACCGGGGCAAGCAGGGTCGCGTTCTCGCGATCAACACTGAGACCGAGCGCATCATCGTTGAGGGCGTCAACTACGTCACCAAGCACGCGAAGGTCGGCCAGTCGGCTGGCGGCACGAAGGAGGGTGGCATCCAGACGATGGAGGCCCCCATCCACGTGTCGAACGTCGCACTCGTTGACCCCTCGACCAAGAAGCCGACTCGCGTTGGCTTCCGCGTCGAGGAGATCGAGAAGGACGGTAAGAAGAAGACCGTCCGCGTCCGTTACGCGAAGACGTCTGGGAAGGACCTCTGATGACTGAACAGGCTGTCAAGGCTCAGCCCCGGCTGAAGCAGAAGTACCAGAGCGAGATCGTTCCCGCCCTCCGCGAGGAGTTCGGGTTCGGCAACATCCACCAGGTTCCCGGCCTCGTCAAGATCGTCGTGAACACGGGTGTGGGTGAAGCAGCTCGCGATGGCAAGGTCATCGACGGTGCAATCGCCGACCTGACCAAGATCACGGGCCAGAAGCCCATGGTCACCAAGGCACGCAAGTCCATCGCGCAGTTCAAGCTTCGCGAGGGTCAGCTGATTGGTGCGCACGTTACGCTGCGCGGCGATCGTGCCTGGGAGTTCATGGATCGTCTGGTTTCGCTCGCACTGCCCCGCATCCGCGATTTCCGCGGTCTGTCGGCCAAGCAGTTCGACGGAAACGGCAACTACACCTTCGGTATTCAGGAGCAGAGTGTGTTCCACGAGATCGATCAGGATAAGATCGATCGGGTGCGTGGGTTCGACATCACTGTCGTGACCACCGCAAAGACCGATGATGAGGGTCGCGCGCTGCTCAAGGCGCTCGGCTTCCCGTTCCGGGTAGACAACTAAATAGTCCATGCGAGGTGGGCGCCCGTTTCGGGCGCCCACCCGTGTACACCCAGGTCGCCAGCCCTGACCGGCTCGGCGAAACCAGGCGAGAAAGTAGAGTCATTATGACGATGACAGATCCGGTAGCAGACCTGCTCACCAGACTGCGCAATGCAAACTCGGCTCACCATGAAACGGTGGCCATGCCCGGCTCCAAGCTCAAGCTCCGCATCGCGGACATGCTGAAGCGCGAGGGCTACATTGCTGACTGGAGCGTCGAAGACGCTCGCGTTGGCACCACGCTGACCCTGTCGCTGAAGTACGGCCCGAACCGCGAGCGCTCCATTGTGGGCATCAAGCGCGTTTCGAAGCCCGGCCTTCGCGTGTACGCACGTTCGACCGAAATCCCCACCGTTCTCGGTGGCCTCGGCGTAGCGATCCTGTCCACCTCCTCGGGGCTTCTCACCGACCGCGAGGCCGAGCAGAAGGGCGTTGGCGGGGAAGTCCTCGCCTACGTGTGGTAATCCCAGATGTCACGTATCGGTAAGCTTCCCATCTCCGTTCCCGGAGGGGTAAATGTCTCGATCGACGGTCAGTCGGTCACCGTGAAGGGCCCGAAGGGCGAGCTCAAGCTCGTCATCGCAGAGCCCATTCGCGTCTCGCTCGAAGAGGGCCAGGTGCTCGTCACCCGTCCCGACGATGAGCGCGACTCGCGGGCGCTGCACGGCCTCTCCCGCACCCTCATCAACAACAACATCATCGGTGTGACCGAAGGCTACTCAAAGGGCCTCGAAGTTGTCGGCACCGGTTACCGCGTGGTCGCAAAGGGCACGGGCCTCGAGCTCGCCCTCGGCTTCTCGCACCCCGTGCTCGTTGATGCTCCTGAGGGCATCTCGTTCGAGCTCGAGGGCAACACCAAGATCACCGTTCGCGGTATCGACAAGCAGGCGGTCGGCGAGACCGCTGCGAATATTCGCAAGCTGAAGAAGCCGGAGCCCTACAAGGGCAAGGGCATCCGCTACGCAGGCGAGATCGTTCGCCGCAAGGCTGGAAAGGCTGGTAAGTAACCATGGCCGCATCGATTACTCGGGCAAAGGGCCGCGCAGCGGCTCGTATCCGTCGTCACGTCCGCCTTCGCAAGAAGGTCGTCGGCACGGAGCTTCGTCCGCGCCTCGTCGTGACTCGTTCCTCGCGTCACGTCTTCGTGCAGGTTGTCGACGACGCAGTGGGTCGTACCCTCGCGTCGGCGTCGACCATGGAAGCCGATCTTCGCTCGTTTGAGGGCGACAAGTCCGCAAAGGCACGCCGTGTTGGCGTGCTCGTCGCGGAGCGCGCAAAGAGCGCCGGCATCGAGAGCGTTGTGTTCGACCGTGGCGGTAGCAAGTACGCCGGTCGCGTCGCAGCGGTCGCCGATGGCGCTCGAGAGGCAGGTTTGAGCCTGTGAGCAACGAGACGAAGGAGCAGGCAGTGACTGCAGAGACCCAGGCCGCGGAGGCCGCACCGGCCGCCGAGGCTGCGCAGGCCCCCGCTCAGGACCACCGCAACGAGCCTCGCGAGGCGCGTCGTGGAAGCCGCGACCGCGGCACCCGCAACGAGCGCGGCGGACGCGATCGCAACGAGAGCCAGTTCCTCGAGCGCGTCGTGACCATCAACCGCGTGTCGAAGGTCGTCAAGGGCGGCCGTCGCTTCAGCTTCACCGCGCTCGTCGTGGTGGGCGATGGCAACGGCATGGTCGGCGTCGGCTACGGCAAGGCCAAGGAGGTGCCGCTCGCAATTGCGAAGGGTGTCGAAGAGGCAAAGAAGAACTTCTTCCGCGTCCCCCGCGTTGGCAGCACCATTCCTCACCCCGTACAGGGCGAGGCAGCTGCTGGCGTCGTGCTGCTGCGTCCCGCAGCTGCCGGTACCGGTGTTATCGCGGGTGGCCCGGTTCGCGCCGTCCTCGAGTGCGCTGGCATTCACGACGTGCTGAGCAAGTCGCTCGGTTCGTCGAACACTCTGAACATCGTGCACGCGACCGTCGAGGCGCTGCAGCAGCTCGAGGAGCCCCGCTCCGTCGCAGCTCGCCGCGGCCTCCCGTTCGACCGCGTTGCTCCGGCACGCCTCGTGCGCGCAGAGGCAACGGCTATGGCGGAAGCTGCAGCTAAGGCAAAGGCAGGTGCGTAATGGCTAAGAGCCTGAAGGTTACGCAGATCAAGTCCGTTATCAGCGAGAAGCAGAACCAGCGGGACACGCTGCGCAGCCTCGGCCTGAAGCGGATCGGCGATTCCGTTGTCCGCGAGGACACCCAGGCCAACCGCGGCTACGTCCGCACGGTTGCGCACCTGGTCGAGGTTGAGGAGATCAACTGATGAGCGAGAAGAAGGAAGAGGCCGTGGAGGCACGCGAGCAGGTGCTCAAGGCGCACCACCTGCGTCCCGCCCCGGGCTCGAAGAAGGCCAAGACCCGTGTGGGTCGCGGTGAAGGCTCGAAGGGTAAGACGGCTGGCCGTGGTACCAAGGGCCAGAAGGCGCGTTACCAGGTCAAGGCTGGTTTCGAGGGTGGGCAGATGCCTCTGCACATGCGCACCCCGAAGCTGCGCGGGTTCAAGAACCCGTTCCGTACCGAGTACCAGGTCGTGAACCTCGCGAAGCTGGCGGAGCTCTACCCCAAGGGTGGAGACGTCACGAGCGCGGATCTCGTTGCCAAGGGTGCGGTTCGCAAGAACCAGCCGGTCAAGGTGCTCGGCGATGGCGACATCGCAGTGGCACTGACCGTTCAGGTTGACAAGGTCTCGAGCTCGGCTGAGCAGAAGATCGTCGCCGCTGGCGGTTCGGTTAAGTAGCACTCAACCATTACGCGGGGGACGGTTCCGACTGCGGCATTTGTGCCGTAACGTCGGGGCCGGCCCCCGTTGATGTTTCGCCACACCCTGCTTAGGCGTGTAGGCTCAATTTTTGGCCCGTGTCTGCAGACGGGGCCTTTGACGACACCCCTCAGGAGGCAGCTTTTGTTCAGCGCCATTGGACGGATCTTGAAGACGCCCGATCTTCGTACCAAGATCCTGTTCACGCTCGCGATCATCGCGATCTTCCGCCTCGGCTCATTTGTGCCGGCGCCGTTTGTGAACTTCAACAATGTCCAGGTCTGCCTCGCCTCTAACCAGGGGACAAGCGGGCTGTACGACATGATCAACCTCTTTAGCGGCGGAGCCCTCCTGCAGCTGTCGATCTTCGCGCTCGGCATCATGCCGTACATTACGGCGTCGATCATCACGCAGCTGCTGCGCGTCGTTATCCCTCACTTTGAAACGCTGCACAAGGAAGGCCAGGCCGGTCAGGCCAAGCTCACCCAGTACACGCGTTACCTCACGATCGCGCTCGCGATCCTGCAGTCCACGACGCTGGTCACTGTCGCCCGCTCGGGAATGCTGTTCGGTTCGTCCGGCTCCGTCGCCTGCCAGAACCTGATCTCGCAGGAGTGGTGGGCCATCGTGATGATCATCATCACCATGACCGCTGGCACCGGCCTGATCATGTGGCTCGGCGAGCTCATCACCGAGCGTGGCGTGGGCAACGGAATGTCGCTGCTGATCTTCACGTCGATCGCTGCCACCTTCCCCGGCGCACTCTGGGCCATCAAGGACGCAAAGGGCTGGAACGTCTTCTTCGTCGTGCTGGCGGTGGGCCTCTTGGTCGTCGCGGCCGTCGTGTTCGTCGAGCAGTCACAGCGCCGGATCCCGGTGCAGTACGCCAAGCGCGTCGTCGGGCGTCGGACGTACGGTGGAAACAACACCTACATCCCGATCAAGGTCAACATGGCCGGCGTGATCCCCGTGATCTTCGCCTCGTCGATCCTGTACCTGCCGATGTTGGTGGCGCAGTTCAACCAGCCCGGAATCGGCGAGGAGCCGAAGCCCTGGGTCGTCTGGGTCTCGAACAACCTGGTGCAGGGTGATCAGCCCATCTACATGGCCATCTTCTTCCTCCTGGTGATCGCGTTCACGTTCTTCTACGTGCAGATCACCTTCAACCCTGAAGAAGTCGCGGACAACATGAAGAAGTACGGCGGCTTCGTGCCCGGCATTCGTGCCGGTCGCCCGACCGCGGAGTACCTCAGCTACGTGTTGAACCGTGTCACCTCCGCTGGTTCGCTCTACCTCGGCGTGATCGCGCTCATCCCGCTGATCGCCCTGTCGTTCTTTGGCGCGAACCAGAACTTCCCGTTTGGCGGTGCATCGATCCTCATCATCGTGGGTGTCGGCCTCGAGACGGTGAAGCAGATTGATGCTCAGCTGCAGCAGCGGCACTACGAAGGACTGCTCAAATAATGACCCACCCCGCACCCGCACGCCTGTTGATTGTCGGCCCCCCTGGGGCCGGCAAAGGCACCCAAGCCGGACGGATCGCCGACCGCTACCAGGTCCCCGCGATTTCCACGGGAGATATCTTCCGCGCGAACATCAAGGGACAGACCGAGCTCGGTCAGCGCATTCAGGAGATCATCGAATCCGGTGAGCTCGTCCCCGACGCCCTGACTAACGAGATCGTCGCCGACCGCCTTGCGCAGGATGACGCTGCCGAGGGATTCCTGTTGGACGGGTATCCTCGCACGGTCGACCAGGTCCACGCGCTCGACGCCGTACTCGCCGAAAAGGGCGCGGCGCTTGACGCTGTCGTCCTGCTTGAGGCCGACACCGACGCCGTCGTGGCTCGCCTCTTGAACCGCGCGCTCGTAGAGGGTCGCGCGGACGACACTGAGGACGTGATTCGCCACCGCCAGGAGGTGTACGCGGCGCAGACCGCCCCGCTCATCGCGCTATTCGACGGCCGTGGAATCCTGGTCTCGGTCGATGGACTGGGCGAGATCGACGAGGTTGCCGAACGCATCGCCACGGCGCTCGATCTGAAGCTGGGCCGATAGCACGATGGCTCGGAACATGTTCCGTCGTTCGATCTACAAGACGCCGGCGCAGCTTCGCCTGATGCGTGAGCCGGGGCTTGCAACCGCGGCGGCCCTGGAAGCCACCCGTGGCGCCCTGAGGGCCGGTATCACCCCGCTGGAGCTCGACGCACTTGCCGAGGCCGCGATCCGCGACCGTGGCGGTCGCCCGAACTTCATGATGGAGCCGGGCTACCGGCACACCATCTGCGCGAACGTCAATGCGCACGTGGTGCACGCGATCCCCACCGATCGGCCGCTGCGCCCCGGCGACATCGTCGCGATTGACGCGGGGGCAGAGATCGGCGGCTGGCACGGTGACTCCGCATACACCGTGGTGGTACCGGACCCGGCCGACCCGAAGAAGACTGCCGCGCTGCAGGAGCTCAGCCGCGTGACCGAACAGGCCATGTGGCACGGCATCGCGCAGCTGGCGCGCGCCACGCACCTCAATGAGGTGGGCGATGCGATCGCCAAGTACGTCCACTCCGAGAGCAACTACGGCATCCTCGAGGACTACATTGGCCACGGCATTGGCCGGAGCATGCACGAAGACCCCCCGGTCTTCAACTACCCCGTGCGCGGCAAGGGTCCCGAGGTTCGCCCGGGTCTTGTCGTCGCGATCGAACCGATCATCGCCGCGGGCGGCATTGACACCTTCACCGAAGACGACGGCTGGACCGTCACGATGGAGGACGGCGGCGCGAGCGCCCAGTGGGAGCACACTGTCGCCGTACACGAGAACGGCATTTGGGTGCTCACCGCATCCGATGGGGGAGCGGCTGGACTCGCGCCCCTCGGCATTACGCCGACGCCGATCCCGTAATTCGCGACACGCCCGGCTAGACAGCTGAGCATATCCGGACTACGATAGTCCCTTGGTGCGTTATGCCGATTTTTCGGCGTCGCATCACGCAAGACCAGTATTCAACTACTCAAGCGATAGTGAGGCTATGGCCAAGAAAGACGGCGTCATCGAGATCGAGGGCCAGGTTGTCGAGGCTCTGCCCAACGCGATGTTCCGCGTTGAGCTGACCAACGGACACAAGGTTCTCGCACACATCTCGGGAAAGATGCGTCAGCACTACATTCGGATCCTCCCTGCGGATCGCGTGATTGTAGAGCTGACCCCGTACGATCTGACCCGCGGTCGGATTGTCTACCGCTACAAGTAGGCCGAACGCTGGAAAGTAACGGCTCGCAGCATCCTGCGAGTACGAGGACAGCGAAGTATTAAGGAACTCCCATGAAGGTCAAGCCCAGCGTCAAGAAGATCTGCGACAAGTGCAAGGTCATCCGCCGCCACGGACGCGTCATGGTGATCTGCGAGAACCCCCGCCACAAGCAGCGCCAGGGCTAGCCCCGAGCGCCGCGGTCGCGTGGGTCATCCCAAAGATCGCAAATTGAACAACTGAAACAGCGCATCGAAGAACCCGCAGCCTCGGCTGTGGGGGACACCTCGGGTTGGAGGCCCGAACCCCCGATGCGCACCACACCTCCATAACCCATGAGGAGAGCCACAATGGCACGTCTCGCCGGAGTAGACATTCCCCGCGAAAAGCGCGTGGAGATCGCACTCACGTACATCTATGGCGTCGGCCGCACCAGCGCGCTGAAGACGCTTGCGGAGACCCAGATCGATGGGAACATCCGTGTGAAGGACCTCACCGACGAACAGCTCGTTGCGCTTCGCGATCACATCGAAGGCAACTTCAAGGTTGAAGGTGACCTGCGCCGCGAGGTGGCAGCGGACATCCGCCGCAAGGTCGAGGTCGGCAGCTACCAGGGCATTCGCCACCGCAAGGGGCTGCCCGTGCACGGTCAGCGCACGAAGACGAACGCACGCACCCGCAAGGGCCCGAAGCGTACCGTCGCCGGCAAGAAGAAGAAGTAGTCGCCGGCTCGGCTCTGACCTAACACGTAGAAATCTTTCAGGAGAAAACACATGGCTGCACCCAAGTCGGCTGCTCGCAAGCCGCGCAAAAAGGATAAGAAGAACATCGTCGTGGGCCAGGCCCACATCAAGTCGACGTTCAACAACACGATCGTGTCGATCACGGACCCCACGGGCGCCGTCATCACCTCGTCTTCGTCGGGCAACGTCGGGTTCAAGGGCTCTCGCAAGTCCACCCCGTTCGCTGCTCAGCTCGCTGCCGAGTCGGCTGCGCGTCAGGCGCAGGAGCACGGTATGAAGAAGGTTGACGTCTTCGTCAAGGGCCCCGGATCCGGTCGCGAGACCGCGATCCGTTCGCTGCAGGCAGCGGGCCTCGAGGTCGGTTCCATCACCGACGTCACCCCGCAGACGCACAACGGCTGCCGCCCGCCCAAGCGTCGCCGCGTCTAACGAGCACGAGCGAGTAATCGGTGTGCGGGGCTTCCCGCCTCGCACACCGATCCATCTTCGAACCCATCCCGATCACGCATGAGTCATATAGCGGACTCGCAGCGAAAGGACATCAACCTTGCTCATTGCACAGCGCCCCACTCTGACTGAAGAGTCACTCTCTGAGAACCGCTCGCGCTTCATCATCGAGCCCCTCGAGCCCGGCTTCGGCTACACGCTCGGCAACTCGCTGCGTCGCACGCTGCTCTCGTCGATTCCCGGCGCAGCAGTCACCAGCGTTCGCTTCGAGGGCGTCTCGCACGAGTTCACCACGATCCCCGGCGTGACCGAGGACGTTACCGAGATCATCCTGAACATCAAGGGTCTCGTTGTCTCGAGCGAGCACGACGAGCCCATCACCGCCTACCTGCGCAAGACCGGCGCAGGCGAGGTGACCGCCGCTGACATCTCGGCTCCGGCCGGTGTCGAGGTGCACAACCCTGAGCTCGTCATCGCGACGCTCAGCGACAAGGCTCAGTTCGAGCTGGAACTGACCATCGAGCGTGGCCGCGGCTACGTTTCGGCGGCGCAGAACCGGAACGACGAGGCCGAGGTAGGCCGCATCCCGGTCGACTCGATCTACTCGCCCGTACTGAAGGTCACCTACCGCGTCGAGGCAACTCGTGCCGGTGAGCGCACCGACTTCGACCGCCTCGTGGTCGACGTTGAGTCGAAGCCCGCGATCACGCCCCGCGATGCAATCGCGTCGGCTGGTTCGACCCTGGTCGAGCTGTTCGGTCTCGCTCGCGAGCTGAACACGGCTGCCGAGGGTGTCGAGATCGGGCCCGCGCCCGTGGACGCCGTCGTCGATGGTGAGCTGTCGATTCCGATCGAGGATCTCGATCTGTCGGTCCGTAGCTACAACTGCCTCAAGCGCGAGGGCATCAACACCGTGAGCGAGCTCGTTGCGCTCTCGGAGGCCCAGCTGATGAACATCCGCAACTTCGGCCAGAAGTCGGTGTTCGAGGTTCGCGACAAGCTGACCGAAATGGGTCTGTCGCTCAAGGACGCCGTTCCCGGCTTCGACGGGGCTCAGTTCTACAGCTACGAAGACGACAACAACAACTAGGGAACCGTCGGCTTCCGGCCTTCTCGAACCTCAATCCACTGGAGTATTAAATGCCTAAGCCCACTAAGGGTGCACGCCTCGGAGGCGGCCCCGCTCACGAGCGTCTGATGCTGAACAACCTCGCATCGCAGCTCTTCACGCACAAGAAGATTCAGACCACGGAGACCAAGGCCAAGCGCCTGCAGCCTGTCGCCGAGCACCTGATCACCTTCGCGAAGCGTGGCGATCTGCACTCGCGTCGTCGCGTCCTGCGCCAGGTCACCGACCAGGGCGTGGTGCACGAGCTCTTCACCGAGATCGCGCCCCTCGTTGCTGATCGTCCGGGTGGCTACACCCGCATCATCAAGACCGGCTTCCGCAAGGGCGATCGCGCCCCCATGGCAGTCATCGAGCTCGTTCTCGAGCCCGTGACCCCCAAGGTCAAGGCAAAGAAGGCGGCCCCCAAGGCTGCTGCTGAGCCCAAGGCTGCCGAGCCTGTTGCCGAGGAGGCCGCTGTCGAGGCTCCCGCCGAGGCTGCTGCCGAGTAACTCTCGGACTCACGAACGCCCCGCACCCCTTTGGGGGAGCGGGGCGTTCTGCGTTGTCGGTGAGGCCGGTGAGGCCATCGCCGGGCACTGGTGACAGCGTCGAGCGCGCGCGGTCGACGCAGGGGCAGCAGGCGAGCGGCCGAACTACCGGCGGGGTCCGCCGAAGCCGACGCTTTCGCTCGGCGTGTGCAGGCGCGCGAGGGCCTCCTCGATGGCCGAGGCATAGAGCTCGCCGCCCGACGGCTCGGGGTGGATCCCGTCGCCGGCCAGCATCTCCGGGTGGGGGGTGATCGCGGTGTCCCATTCGGCGAGGACGACCCCGCGGTGGGCGGCCGCGTACTGCGCGAGCAGCGCATTCACTCCCGGAATCCAATCGCGGTCGGCGTGCGCGCTCACGAGCACAAGCGGGCGTGGGCCAGCGGCCGCGCGGAGCGCATCGAGATCGGCCTCGTCGATCGGCCCGTTCGTGCCGAGTCCGACCACGAGGGCGTATCGGAGGCTGCCGCTGGCGAGCTGATCCTGGGCCAGGCCCACACCGACGGACAGTCCGCGTGAGACCTCGGCATCAATGCTGATCCCGGGGAACCGGGCGGCGAGCTCGGGGCTGCTCGCGAGCATGACCGAGTCGCCGATTGCGGTCAACTGCGCGCCAGTGGGCAGCAGCGGTCCGCTCTCAGGCGCGCTCGTCGTCGGGGCTTGCTCGGCGGCCTCTTGCTCGGCGGCCTCGAGGAGCACGCGGCCTCGCTCGATCGCGGCCTCCGCGGACGTGGTCTGTGGGGCCGTGACCACCGCGGCGATCGTCGCCGGGACGGTGATCGCGAGAACGGTGACGAATGAGAGCGCGATGACGCGCGCTCGCCGATCGCCTCGGCCGAGCTGGCCGAGCCTGCGGAGGGATCGCATGAGCCCGAGTCGGCGGACGGGCTGCTCGACATACCGATACGAGAGTTGGGACAGCACCAGCGTCAGCGCCAGAACGCACAGGCCGGTGGTGAGCCAGCCGGTACCGGAGGACGCCCACTCTCCGAAGACGGCCTGCGCGAGCAGGAGCAGCGGCCAATGCCAGAGGTAGATGCCGTACGAGCGTTCTCCGACCCACCGCAGCGGGCGCGCGTCGAGGTGCGGCGCGAGCCCCATGCCCGGGCGTGTGACCGCCCCGATGACCGCGAGGGCCGCGAGCGTCGCTAGCTGGATCCCGCCGCGGAAGCTCTCGGGGCTGCCCTCGCGTAGCGTGAGCGCGAGCGCCCCCAGGACGATGAGGCCTGCTGCTGCGGTAACCCAGAGCTGCCACTGGCGTGCCGGGCGCTCTGCCGCGGTCCCCTCGCGGGCGCCCTGGTGCAGTACGCAGGCGAGCGCGGCGCCGAGGAGGAGGCCAAAGCTGTGCGTATCGGAACCGAAGTACAGGCGGGACGGTTCAGCGCCGGCGAATGATCCCGCCGCCATCAGGACGGCGGAGGTCAGCCCGAGCGCTGCGAAGAGCACGGGGCGCCCGATCCTGCCGGCGCGACCGGGCAGGCGCACGAGCACGAGCGCGAGTAAGGGGAGGACGAGGTAGAACTGTTCCTCGATGCCGAGGGACCAGGTGTTCCGGAAGAGCTCTGGCGCGTCCTTCGCGAAGTAGTCGGAGCCGGCCGCAATCGAGGTCCAGTTGCTCACAAATAAGGCGGCGCCGGCGATCTGGCGGCCGATGCCCACAAGGACGTCGCCACCCACCACGAGCGCCGCCGTCGACACGGTTGCGATCACGAGCCCGAGGGCTGGCAGCAGGCGGCGGGCTCGACGGCGCCAGAAGTCCGCCAACCGGATCCTGCCCGACGCGGACCACTCGCTCAGCAGGAGCGAGGTGATGAGGAAGCCGCTGATCGCAAAGAAGACGTCGACGCCCAGGAAGCCGCCGGGTAGGAGGCCGGGGAAGAGGTGATAGACCAGCACGAGACCGACCGCAATCGCGCGCAGCCCGTCGAGGCCCCGGTACCGTGCCCGTACCATGGGAGCTTGGGTCGCCTTCGGAATCGCCGGTTCGGCGTGACCGGTGGCGGTTCCGAGTGACATGGGGGTGGCTGTGCTCCTGAGCTGGGGGACCCATCGAGTGTAGGCCAGAATGGTCGACACTCCCTGGCAGAGCAGTCGAACGGACGAAGGGATATAGGTGGTGTACGAGACGAGCGAGTCCTCAGCGCAGAACGAATTGGCGCGGGGGAATCTTGCGCGCCGGCCCGAGCGCAGCGCGGACCTCGTGCGGCTTCGCCTCGACATCGCGTACGACGGCACCGACTTCTTCGGGTGGGCGATGCAGCCCGGCCTCCGCACGGTGCAGGGCGAGCTCGAGCGTGCCCTCGGAGTGCTGCTGCGCTCGCCGGACAAGCGCGTCGCGGTCACCGTCGGCGGGCGCACCGACACCGGTGTCCACGCGCGTGGCCAGGTCGCGCACATTGACGTGACGCCCCAGCAGTTGGCGCGCTGGGCAGGCCAGATCACCGACGCCAGCCTGCTCCCGACGCTGCGGGCCCGCCGCATCAACGGGATTATCAAGCGCACCGCTCCTGACCTGGTCGTGCACGAGGTCACCGAGGTTCCCGACGGCTTCGAAGCGCGGTACTCGGCGATCAAGCGACGCTACGAGTACCGTCTCCGCGGTCTCGGCGTGCGCCGAGACCCGCTGAGCCGCGCCACCACCGCCGACGTGCCGCACGAGCTCGATTTCGCCGAGATGCAGCGGGCAGCCTCCTCGCTGGTCGGGCTGCGGGATTTCACGAGCTTCTGTAAGGCGCGCGAGGGCGCTACCGCGGTGCGCAACCTCCTCGAGTTCAGTTGGCGCGAAGACCCCGACGGGGTATTCGTCGCCCGCATCGAGGCCGACGCGTTCTGCCACTCCATGGTGCGCTCGCTCGTCGGGGCGGTGGTTTCGGTCGGCACCGGCAGGATCGACGTGGCCGAGCTTGACCGGCTGCTCGAGGCGCGGGAACGTCCGAACCGCTTCGCCGTCATGCCGCCGCACGGGCTCAGCCTCGAGGAAATTACGTACCCGCCGCACCACGAGGTCGCCGATCGCGCCGCCCTCACGCGTGCGAGGCGAGCGGCGATCCCGCCCCAGGCCCCCGCCGAGCTGCGCGAGATTGCCGCGGCCGGAGAGCTGCGCGAGGGCTGCGGCCCGGATCCTGCGGAGTAGGCTGCCGGTTCGCCAGGCGCGCGCGCTCGGGTGACACGCCCACCCTGTGATAAGATTTCTCTTTGGTGCTCGGCGTTGTACGTCGGCACCCGAAGTTGAGCCCTCCACCGACTCGGTTTTTCGCGGCATCTGCCCGGCAAACCGGCAACGGAGCGGGATTCACGGACACCTCCATTTCGATAGAAAGCAGCACGACAGTGACTCGCACTTATTCCCCGAAGGCAGCCGAGCAGAAGCACGACTGGCTCATCATTGACGCCACCGACGTAGTGCTCGGCCGTCTCGCTTCGCAGGTTGCAATCCTCCTGCGCGGCAAGCACAAGACCACCTTCGCCCCCCACATGGACATGGGCGATTACGTTGTCATCATCAACGCGGACAAGGTCGTTCTCACGAACAACAAGGCCGAGACCAAGCGCGCGTACCGCCACTCGGGCTACCCGGGCGGCCTCCGTTCGGTGAGCTACACCGAGCTGCTCGGCAAGAACCCGGAGCGCGCCGTTGAGATGGCGATCCGCGGCATGCTGCCGAAGAACTCGCTTGGTCGCGATCAGATCAAGAAGCTGAAGGTCTACGCAGGCCCGAACCACCCCCACACGGCTCAGCAGCCGGCGACCTTCACCCTCGGACAGGTCGCGCAGTAGTTCGCGCACCCGATCAGACTTCAGAGAAAAAGGATTCACAACGTGACCAACGCAGACCAGACTGTCGCTCCTGAGAGCTACACCACCGAGACCCCGGCCGCTGAGGCAGCGGCAGCGGCTCCCCGCCCCGCGCTGACCGTTCCCGGTGCAGCTGTGGGCCGTCGCAAGCAGGCTATTGCCCGCGTGCGCCTCATCCCCGGCGCCGGCACCATGACGGTGAACGGCCGCGAGCTGGCTGAGTACTTCCCGAACAAGCTGCACCAGCAGCTCATCACGGACCCCTTCACCGTGCTCGAGCTCGGTGGCGCGTACGACGTCATCGCGAAGATCACCGGTGGTGGCCCCTCGGGTCAGGCCGGCGCGCTTCGCCTCGCGATCGCTCGTGCCCTCAACGAGATCGACGAAGAGCACAACCGCGCGACCCTGAAGAAGGCCGGCTTCCTGAGCCGTGACGCTCGCGTCAAGGAGCGCAAGAAGGCTGGTCTCAAGAAGGCCCGCAAGGCGCCTCAGTACTCGAAGCGCTAAACAGGCGTTCGGAGAGACTGCCGTGGCGCGGTTGTTCGGCACCGACGGGGTTCGGGGCTTGGCTGGGGTCGATGTGACCGCAGAACTTGCCCTGAACCTCGCCCAGGCGGCGGCACTGGTTCTGGGACGCGATGCGCGTTCCGAGAGCCGGCGCCCCACCGCAGTGGTGGCCCGGGATCCCCGGGTGTCGGGCGAGTTCATCGCCGCGGCAGTCTCTGCCGGTCTTGCATCGGCCGGCGTAGATGTACGCGATGCAGGGGTCATTCCCACCCCAGCCGCCGCCTACTTGGTGGCGGACACGGGAGCCGACTTTGGCGTGATGGTTTCGGCCTCACACAATCCGGCTCCGGACAACGGGATCAAGTTCTTCGCGGCTGGCGGGCGCAAGCTCGCCGACGACGTTGAGGACCAGATTGAGGCCGCGCTCGCCGGCCCGCTGGTCGGCACGACGGGCCGCCAGGTCGGTCGCATCCGGCGTTTCGCCGATGCCGAGGACCGCTACATTCTGCACCTGCTGAGCACGCTCGCAGGGACCTCCCTTGCAGGGATTCACGTCGTGCTCGACTGCGCCCACGGCGCCGCGGCTGGCATCTCGCCGCAGGTCTTCACCGATGCCGGCGCGAAGCTCTCGGTCATTGGGAACGACCCCGACGGCTTTAACATCAACGACGGCATCGGCTCGACTCACCTTGAGCAGCTCATTGAGCGCGTGCGTTCCGAGGGCGCCGACCTCGGCATTGCCCACGACGGCGACGCGGATCGATGCCTCGCGGTCGACGCCGACGGCAACGTCATCGACGGCGACAAGATCATGGCGATCCTTGCCCTGTCGATGTCGAGCCGGGGCATGCTGGAAAAGAACACGCTCGTTGCGACAGTGATGAGTAATCTCGGGCTGAAGCTCGCGATGGCCGACAACGGCATCGACGTGATCGAGACCGGCGTGGGGGACCGCTACGTCCTCGAGGCCATCAACGAGCACGGGTACTCGCTGGGCGGCGAGCAGTCCGGGCACGTCATCATGAGCGAGTTCGCCACGACCGGCGACGGGATCCTGACCGGTCTGCACCTGGCCGCCGAGATCGCGCGCACCGGCCGCACGCTCGCGGACCTGGCCTCGTGCATGACGGTGTACCCGCAGGTGCTCGTGAATGTGCGCGGCGTCGATCGCACGCGGGTGGCCGAGGACGAGGTGCTGGCTCAGGCCGTCGCGCAGGTCGAGCGCGACCTGGGCGGCAATGGGCGCGTCTTGCTGCGCCCGTCGGGCACCGAGCCGGTGGTACGCGTGATGGTCGAGGCCGCCGAGGTGGCCCAGGCGCAGCAGCTCGCTGATTCCCTGGCCGCGGTGGTCGCGGAGCGCCTCGCCGTCTAGCTGACGCGCCGCTTTTTGTGCCCGGCGAGCGACTCTCAGGCTGCCATACTCCGCCTGGCGCACGGCCTTGCTTCGCCCGATCTGACGCCCTCGTGGGTGTCCCGCAGAGTCGACTCGCCCTGCGCTTGCGCCTAGGGTGGGTACGTAGGTGGGCGCGTTTCACGCGTGTGATTTGCGCGAGGGGCAGAGGTTTCCTTGCGTCGCCGCCGGAAATGAGAGCATCACGATGATCGAGTTTCGCCAGGTTTCCAAGGTCTTTGACGATGGTACGAGAGCCGTCGAGGACTTCACGCTGACTCTGCCCTCGAACAAGACGACGGTCTTCGTCGGTTCATCGGGTTCGGGCAAGACCACCCTGCTGCGCATGATCAACCGGATGGTGGAACCGAGCAGCGGGCAGATCCTGATTGATGGCGAGGACATCGCCGGAATGAACCCCGTGCAGTTGCGCCGGAGCATCGGCTATGTGCTCCAGGCGTCTGGCCTGCTGCCGCACCGGAACGTTGTGGACAACATCGCAACCGTGCCCCGCCTCAATGGAATGCCGAAGGCCGATGCGCGCCGCGCCGCGCGCCAGCTCCTGAACACAGTGGGGCTCGACGAGTCGCTCGCGAAGCGGTACCCGCGCCAACTATCGGGTGGGCAGCAGCAGCGCGTGGGCGTCGCCAGGGCGCTGGCGAGCGACCCCCAGGTGCTGCTCATGGACGAACCGTTCGGGGCGGTTGACCCGATCGTTCGCGCAGAGCTCCAAGTCGAACTGAACCGGTTGCAGCGCGAGCTGGGCAAAACCATCGTGTTCGTGACACACGACATCGACGAGGCATTCACCCTTGCCGACCAGGTCGTCATTCTCAAGACGGGCGGCATCGTCGCGCAGGTGGGCACCCCCGCCCAGATCCTGGCGGATCCCGCTGACGAGTTCGTTGCGAGCTTTATCGGGGCTGACGCCGGAAAGCGGCAGCTGTACCTGCAGCACCGCCAAGGAGATGGCGAATTGACGTTGGTCGTGGACCGCGACGGGCGCCCCGCCGGTGTACTGGCGGATTCCCCAGCGCCTTCGGGGGTGGACTCACCGTGAGTTGGACTCTCGACAATCTCGAACTGATTGCCGAGCTCACGCTCAACCACATCCGGTTGAGCGTGATTCCGATCGTCCTTGCCTTCGTTGTCGCGGTCCCCTTGGGGTGGGTCGCAAATCGCAATCGGATCCTGCGAGCGGTGACCATCACCTCGGGCAGCTTGCTCTATACGATTCCGTCCCTCCCGCTGTTCGTGATCCTCCCCTATGTACTCGGCACCCGCGTCCTGAGTGAGGTCAACGTGGTCGTCGCGCTCTTGATTTACGGCGTCGCAGTGATGGTCAGATCCGCGGCCGACGCGCTTGCCTCGGTCGACGCGACGACGCGTCAGGCGGCGACGGCGATCGGGTTCTCGTCGTGGTCGCGGTTCTGGCGGGTCGAGCTCCCGCTCGCCGGCCCCGTCCTGCTCGCCGGGCTGCGCGTGGTCTCGGTGAGCACGATCGCGCTCGTCTCAGTGGGCGCGATCATCGGCTCGCGCAACCTGGGCTACCTCTTCCTCAACGGCCGTCAGCGCAACAATCTCGAGGAGATCTTGGTGGGCATCGTGGCGAGCGTGCTCATTGCGCTCGTGTTTGATCTGCTCTTGGTTGCTCTGGGGCGACTGCTCATGCCGTGGCATCAGGTGTCCCGCCTGCGCCTGCCCCGGGTAACCCGGCCGGCGCGCAAGACCCAGGGAGGTTCGCGTTGGACTTCTTCGTAAGTGCCCTGGCGTGGCTGTTCGATCCGAACAACTACGTCCCAGGTTCGCAGACCCCCTTGCCCATCGATGACCGGATCGTGGAGCACCTGACGTATACGGCGATCGCCGTCGCGCTATCCTCGTTCATCGCGCTCCCGCTGGGGTTCTTCATCGGACACACGGGTCGGGGACGGCAACTCGTGATCGCGGTCACCGGTGGCGCGCGCGCCATGCCCACGCTGGGCCTGTTGATGGCGTTCTCGGTCATCTTCGGAGCGATGTTCAGCTTTACCGTTGGTGGATATGTGGCGGCATTCGCGGCGCTGACGATCTTGGCGATCCCATCTACCCTTGCTGGGGCGTATGCGGGGATCGAGTCAGTCGATCGGGTCACGGTCGATGCAGCGCGCGCGAGCGGCATGAGCGAATGGCAGATCCTGATCAAGGTCGAAATCCCCCTCGCGCTGCCGCTCATCATTGGGGGCATTCGAGCCTCCGCGCTCCAGGTCATCGCTACCGCGGTGATCGCCTCCTACATCGGGCTCGGCGGCATCGGCCGCATCATCTCGAGCGGCATCGGTCTCAATGACAACGATCGAATCTTGGGTGGAGCGCTGCTCGTGACCGCACTCGCGCTGGCCGTTGACGGCGCACTTGCGCTGATCCAACTTCTGGTTCGGCCCCGCGGAGTGCGAGTCTCACGCACGCGTCGCACTGCGCATCGCTCCGAACTGGTCGAAGCCCACACACCATCAGCCGTGCACGTCACGGCGGCAGAAGTTTCTGCTCACGAGGGGAAATAGTTCCATGCACACATCACGTTCGAAGATACGCATCACTGCCAGCCTGTTCGCGGTCGGGGCGTTGTTCGCTCTAGCCGGGTGCGCCTCGGCTGACCCCACGGGAGCCGCGCCTGCAGGTGAGGGGGGCGGCGAGAGTGTCATTGTCGGGTCGTTCGCCTACCCGGAGAGCGAGATTCTCGCCGAGATCTACGCAATTGCGCTCGAGGAAGCGGGGTTTGAGGTGAAGACTGCGCTGAACCTGGGCCCGCGACAGGCCACGATCCCGGCCCTAGAGGACGGCTCGATCGACCTCATCCCCGAGTACAACGGCAACCTGTTATTCCACTACGACGCTGAGAATGCGGCCCGTACAACGGAGGACGTCGACGCGGCACTTGCCGACGCGGTGCCGGAGGGGTTCCAGGTACTGGACTCCTCGCCCGCAGAAGACAAAGACGCCTACGTAGTGACCCGCGAGACCGCCGAGAAGTCCAAACTGGTCGAGATCGGTGACTTGAGCGCGCTCGAGCCGTTCACGATTGGCGCGTACCCGCAGTTCAGCGAGCTGGGATTTGGCCTGCCGGGACTCGCCTCGGTATACGGCGTCGCGGATGTCACGCTCCTCCCGATCGAGGACTTCGGTGGCCCCGACACCGTGCGCGCGTTGGTCGACGGCACCGTCCAGGTCGCCAACATCTTTACGACGTCCCCAGCGATCGTTGCGGAGGACCTCGTCGTCCTTGAGGATCCGAAAAACCTGATCGCGGCCCAGAACGTCGTACCGCTGCTCAACACCGAGGTGTACAGCGACGAGCTCGCCGCGGTGCTCAACAAGGTCTCTGCCGCGCTGAGCACGGATGATCTGATCGCGCTGCGCGAGCGGGTCGAGGGCGACGAGAATGCTCAGGCGCAGGTTGCCGCCCGCGAATGGCTTGAGGAGCAGGGCCTGATCTAGGCGGGCTGGGGCGGACTACTGCTTGCGGAGCAGCACCTTCTGCACGCGGTGGTTCGCCTCCTTGCGCAGCACGAGCGATGCCCGAGCCCGCGTCGGGCGGATGTTCTCGATCAGGTTTGGCTCGTTGATGTTGTGCCAGAACTCGCTCGCGAGCGCCCGCGCCTCGTCCTCCTTGAGCCCCGCGAAGCGCCGGAAGTGCGAGTCGGGGTTCGTGAAGGCCGCCTTCTGGAGTCGCAAGAAGCGATCCTGGAACCAGCGCTCGATGTCGGAGGTGCGTGCGTCGACGTAGATCGAGAAGTCGAAGAGGTCGCTGACCGCGAGCGGGTGGGCCATCGAGGCGGGTTGGAGAACGTTCAGACCCTCGACGATGAGGATGTCGGGGGCGTTCACGGTGGTGAATTCGCCCGGCACGATGTCGTACACGAGGTGGTTGTAATGGGGCACCTTCGCGCCCGGTAGTCCGTTCTTCACCTGCGAGACGAAGCGCAGCAGCGCGCGCCGGTCGTAGGACTCGGGGAATCCCTTGCGGTGCGCGATTCCGCGCCGCTCGAGCTCCGCGTTTGGCAGCAGGAAGCCGTCGGTCGTCACGAGGTCGACGCGCGGGGTCTCCGGCCAGCGGGCGAGCAGATCGCGCAGGATCCTGGCGACGGTCGACTTGCCCACGGCGACCGACCCGGCAATCCCGATCACAAACGGCGAGGGGTTCTCGTCGGGATGGTGCAGGAAGCGGCGGACCCGGGAGTGCGCCTCGCGAGCTCCGATGGCGTACTGGTTGATCAGGCGACTGATCGGACGGTACACCTCGCTGACCTCGGCGAGGTCGAGTGGTTCGCCGAGGCCGCGGAACGACTCGACCTCGGCCTCCCGGAGAGGCATCGGGGTCTCGCCTGCCAGTCGCGCCCATTCGTCGCGGTCGATCTCGGTGAACGGGGAGATCACGTCGGGGCGAAGAATTGCGCGTGTGTCGGTGGGGTACTCAGCCATGGTCCACTCATCGTGCCACTAAACTTGGCTGCATGTGTGGAATCGTTGGATACACCGGGCCGAACCAGACGCTCGACGTGCTGATGGGCGGCCTCGGCCGCCTCGAATACCGGGGGTACGACTCGGCGGGTGTCGCGGTCGTTGATGAGACGGGCGAGCTCGTGGTGCGCAAGCGCTCGGGCAAGCTGGTGCGGCTGCGCGAGTCGCTGGCCGAGGAGCCGATCGTTGCCGGGAACACCGGGATCGGGCACACGCGTTGGGCGACGCACGGCGGACCCACCGATCTGAACGCTCACCCGCACCTGGGTGATGCGGGCAAGCTCGCGCTGATTCACAACGGTATCGTCGAGAACTTTGCGCAGCTTCGCGCCGAGCTCGAGGCCGATGGCTACCAACTTGCCAGCGAGACCGACACCGAGGTCGTTGCGGTGTTGCTCGGCCGCGAGGTCGCGCGCGTCGGATCTCTGGAACCTGCCTTCCGCGCGATCGTGCGCCGACTCGAGGGCACGTTCACCCTCCTCGCGATGCATCGCGACGAGCCGGGCACCGTGGTCGGCGCACGCCACCACTCGCCCCTCGTGGTGGGACTGGGCGAGGGCGAAAACTTTATGGGCTCAGATGTCGCTGCGTTCGTCGAGTTCACGCGCCGCGCAGTCGCGATCGGTGAGGATCGTATCGCGGTGATCACCCCCGAGGGCGTGCGCGTCACTGACTTCGAGGGGACTCCCGAGGAGTTCGAGGAATACGAAGTTGCCTGGGACGCCGGGGCGGCCGACAAGGGCGGCTGGCCGTCGTTCATGGCCAAGGAAATCACCGAGCAGCCGGATGCCGTCGGGAACACGACCCGCGGTCGGATCACCGATGGACACGTCGTCCTTGACGAGCTCGCGGGTCTCGGCGACGAGGTGCTGCGTGACATCGATCGGATCATCATCATCGCCTGCGGCACGGCCTCGTACGCCGGGGTCGTCGGCAAGTACGCAATCGAGCAGTGGGCGCGCGTGCCGGTCGAGGTCGAACTGAGCCACGAGTTCCGCTACCGCAACCCCATCCTGACCCCCCGCACCCTGCTGGTCTCGGTGAGCCAGTCGGGCGAAACCATGGACACCCTGATGGCGGTGAAGTACGCCGTCGCGCAGGGCGTACGCACGCTCTCGATCTGCAACACGCAGAGCGCCACCATCCCGCGCGAGTCGGACGCGGCGCTCTACACGCACGCCGGCCCCGAGGTCGCGGTCGCCTCGACCAAGGCGTTCGTCGCCCAGATCACCGCCCTCTACCTGTTCGGGCTGCACCTCGGCCGCGTGCGCGGTTCGCTGGACAGCGCCGACGAGGCCGCGGCCGTGGCGCAGTTCGAGCGTCTGCCCGAGGCGATGGCCGAGGCCGTCGCAACGCACGAGCAGATCACGCAGCTCGCGCACTGGATGGCGGACACGCGTTCGGTGCTCTTCCTGGGGCGCCACGTCGGGTTCCCCGTGGCGCTCGAGGGCGCGCTGAAGCTCAAGGAGATCGCCTACATCCACGCCGAGGGCTTTGCCGCCGGTGAGCTGAAGCACGGGCCGATCGCGCTGATCGATCATGGGCAGCCGGTGTTCGTGCTTGTGCCGAGCCCGCGCACCGCGCCGCTCATGCACTCCAAGGTGGTCTCGAACATTCAGGAGATCCGCGCGCGCGGTGCTCGTGTGATCGCGATCGCGGAGAAGGGGGACACTTCGGTGCTGCCCTACGCCGACGACGTGATCCGCCTGCCCCTCGTTGACGAGTACTTCGAGCCGCTCACCCAGGTCGTGCCGCTGCAGTGGTTCGCCCTCGAGCTCGCGAGCGCGAAGGGCCTGGACGTGGACCAGCCGCGCAACCTGGCAAAGTCGGTCACGGTCGAGTAGTCGGACACGGGCTGGGGGCGGCAGAGGTGATCTGCGGAGTCGGGGTTGATCTGGTCGACGTGGTGCGTTTCGCACGCCAGCTCGAGCGCACCCCGGCGCTCCGCGATCGCCTCTTCACCCCGGCCGAGCGCGGCCTGAGTGATCGGTCGCTCGCGGCACGGTTCGCCGGCAAGGAAGCCCTCATTAAGGCCCTCGGCGGGTCGGGGGAACTGGGTTGGCACGATCTCGAGATCGTGCGCGGTGAGAACCGCGCTCCGAGTTTTACCCGCACGGCCGAGCTGGCACGAGTGTTGACCGCCCACGGCGCTGGGCAACCGTGGTTGTCCATCGCGCACGACGGCAACCACGCCATCGCGACGGTCGTGCTGGAAACTGCGCCGGCGTCGCCCGGGGCATCGACGATCGAAGCAGCGAACAGGGGAGAGCAATGAGGACAGGCTGCATGCGCGCCGCGGAGATCTCGCTGCCGGCGATTCGACACAATGTGCGGACCATCCGCGAACGCGCGAACGGCGCGGCCCTCATAGCGGTCGTGAAGGCGAATGGCTACGGACACGGCGCCGCTGCCGCCGCGCAGGCGGCGGTGGACGCGGGGGCGGCCATCATTGGCGTCGCCGATCTTGAAGAGGCGCTCGCTCTGCGCGAAGCCGGCATTGATGCCCCGGTGCTCTGCTGGCTCCACGGACCCGCAGTGGACTTCGCAGCCGGAGTCGAGGCCGACATCGAGATTGGCATTAACAGTCTCGCCCAGCTCGAGTCGCTCGCGAGCGCCGCCGAACAGGTGGGCGTCACCGCGAGTATTCACCTCAAGGTCGATACGGGGCTGAGCCGCAATGGCGCAGCGCCCGATGAGTGGGCGGCGCTCTTCGCCCGGATGGCTGAGCTGAGCGCTGCCGGGCGGATCCGGGTGCGCGGGCTCTTCAGCCATCTCGCGAACGCGGGTGAGGAGAGCGACCTCGCCCAGGCCGAGCAGTTCGATCGTGCCATCGCCGCGCTGGCCGAGCGTGGCGTGCGACCCGAGTACCTGCATCTCTCCGCCTCCGCGGCCACCTTCTCTCGGCCTCAGCTTCGCTACACCGCGGTGCGCGTTGGGATGGCGATCTACGGGCTCAGCCCCTTTGCCGGGACGAGCTCTGCCGAGCTCGGCCTGGTCCCCGCGATGACGCTCACGTCCCAGCTGGTGGCGCTGCGCCGCGTATCCGCAGGGACGGGGGTCTCGTACGGCTACAACCACGTCTGCGAGACCGACACGACGCTCGGCCTCGTCCCGATTGGCTACGCGGACGGCATGCCCCGCGCGCTGAACGGCGCCGGGGCAAGCGTCACGGTGCACGGGGTGCGCTGCCCCATTGTCGGGCGCATCGGGATGGACCAGTTCATCGTCGACCTCGGCGCCGTCGCCGACCGGGCCGCGATCGGCGACGCGGTCGTGCTGTTTGGTGACCCCGAGAGCGGGGCCCCGGCGATCGAGGAATGGGCTGAGCTCATGCGGACGATCAACTACGAGATCGTCGTCGGCATCGGCGCGCGCGTCGTGCGGATCCCTGTCGAGGAGGAGCTCGCGTGAGCGTCGAACACTTCGTGAACGTCGTTGAAGCGAGCGACCCTGACGAGATGCATCGCATCGGTGAGCGCCTCGGCGCCCAGCTGCAGGCGGGCGACCTCGTCGTACTGACCGGCCCCCTGGGCGCCGGCAAGACCACGCTCACCCGCGGAATCGGCGAGGGTCTCGGCGTGCGCGGCCCTGTCACGAGCCCGACCTTTGTGCTCGCCCGTACCCATCCGTCGCTGGTCGGGGGCGCGCCGCTCGTACACGTCGACGCGTACCGGCTCGCGAACGCGCTCGAACTCGACGACCTCGACATTGATTTTGCCGGTTCGGTGGTCGTGGCCGAGTGGGGTGCGGGGCTCCTCGACGACCGCGACTCTTGGCTCGAGCTCGTGATCGAGCGGCCCTTGGGCGGGGCTGCCGACCGCGGGGGAGTTGACGGAGCAGTCGACGCGGACGAGGACGACACGGACGAGGCGCCGGTTGAGCCACGCATCATTCGGATTGAAGGACACGGCCCGCGCTGGGCAGACGGGGTTGCACTGTGACCGAACACGCGCTCTCCGCGGCGGCACACCCACAGGCTGAAGGCTCGGCGGAGGGGCTCACCGTGCCCCTCGCCTTGCGCGACGAACTGCGACTCGACTCGCCCCGCTCGCGCGAGGTGGCGGCTCCAGAGCTCGCCGGCCGCACCCTGCTCGCAATTGATACCGCGCTCGGCACGAGCGTGGCGCTCGGCAAGGACGGGATCATCTACGAGGCGTCGAGCGATGACCCGATGCGCCACGCCGAGGCGATCGGCGGCCTGCTCGCGCAGGTGCTCGAGCGCGCGGGCTGCGACCCCGCGACGATCGACGGTGTCGTCGCCGGGGTAGGCCCCGGGCCGTTCACCGGACTGCGAGTGGGCATCGCGGCGGCGCACGCCTTCGCCCGTGGCCGCGAGCTCCCGCTGCTCCCGCTGCAGGGGCACGAGGCGGTTGCCCTCGCAATGCTCGAGTGGGGCGCGGCGCCGAGCGAACTCCGCGTCGTGCAGGACGCGCGACGCCGGGAGCTCTTTGTGACCGAGTACGGCGGACTTGATTGGGCGGGCCTCCCCGTGCGCGCGGCCGGCCCCCTGCTTGAGGAGCGCGTGGCACACCGGCCCCGTCCGGGCGATGTCTGGCCCGCGCGGATCCCGGCCGCCCGGCTCGTGCAACTCGCGGCCCGTCGCCTGGCCGCGGGACGCGAGTTCGAGGCGGATCGCGCGGTCTACCTGCGCGTGCCCGACGTCCGCGCCCCGAGCGCCCCGAAGCGGGTCGTGCCGTGAGCGGGCGTGCGGGGGACGAGCTGATCCTGCGGGACGTCACGCTCGCCGACCTCGACGTACTGGCCGCGATGGAAGCCGAGCTCTTCGCGGGCGAGGCCTGGAGCCGCGACCTCGTGCGCGACGAGATCACCGGTAAGCACCGCCGATACCTCGCCCTTGAAGACGCCGCGACGGGCCAGATTGCCGGGTACGCCGGGCTGCTCGCCGTCGGCACCGAGGGCGACGTGCAGACAATCGCCGTCGCACCGGAGTACCGGGGGCAGGGGGCCGGCCGTCGGCTCATGCTCGAACTGCTCGCGGCCGCGCGCGAATGTGGCGTCCGCGAGCTCTTTCTCGAGGTCCGCGCCGACAATCCGGTGGCGCGCACGCTCTACACCTCGCTGGGATTTGCCGAGATCGGGCTGCGCCCCGGCTACTATCAGCCGGGCGCGATCGATGCGGTGGTGATGCGGCTGAGCCCGTTGCCGCCGACGCAGAACACCGACACGCACACCGAAGGAGAGGGGCGCTGATGGGCCACGAGCCACTCGTGCTCGGCATCGAGACGAGCTGCGACGAGACCGGAATCGGGATCGTACGTGGACGCACACTGTTGTCCAACGCGATCGCCTCGTCGATGGACGAGCACGCCCGCTACGGCGGCGTGGTGCCAGAGGTTGCGGCCAGGGCCCATCTCGAGGCGATGGGCCCGACCATCGACCAGGCCGTCGCCGAGGCAGGCATCAAGCTCGACGACCTCGACGCGATCGCGGTGACCTGCGGTCCCGGCCTCGCCGGCGCGCTCATGGTCGGTGTCGCCGCGGCGAAGGCGCTCTCGCTCTCGCTCGGCAAGCCGCTCTATGCCGTGAACCACCTCGTCGGGCATGTCGGTGCGGATCTGCTCGACGACTCGGCCGGTGAGCTCGAGCTGCCAACGGTCGCCCTGCTGGTGTCAGGCGGGCACACTTCGCTCCTGCTCGTGCGCGACCTCGTAGGGGACGTCGAGCTGCTCGGTGAGACGATTGACGACGCCGCAGGCGAGGCGTTTGACAAGGTCGCCCGCGTGCTCGGCCTGCCCTACCCGGGCGGGCCGGAGATCGACCGTGCGGCCGCCACCGGAAACCCCACCGCGATCCGCTTCCCGCGCGGCCTCAGCCTGCCCAAAGACATGGCGAAGCACCGCTACGACTTCTCGTTCTCAGGCGTCAAGACCGCCGTCGCCCGTTGGGTGGAGAAGGCGCGCGATGCCGGGACCGAGGTGTCCGTGCCCGACGTCGCGGCGAGTTTCCGTGAGGCCGTCGTCGACATCCTCACGGCGAAGGCCATCGCGGCCTGCCTCGACCACGGGGTGCCGCGCCTGCTGCTCGGCGGCGGCGTGGTGGCCAATGCGCGACTGCGCGAGGTCGCTCAGGAACGGGCCGACTCCGCGGGCGTCACGCTGCGCGTGCCGCCGCTCTCGCTGTGCACGGATAACGGCGCGATGATCGCGTCGCTCGGCGCCCAGCTCGTCATCGCGGGCCACGCCCCGTCGAGCCTGGACTTCGGCGCCGACTCGTCGCTACCGGTCACCGAGATCCAGGTGCGCTAGCGTCGGCCGCGCGGGCTGCAGTTGAGATTCGTTCGGCGAGGTACGCGACGTGCCGGCCGGCGGCCCGCGTCACGATGAGGGTGCCGGAGGCGTCGCCCCGAAGCTTCAGCCGGGTGCGCAGGGCGGCAGGATCCACGTCCACTGCGCGCTTCTTGATCTCGAGACGGCCGATGCCGCGTTCGGCGAGCGCGCGACGTAGCTCTTTCTCCTTGGAGGGAAGTTCCTCCAGCAGGCGGAACCCGGTCGCGAAGGGCGTGGACACCGCGCGGTCCGAGGTGAGATACGCGATGCCCGCGCCGAGCATCCCCGCGTCCAGCTCGTGCGCGAGTAGGCCGATGAGGCGCGCCCGGATGACAGCGCCGTCGGGCTCGTACAGGTACTCGCCGGGCTCGCGCACCTCGACATCGGGGGAGTCCGCGGGGGCCGACAGCTCGTGCGCCTCGCCGCCCCGGAACACGAGCGCTGAGCGTCCGACGCCCGGGGTCTGGGCTGCCCCGAACCAGACGCCGGTCTCGACGACCGCGCCGTCCACCGACACCCACTGGGCCTCGGCGTCCGCGGGGAGCAGGTCCCGGTCGAATCCCGGCCCAAGCTTGACGCCGGTCGGCAGGTCCCGGCCGTGCCCGAAGGCGAAATCGAGCGGGGGCAGATAGTCTTCAGGCGCGGTGAGTCTGCGGGTGTCGCGGTGCCCGGATGTGCGGCGCGCGGGGTCGAGAAAGACCGCATCGGCGTCCCCCCGGCCCAGCAGCACCGCGTCGCCCGTGAGCACTTCGAAGTCGCCCCCGCGCGCCTGCCCCGCGAGCCCGACGTTGTGTGCGGCGATCCGCGCGGTGAACGGGTCGATCTCGACCGCGCGCACGCCGAGGCCGGCGGCTAGGAACGCACGGGACTCGGCCCCGATCCCGCACCCGAGATCTGCGACGCGGGCGGATCCTGCCCGCAGGAACCGGGCCGCGTGGTGCGCCGCAACGAGCTGGCGCGTCGCCTGCTCGAGGCCAGCCTGAGTGAAGAGCATCGCGCGCGCAGCGTCGCCGAACTTCGCGACGCCTGCCTGCCGCAGTCGCGCCTGTGTCAGCAGCGCCGCGATGAATGCCGGGTCGACGCCCTCCTTGCGCAGCGTCGCGCCGACGCGGTCGGAGGGGGTGCCAGACGAAAGGGCCTCGCCCACGCGATCAAGCGCGGCGAGGCCCTCTGGGCTCGGAAGCTCGTCCCAGCCGGGGAGTGCGGTCATGCCTAGTAGTTGTAGCTGCTCGAAGCGCCAGCCAGCACGACCACGAAGATGATGAAGATGATGTACAGGACCCAGAAGGCCGTGAACACGTACCCGCAGATGAGGCCCGCGAGCGCCATGCCGTGGCCGGCCTCGCCCGTGCGCTTGATCTGCTTCAGGCTGATGTGGCCGAGGAAGATGCCGACAATCGGGACCAGGATGCCCGTAATGAGGGCGGCGATGGCCATGCCGTTGGTCGGGCGAACCGGGCCCGCGGGGTAGGGCTGCGCGGCCGCGTACTGGGGCGCCTGAGCCTGGGGCGCCGCGTAGGGCGAGGCGGGCTGCTGGGGCGCCGCGTACTGCGGGGCAGGCGCCTGCGGGGCGACATACTGTGGGGCAGCGGGCGGCTGCTGCGGGGCCTCGGGCGTTGCGCCGTAGTGCGGAACGGGCGGCACCGGGGGGATGCCGGTCGGCTCGGAAACGTTTGGATCGTTCGGGTTCGACATTACGAACACCCCTTCGTCGGTTCGGTGGCGGGCGGCCCGATGCCAGGTCCCCCGTCAATTCTGCCACTTGTCGCCACGGTCTGCCGCAATTCGGGGATTCCCGCTTGGCACTCGCCTTGCGTGAGTGCCAACTCGACCCCTAGAATCTGAATTAGCACTCTCGCATCGAGTGTGCCAATGCCAGCCTTCGTCGTTCAGAAATGAGGTCAATCGTGTCGGTCGCTATCAAGCCGCTCGAGGATCGTATCGTCATCCAGCAGGTCGCCGCTGAGCAGACCACCGCCTCTGGCCTGGTCATCCCGGACAGCGCCAAGGAGAAGCCCCAGGAGGGCGAGGTCGTGGCCGTGGGCCTCGGCCGCATCGATGACAACGGTAACCGGGTCCCCATGGACATCGCCGTTGGCGATCGCGTGATCTACTCGAAGTACGGCGGGACCGAGGTCAAGTACGCCGGCGAGGAGTACCTGGTGCTCTCCGCTCGCGACGTCCTTGCGGTCGTCGTTCGCTAAATTTCTTTCGCATACGGGCGGGGTCGACAGTGTCGGCTCCGCCCGTTTGTTGTTTCCGGATCCCGGCGGGGCCCCGCACCGCGTGGTCGTGAGGGGTCCCGGGGCGGAGTAGCCTGGGGACGTGCGGGATCGGATCGGCTATGTCTATGGGGTGAGCGCTTACCTCCTTTGGGGGCTTTTCCCGCTCTACTTCCTCACCCTTACTGACATCAACCCGTTCGAGTTGATCCCGTGGCGCGTGCTCGCATGTTTATTCTTCTGCGCCGTGTTTGTCGCGGTGCTGCGTAAATGGGGGCCGCTGCGAGAGGTGCTACGGTCACCGAAATCACGCGGATGGTTCGTGCTTTCGTCGCTGCTGCTGTACGCGAACTGGCAGATCTTCGTCATCGCGGTGATGACGGGCCACGTGATCGAGACCGCGCTGGGCTACTTCATCAACCCCCTCGTTACGATTCTGCTCGGCGTGGTCATTCGACGCGAGAAGCTGCGGCCGACGCAATGGGTCGCGGTGGGAATCGCCACGGTCGGCCTCGTCGTCACCGCGGTCGCCTACGGCACGATGCCATGGATCGCCCTGGGGCTCGCGGGCACGTTCTCGCTTTACGGTTTCGTGCGCAAGCAGGCGAACGAGCGAATTGATGCCCTGAGCGGGCTGACGGTCGAGACCCTCGCCGCCGTTCCGTTCGCGCTCGTGCAACTCATCATCGTCGGCGCGCTGGCCGCGGGGGCAGGGCTCCCGGTCACGGGGCTCTCTTTCGATGCCTTCCAGCACGGCCACTGGGTCTTCCTGCTTGTTCTCGGGAGCGGTCTCGTGACCGCAATACCGCTGCTGTTGTTCGGCGCGGCGAATCGCCGACTGCCGCTCACGCATATGGGTTTTCTCCAGTTCATCACGCCGATTCTGAACTTCATTACGGGAGCCTTCATCCTGCACGAGCCGATGGATCCGGCCCGCTGGATCGGCTTCACCCTCGTCTGGGTCGCGCTCGGGATACTCATGACGGAGGCCGTGCGCAGCTCGCGCCGTCGATGACTCGATCGTCGCTCGCCCGGCCGGGTGCGCGACGTCGACGCGGTGTCGCATTCCACTAACGTGGTGGCAACGCGGGGCGTGAGTCGCCCTCGATACCGTGACGAGGAGTGCCATGCCGACGATGCCAGACACCTGGGACGATGTCGACCGACAGATTGCCGCTGTACTGCAGATCGCCGGTCGCGCGTCCTGGGGAGCGGTTGCGCGCTTTCTTGACCTCCCGGAGCGAACGGTCGCGCGGCGCGGGCAGCGACTGATTGATCTCGGCGTCATCAAGGTCTCCACCTATCTCGACGCGATCACCGCATATGCCGCTCGGTCCGTGGTCGTGCGGCTGCGCGCGGCATCGGGTCAGGCGCGGGCGGTCGCTGCGTCCGTGGCAGAGCGCGCAGACGCGTCCTCCGTGTCGATCCTTGAAGGCTCTCGCCAGGTGGTGGCGCTGCTGATCCTGTCCGATCAGGCGCGCGTGGCGACGGTGCTGCTTGACGAGCTTCCCGCCATCCCCGGGGTGGTGAGCTCGGAATCGACGACGGTGCTGCGCCCGTACCGATCCGGTTATGACTGGATGGCGACCGGCGTTATCTCGGCCGGGGTGCGTGCCGAGGTTGAAGCGGAGATCTTGGGCGCGCTGGACGACGGGACGGGTCCCGTCTCGGGCCTGACCGAGGCGGACGAGCGACTCATCGCGCTCCTGGCGGAGGACGGACGGATGCCGGCTACGCGTTTGGCCGAGCAGCTCGGCCTGAAGACTGGCGCGGTGCGGCGTCGGATCGAGCAGCTCATCGCGACCGGCACGTTGCGGGTGCGGGCGGAGGTGCGGCCGAGCCTCTTCGGGTTGCACGTGGAGGCGATGGCGTGGCTGCGCGTGCCGCCGAGCAGGGTAGATGACCTCGGACGCCGTCTCGCCGAGTCGGGCTCGGTCAGATTCTGCTCGGCCACGACGGGCGAGTTTCAGCTCATGGTCGACGTGCTCGCTCGCGACGAACACGAGCTGCTCGAGTTTCTGGCGCAAACGGTTGGGTCAGTTGACGGTGCGCGTACGGGCGAGGTGGAGCTCGTGCTCGCCCCCGTTCGGCGCGGCCCACTCAGCATCAATGTAGGAGAATTCGCCTAGGAATCGCATAGGAATTAAAGTTTTGGCCACAAAGTTCGTAGAAGTTGCAATTCTCGGCCAATGATGGTGGAATGACCTCAGTCAACGATTGGACTGAAGATGTCACCCACCTCGCTTGCTCCCGCAGACCGGGACGCCGCCGCAAGCGCCCGAGTTTCGGCGCAGCTTGCCCCGGTGATTGGCATCACGGTGTGGCGGCGATCGCTGCCCACGTATCTCGGCGAACAGACGGACCTGTTCACGCTGGGCAGCGAGTACGCCGCCCGCGTGGCGGAGGCGGGCGGAATCCCGCTGCTGCTCGCGCCGGTGCCGGAATCGGCCGTGTCCGCGCTGCTCTCGCGTGTCGACGGGCTGCTGCTCTCCGGCGGACAGGATCTCTGCCGTGCCACCCGGGGGCTGCCTCCGGGGCCCGAGGAAGCTGGCGACGTTGACCCCGAACGTGACGCGTTTGAGCGCGCACTGCTGCTCGCGGCGCGGGCGGCGGGAACGCCGGTGCTCGGCATCTGCCGGGGGCTGCAGCTCACCAACGTCGTATTGGGTGGGAGCCTCGTCGAGGACATTCCACGCACGAGCACGCACCCGCTGCAGGACGCGCCCGAGGCGTTTCTGGGTGACCGGCACTCCGTAGCATTTCCCCAGGAAAGTCGGCTTGCCGCGCTGTATGGAACGTCCGAGCGGATGGTCAATAGCATCCACCATCAATCGATTGAGCGCCTCGGAAGCGACCTCGCGGTCGCGGCAGTCGCCCCCGACGGGATCATCGAAGCCGCCGAGTCGACCGATCCCGCATGGTCGTTCACCGGCGTGCAGTGGCACCCGGAAAAGCTGTCCGGCGCGAACGAGCTGGCCGAGGAACGCGCGCTCTTCGCCGCGCTGATCGCCGCAGCCCAGTAAACCTCTCCTCCCCAAAGCCGGCATCGCCGGAGACACCACTACGAAAGAGCATGATGACCAAGCAGATCTCCCTGACCTTCCCCAACGGCGCGCGGGCAATCGCAGACCTGAACCTCTCGAACGCGCCCGTGACGGCGCAGACGATCTGGGACGCACTGGAGACCCCGGTCGAGGTGCTCGCCGTGCACGCTGCGTTCGCGGGTCCCGAGATCATGACGGGCCTGCCCGAGTCGGCGCAGACCTTCGACCCCGAGTCGATTCCGGTCGAGAACCAGACGTGCTTCCCGGCCGCTGGCGACCTGCTCTGGTACTACCAGGCCCCCAACCAGATGAAGAACATGTCCGAGGACCTCTGGGAGATCGGGGTATTCTACGGCGACGGGGGACGAATCTTCGGCCCGCTCGGCTGGACTCCCTGCAACATCTTCGCGTCGATCACCGAGGGCCTCGACGAGTTCGCTGCCGCGTGCGGCAACACCCGCATCGACGGCGCCAAAACCATCACGATCGCTCGCGTGAGCTAGCCCCCACCCACCCTTCGCTTGAAAGTTAGGTCAGAAATGAAGAAAGCAGTGTCGCTTATCGCCATGGCGGGTGCAGCCGCCCTGGCGCTCACCGGATGCGCTTCCGGGAGCTCCGCCGAGGCAGGGTCTTCCGACCTTCCCTTCGCCGGTCAGACGATTGTCGTGAACTCCTTCGGTGGTGACTACGAGGCCACACTGCAAGAGGCCGTGATCAAGCCGTTCGAGGCTGAGACCGGCGCAAAGGTCGAGGTGGTGACCGCGTACAGCGCGGACGCGCTCGCGCAGCTGACCGCGCAGAAGGGCAAGCCGCAGCTCGACGTCGTGACCTTCTCGGGCGGCCAGGAGGTCGTGGCCGCGGCCGACGGGCTCCTCGCCCCGATCGCCGAGGGCGACATTGAGCTGGCGTCGGCGCTTGTGCCGACGGCGCTCGACGGTGTCAAGCGCGGCAAGGGCGAGGGTCCGGTCATTCAGATCGCACCCATGGGTCTGATCTACCTCAAAGATCAGGTGAAGAAAGCTCCGACGAGTTGGGACGCGGTACTCGAGCCCGAGTTCGCTGGCCACGTCGCGCTCACGGACTTCTCGAACTCGTACGGTCTGCTGACTTTCCTCGCGCTGAACGGCGTGCTCGGTGGCGACACCGATGACATTCAGCCCGGGCTCGACGCGGTGGGCGGCCTGCTCGCGCAGAACGATGCAGTCGTGACGGCGACCAGTCCCGAGATCCAGCAGGCCTTCACACAGCGCGACATCTGGCTGGCGCCGTACGCGCAGGACTACGCGTACACGCTGACCAAGGCCGGTCTGGACGTGGGGTTCTCGGTTCCCGAGAACAGTCCGGCGTCCTACATCACGGCCAGCGTCGTCGCGGGGAGCGGCAACGAGGAGCTCGCCACGGCGTTCGTGAACTACCAGCTGCGCCCCGAGGTGCAGCTCGCCTGGGCGGACGCACTGCGCTACTCGCCGACCAACATGGAGGTGGAGATCCCGGAGGAGTTCGCCGCCGAGGTCATCTCGGGTGACGCGTTGACCGACCTCGTACGGTTCGATCCGACCGAGATCGACGCCAAGCGCGCCGAGTGGGTCAAGGCCTGGAACAATCTCGTCGCCTCATGACCCAACCGTTGCACTTAGCAGCACGCTCCAGCCGCGGACGCCAGCGTCCGTGGCTGGAGCCGCTGCTCCTCCTGTCTCCGGCCATCGCGCTCATGGTGATCGGGTTCTTCCTGCCGGTGTTGCAGATGCTCGCCTCGTCAGTGACCAGCTTCCAGGGCACCAGCGGATTCTCGCTGGCCAACTACGCGGAAGTGTTCCAGAGCCAGTACTACCTGTCCGCGATGGGTCGCTCGCTGCGCCTGTCGCTCATTCAGACCCTGATCACGCTGGTGTTGGCGCTGCCGCTCGCGTATCTCATGACGCGGGTCTCGGGACGCATCTCCGGGATCCTGATGGCCATCATCATCCTGCCGCTCATGACGAGCGTGGTGGTGCGCACCTTCGGCTGGGTGGTGCTGCTCGCGCCGAACAGCGCGCTCGGCCAGCTTGCGAAGAGTATCGACCCGGTGGCGTTTAGTCAGGGGCTGCTCGGGACAGAAACCGGCATCGTCATTTCGATGGTCCAGGTGCTCCTGCCGTTCGCGGTGCTCACCCTGTTCGGGGTCATGCAGAATATTGACCCCAAGCTCGAGGAGGCCGCCCGCACGATGGGGGCCGGCTTCCTGCGGACACTGCGCACCGTGGTGTTCCCGTTGTCGCTGCCCGGGATCGTTGCCGGTGCGACCCTCGTGTTTGCGCTGTCAGTGAGCTCGTTCATCACCCCGCGCCTCGTCGGCGGCTCGCGCCTGCCGGTGCTCGCGGGAACGATCTACAACGACGCCACGGTCAACCTCGACTGGCCGTTCGCCGCGGCGCAGTCCACTCTGCTCTTCCTGGCGGTCGTGATGCTGATCTTCGCGACCTCCCGCATCGGATCGAGGAAATAGCCATGGTCAAAGCTGTCCCCGTATGGGTCCGCGCGATCGCCACGCTGCTGGCGGTCGTCGTTGGCCTCTACATGCTGCTGCCGATCGTGGTCGTCGCGATCTCGTCGGTGAACTCCGAACGGTTCCTCAGCTTCCCGCCGAAGGGCTTCAGCCTGCAGTGGTACGAGCTCGTCCTCACGACAGACACCTACCTACAGCCGTTCTTGACGAGTCTCTGGGTGGGCCTGCTGGTCACGGCGGTCGCTGCGGTCGTCGGCACCGCCGCATCGATTGCCCTCACCCGGTTCCAGATCCCCGGGTCGCAGGCGATCCTGAGCTTCCTCATGGCGCCCATCATCGTGCCGAGCATCATTCTCGGTATTGCGCTGCTCGCCTTCCTCTCCGTCTACGCGGACGGGGCGTCGCTCGGCGGCATCATCATCGGTCACATCGTGCTGGCGATCCCGTACGTAGTGCGCACCGTCTCCGGTGTGCTGCTGCAGCAAGACCGGTTCACGGAGGAGGCCGCCCGGACGATGGGTGCTCGCTGGTGGCAGCGATACCTTCTTGTGCTGCTGCCGATGTGCAAGTCAGGCATCTTCGCGGGGGCATTCTTCGCGTTCAACATCTCCTTCGATGACGCGGTGGTCGCGCTCTTCCTGCGCAGCCCGTCTGTCGAGACCCTGCCGCTCGCGATTTACGGACGGCTGGAGTTCAGCCCGGATCCCTCGGTCGCCGCGGTCTCCACTCTCATGGTGCTCGTCACCGTCCTGGTGCTCATCGGCTTCGAGCGCACCCTCGGACTCGGAAAGGTAATGGCCTAATGGCTGATCTGCTCATCTCAGGGCTCCGCAAGGAGTTCGGCTCCTCGGTGGCGCTGTCGGAAATCTCCCTCGACGTCGCCTCGGGCACGTTCATGTCGCTGCTCGGCCCATCGGGCTGTGGCAAGTCCACGCTCTTGCGCTGCATCGCGGGGCTCGAGACCGTCACTCAGGGCTCGATCCACATCGGTGCGGAGGACGTCACTCAGCTGCCGCCGGAGAAGCGCCGGCTGGGCATGATGTTCCAGTCCTACGCGCTGTTTCCGCACATGAGCGTGCTCGAGAACGTGCGTTTCCCCCTGCGCATGCAGGGGGAGGGCAGCAAGGCCGAGCAGCTCGAGCGGGCCGCCTTCGCGCTTGAGCGCGTGCAGATGGGACACCTGGCCGGGCGAAAGCCGAAGCAGCTCTCGGGCGGGCAGCAGCAGCGCGTCGCTCTGGCGCGCGCGATCGTCTCGCAGCCACGCATCTTGCTGTTGGACGAGCCGCTGTCGAACCTCGACGCCCGCCTGCGCGAGGACATGCAGATTGAGTTGCTCGAGCTCCACCGCGAGTTGGGTCTCACCACGGTGTTTGTCACCCACGACCAGGATGAAGCGATGAGCTTGTCGGACCTGGTGGTGCTGATGAACGTCGGCCGGATCCAGCAGATCGGTCGTCCCGAACAGATCTACGGCACCCCGGCAACGGTCTTTGCCGCAGACTTCCTGGGCGCAGCAAACCTGCTCGCGGGAACCGTGGGCGAGGCGGACACGCTGCGACTGACCGGCGGGCACGAGGTGCCCGTCCCGAAGCATCAGCTCCGCGCAGGCGCCGACGCGGTGCTGGGACTCCGGCAGGAGGACCTCCGCCTCGTCCGCGGCGCCGAGGACGACGCGAGCGTGCCGGTCGAGGTGATCGCGCCGGTCTTCCGTGGCGCGGAGGTGCAGTACGTGGTGGCCTACGGCGACCAGCGACTGCGCTTGGTGGCGGGTAAGCGCGGGGCGGTCATCCCGGCTGGCCCGGCACAGTTGAGCTGGCGTTCGGCCGATTCCTTCGTGTTGGAGCCCGCCGCACCGGTCAAATAGGACAAATCGGAGATGCGCCGGGGGCGCCTTGCGCCGCGGCCGACTCCGCGCGAGAAGTGTTTCCGGTACGCGACTCCGGCCCGGGCATAAAACCCGGGCCGGAGTCGTTTACGATGGTACAACCGCCACCACTCGCTGGACGAAGACGTTCCGCAATCAACACTCAGTAAAGAGGTCTTCATGGAACAGCGTGATCCGTTTGCGTTCACCGGGCTCACCTACGACGACGTGCTGCTGCTTCCTGCGCACACTGATGTCATTCCGAGCGAGGCGGATACCTCGACTCGGCTGACACGAAACATCAGCCTGGGCATTCCTCTGATTTCCGCGGCGATGGATACCGTGACCGAGACGCGCATGGCGGTGGCGATGGCGCGCAACGGCGGCCTCGGGATCCTGCACCGCAACCTCTCCATCCAGGATCAGGCCGAGATGGCCGACCGGGTGAAGCGCAGCGAGGCCGGCATGATCACGAACCCCGTCACGACGTCGCTCGAAGCGACCGTCGCCGAGGTGGACGCGCTCTGCGGCGAATACCGCGTGAGCGGACTTCCCGTGGTCGACAAGCAGGGGATCCTGCTCGGCATCATCACGAACCGCGACATGCGCTTCATCGAGCCGAAGCGCCGTGCATCGGTGCGGGTCGCCGATGCCATGACCCAGATGCCGCTGATTACGGCGCCGGTCGGCATTAGCCGCGAGGACGGCGCAACGATCTTTGCGACGCACAAGATCGAGAAGCTGCCCCTCGTGGACAGCGATGGCAAGCTCACCGGACTCATCACCGTCAAGGACTTTGACAAGGAAGAGCAGTACCCGAACGCGACCAAGGACGATGCCGGACGCCTGCGCGTCGGCGCGGCAATCGGCTTCTTCGGCGACGCCTGGAAGCGTGCGGGCGCGCTCGTCGACGCAGGCGTGGACCTCCTCGTCGTCGATACCGCCAACGGCGACAGCCGCGGCGTGCTCGAGATCATCGCGAAGCTCAAGGCCGACCCGGCGTTTGCGCACATCGACATCATCGGCGGCAACGTCGCGACCTACAACGGTGCCCGCGCGCTGGTCGAGGCTGGCGCCGACGCGATCAAGGTGGGCGTTGGCCCCGGGTCGATCTGCACCACGCGCGTCATCGCCGGCGTCGGCGTGCCCCAGGTGACCGCGGTCTACGAGGCAGCGAAAGCGGCGACGCCGGCTGGCGTGCCCGTCATCGCGGACGGCGGCCTGCAGTACTCGGGCGACATCGCGAAAGCCCTCGTGGCTGGCGCGAGCTCGGTCATGATCGGCTCGCTCTTCGCTGGTACGGACGAAAGCCCCGGCGACCTCGCCTTCGTGGGCGGCAAGCAGTTCAAGAACTACCGCGGCATGGGCTCGCTTGGCGCGCTCCAGACCCGTGGCGAGCGCACCTCGTACTCGAAGGACCGCTACTTCCAGGCGGACGTTCCGAGCGACGAGAAGCTGATTCCCGAGGGCATCGAGGGCCAGGTGCCCTACCGCGGCCCGGTCGGTTCGGTCGCGCACCAGCTCATTGGCGGCCTGCGCCAGTCGATGTTCTACGTCGGCGCGCGGACGGTTCCCGAGCTCAAGGAGCGCGGACAGTTCGTGAAGATCACGGCTGCCGGCCTCAAGGAATCGCACCCGCACGACATCCAGATGGTCGTTGAGGCGCCCAACTACAAGAAGTAGCAGTGCGAGGCGGGCCCGCCTGTCTGCGGCACCGGATAGACTCGATGTGTGAGCAACGAGATCGAGATCGGCCGCGGCAAGCGGGCCCGCCGCGTGTACACCTTCGACGAAATCGGCATTGTGCCGACCCGACGCACTCGGGACCCCGAGCTGGTGTCGACCAGTTGGGGTATTGACGCCTTCCACTTCGACATCCCCGTGCTGGGTGCGCCCATGGACTCGGTGATGTCGCCGGCCACCGCCATCGCGCTGGGACGCCTCGGTGGACTCGGGGTATTGAACCTCGAGGGCCTGTGGACCCGACACGAAGACCCGCAGCCCCTGCTGGACGAGCTTGCCGGGCTCGGCGACGGCGTCGAGACCACGAAGCGCATGCGCGAGCTGTACAGCGCGCCCATCCGCCCCGAGTTGATCCAGGAGCGCCTCCGCGAGGTCCGCGAGGCCGGGGTCACCGTCGCCGGCGCGCTGTCGCCACACCGGACGGCCGAGTTCTCCGACACCGTGATCGCCGCGGGCGTCGACCTGTTCGTGATTCGCGGCAACACCGTCTCGGCCGAGCACGTCTCGACCGATGACCGCGAGCCGTTGAACCTCAAGAAGTTCATCTACGAGCTCGACGTGCCCGTCATCGTCGGCGGGGCCGCGACGTACCAGGCCGCGCTGCACCTCATGCGCACCGGCGCGGCCGGTGTGCTCGTCGGCTTCGGCGGCGGCGCGTCATCGACCACGCGCGCCACGCTCGGCATCCGCGCACCCATGGCGTCGGCGATCGCCGATGTGGCGGGCGCGCGCAGCGACTACCTCGACGAATCGGGCGGGCGCTACGTGCACGTCATCGCCGATGGTGGCCTCGGCACCTCGGGCGACCTCATCAAGGCCGTGGCCTGCGGCGCAGATGCGGTCATGCTGGGTTCGGCCCTTGCCCGCGCCACCGACGCCCCGGGCGCCGGCTGGCACTGGGGCCAGGAAGCTCACCACGACGACCTGCCCCGTGGCACGCGCGTGCGCGTCGGCGCGGTCGCGCCGCTCGCGGAGATTGTGAACGGCCCCGCGCACGTCGCGGACGGAACGGCGAACCTTATCGGCGCGCTGCGCCGTGCGATGGCCACGACGGGTTACTCGGAGCTCAAGGAGTTCCAGCGCGTCGACATCGTGCACGCGCAGCGTTAGCGGGCGTCACGCTCCACCGGAGACCCTGAAGGGGGCGGCATGAGTCGGAAGAGAACTCAAGAAGCGAGTCGGACACTGCGACTCGGCCCGGAGGAGCGTGCCGCCGCCATCGCGGCGCTGCGGGATCCCGAGCGCGAGCTCGACGTCCTGGTCATCGGAGGCGGCATCGTCGGCACGGGCTCGGCGCTCGACGCCGTCACCCGGGGGCTCTCGACCGGCATCGTAGAGTCCCGCGACTGGGGGTCGGGCACCTCGAGCCGCTCGTCGAAGCTCGTGCACGGCGGGATCCGCTACCTCGAGCAACTCAACTTCGGGCTGGTGCACGAGGCCTTGATCGAACGCGGCCTGTTGCTGCAGCGCATCGCCCCGCACCTCGTGCATCCCGTCCGCTTCTTGTACCCGCTCACCAAGCCGGTCTTCGAGCGCGTCTATGTCGGCGCCGGCATGCTGCTCTACGACCTCTTCGCGCGGACGAGCCGGCGAGGCCCGGGCGTCCCGTTCCACACCCACCTGTCGCGGAAGCAGCTGCGGCGCGCGTCGCCGGGGCTCCGCAAGGACGCGTTCCGGGGCGGCCTCAGCTACTCCGACGGCCAGGTCGACGACGCGCGCTACGTCGCGATGGTCGCCCGCACCGCCGCCGCCTATGGGGCGCACGCCGCGAACCGGGTGCGGGTCGAGGGGTTTCTCAAGGTGGGAGAGCGCGTCGTCGGCGTGACCGCACGGGACCTCGTCACGGACGAGACATTCGAGATCCGCGCCAAGCAGGTGGTGAACGCCACCGGCGTCTGGACCGACGACACCCAGGCGATGGTGGGGGAGCGCGGACAGTTCAAGGTCCGCGCGTCTAAGGGCGTGCATCTCGTGGTGCCGCGCGACCGCTTCCAGTCGAAGCTCGGGCTGCTCCTGCGCACTGAGAAGAGCGTGCTCTTCGTCATCCCCTGGGGGCGGCACTGGCTGATCGGCACGACCGATACCGATTGGGACTTGGACAAGGCCCACCCTGCGGCGACCGCCGCCGATATCGACTACCTGCTCGAGCACGTGAATGCGGTGCTCGCGGTGCCGCTGACCCGCGACGACGTCGAGGGCGTCTTCGCGGGGCTGCGACCGCTCCTGTCGGGTGAGTCGGACGACACGTCGAAGCTCTCGCGCGAGCACATCGTCGCGCACGCGGTCCCCGGACTCGTCGTGGTCGCGGGCGGGAAATGGACGACCTATCGCGTCATGGCGAAGGACGCGATCGACGCCGCGGTCGACGCCCTCGAGGGGCGTACCCCCGCCTCGATCACCGAGGACGTGCCGTTGCTGGGCGCTGAGGGGTACCGGGCCGCCTGGAACCGTCGTGCCCGCGTGGCGCGCGCGTTCCAGGTGCACCCGGCGCGGATCGAGCACCTGTTGCACCGCTACGGCTCGCTGACGAACGAGGTCCTCGACCTCATCGGCGAGCGCCCCGAACTCGGCGAGCCGCTGCCCGGGGCCGATGACTATCTCGCCGCCGAGGTCGTCTACGCGGCGAGCCACGAGGGCGCGTTGCACCTCGACGACGTACTCGCGCGGCGCACCCGCGTCTCAATCGAGGCCTGGGACCGGGGCATTGCGGCGGCACCGGTCGCCGCCCGCCTCATGGGTGGCGTGCTCGGCTGGGATGAGGCACGGATCGAGCTTGAGACGGCACGATACCTGGAGCGGGTCGCCGCCGAGCGGGCGAGCCAGGATCAGCTCACCGACGCGGACGCCGACCGCGTGCGGCTGCAGGCGACGGAGCCCGGCGCGCCCGCGCTCGGTACCCCCTAACGCGCGCGCCGGGATCCTGCCGAGTTTCGCTCGCACCGAGCTTCGCCGACCACCAGGAAAAGCCCATTCTGGGCTCGGTAGACTGGCTGGACTCATTCCTCTTTCGTCCAGGAGTCCCGATTACATGAGCCGCACCTCGGCACCCACGCTCGGTCAGGTGATGCGGCGGCCCCGCTGGATCGGCGCATTGCTGCTTGCACTGCTGGTCGGCGGCGGCTTCGCCGGGCTGGCGCAGTGGCAGATGGGCCACGCCGTCAAGATCAACTCTGACTCGGCGATTGACAGCGAGACGCCGCTCGCCATCGAGGAGCTCAACCGCCCGGGCACTCCCGTGAATGACACCGCCGCAGGGCGTATGGTCACGGTCTCGGGCACCTTCGCACCCGGCGACTTCCGCGTCGTGGAGAACCGGGTCAACGACGGCAAGACGGGCGCCTGGGTCGTGGGCCACCTGGTCACCGACGACAGTCCCGCCAGCCACCTGTCGGTCGCGATCGGCTGGGCACCGGACACGCAGGGCGCCGAGCGCGCGCTCGCAAAGATCGATGTCGCGGATCTTGCGCCGGTCGAGCTCGAGGGCCGGTACATGCCCGCGGAGGGACCGGTCGTCCCGAAGCCAGACCAGGATCCATGGGTGCTCCGCACCATGATGCCGGCGCAGCTCGCGAACCTGTGGGCCGAATTCGACGGGCCCGTGTTCGCCGGGTACCTGGTGTCGCACACGCCCGAGGGCGGGCTTGCGGAGATCAATTCCGTGCCGCCGCTGCCCGAGGAGACGGTCAACTGGCTCAACCTCTTCTACGCGCTCGAATGGGTCGTGTTCGCGGGCTTCGCGCTCTTCTTCTGGTACCGGATCACGCGCGATGCCTGGGAGAAGGAACTCGACCAGCTCGCGATCGACGCCGAGGCTGAAGACCAGGCGGCAGGCTCGCCTGAAGAGACCGCGGCAGGCATCGGCGCCGGCGCGGATCCTGCCCCGAAATTTGCACCCCCCAGCCAGCCGTAGAATGGACCTCATGGCACTTCAGCCCAAACCCGCCGACTTCCCGCGCATCCGCAAGGCTCTGAGCGTGTACAAGGTGACCTCGGTCATCACCGGCACCATGTTGCTGCTGCTCTGCGCGGTCATGGTGATGAAGTACGCCTTCAAGGTCGAGCTGTTCCTCTTCACGCCGAACGGCTTCGCTGAGTTCATGCCGATCGTGCCCGAGGGCCAAGAAGAGGCCTTCGTGCGGCCCGGGTTCAACCTGTTCAAGGCGTTTCTCGTAGCCCACGGCTGGTTCTACGTCGTCTACCTGATCAGCAACTTCATGCTGTGGAGCCCGATGCGCTGGCCGTTCTGGCGCTTCCTCGTGCTCGCGCTCGGCGGCGTCGTCCCGTTTCTGTCCTTCATCATGGAGGGACGCGTCGTCCGCGAGGTCAACGCCGATCTCGCCCGCCGGGAAGCGGCTCTCGCCGCCGAGGCACCCCAGATTCCGATTGCTGCCCCCACGACCCCGGAAGGCCGTTCATGACCCAGACCCCTCACACCGCGCAGCGCCCAGTGCTCGTGGTCGACTTCGGAGCGCAGTACGCGCAGCTGATCGCGCGCCGCGTGCGCGAGGCCGGCGTGTACTCCGAGCTGGTGCCGCACACCATCACGGCCGCCGAGGTCGCCGAGAAGAACCCGCTCGGCATCGTGCTCTCGGGCGGCCCTTCGTCCGTCTACGCTGACGGCGCACCGGCGTTCGACGAGACGATCTTCGATCTCGGCATCCCGACGCTCGGCATTTGCTACGGCTTCCAGGTCATGGCGCGCGCGCTCGGCGGAAAGGTCGGCAACACCGGCGACCGCGAGTACGGCGCGACTGACGCCGAGATCATCGCTGGCGGCGGCGCGATTCTAGGCGACGGCCCCGCTGCGCAGAACGTCTGGATGAGCCACGGCGACGCCGTGCAGCAGGCGCCCGAGGGCTTCGAGGTGCTTGCGAAGACCGCGGTCACCCCGGTCGCCGCCTTCGGTAGCGCCGAGCGCCGCCTGTACGGCGTGCAGTGGCACCCCGAGGTCAAGCACTCGGCGCACGGTCAGCAGGTGCTCGAACGCTTCCTGCACGACGTCGCGGAGATCCCCTCAGACTGGAACTCGGGCAACGTCATCGCCGAGCAGATCGAGCTCATCCGCGCGCAGGTGGGGAACGCCCGCGTCATCTCGGCGCTGTCGGGTGGCGTTGACTCGGCCGTCTCGACGGCCCTCGTGCACCGCGCAATCGGTGACCAGCTGACGGCGGTGTTCGTCGACCACGGGCTGCTGCGCAAGGGCGAGCGGGAGCAGGTTGAGAAGGACTACGTCGCATCGACGGGCGTCCGCCTCATCACGGTTGATGCCGAGGACACGTTCCTCGGCCACCTCGCCGGCGTCACCGACCCCGAGGAGAAGCGCAAGATCATCGGCCGCGAGTTCATTCGCGCGTTCGAGAAGGTCCAGCTTGACCTCGTCGCCGAGGCGAAGGCCGAGGGCGAGAAGGTCAAGTTCCTCGTCCAAGGCACGCTCTACCCCGACGTCGTCGAGTCCGGCGGCGGATCCGGCACCGCGAACATCAAGTCGCACCACAACGTGGGCGGGCTGCCCGAGGACCTTGACTTCGAGCTCATCGAGCCGCTGCGCACCCTCTTCAAGGACGAGGTGCGCCAGATCGGCCGCGACCTCGGCCTGCCCGAGGCCATTGTGGGGCGCCAGCCCTTCCCCGGCCCCGGCCTCGGCATCCGCATCGTCGGAGAGGTCACCCGTGACCGCCTCGAGATCCTCCGCGAGGCCGACGCGATCGCTCGCGCCGAGCTGAGCGCGGCGGGCCTCGATGGCGAGATCTGGCAGTGCCCGGTCGTGCTGCTCGCCGACGTGCGTTCGGTGGGCGTGCAGGGCGACGGTCGCACATACGGTCACCCGATTGTGCTGCGCCCCGTCTCGTCCGAGGACGCCATGACGGCCGACTGGACGCGCCTGCCGTACGACGTGCTGGCGCGGATCTCGAACAAGATCACGAACCAGGTGCCCGAGGTGAACCGAGTGGTGCTCGACGTCACGTCGAAGCCGCCGGGAACGATCGAGTGGGAGTAGCCCTACTGAGGTAGGTCAGCAAAACGGGGGTGCTTCGGCGCCCCCGTTTTGCGTCTCTGGGACCGCGCCGCATCGCCCGGGCGGGAATCATGTCGGAAACGGGAATCATGTCGGAATGAACGGGCCTGAGCCGTGCAGAAAGATTCGCATTTCCGGCATGATTCGCCGGGCGTGTGGCGTGGGGCGTGGGGCGTGGGGCGTGTGGGGTGTGGGGTGCGGCGCACGGGGACCGTGCGACGCGAGGACCTGCCCCGGGCAGGATCCGCCCTAGTCGCGGGGCGGCATCATCGCCGCCACGATGCGGGACGCCGGTGCGGCAATCGCCTCGGCGAAGCCCGTTCCGGCCCAGAGGCAGGCGAACTCGGGGTGGTCGCTCGCAAGGGCCGCGGCGCGCAGCGGCGCCACGAGGGAGTGGATCTCGGGGAAGCCCGCCGGGGCGAACAGGTCCATCGCGGAGGCGAACTCGGTGACGAGCGCTCGCCCGTAGCGGCCCGAGAAGACCCGCGTCGGCGCGGTCTCGTGAGGGAGGGCCAGCGCCGTACGGTGCACAGCGTGCGTGCCCGCCTCGTCGGCGAGCAGGAACGCCGTGCCGAGCTGGGCGGCGACCGCGCCCGCCGAGAGCACCGCGGCGACCGCAGCGGGGGAGGAAATGCCGCCAGCGGCGATCACGGGAGTGTGCCCGGCCGTCGCGAGCACGTCGTCGAGCAGTATGGCGAGGGGCGTCGCGTCGGGCACGGCCATCTGGTCAAACGTGCCGCGGTGGCCCCCTGCGTCCGGTCCCTGGAGCGTGAGCGAGGTGGCCCCGGCGGAGAGGGCGGCCTCTGCTTCGGCGCGGGTCGTTACGGTGACGCTCGTACAGATGCCCTGCGCGCGCAACCAGCCCAGGGTATCGGGCGTGGGACAGCCAAACGTAAAGGAGACGACCTCGGGCGCCAGCTCACCGACTAGCGCGAGCTTCGCCTCGTAGTCTTCGCGGTCCTGCCCGACCCGAGGCAGCTCGAGCGTGACGCCCAGCGCCGCCGCGTAGGGAGCGAGCCGCGCCGCGTAGTCCTCGAGGGCTTCCTCGTCGATGACGGTGGGCCCGGGGACAAACAGATTGATGCCGAGGGCGCCGGGCCCCGCGAGCTCCCGCGCGCGGGAAAACCGTGAGCGCAGCTCGGCTGCGGTGAGATAGCCGCCCGCAACGAAACCGAGCCCGCCGCTGCGGGAAACCGCTGCGGCGAGCTCGGGAGTCGTCGGGCCGCCGGCCATGGGCGCGGCGATGATGGGTGCGGGAAGTGAACGCAGATCGAACATCTCAGTCAGCTCCCGCGGATGTGGCTAGTCGCCGCGCAGGATCGCGAGGATGCGCAGGATCTCGACGTAGAGCCAGATCAGCGTGACCATCAGGCCGAACGCGGCAGACCAGCCGTAGCGGCGGGGCACCTTGTTGCGGACGCCGTTCTGGATGAACTCGAAGTCCATGACCAGCGAGTAGGCCGCGAGGAACACGGCGAGGAGGCCGATGATCACGCCGAGCGGAATACCCATAACCTCGACACCGCGAACGCCCCACGGGTCAGTGACGGCACCCGTCATCATGAGGATCATGTTCAGGACCGAGAAGACGAGGTAGCCGACCATCGCGATGAGCACGATCTTGGTCATCTTGGGGCTGGTGCGAACCTTGCCGCTGCGGAACAGCAGCAGGGTGACACCGAACACCGAGAGGGTGCCGATGACGGCCTGCGAGACGATGCCGGGCCACTGTGCCTCGAAGAAGCTGGAGAGGCCTCCGAGGAAGAGGCCCTGTGCGACGGCGTAGCCGAAGATTAGGGCGACGTTCGGCTCCTTCTTGAACGCGTTCACCAACCCCAGGACGAGGCCGACGATCGCTGCGGGCAGCATCAGCTGCGGCAGGAACATCCAGCCGACCGCGGCAAAGGCTACGACGGTGACGAAGAGGGCCGCCGTCTTGGCGATCGAGTCTTCCATCGTCATGGGGTCGTCTGAGGGCAGGATGACGGGAGCGGCGGGAGCCTGTGCGGCGTCGACGCCAGGGCGCTCAACCTGCGCTGCGGGCTGGTCGTAGATGCGGCGAAGCTCCTCAGCGCTGAGGGACTTGCCGTTCAGCGCCGGGTTGCTGGTAAGGGCGGGGTTGCTCATGAGCAGGTGGTCCTTTGGTCGTTGCGGCCGGAGGGCCCTCTCAGCCTATCGAAAAGGGGCGCCCTGGCGGCTGGGATTTAGTCGGGTGTTCGCCCGCGGCGATAGGCTTGACGCATGCCGAACCCCCGGATTTCTTCAGCGCTGCGGGACGGCTTCGGCCGCCCGCTCGTCATCGGGCATCGCGGCGCCCCCGGGTATCGCCCGGAGCACACTGAGGCTGCGTACCGACTCGCGTTCGAGCTCGGCGCTGACGCGGTCGAGCCCGACGTCGTCGCAACGCGCGACGGCGTGCTCGTCGTACGGCACGAGAACGAGATCTCGGGGACGACCGATGTCGCTGATCACCCCGAGTTCGCGCGTCGCCGCACGACCAAGAAGATCGACGGCGTCAAGCTCACCGGGTGGTTCACTGAGGACTTCACCTGGGCCGAGTTGTCGACCCTCACCACGAGGGAGCGGCTGCGCAAGACCCGCCCCGACAACGCCGACTACGACGGCGAGGGCAGGATCCTGCGCCTTTGCGACGTGCTCGCCATCATCGATGAAGAGAGTGCCGCACGCAAGCGTCCTTTGGCAGTCGTCGTCGAGATCAAGCACGCCCACTACTTCGCAGGCATCGGCCTGCCCCTCGACGAGCTCCTGCGAGCCGAGCTCGACGCGAGCGGGTGGGCGGACCGTCCCGAACGACTCATCATCGAGTGCTTCGAACTCGGGGTGCTTGAGCGCCTGCGGGCTGTTGGGGCCGCCGCTCAGTTCATCTTTCTGACCGAGACCGAGGGGTCGCCGCCCGACGACCGCGCGCTGAACGGACGTGCTGCGCGACCGTATTCCTGGTACCGCAGTGATGACGGCCTCGACTGGCTGGTGGGCCGTGTCGACGGGATCAGCGTCGCGAAGGCCGATCTGCTCAGTGTCGCCCGTCGCGGGTTCGCCAACGGGACGACCGACCTCGTACAGCGGGCGCACCGGCGAGGGCTTGGGGTCTTTGTCTGGACCCTGCGCCCGGAGAACCGGTTCCTGAACCCTCGTTTTCGCCCGAGGGGAATGGCGACGGTGCCCCGTGGCGGGGAGGCCGCGATGTGGGGCGACTGGCCGGGCGAGTTCCGCCTCGTGTTGGAATCGGGGGTCGACGGAATCTTCGTCGATCACCCGGACCTCGGCGTCGCCGCGCGCGAGAGTATGGACGCCACGTAGAGCTGCCTGTCGGTGCTCGATCGTAGACTGGAGCCGATGAGTACCTTCGAACTTCTGGACCCTTCCGGTCAGCCAGCCGGCAACCCCGCACCCGGGGCAGATCCGCTGACCGCTGGGCTCAACCCGCCCCAGGAACGCGCGGTCACCTACCGGGGCCCCGCCCTGCTGATCGTGGCGGGTGCCGGCTCGGGGAAGACCCGGGTGCTGACGCATCGGATCGCCGGGTTGATTCGCAGCAAGGAAGCCTGGCCGAGCCAGATCCTCGCGATCACCTTCACCAACAAGGCCGCCGCCGAGATGCGCGAGCGCGCCGAGGTCTTGCTCGGCTCGGGTGCCGAGGGCATGTGGATCTCGACCTTCCACTCGGCCTGCGTGCGGATCCTGCGACGCGAAGCAGAGCGCTTCGGCTACGTGTCGGGGTTCACGATCTACGACTCGGCCGACTCGCGCGCGCTGCTCAAGCGCCTCATCAAGGACCTCGACGCCGACACGTACGGCTTCACCCCCGCGAACACGGGCTCGAAGATTTCTCGGTTGAAGAACGAGCTCACCGACGCCGATACGTACGCGTGCACCGCGAACGAGGCGGACCCGCGCGAGCGGCTGTTCGTGGAGATCTTCCGTGGCTACGAGCGCGAGCTGCGCCGGGCCAACGCGTTCGACTTCGACGACCTCATCGGTCAGACAGTGCATCTGTTCCGCACGTTCCCCGAGGTGGCGGCGGTGTACCAGCGCCGCTTCCGGCACGTGCTGGTCGACGAGTACCAGGACACGAACCACGCGCAGTACTCGCTGATCCGCGAGCTCACACGGCCCGTAGAGCCCGAGGAGGTCGAACGGCTCATGCCGCCCGCCCGCCCAGCGGAGCTTGACGACTCCGGTCGCATCCCCGCGGCGAGCCTGACCGTCGTGGGCGACTCCGACCAGTCGATCTACGCCTTCCGCGGCGCTGACATTCGCAACATCGTCGAGTTCGAGCGCGACTTCCCGGGCGCAGAGGTCATCAAGCTCGAGCAGAATTACCGCTCGACGCAGAACATCCTGAGCGCCGCGAACGCCGTGATTGGCAACAACTTCGACCGCCAGGACAAGAAGCTCTGGACGGACGCAGGCGACGGCGACGCGATCGTGGGATTCACCGGCTACTCGCAGCACGATGAGGCGCGCTTCGTTGCCGAGGAGATCGAGTCGCTGCACCGTCCGAGCGGCGGCGCCATCGACTACCAGGACATGGCGGTGTTCTACCGCACCAACGCGCAAACGCGGGCGCTGGAGGAGCTGCTCATCCGCTCGGCCATCCCGTACCGGGTGCTCGGCGGCACAAAGTTCTACGAGCGTGCCGAGATTAAGGACGCGATGGCGTACCTGACGAGCGTCATGAACCCGTACGACCCCATCGCCTGGTCGCGTCTGCTCGGTGTTCCCAAGCGCGGCATCGGCCCGATGGCGGAGGCGCAGCTCGCGAACTTCGCCGAGGCGCAGCAGATCTCGTTCCACGAGGCGATGCTGCGCGTCGACGAGCTATCGTTCGGGCCCAAGGTGCGCGGCGCGATCCTCGAGCTCGGGCAGCTGCTTGAGCGCGCGGCGCAGATGGCGGCGGGCACGCCGGCCACCGGGCAGGATCCTGCCGGCCCCATCGATGAGCCGGCGGCGGCCGACCCGGCGTCGGAGGAGACGCTGAGCCCCGGCGCGGGCAAACGGCCGGCCCCGGTCGCCGAGGTGCTCTCACTGATCCTGTCGGAGACGCAGATGATCGAGCAACTGCGTTCGCGCCGTGACCCGCAGGACGAGGCGCGCGCCGAGAACCTTGAGGAGCTCGTCGCCGTGGCCCGTGAGTACGACGTGCAGCACCCGGGCGCGGGTCTCGTAGAGTTCCTCACCGAGGTGAGCCTGGTCGCCGCGGCGGACGACCTCGACGACACGAGCGGCACGGTCTCGCTCATGACGCTGCACACCGCGAAGGGCCTCGAATACCGCGTCGTCTTTATGACCGGGGTTGAGGAAGGCCTGATGCCGCACCAGATGTCCGTCGACGAGGTCGGCGGCGTCTCGGAGGAGCGCCGACTGATGTACGTCGGCATCACCCGGGCGCGCGAGCGGCTCTTCATCTCGCTGGCGAGCACGCGATCGCAGTTCGGCAACGTCTCCGTGGCGCTGCCCTCGCGCTTTTTGCAGGAGATCCCCGAGGGGCTCATCGATTGGCGCCAGTCGCCCGGCGAGGTCACCTCGCACGGCGGCACACAGCCGCGGGCCCTCAACGGATCGGGCGGATCGGGCTGGTCGCGCTCGGGCGGGGCGACAAGCCGAAACGCCGACTCGCCCGTCAGCTTCGGCGGGGGCGGCCGCGGATCTGCCGCGATCTCGGAGCCCGCGAGCGGAAATATGCAATCAGCGCTCGACAAGTGGCGCGAGCGCAAGGAAGCCGCGAAGGCGTTGCAGGCGGCCGGCGGCGGCTTCCCGAACACGATCGTCGGCTCGATACGCGACAACGGTGACCTCGAGCTGGTGCCGGGCGACCGGATCCTGCACGACGACTACGGCGAGGGGCGCGTCGACGCGGTGACCGGTGTCGGTACCAAGCGGGTCGCGCACGTCATGTTCGACTCGGTCGGCGAGCGGAAGTTGCTGGTGAAGCTCGCACCGATCACGAAGGTTGCTGCGGAGGACTAGGCGGCGCCCTCGGCCCCCGGGGCCCTCGCGATCGGTCGCATCCCGGCGTATCGTTGCAACATGGGCGTAGAGCCAGAGTCAGTCGTGACGGATGCCGCCCCACCTCCTCCGGGTGGGTCGCGGATCTTCCTGCACGTCCTGATCAACACGGCCCTCGCGAACATTACGACGAGCTTTCTCTGGTTTGCGCTGGTGTTCTGGGTGTACCTCGAGACGTTGTCGGTGCTCGCGACCGGCATCATCGGCGGCGCATACTTGCTGCTGCTCGCGATCTTCGGGATGGTGTTTGGCACCGTCGTCGACCGGCATCGCAAGCAACGAGTCATGGTCTTTTCCGCGCTGGTCACCCTCGTCGCGTTCCTCACGGCGGCCCTGCTCTTCTTCACTCAGCCGGAGTCGGCGATGCTCGACCTCGGCGGCCCGCTGTTCTGGATCTTCTCCACGATCATCCTGGCCGGGGCGGTGGTCGAGAACCTCCGCAACATCGCGCTGTCGACGACCGTGACCCTGCTCGTGCCGGTCGAGCGGCACGCGAACGCCAACGGACTCGTCGGGACGGTGCAGGGCCTCGCCTTCGTCGTCACGAGCGTGCTGTCTGGCCTCTCCATCGGGTTCCTCGGGATGGGGTGGACGCTGATCATTTCGATTGTCCTGACCGCCCTCCCGCTCCTCCATCTCGTGCTCATTCGGGTGCCCGAGGCGAAACCCGAGCGGGTGGCCGGAGCCCAGGCGATCGACGTTCGCGGAGCGGTGGCCGCGATTCGTGCGGTGCCCGGGCTCTTCGCCTTGATCCTGTTCGCGACGCTCAATAACCTCATCGGCGGCGTCTATATGGCGCTCATGGACCCGTACGGGCTGACACTCTTCGACGTGCAGATCTGGGGGATCGTGCTCGGCGTCGCCTCGACCGGCTTCATTATTGGCGGCGCGATCATCGCCGCCAGGGGCCTGGGGAGAAACCCCATCCGCACCATGTTGCTCGTCGTGATCGCGATGGGGCTGCTGGGGGCGGTCTTCACGATCCGCGAGTCGTGGTGGCTGTATGCCGGGGGAATCTGGCTGTACATGGCGCTCGTGCCCGCGGTAGAGGCGGCCGAGCAGACGGTGATTCAGAAGGTGGTGCCGTTCGACAAGCAGGGGCGCGTCTTCGGCGCCGCGACCGCGCTCGAGTTCTCGGCGGCCCCGATCACGTCATTTCTGATCGCCCCGATCGCGCAGTTCTGGGTCATTCCGTATATGCGCACCGACGCCGGGGGCGACCGGTGGGGTTGGCTGTTGGGCGAGGGAGACGCGCGGGGGATCGCGCTCGTTTTCCTGTTCACCGGGGTCGCCATGATCGTCGTTGGCGGGCTGGCGTTCGCGACCCGGTCGTACCGGATCCTGTCGCACCAGTTTGCCGGCCAGCGGGAGTCGGTTCCGGTCGCGTCGGGGGAGCCCGACGCAGTGGGGGCGGGCTGAGGCGCTACGCCATCGCGACATTGCCGAGTAGGCGCCCGCTCGCCAAGGGGAGGCCTTTCGCTACGGGGCGGGCGAGTTCGCCGGCGGAGCCTCGCCCAGGATGGTGCGCAACTGCGCGAAGGCCTCGTCGAGTGAACTCTCGTCCGCGTCGATGTCGCCCTCTCCCGTGGCCCACTCGATCAGCATCGTCGTGACCGCAGCGTGGGCAAGGGAGGCGGCGAGATTCGCCTCAACCACGGGCGAATCAAGCCGCGAGTGTTCGGGGTGGGCGAGCAGCCACTGCGTCGCGACCTCGATGAGCGCCTCGCCCGATTCGACCATGGAGATCGACGAGAGACGGCGTGCGGCGGGCTGCTCGCGCGCCAGCTTCGCGCGGCCGCGGGCAACATCGGTGTGGACGTTGCGGTGTCCGATTGAGGCAAAAATGAGGCGGAAGATACCGCGCGGCAAATCGCCCGGGCACGTGTCGAGCACGGCAAACGCCTCGTCGCCCTGGAGCACGGTGATCGCGCGTCCGACGATCGCGTAGTCACGACCGGCGAAGTAGTTAAAGAAGGTGCTGCGAGACACGTCCGCGCGCTCGCAGATTGCTTCGACGGTGACGTGTTCGACGCCCAGATCGAGAGCGAGCTCAACGGCAGCGAGTTCGATGGCGTTCTCAGTGGCGCGACGTTTTCGAGCGCGAAGACCGAGTTTCGGTGGTGAAGAGCTCACTGAGAACTTCCTCTCTTCCTGGCGGGGAGCTGCCGGACGGGGTCTGCCCGGTTCACTCCCCAACGGTGACACTGAACCCAGTCTACCGCCGGGATTTCCAGGCTCCCTGGGACGGCTTTCTGGGGCGTGGCGCGGGTGTAGGCTGGATTTGCACGCGTATGGTCCCGTGATCCGGGGCACGACGTCGTGCATTCCTCGAGACACCGCGGCGCCGAAGCCATGCAGACTTACGGTTCCGCAACCAGCATGATGGGATAGGCGTGGATCTTTACGAGTATCAGGCACGTGATCTGTTCGAGCGATACGGGGTTCCGGTGCTTGCCGGCATCGTCGCTGAGACCCCGGAGGCCGTCCGGGCCGCTGCGGAGAAAATTGGCGGCGTTGTCGTCGTCAAGGCGCAGGTGAAGGCCGGGGGCCGCGGCAAGGCTGGCGGCGTGAAGGTCGCGAAGACGCCCGACGAGGCGTTCGCCGCCGCAGAGGCAATCTTGGGCCTCGACATTAAGGGCCACATCGTCAAGCGCGTGATGGTCGCGGCTGGCGCTCGCATCGCCCAGGAGTTCTACTTCTCGGTGCTGCTGGACCGCGCGAACCGCTCGTACCTCTCGCTGTGCAGCGTTGAGGGCGGCATGGAGATCGAGATCCTCGCGGTCGAGAAGCCCGAGGCGCTCGCGCGCATCGAGGTTGATCCGATCGGCGGCATTGACGCGGCGAAGGCCGAAGAGATTGCCCGCGCTGCGAAGTTCCCCGAGGAGCTCATTGGCAAGGTCGTCCCCGTGCTGCAGAAGCTGTACGAGGTCTACATCGGTGAGGACGCGACGCTCGTCGAGGTCAACCCCCTCGTCCTCACGGAAGAGGGAGACATCGTCGCCCTCGACGGCAAGGTCTCGCTCGACGAGAACGCCGGGTTCCGTCACGCGGAGCACGCGGCGCTCGAAGACCAGGACACGGTCGACCCGCTTGAGGCGAAGGCCAAGGCGCAGGATCTCAACTACGTCAAGCTCGACGGCGAGGTCGGTGTGATCGGCAACGGTGCGGGCCTCGTGATGTCGACCCTCGACGTCGTCGCCTACGCCGGTGAGAACCACGGCGGCGTGAAGCCCGCGAACTTCCTCGACATCGGCGGCGGAGCATCAGCTGAGGTCATGGCCGCTGGCCTCGACGTCATCCTCGGTGACCCGCAGGTGAAGTCAGTCTTCGTCAACGTCTTCGGTGGCATCACAGCCTGTGACGCGGTCGCGAACGGGATCGTCGGCGCGCTGAACACGCTGGGCGACACGGCCAACAAGCCGCTCGTCGTGCGACTGGACGGCAATAACGTCGAGGAGGGACGCCGCATCCTGAACGAGGCCGCGCACCCGCTCGTCACGCTGGCCGAGACCATGGACGAGGGCGCCGACAAGGCCGCCGAGCTCGCGAACGCGCGCTAGCCCACGACGAACGTTACGAAGAGAGAAGCACCAGAATGTCTATCTTCCTGAACAAGGATTCCAAGGTCATCGTCCAGGGCATCACCGGCGGCGAGGGCACCAAGCACACCGCCCGCATGCTCGCGGCTGGTACCCAGATCGTGGGCGGCGTCAACGCGCGCAAGGCCGGCACCACGGTCTCGCACGTTGACGCCAACGGCGCGGCCGTCGAGCTGCCCGTCTTCGCAACGGTCGCCGAGGCGATGGCCGCGACCGGGGCAGACGTATCGGTGGCATTCGTGCCCCCCGCGTTCACCAAGGACGCGTCTATCGAGGCGATCGACGCCGGCATCGGCCTGCTCGTCATCATCACCGAGGGCGTGCCGGTCAAGGACTCTGCCGAGCTCTGGGCGCACGCCAAGGCGACGGGAAACCACACGCGCATCATTGGCCCGAACTGCCCCGGCATCATCACGCCGGGTGAGGCGCTCGCGGGCATTACCCCCGCGACGATCACGGGCAAGGGCCCGATCGGCCTCGTGTCGAAGTCGGGCACGCTGACCTACCAGATGATGTACGAGCTGCGCGATCTCGGTTTCTCGACCGCGATCGGCATCGGCGGCGACCCCGTCATTGGCACGACGCACATCGACGCCCTCGCGGCGTTCGAGGCAGACCCCGAGACCGAGGCGATCGTCATGATCGGCGAGATTGGCGGCGATGCTGAGGAGCGTGCGGCGGAGTACATCAAGGCGCACGTGACGAAGCCGGTCGTCGGCTACGTCGCAGGCTTCACCGCGCCCGAGGGCAAGACGATGGGCCACGCCGGCGCAATCGTCTCCGGCTCGGCCGGCACCGCCCAGGCGAAGAAGGAGGCCCTCGAGGCCGCCGGTGTCAAGGTCGGCAAGACGCCGTCTGAGACGGCTCGCCTGCTGCGCGAGGTGTTTGCCGCGCGCTAGTTCGCGCGATTCACCAGGGCGGTCGGGGCTATTGCCTCGGCCGCCCTGGTGCGTCTGTGGCGTCTGGTGGGGCCGGGGAACGTTGTGCCGCGGCGCGGTGTGTGACGCTGCGTGTCGCACGCCCGGCGAGCACCTTGCTCCCGGTGTGACACTGGGCTGGCGGGGGAGCCCGCGCCGCAGTCCACCACGACCATTTACGGGGAGCACGACATGACCGAAACCATCGCCGCACCGACGCCGCGCGGCGCGCACCTCGTCGGCAGCATCAACCTCGACGACGCCGAGAGCGTCTTCCGCACCGCCGCGGAACACCTCGGTCCGTTGCTGCGCCGGATCCCGGACGGGGAGGTGGGCGAGCGCTTCCACTGGATCGTGTTCCAGGCCGATCGTGTCGGGGCCGTGGAAGGAATCGAACGGGTCGGTGACCAACCGTTCATCCAGCGCGGCATCGACTTCCGCCCAGTCCGCGTGGCAGACGGGGTGCGCGCCGCGGACATCGTGCTGCCCAGTCTGGGCTACGCCGACGCCGCGCTCGAGTCGTGGGCAATCTTCTCGAAGCTGCAGGACGCGGGCGTCATTGCCGATGCGACGCGCTTCCAGGTCTCGCTGCCGACCCCAATCGGCTTTGTCGCTGCGCTGGTCGCAGCGGAGGACCGCGCGGCCTTCGAGCCCGTGTACGAGGCGGCGCTCGCTGCAGAGCTCGAGCGGATCGTGGACGCGATTCCGCACGATCGCCTGGCGATCCAGTGGGACGCGGCGCTGGAGTTCGCGATCCTGGAAGCTGGCCGCACGGCCGCGCCGTCGCCCGCGTGGTTCGACGACGAATGGGTGGCCACGAGCGAACGCCTGGCCAGGCAGCTCGATCGCGTGCCTGCTGGCGTCGAGGCAGGGGTGCACCTGTGCTACGGCGACGTGGCAGAAAAGCACTTCGTTGAGCCGACGGACACGGCAAATCTCGTGCGGTTCGCGAACCTCGTGCGGGAGGCGACGACGCGCCCCATCACGTGGCTGCACCTTCCCGTGCCTATCGAGCGCGACGACGCCGCCTACTTCTCCCCGCTCGCACAGCTGAACCTGGCGGACGAGACTGAGCTGTACCTCGGGCTGGTGCACCGTCAGGACGGCGCTGAGGGCGCCCAGCGCCGGATCGACGCCGCGCGAGCGCACGCTGGCGAATTTGGCGTGGCCACCGAGTGCGGCTTCGGCCGGGCCCCCGAGGGAACGACGACCGCACTGTACGAGGCGCACCGCGCCGTCGCGGCCGCGCACGCGGGCGCGACCTCCAGCTGATTCACACCCGACGGATCAGCGGTCCTGGTTTCGTCCGCTCGGCGGGATGCCAGGTTGCTCGCCGCGTGGCGCGACTCGGTGCCGAGAGTCGCGCGTGAGTTTCCGCAGCCATCGTGAGCTAGCCTCGACGGGATGACCACGCTGCAGACGAACGCGCCGAGCGCCGAGCACGGCCCGCCCCGGCGTCCGCGCACCCCGCCGGTCGGGCTCGCCCGCGTGACGTTCGTCGCCGGCGTCGCGCTCGGGATCCTGCTCGCGCTGCACTTGGTGGTCCCCGACGTTGGAGGGCTCGCGCTTGCGCTCGACTCCGGCCTTCCCTGGCTCGGAATCCTGCTGCCGCCGCTCATATTCGCGGCACTGCTCTCGCGGGCTCGTGCGGCGATCGCCGCGGCGGTCGCGACTGCCGCGGTCTGGTGCGCGATCGTCGTGCCCCTCATCCTTCCGCTGTCGTGGACCGCGCCGCCTGTGGCGGACGCACACCTCACGATCGCGAGCCAGAACGTGCGCGCGGGCTCCGGCACCGCCGCGGAGACGGCCCAGGTCCTGGCCGCGCAGTCCGCAGACGTCGTCGCGCTACAGGAGATGGACGCGGAGTCCCGGGGCGCCGCCGCCGCCGTGCTTGATGAGCGCTACCCGTACTCGTACGGGGCGGGCACGATCGGGGTCTGGAGCGTGTACCCGTTCGAGAACGCCACGATGCTCGATCTGGGCCTGGGGTGGAACCGCGGCCTCTCGGTGGACCTGGTGACCCCGAGCGGACCGGTCAGCCTGTATGTCGTCCATGCCGCCTCCGCTCGTCTGGGCGACCACGGGGACCGCGACACCATGCTGGCGAACCTGGCCGACACCCTCGAACGGGACGTGAACGACCGGGTGATTGCGGTGGGGGACTTCAACGCCAGTTCCACCGACCGCTCGCTGCGCGCGCTGACTTCGGTGCTCGCCGAACCGCGGCAAAGCGGCGGCGGATTTGGCTTCACCTGGCCGAGCACCGCGCCGATCATGCGGATCGACCACCTCTTTCAGCGGGGAATGGACGTCGTGGCGAACACCACGCTGCGCGCTGGGCAGAGCGATCACCGCGCCATTGTCGCGACGCTCAACCTCTGAGCGATGGGGCGTGCCGGTCGGTCTGGCCCGGCTGCGCTCGATACACTGCTTGCGGCATGAAACGCATCCTGACGGCAGTGATCACTGCGATCGAGGCGGGCGCCGTCGCGCTGGCGGGACTCGTCATTGTGGCGATCCCGACGATCCTGCTCTGGATCATCACCTTTCAGCTCGGAAGCGAGCCGGGCGAGGTGCTCTCCGCCCTGTCCGCGGTCTGGCTGCTCGGGCACGCGGTGCCCCTCGGATTCACGCTCGATGCGCAATCCGCGCTGAGCTTCGGCCTCGCACCAGAGGCACTGCGGTTCACCCTCTCGCTCGCGCCGCTCGGGATCGGCCTCATCACCGCGGGCGCAGGCGCGCGGATCGGCTGGCGGCTCGGGCGTCGCGGTGGGGCGGGGGCCGTGGGATTGCCCGCAGGCCTCGCCGGGTTCGCCGCCGTCACACTGCTGCCGGTGGCGCTCGCCGCCCCGCTGCTTGCCGCTCCGGCTTGGGGCGCTGTGCTCGCGCCCACACTGTTCTTCACGCTTCCCGCCGTCGCGGGCTTCCTGCTGCGCGCGGCCCACGACGGCCACGAGTGGTGGCACCGCGCCCTGCGTGAGCTGCACCGCGGCATCGCTGGCCTGGGCTGGCGTCGTTCGCCCGAGGTCATCGCGGCTCTCGCCGACGCCCTGCGGCTCGCCGCAGCGACCCTCGCCGTGCTGCTCGCCCTCGCCGCGCTGGGCGTTGGGGTGAGCATTGTGGGCGGGTACGTCCAGGTCGTCACCCTGAGCCAGCACCTGCAGCTGGATCCCATCGGCGCGACCGCGGTCTTCATCCTGCAGATCGCATTCCTCCCGGTGGCCGTCATCTGGGCGCTCGCCTGGTTCAGCGGGTCGGGGTTTGCCATCGGTGCGGGCAGCTCGGTGACCCCGTTCGAGACGCTGCTCGGGCCCGTCCCGGCGCTCCCGATCTTCGGGGCCATCCCGCCCGCCTGGGGCACGTGGGGCTCAATTGCGATCCTGCTCGTCGTGCTCTGCGCGATCGCCTGTGGGGTGCTCTTCGCGGGTCGACGCGGGGCCGCCGGGGCGCTCCGGGAAGCGGGAATCGTCCTGAGCGGGGCGGCGCTCGTCGGTCTTGCGGTCGTCGGTCTCTCGGCGCTCGCGACCGGATCGATCGGCCCCGATCGACTCGACACCACTGGGCCAAACCCGTGGCAGGCCGGGGCGTTCGTCGCGGCCGAGGTCGCGTTCGGCTTGGCCATCGGCGCGTTCGCCGCACGCCATGACCTGACCCGCAAGCTCGCACGGTTGGGGCGTGCGGGGGCGGGCGCTACGGGCACTACGGACGTGCTGGGCGCAAGCGCTGCGCAGCAGAGCCCGCTCGACCCGGCCGACGCGGCGGACTTTGCCCCCGAAGTGACGCTGCCCTACGGTGTCGCCCGCGCAGTGCAGGAGGGCGTGCTGCCCGAGATCGACGACGCCGAGCAGGTGACCGAGGACTACGGTGCATCGGCGCTGCTGCCTGCGGACGAGCTCGACGACGCGGCGCATTCCGGCACGCCTGTTCGCGCTACCCTGCCGCCGCAGGAGGACGGGCAGTGGGCCCCGGCTGCCCCAGGGATCGAGGCTGAGCTCCAGCGCGCATCTGAACCGGAGCCCGTGCCCGCGCCGTTCACCGAAACTGACCCGATCGACGAGGAAGAAGCCCTCGTGCGCGCGTACGCCTGGGACGACGCGTCGTTTACCGGCGAGGTGCTGCCCGCGCCGGCCGATGACCACTCCGACGAGGCGAGCGGACGCGGCGCCGTGGCTCCGTGGTGGCGCCAGCTCGGCGAGCGCGCGACGCGACGCGGGGGCAAGGCGAAGGCTTCGGAGGCCGATGGCGAGACGGCCACCGACCTGCCCACGGTCGATCTGGGCAGTGACCCGCTCGCGCGGCCGGAGCAGCTAGACTAACGAGGTATCCACGGGAGCCCGCACGCGGCGGGCTGAGAGGGAGCGCGCGCGCTTCGACCGTTCAACCTGATCTGGGTCATACCAGCGGAGGAAGGAACCTCAGAATGATGCGTACCCGAATTGTGTATCGGACGGCGCGACGCGCGCTTCCCGTGACGATCGTCATTGCGGCCACGCTTGCCGTCGCCGGCTGCCAGGGGGCGGAGGCCACCGGCAGCGCGTCGCCGAACGCCGTGACGATCATGGTGCACGACTCGTTCCCGAACGACGAGTTCGCGCAGGCCGCGAGCGCGGCGACGGGCCTCGACGTCACGGTGTTGACGGCCGGCGATGGGGGAGAGCTCACGAATAAGCTCGTGCTCACCCAGGGCGCCCCGATCGCCGACGCGTTCTTCGGCGTAGACAACGCGCTCGTCTCCCGCCTCATCGAGCACGACGTCGTCGAGCCGTACGCGGCCGAGCTGCCGGAGGGCGCCGCCGACTTCGCGTTTGACGATGAGGGTTCGGTCGTTCCGGTCGACCACGGCGCCACCTGCGTCAACATTGATCCTGCGTGGTTCGCCGAGCGGGGTATCCCTGCACCGGTGAGCTATGAGGACCTGGCGAAGCCCGCCTACCGCGACCTCACGGTGCTGCTTGACCCGACCTCGTCCTCGACGGGGACCTCGTTCCTCGTCGGCACGGTCGCGCACTTCGGCGAGGACGCGTTCGCCGAGTACTGGGCGGACCTGCTGGACAACGGTGCGCTGCTCGCGCAGGGCTGGACTGAGGGGTACAACGGCCAGTTCACGCAGGGCGGCGAATCGGGCTCCCGCCCCATCGTCGTCTCGTACAGCACGTCGCCCGCCTGGACGGTGACGGAGGACGGTTCCGCGTCGACGACCGCGAACCTCCCCGAGACCTGCTCGACCCAGATCGAGTACGCCGGGGTGTTGCGCGGGGCGGAGAATCCGGAGGGTGCGCGTGCCGTGATCGACTACCTGCTCTCGCAGGAGTTCCAGGGCACTATCGCCGACACGATGTTCATGTACCCGGTCGACGCGAGCGTCACGCTGCCCGAGGAGTGGCTGCGGTTCGCCACGCTCCCCGAGTCGCTCAACGACCTGCCCGCGGCGACGATCGGTGCCGAACGCGACGAGTGGCTGCGCAGCTGGGGCGAGGCGACAGGTTTCTAGGGCCGGCAGGATCCCGCCGATGAATCGATCACCGCGCGTGCGGCGGCGAGCCCGCCACGTGCGGCGCTGGCCGCTCGGCAGTGTGATCGCGTGGGGTGCCGCCGTGCTGGTGCCGCTCGCGTTCCTGTTCGTCTTCTTCGTCTGGCCGGTCGTCGCCCTCGTGTCGACCGGCTTTCTGGGCGGCGTCGGCGGGCGCGCGGGCGGGATCGACCTCTCGGGGCTCACCGAGGTGCTCGGTTCGGCGCGCACCTGGCGGGCCCTGGGACAGACCCTCGCGCAGGCCGCCGCGGGCACGGCGCTTTCGGTCGTCCTCGGCGTGCCTGCCGCGTTCGTGCTCTACCGCCTGCGCTTTCGCGGGAGGGCGGCGCTGCGCGGGCTCCTCACTGTGCCGTTCGTGCTGCCGACGGTCGTCGTCGCGGTCGCGTTTCGCGCGGTGTTCGGCCCGGGGGGCCCGCTCGCGTTTCTCGACATCGACGGCAGCTTCGTCATCATTGTGCTCGCCCTCGCCTTCTTCAACGTGACCGTCGTGATGCGCACCGTCGGCGGATTCTGGGCGCAGCTCGATGCCCGCCCGGAACAGGCGGCGAGCTGCCTCGGCGCGAGCCCCGCGCGGGTGTGGTGGACGGTGACGCTGCCCGCGCTCACCCCGGCGATCGCGTCCGCCGCAGCCCTCGTGTTTCTCTTCTGCGCGACCTCGTTCGGCATCGTGCTCGTGCTCGGCGGGCGCGAGTTTCAGACCATCGAGACCGAGATCTACCGGCTCACGGTGCAGTACCTCGATCTGCGTGGGGCGGCAGTGCTCTCGATCCTGCAGCTCGTCATCGTCGCCGCGGCGATCGCCGTCTCGGCGCGCCTGCGCTCGGGGCGCGAACGCGCGGCGGCGATGCGGCCGGCGGCGGCCCGGATCCGGCGCACCCACCTGCCGGTACTTGCCGTCTTCGCGGTGACCATTCTCGTGCTGCACATGCTGCCCATCGGGTCGCTGGTGCTGCGCTCGCTGCGCACCGTCGACGGGGCCTGGACGCTCGAGCACTACCACAACCTCGTCGTGCCGCCGCCGGACTCGCCGCTGTCGGGTTCGGTGCTCGACTCGGCGTGGCTGTCTATCCGGCTTGCCCTCGTCGCGGCGCTCATCGCCGTGGTGCTCGGGGTGCTGGTCGCCCTCGTCGTGTCGCGGCGGCCCCGGTCGCGGGCGCTTCGTCGCGGGATCCACGCCTTCGACGGCGCCGTCATGTTGCCGATCGGGGTCTCTGCCGTGACCGTCGGATTTGGGCTGCTGCTCACGATGCATCGCCCGCTGGGCATCGGCATCGACCTCCGCAGCTCGATCGTGCTGATCCCGGTCGCGCAGGCGCTCATTGCGCTGCCGTTGGTCGTGCGCACGATCGCTCCGGTGCTGCGGGCGATCGACCCGAGGCTGCGCGACGCCGCGGCGACACTGGGCGCTGACGGGTGGCGGGTGCTCCGCACCATCGATCTGCCGGTCGCGGGCCGGGCGCTGGGGCTCGCGGTGGGCTTCGCCTTCGCCGCGTCCCTCGGCGAGTTCGGGGCGACCGCTTTCCTCGTTCGGCCCGACGCGCAGACGCTGCCCGTGGTGATCGCGCAACTGATTTCGCGCCAGGGCGTTGAAAACTACGAGGCGGCGATTGCGGCGTCGGTGCTGCTCGGTGCGCTGACCGCGGGGGTCATGCTGGTGGCCGAGCGACTTCGGGGAGACTGGGCGGGCGAGATATGACGAACGAGAGAGTGGGGCCGCGCGATACGGATGGGGAGGAGTCGATGATGGGGCAGACGGAGCAGGGGGCGAACCAGCCGGGTACGTCAGTGGCGGGAACGCCCGGGTTGGAAGCGATCGATCTCGTGCTCGCGTTTCCGAGCCCTACCGGCAGCCGGGGCGAGCCGCCCGCGCAGGCGCTTGCGGGGGCGAGCCTGATCGTTCATCGTGGCGAGATCGTCGCGCTGGTCGGGCCGAGCGGGTGTGGAAAATCGACGCTCCTGCGCGTCATCGCGGGGCTCGAACCCGACGCCGAAGGGGTCGTGCGATGGGACGGCGAGGACCTCGCCGGCGTTCCCACGCACCGGCGCGGTTTCGGGCTCGTCTTTCAGGACGGACAGCTGTTCGCGCACCAGAGCGTCGCCGAGAACATAGCGTACGGGCTGCGGGTGCAGGGGGTACCGCGTCATGAGCGAGACGCCCGTGTCGCTGAACTACTTGAGCTCGTCAGCCTGCCTGGGGCGGGCCCGCGAGCCGTGACCCACCTCTCCGGGGGCGAACGGCAGCGGGTGGCGCTCGCGCGCTCTCTCGCGCCCCGGCCGCGCCTGCTCCTCCTGGACGAGCCGTTCTCGGCGCTCGATCGTGAGCTGCGCGAGCGGCTCGCCTCCGAGACTCGCGAGATCCTGCGTGCGACCGGCACCACCGCAATCATGGTCACGCACGATCACGCCGAGGCGGCGGCCGTCGCCGATCGCGTCGTGCGCATGCGCGCCGGGAACGTCGAGGCGCAGTCGGATCCTGCCGCGCCACCCGTTGGCCAGGCCACGTGAGCGCGCACGCCGCCGCACGGGCTGACCGTCTCGCGGCCCGGCTCGCCGCCCGCGGGTTCGGCGCGGGCGGCGGGGTCGTACTTATCGACGGCGGCGCCGGATCGGGAAAGACCACGCTGGCTCGGCGCCTGGCGCACCGCCTCGGTGTCGGAGTCGTGCACCTCGATGCGCTCTACCCGGGCTGGGATGGCCTCGCCGCGGGTGCCCTGGCGGCCGAGACCGACGTGCTCGGACGCGGCGGCTATCGGCGCTACGACTGGGCGCTCGGGGAACCTGCCGAGTGGGTGTCGGTCGACCTCACGGCACCACTCGTGATCGAGGGATGCGGCGCGATCACTGCGGGCTCGCTTGCCGCGGCCCGCCAGGTCGGCCCCGCCATCGCGGTGTGGGTCGAGTGCGCTGAACCCGAGCGCCGAGCCCGCGCGCTTGAGCGAGACGGCGAGCTCTTTCGCCCCCACTGGGACCGCTGGGCCGCCCAGGAGGCGTCGCATCTGGTGGCACACGCGCCGATCGCGCTTGCCCGCGAAATCGTGCACACCGGCGAGCTCACACCCCGATGATGCGGCGCCTGTCGCGCGGGTAGACTGATCGAGTGCTGAACATCGTCGTGCTGATCTCCGGCGGGGGCAGCAACCTCCGCGCCCTTATCGATGCCGCGAGCGAACCGGGCTTCCCGGCGCGCATCGTCGCGGTAGGAGCGGACGGCGACGCCGGCGGAATCGCCCACGCGGCCGCTGCCGGGATCCCCTACTTCATCGTTCGCCCGCGCGACTACGCGGACCGCGGCGCGTGGGGGGAAGCGTTCCTCGCCGAGATCCAGCGCGCGTCGCCCGATCTCGTCGTGAGCGCGGGCCTCATGCGGATCCTGCCTGAAGACTTCGTGCGCGCCCTCAGCCCGAACCTGATCAACACGCACCCGGCACTCTTGCCGCTCTTTCCCGGGGCACACGCGGTGCGCGACGCGCTCGCCGCCGGTGCCACCGAGACCGGCCTCACCGTCCACGTCATCGATGAGGGCGTCGATACGGGTCCCGTCATCCGGCAGGCGCGCGTCGAGATCCGCCCGGGTGAGTCCGAAGCCGAGCTGCACGAGCGCATCAAACAGGTCGAACGCCCCCTCCTCATCGACGTCGTGCGCGACATCGCCGAGGAGCGAATCTCGCTCGCCGAGATCGCGCGCGCTGCCCACCCATAGTCCCGTTCTTTCTGCCCGTTCCGTATCCCCTTCGAAGGAGCCCCGCCCATGGCCGTATCGAGCCAAGACCCCAGCCTGTACGAACACCGCGACCAGGTGCCCGTGCGCCGAGCGCTGATCTCGGTGAGTGACAAGAGCGGGCTGCTCGAGCTCGCCGCGGCCCTCGCCGACGCCGGCGTGGAGATCGTCTCGACGGGATCCACCGCGAGCACGATCCGCGACGCGGGCCACTCGGTCACCGACGTGGCCGAGGTGACCGGGTTTGCTGAGGCCCTCGACGGCCGCGTCAAGACGCTGCACCCCGCTGTGCACTCGGGTCTGCTCGCCGACTTGCGTCTCGCCGACCACCGGGCGCAGCTCGAGCAGCTCGGCTATGCGCCGTTCGAGCTCGTCGTCGTGAACCTGTACCCGTTCGCCGAGACGGTCGCCTCGGGCAAGCCCGACGCCGACGTCGTCGAGAACATTGACATCGGTGGCCCCGCGATGGTGCGCGCCACCGCAAAGAACCACCCGAACGCCGCGATCGTCGTCTCGCCCGTGCGCTACGGCGAGGTCATCTCGGCCGTCCGCGCCGGGGGCACCACGCTCGCGCTGCGACGCTCGCTGGCCGCCGAGGCATTCGCGCACACCGCGCAGTACGACGAGATGGTCGCGACCTGGTTCGCCGACGCTGAGGAGCGCGGCTGGGCCGATGCCCCCGCCGACGATGACGCCGCGGCCGACGCCTCGGTCGACGCGTTGTTCGAGAACCCCGATGGCTTCGTGACCGTGTTCTCGGGCGGCGTGCGCACTGCGGTGCTGCGCTACGGCGAGAACAGCCACCAGCGCGCCGCGCTCTTCTCCGAGGCGGATGCCGCAGGCATCGCGCAGGCGACGCAGCTGCACGGCAAGGAGATGTCGTACAACAACTACGTCGACGCCGACGCCGCCGTCCGGGCCGCCTACGACCACGAGCGCGCGGCCGTCGCGATCATCAAGCACGCAAACCCGTGCGGCATCGCCGTGGCGCCCGAGGGTGCCGCTGACGAGATCGCCGCGGCGCACGAGCTGGCGCACGCCTGCGACCCGGTGTCGGCCTTCGGCGGCGTCATCGCCGCGAACCGCACGGTCACCGCTGAGATGGCCAAGACCGTGGCGGGCATCTTCACCGAGGTGCTGGTTGCCCCGGGCTTTGAGCCCGAGGCCGTCGAGATTCTGACGCAGAAGAAGAACATCCGCCTGCTCGTGCTGCCGATCGACTTCGCGGCGAACCCGGTTGAGACCCGGCAGGTCTCGGGCGGCTTCCTCATGCAGGATGCCGACCGTCACTTTGCGCCCGCAGCGTCATGGACGCTTGCCGCGGGTGAGGCGGCTTCTGCGGAGACGCTTGCCGAGCTCGAGTTCGCTTGGCGTGCGTGCCGCGCGGTGAAGTCCAACGGCATTCTGCTCGCGCAGGACGGCGCCTCGGTCGGCGTCGGCATGGGCCAGGTGAACCGGGTGGACTCGTGCCGCCTCGCAGTCTCCCGCGCGGGTGAGCGCGCACAGGGCGCGGTCGCCGCGTCCGACGCGTTCTTCCCCTTCGCCGACGGCCTGCAGGTGCTGCTCGACGCGGGCGTGCGCGCAGTCGTGCAGCCCGGCGGATCGGTGCGCGACGAAGAGGTCATCGCGGCGGCCGCCGCCGCGGGCGTGACCATGTACTTCACGGGTGAGCGCCACTTCTTCCACTAGGCACGTGCGCGCAGGAGGCCCCGGGACTCGCGTCCCGGGGCCTCCTGCGTTCTGCGCCCTGGCCGGGATCTGGGCCCGCGACCCGTCTCGATCTGCGGCATCCTTTTCGACGAAGCCGCAGTTTGAGACGTCTCGATGGTGGCTAGCCGCGTGGGTCGAGGAGTGCGGGCTGCAGAGGGAGCGGTGCGAGTGGTGCACTCAACGCTGAGGCCACCCATGCTGCGCATTCGTATGGCCGGTACAGGACGTCGTCGCTCAGCAACCGAATGACATGGAACCCGGCAGCTCGGGCTCGGTCCAGCCTGCGGATGTCCTTGGCATACTGGGCCTTGTCGGTGCGGTGCTGATCTCCGTCGAACTCCACGATGGTTCGTCGTTCCTCACTTACGAGATCGAATCGCCCGATCCAGCCGGCCGCGTCGTGCAACTCGACCTGGAGCGTGAAGTACTCGGCCAGACCGAATGCATCGAGCATGAGCCGAGTCAGCGTCTCCATCCGGGATTCTGCGCCGACCTTGGACAGCGAAAGGGCAAGACGAAGCCGCGTGGCACCGCGTCCGCGAAACGCCACGGCGTGTTCGTGGAGACGCCCCAAAGCGACGTGAGGCGGTAGCTGACGGTCTCGGCCCCGCGGGCGAACAAGACTGTCGATCGCAACGACGAGTTCCCGCAACGGCAGGATCCCTGCGCTCTGCATCACAGCCGCGCTGGGCATCACTATGGGGACGCCTCGGAGGGTTTCGAATGGCGCCGGGTTGCTCAGGGAGTGACCGGTCACTCCCTGAGTCCTGTTTCTCTCGAGCCCAGGCGGAGCGACCACATGGAGAGCGAACTTCGTGCGAATCGGGCAGCCGTAGAGCACGAGCGCAGTTGTGTGGCCGATCGCTTCGCCTGGGCGAAGACGGGGGAGTACATGAGCGGCAGCGCGGGCCGTTCGCGCGTGCAGCGAGGCGTCCGATGAAGGTGCTACGAGTAGGGAACGTACCCCGTAGTGCGGCGCGGCGAGTGCGGGGTGGCGAATCGAGCTGAGCGTTGACCCAGCAGAAAGAGCCTCCTGAACGCTGAACACGGGAGGCAACTCAGGGGTTTGGCGTCTCGGATGAGGCATGTATTGATTCTTAGTTCCCGGGTTGATGGGTGGGCACTCAAACCGAATCTGGGGAGAACCTTGTTCATAGAGCTCTTGTGGACAACGGGTTGCATCCCAGAAGTGGCTCGCCACGGATCGAGAAGTCTCAATCTGCGGCATGAACTCTCGGGAAGCCGCAGATTGCGACGGGTCGGCGAGGGATGGGGTCGGCGGAGTGAGGGGGGAGGGAGGGCTTGGAAGAGGGGGAGGGGGAGGGGGAGGGGAAGATGAATGGTGGTGCAAGGGGCAGGCCCGAAAACAACGAAGGCCCCGAGGGATTCCCCCGGGGCCTTCGTGAATCAGCGCGAGCTAGGCGCGCGCCGGGCGCCTAGCGCCAGCGATCGCCCCAGGTCACCGACTCGCCTGCCGCCGAACGCGTCTGCGGGACGCCGCGCGGGTTGTCATCGCGCAGCTCCACGGGCAGGAACGCCGCCGACACGGACTGGTAGCTCACGGGGCGCTGGAAGCGAGAGATGGCCGCCGTGCCAACGGACGTGCTCGAGTCGTTCGTCGTCGCGGGCCACGGGCCGCCGTGCGTCGTGGCGGGCGTGACGGCGACGCCGGTGGACCAGCCGTTGAACAGCACGCGGCCGACCTGCAGCGCCATGGCCTGCACGAGCGCGCGCAGCTCCGCCACATTCTCGGTCGAACCCGCGAGCTCAGCGTCGGACAGGTGCAGCGTCGCCGAGAGGTTGCCCTCGAACAGCTCGGGGAGGAGCGGGGCGAGCTCGGTGCCCTCGGGCACCTCGACGATGACCGAGAGCGGGCCGAAGGCCTCTTCCAGGATCGCCTCGCGGCCGGCGCGGAGGTCGTCGAGCGAGACCGCGACGACGGTCGGCGTGGCCCAGCCCTGCCCGTCTTCGTCGAAGCGGAGCCCGCCCTCGACGATGACGCGGACTCCGGGCGCCGCCAGGATCGCGTCGCGGCGGGCCGAGTAGCTCTGGGCGAGGCGCGGGCCGAGCAGGCGGTGCTCGGCGACGGGCCCCGCTGCGGCAGCGATCGCCGCGTCCAGCTCGTGTCCCTCGGGGGCGAAGACGAAGCCGGGCTTCGTGCACAGCTGGCCGGCGGATCCGGATACCGCGGTCACGTACCCGGCCGCGATCTCGTCGCGACGCTCGTCGAGCGCGCCCTGCGTCACGAAGACGGGGTTCACGCTGCCGAGCTCGCCGAAGAACGGGATCGGGGTGGGGCGGCTGGCGGCGATATCGGCGAGCAGGCGCCCGACGAAGATCGAGCCGGTGAATGCGCCGCCCTTGATCCGCGGATCCTTGAGCACGTCGACACCGGCCTGCTGGCCGTGGATGAGTTGGAAGGTGCCCTCGGGCATACCGGCGGCGGTCAGAGCGTCGCCGAGCACCTTCGCGGTCGCGTCCGACAGCTCGGGGTGGCCCGAGTGCGCCTTCACAATAAGCGGGCAGCCCGCGGCGAGGATGGCGGCGGAGTCGCCGCCGGCCACCGAGAACGCGAAGGGAAAGTTCGACGCCGAGAAGTTGATGATCGGGCCGAGCGGGAGGTGCGTGCGACGGATGTCCGGGCGGACGCCGAGCGCGAAGGCTGAGTCTGCCTCGTCAATGCGGGCATCAAGGTAGCGCCCGTCGACCAGCGCCTCGGCGAACAGCCGCAGCTGCACGGCGGTACGAGTCACCTCGCCATTCAGGCGAGCCTCGGTGAGCCCGGTCTCGCGCTGAGCGATCTCGACCAGGTGAGGCTTCGCGGCCTCGAGTGCATCGGCCGCGGCCACGAGCGCGTGGGCGCGATCTTCCGGTTTCGTGGCGGCAAACAGCGGTGCTGCCTGGGCTGCGCGCGCGACGACAGACTCGAGTTCGGGGGAAAGGGCGGCGTTCGCCATACTCTGCAACCTCCATGGGTGCGGGGAAAGAATCCGGTCCCTCCCATTGTGCCATTGCACTGGGGTGCGCCCAAACCCGGGCACGGTGCGGCCCCTGAGAATCACCTTGCTACGCGCGTGCTGTGGGCGGTCAGTTGCGCCGCCGATACTATGGGGGTATGGAAATTCTCAGGAACATTGCGCTGGTGCTGCACTTCATCGGCTTCGCCGTCATCATCGGCGGAGTGATCGCCCAGATCCCCGCGCTCAAGGCGGGCGCGGCAAAGCTGAGCCCCGGGATCCTGCACGGTGGTTGGCTGATGCTGCTTTCGGGCCTCGCGCTCGTCGGCCTCGCCTACGGCCGCGGCATGGGCGACTACATCGACAACGCGAAGATTGGCGTCAAGCTGGTCGTGCTCATCGCGATCGTCGTGATCGCGCTGATCAACAAGAAGAAGGATCGCGTCGCCGGCTGGGTGTTACCGACGATTGGCGGCCTGACCGTGCTGAACATCATCCTTGCGGTGTTCTGGTAAACAGCCCCGCAGGATCCCGGCGCTTCGCGCCGCAACGCACGGCGGCCCGCCCCTCATTCGAGGTGGCGGGCCGCCGTGCGTTTTGGGTTGTTACTCGGCGTCTGAGGCGGCTCGCTTGAGCGTGCCGATCTTCGCGCCGTCCTGGTCGAGGACCGTGAGATTGTCTCCCTTGACCGTTGCGGTGACCGCCTTGCCGAGCCAGGTGTCGACGCCCTCGCAGAACATCATCGTGGAGGCGAGCGGCCCGAAGGTGACCGTGTCGCCGTCGACCTCGAAGGTTCCCACGAGGCGGTTGCAGCCGTCTGTTCCCGAGACCTTACCGTCCTCGCCGAGCTGCAATCCGGGCTCGTTCTGCTGCTTCGAGTCGGGTGTGCCCCACGTGCCGTAGGCGGAGGCCTGCTGTGCGCAGGCACTGAGAGACAGGGCCAATACGGCCGCGGCCGCGGCGGCGGCGAAGATGCGTGACTTCATAGCTGAAGCGTATATCTTCGACGCCGCGCGGCGGAGGATTTTCTGCGAACTACCGCGAAACCTTCGGCTGCTGCTGAGTGATGCAGTGGATCCCGCCGCCGCGCGCGAAGAGCGGGCGGGCGTCGATGCCGATGACCTCGCGGCCCGGGTAGACCTCGCGGAGCACGCCGAGCGCGCGATCGTCGGAGGGGTCGTCGAAGGCGCAGGCCAGCACGGCGCCGTTGATGACGAGGTGGTTGATGTAGCTGTAGTCGACGAAGCCCTCGTCGTCGCGCAGCGCCTCGGGTGCGGGGAGGTCGATGATCTCGGGGGCGCGGCCGTGCTCAGCGAAGTAGCGCTCGGCGACGGCCCGATTTTCGCGCGCGATCGCGTGGTCGGGGTGCGACTGCGAGTCCTGGCGGTGCATGAGCAGCACCTCGGGGGTCGCAAATGCGGCGAGGATGTCGGAGTGGCCGCGCGTGCCAAAGGTTTCGTGGTCGCGGGCCAAGCCGCGGGGCAGCCAGAGTACGCTGTCCACGCCGATCGTGCGCGCGAGCTCTGCTTCGACGTCCTGCTGGCTGAGGCGGGGGTTTCGGCCCGGATCCAGCTGCACAGTGCGCGTGACGATGACGCGGCCGGTGCCGTCCACCTGGATCCCGCCACCCTCGTTCACCATCTTCGAGGAGATGAGCTCGGCGCCGGCGGCCTCGGCGACGATGCGACCGATGTGCTGATCCTTGTCCCAGCTGGCCCATTCTTGCCCGCCCCAGCCGTTGAAGACGAAGTCGACCGCGCCAAGCTGGCCGTCGTCGCTGATGACGAAGCTCGGGCCGATGTCGCGCATCCAGGCGTCGTTGAGGGGAGCGCTGAGGAGCTCGATCGCTCCCGAGAGGTGCGTCCGCGCTACGTCCTCGTCGCCCGGGTTCACGACGACGGTGACGGGCTCAAAGTCCGCAGCGGTATTGGCGACAGCGGCCCAGGTCTGGCGGGCCTCGGCGACCTCGGCCTCGGTCTCGCCGAGCGTGTAGCCGCTCGTGGGCCACGCCATCCAGAGGCGCTCCTGCTCGTGGCCCTCGATGGGCATGTTCCAAGTAGTGGGGGTGGTCATCGCGGATACTCCTCGGGCTCTTCGGTGAACGTCGGTGTGTCTGGGTAAACGTATGTGTACAGTCTAGCCGGTACAGTGCCGACACATTTAGTTGAAGTCTTGCGTAATTAGATTCAAGTGAATATACTTTGAGAGTGCCCCCACTGGGGCGGAAAGTCAGAGGACATCATGGAGTTCGGAATCTTCTCGGTCGGGGACCTCACCCAGGATCCCACCACCGGCATCACCCAGACCGAGCAGGAGCGCATCCGCGGCCACGTCGCTATCGCGAAGAAGGTCGAGGAGATCGGCATGGACGTCTTCGCGACCGGCGAGCACCACAATCCGCCGTTCTTCCCGTCCTCGCCCACGACCTCGCTCGCGTACATCGCGGCGCAGACCGAGCGCATCACGCTCTCGACGGCGACCACGCTGATCACCACGAACGATCCCGTGAAGATCGCGGAGGACTACGCGACACTGCAGCACCTCTCGGGCGGCCGCGTCGACCTCGTCATGGGCCGGGGCAACACCGGCCCCGTGTACCCCTGGTTCGGCAAGGACATCCGCCAGGGAATCCCGCTGGCAATCGAGAACTACGCCCTGCTTCGTCGCCTGTGGACCGAAGAGGTCGTCGATTGGGAGGGCCAGTTCCGCACGCCCCTGCAAGGCTTCACCTCGACGCCGCGCCCGCTCGATGGCGTTGCCCCGTTTGTGTGGCACGGCTCGATCCGCAGCCCTGAGATCGCGCACCAGGCCGCGTTCTATGGCGACGGCTTCTTCGCCAACAACATCTTCTGGCCGAAGGAGCACACCGCTCGCCTGATTGACATCTACCGCGAGCGCTACGAGCACTACGGCCACGGCAAGGCGCACCAGGCGATCGTCGGGCTCGGAGGACAGTTCTTCATGCGCAAGAACTCGCAGGATGCGATCAATGAGTTCCGCCCGTACTTCGACAACGCCCCCGTCTACGGCCACGGCCCCAAGATGGAGGACTTCATGGATCAGACCCCGCTGATCGTGGGCAGCCCGCAGCAGGTTATCGACCGCACCCTCTCGTTCCGCGACTGGGCCGGCGACTACCAGCGCCAGCTGTTCCTGATCGATCACGCCGGCCTGCCCCTGAAGATCGTCCTCGAGCAGCTCGACCTGTTCGGCGAAGAGGTGCTGCCGGTGCTGCGCGCCGAGTTCGCGAAGAACCGCCCGGCCGACGTCCCCGAGACGCCGACGCACGCCAGCCGCGTCCAGGCGGCCCGCGCCGCAGCCGCAGAGGCCGTGACGGCGCAGGCTGCCGCCACCGCCGAGTCGGACGCACGATGGTAGGCCAGGATCCTGCCCGCGGCGAGATCTCTCGCCTCGCGCTCGATGCGTGGGAGGCCCTGTTCCGGGCGCAGTCCGTCCGGTACCGGGAGTTCCAGGCGTCGGACGCGTGGGCCGGCCGCAGCGACCGCGACTACGACGTGCTCTACACGCTGAGTCGAGACGACGCGGGGATGCGGCAGAAGGATCTCACCGACTGCCTCTTGATCTCGCAGCCGTCACTCAGCCGCCTGATCGAGCGGCTGGTGGCCGAGGGCCTCGTCGACCGTCGGCCCGACCCGGCCGATCGCCGCGGTGCGATCCTGAGCCTCACCGAAACGGGGCGCCAGCTGCAGCGCAAGATCGGTGCGGGCCATGCCCGCGACGTGACCCGCGCGCTCGCCCAGCGCCTCACCTCCGAGGAGATGGCCACGCTGCGAGACCTCTCGCGGAAACTCTCCGCCGCACTTCCCGAACCAACCGCAGTTTCCGAAGGAACCCCCTCATGACTATCCAACTCGTCGCCGTCTCCGGCGGCCTCGGCACCCCGTCCAGCACCCGCATGCTCGCCGACCGCGTGCTCGGCCCCGCGTCGCGCGCGCTCGAGGCGCAGGGCGGCACGGTCGAGGTGACCGTGATCGAGCTGCGCGAGCTCGCGGTGCAGATCGCGAACAACCTCTTGACCGGATATGCCGAGCCTGCCCTTGCGGAGGCGCTCGCCGCAGTCCGTCGGGCCGACGGGATCGTCGCTGTGACGCCCGTGTTCAACGGCTCGATGGCCGGGCTGTTCAAGTCCTTCTGGGATCTCGTGGAGCCCGACGCCATCCGTGGCGTCCCGGTCGCGCTCGGGGCCACCGGGGGCACCGCGCGGCACTCGCTCGTCACCGAGATGGCGATGCGCCCGCTGTTCGCCTACCTACGCGCGTTCCCGCTGCCCACCGGCATGTTCGTCGAGACCGACGCGTGGGGTTCGCGGGCGGGCGCCGAGGTCATCGACGAGCGCGCCGGCACGCTCGGGCGTGAGCTTGCCGACGCGGTGCGGCTGCTGCGTGGCGGCATCGCTGCGCAGGATCCCGCCGTGTCCGGCGCGGGCGATGCCCGTGCGCAGGCGCTCGACACGGCCCCGGCCATCGCGCCGTCGGTCGACGAGGTGGCCGCGACGGCGGCGGCTCAGGAGAAGAACGCCAACGAGTCGGAGTTTGCGGCGCTCATGTCCCGGTTCGCCGGGGCCGAGGTGGGCTAGGCGAGACCCCGCCGCCCGATCGTCGCGGTGTTGACCCGTCGAGGTTCCGGGCGAGCTGCGTGACCGTGTCGGCGAGTTCAACGGGTTCGATAACTTCCACTCGGGAGGTCAGCGCGATGCGGGCAACCGTCAACGAGAGGCGACCGAGGTCTTCGCTACGAATCTGCAGGAGACATTGATCGTCGGTCACCTCGAGGGGGGTGTGTTCGATCCAGCGAAGCACACTTTCGAGCGTGGCGAACGGGGAGTGGACGATGAGCGTCGCCTGCTGCAATTGGGGTGTCGACCCGATCGATCTGGCGATGAAGGTCCCCGCGTCGCCGCCGGGAATCTGCCGTGGCGCGAAGTGTCTGCCTACCAGGCGGGGCTTACGAAGACGGTCGAGCCGGAACGATCGCCAGTCGCTGCGATCTGCGTCCCAAGCAGCAAGATACCAGCGACGCCCGGCCGATACGAGCCGGTGAGGTTCGACGAACCGCGTGCTCCCTTCGCCGTCACCCCGTTGATACGCAAAGCGCACGTACTCATGATCGCGACAAGCGGCGGCGAGCACGCTCAGTGCGTCGGGGTCAACGAAGTCCGCAGAGTGGCCCAGGCTCACAGAGCTCATGCTGGAATGCAGGGCCGAGACGCGTCGGCGCAGGCGATGCGGGAGAAGGGTTTCTATTTTTGTCAGTGCGCGCAACGAGGTCTCCTCGAAACCGTCGATGGCTGCCTCAGCGGCATAACGCAATCCGACGGTGACGGCGACAGCTTCGTCGTCGTCGAGCACCAGGGGTGGAACATGCGCGCCCGTGGCCAGTCGATAGCCCCCGTACCGCCCTGACGTGGAATCGACCGTGTAGCCCAGCTCGCGGAGTCGGTCAACATCACGGCGCACCGTTCGCTCTGTCACCTCGAGCCGCGTGGCGAGCTCGGCGCAGCTCCAGAACCGATGGGTCTGTAAGAGCGACAGCAGTTGCAACGCCCTGCCCGTGGGATCGTTTCGCATTGCATCAGTGTCGCAGCACCGCGGACATATTGTGTCCGCAATCCTGCATATCTTCGGAGCAGCCGGTCGACCACCGATCGGATCGCACCCTGAGGAGCCCCACATGAGTCCATCGGATTTTCCCGAACCCACACGCGTTTCTGTCAACGGAGTGGAACTCGAAGTCTTTGAAGCTGGCCGGCAGAACGCCGGAAACCCGATCGTGCTGTGCCACGGGTGGCCCGAGCACGCTTACTCGTGGCGCCACCAGCTGCCTGCCCTGGTCGCGGCCGGATACCACGTCATTGTGCCGAACCAGCGTGGGTATGGGCACTCCTCCCGCCCGAGTGAGGTGGCAGCGTATGACATCGGGCAGTTGTCAGGTGATCTTGTCGCTCTGCTCGATCACTACGGGTACGAGGACGCCACTTTCGTGGGGCACGACTGGGGAGCGTTCGTGGTCTGGGGGCTGAGCATGCTGCACCCCCGCCGCGTGAAGCAGATCGTTGCGCTGAGCCTGCCGTACCAAGAGCGTGGGGAGAAGCCCTGGATCGAGTTCATGGAGGAGATGCTTGGCGGCGACTTCTACTTTGTCCACTTCAACCGTCAGCCGGGTGTCGCGGATGCTGTGCTCGACGCGCACACCGCTCAGTTCCTGCGCAACTTGTTTCGCAGAAATGAACCGGAACGTGCGCCCGAGCCGGGCATGGCGTTCATGAACCTTGCCCAGGCTGAGGCACCCCTCGGAGATCCACTGATGAGCGATCGTGAACTTGCCGTCTTTATTTCCGCATTCGAGGCGTCGGGGTTCAGCGGAGGTATCAACTGGTATCGAAATCTCGACCGCAACTGGGACTTGCTCGCAGAGGCGGATCCCATCATCCGGCAGCCCGCGCTCATGATCTATGGCGATCGAGACACGATTATGCGCTCTGCACGGCTGAGCGCCTTCGTGCCGAACGTGGAAGTAGTCAGCCTGGATACCGGTCACTGGATCCAGCAGGAACGCCCAGATGAGACCAACCAGGCAATCGTGGGCTGGTTGGCGCGGCAGGAGGACGGGCCGGCTCAGGCCGAGGCGCCTTAGAGGCCGGCGGCCTCGAGCGCGCCCGGCAGCCAGGCGAGGGCGACCTCGCTCATGTCATCGAACGAGGACGCGTCGTGCCGGCCATACTCGCCCACGCGGGTTGCGCCCTGGGCAACAAAGCGGCGGTCAAGGTTTTCGCTGCCCTGACTGTAGGTGCCGCTGTAGAAGGTATCGCCGAGGCCGAACATGGCGTACCGGACCCCGGTGAGGTCGGGAAGCGCGGCGTCAAACGCCTCGGCGAAAGGCAGCGCCGAATTCGGCAGGCCGCCATCGCCGTGAGTCGAGCAGACCACGAGGTAGAAAGTGTCGGCGTTCATGCCTGCCGGGTCGACGTCTTGCAGGTCGAACACCTCGACGTCGTCGTGGGTCTCGCGCAGCTTCGCGCCGAGGTCCTCGGCGATCAGCTCTGAGTTGCCTGACTCGGTGCCGTAGACGACGGTGATCTTCACAGCGCGGTTCCTTTCATTGAATGCTCAGTGGTGCGTGCGGCGTCGCCGTGGGCGATCGCCCGCATATGGTCGCGGTCGGGAAGCTTTCGCCGGGTCCTGCCGGCGGGCGCGCTCTCGCGTTCGTGCTCGTCGAGCCGTATCCATTGAGCGTAGCTAACTGACTCGTGCTGGAGCTGGCTGCCGAGCCCCGCGAAGCCGCGGCGCGCAGGATCGGGGGCGATCAGACCGGCCGTGAGGTCGGACAGGATCTCGTCGGCGACGTTCTTCGCGCAGGTGCGGTTCTCGGGAATGGCCCCGCGGGGTCCGCGCTTGGCCCACCCCGTGCGGTACAGGCCCGGCTCGATGCGTCCGGTCTCGGAATCTTCGTCGAGCTGACGGGCGAGCGGGCCGGCGGCGTCCCGGACGAAGCCGATGGCGCTGATCACCGAGCTGGCGCGCACCGAGATTGCGCCCGGGCCGTTGGCCGACACGATTGAGACGGACTCAGCGCGATCGCTCCCCAGGATCGCGAGCGGCGTGGTGTCAAAGTGCAGCGTCACCTCGGGGCCCGGGTGGGCCGCGCGGCTCTCGGCAGTGAGCGCGGCGATGGCCTCAAGCCGGGCAGCGGCAGCGCGATCTGCCGGTGTGCCCTCGGAGGCCGTGACCGCCTCGGGGAGCGGCGCCGCCAAGCGGTAGCGCGCCCGCGGCAGCGCCTCGAGCTCGCGAATCATCTGGGCCTCGCCCTTCATCTCGCTCACGCTCGATCGGATGAGGACGCTCACGCGCTGGGCTGGCTGATCGAGGTAGTGATCGAGGGCGTGGTCGGCGACGTCGCTCTCGGCATAGCCCGTGCGATCCTTCACGAGAAAGCGCAGCACGTCGAGGGCGACGTTGCCGCCTCCGACGAGGACGACGTCGGTGCCAAAGCTCGGCAGTTCCGGCCGCTCGCCCGGGTGGGCGTTCAGTGTGCGCGTGATCGCCCCGGCGCCGAACACCCCGGGGAGGTGGTCGCCGGGCACGCCCAGCGCGCGGTCATGGCTGAGCCCGGTCGCCAGCACGACGGCGTCGTAGTGGGCGCGGATGTCGGACAGGGCTACGTCGACGCCGGGCTGCGGTTCCGCCTGCACGTCGCCGTGGACGTTCACCCCGCCTGCAAAGCGGACGCCCGGTGCGGTGAACAGTCGCTCGAACTGGCGCGTGATGGCCTTGGTGTGCTGGTGATCCGCGGCGACCCCGTAGCGGATGAGACCGTAGGGGGAGGCGAGGCGGTCAAAGATCGTGACCTCGACCCCGGGGGAGCCGCGCAGGAGAGACTGCGCGAGATAGCACCCGGACGGGCCGCTGCCGACGATGGCGATGCGTCGGGGAGCAGACTGATCCTGCGTGGTGCTCGGCATGGTGCTGTCCTCGGTGATCGAGAGGGCGTCTCTGAAGTGCGGTGGGGAGAGGGCTTCACCCCGCACCCTCAACTCTGTCATGCGGGGGTGCACCAGAGCTGGATATATCGATTTGTGCAGGCGAGACGCAGGTCGGCCGCGCGCTTCCGCTGGGCCCCGGTTCACGCCAGAATAGGGCGAGAACTACACGAGGGAGCACGCGCATGGGGCGTATTTTGGTGATCGAGCACGAGGGCGATGCTGGCCTCGGTCTGGTCGGGGAGCGGCTGCGCGAGCAGGGGATGGAACTGACCGTCGTGGGCCCGGCGACCGGTGCGCCGGTGCCGGCGACGCTCGACGGCGCCGACGGGCTCATCGTGCTGGGCGGCTCGATGGGCCCGAACGAGGACGAGAAGGCGCCCTGGCTGCCCGCGACCCGGGCGCTCTTGCGCTCGGCGGTCGAGCAGGAGGTCCCGACGCTCGGCATCTGCCTGGGCGCGCAGCTTCTGACGGCCGCGACCGGGGGCCGCGTGCACGAGATGCCGCAGGGCCCGGAGGTCGGCCTCAACGCGGTCCGTTTCGCCGAGGCGGCGGCGGCCGACCCGCTCTTTGGCGGGCTGAGCGGCTCCGAGGTGCCCGTGTTGCAGTGGCACTGGCTTGAGGCTGAGCGGCTGCCGGACGGCGCCCGCCTCCTGGCGTCAAGTGAGGGCTGCGCGAACCAGGCATTCCGGCTGGGGGAGCGCGCCTGGGGCGTGCAGTTCCACCCCGAAGCGCTGGGCGATACCGCCCAGGCCTGGGCAGACGACAGCGTGGAGGACCTCGCAGAACTGGGGATCGACGGCACTGAGCTGGTCGGCGCGGTGCGCGCGGCGGAGCCGGAACTTCGCGACATCTGGGGCGCCCTCGCGGGACGCTTCGCCGAGATCGTCGCGGGTCGCTAGCGCCGACGTCCGCGCGAGGACGCCGCCCGAACAACAAAGCGGCGCCCGAGCCACCGTGAGGTGGTCCGGGCGCCGCTTTGTGCGCTGGAGCCTACGCGCCGGCCCCGAAGCTCAGCGCTTCGCTGACGAGCGCTGCCTGCTCGACCGCGTGCACCTTGGCCGACCCGGTGGACGGAGCCGCCGAGGACGGGCGCGAGACGCAGCGAATCTTGTCGTTCGCGAGGTGCTTCGACAGCTCGAGCGAGATGAACGGCCAGGCGCCCTGGTTCTCCGGCTCGTCCTGCACCCACACCAGTTCCGCGTTCGGGTACTGCGACAGCGTGGAGGTGAGCTCGACCTGGGGCACCGGGTAGTACTGCTCGATGCGCACGAGCGCGACCCGCGGGTCGGGGTGCTTATCCAGCTCCGCGCGCAGGTCGTAGTACGTCTTTCCCGAGACAAGGATGACGCGCTCCACAGCCGCGCGATCCTGCACCTGCGGGTCGTCCAGGACCGGCTGGAACGCGCCAGTCGTGAAGTCCTCGACGCTCGACGTTGCCCCACGAAGCCGCAGCATCGACTTCGGAGTGAAGACGATGAGCGGGCGGCGCGGCCGCGAGTACGCCTGGCGGCGCAGCAGGTGGAAATAGCTCGCCGGCGTCGACGGACGTGCGACGGTCATGTTGTTCTCGGCGCACATCTGCAGGTAACGCTCGATACGTGCGGACGAGTGGTCCGGGCCCTGGCCCTCGTAGCCGTGCGGTAGCAGCATGACGACCGAGGAACGCTGGCCCCACTTCTGCTCCGCGGACGAGATGAACTCATCGATCACGGTCTGCGCGCCGTTTGCGAAGTCGCCGAACTGTGCTTCCCAGAGCACGAGGGCGTCCTCGCGCTGCAGCGAGTAGCCGTACTCGTAGGCGAGCGCCGCGTACTCCGAGAGGAACGAATCGTAGATCCAGAAGCGAGCCTGGTCCTCGGACAGGTTCAGCAGCGGGATCCACTCCTGACCGTTCTGGCGGTCGTGGAAGACGGCGTGCCGCTGGGCGAAGGTGCCGCGGCGGGCGTCCTGACCCGCGAAGCGCACCGCGGTGCCCTCCACGAGCAGCGAACCGAGGGCGAGCAGCTCGCCGAAGCCCCAGTCGATGCCGCCCGAGCGACTCATCTCGACGCGCTTGTTGATGAGCTGCTGCAGCTTCGTGTGCACGGTGAAGCCGGCCGGCTTGTTGCCGAAGGCGTCACCCACGCGCTCGATGACCGAGCGGTCGACGCCGGTCGTTTCGGGCGCCTCGGCGGGCGGGGTCTCGACCGGGAGCTCGGCGGCGACGCCGGTCGTATCGATCACCGGGATCGACGACGTCTGGGCCGCGTGCGTCTCCTGGAACGCGCGCTCGAGGCGATCGGTGAAGTCTTGCTTCGCCTTCTCGTATTCCTCGGGCGTGATGTCGCCGCGACCCACGAGGGACTCGGTGTACAGGCGGCGCACGCTGCGCTTGGCCTCGATGAGGTCGTACATCAGCGGCTGCGTCATCGAGGGGTCGTCGCCCTCGTTGTGCCCGCGGCGGCGGTAGCTGATCAGATCGACAATGACGTCCTTGTGGAAGCGCTGGCGGAACTCGTAGGCGAGGCGCGCCACCTGCACGACAGCCTCGGGATCGTCGCCGTTCACGTGGAAGATCGGCGACTGTACGGCCTTGCCGATGTCTGACGAGTAGATCGCCGAACGCGAGTCCTGGGGGAGCGTGGTGAAGCCCACCTGATTATTCACGATCACGTGGATCGTGCCGCCCGTGCGGTAGCCGCGCAGCTGAGACATCTGCAGCGTCTCGTAAACGACGCCCTGGCCGGCCATCGCGGCGTCGCCGTGCACGAGCACGGGAAGCGTGGTGAACGATCCGATCGGCTTGAGGTCCTGCTTCGCGCGCACGATGCCCTCGAGCACGCCGTTAACCGCCTCGAGGTGCGAGGGGTTCGCCGCGAGGTAGATCGGCACCTGGGTGCCGTTCGGGGCGGTGAAGACGCCCTCGGTGCCGAGGTGGTACTTCACGTCGCCCGAACCGGCCTTGCCCGACTGGGCACCCTCGAACTCGCGGAAAATCTGGCCATACGTCTTGCCCGCGATGTTCGAGAGGACGTTCAGGCGGCCGCGGTGCGCCATGCCCATGTCGACGCTGTCGACGCCGTCTTCCGCGGCCTCGATGAGCATGGCGTCGAGGAAGGCGATCACCGACTCGCTGCCCTCGAGGCTGAAGCGCTTCTGGCCCACGTACTTCGTCTGGAGGAAGGTCTCGAAGGCCTCGGCCTCGTTGAGCTTCTCCATGATGCGCAGTTGCTCGTCGTGCCCGGGCTTCGCGTAGGGCACCTCGACCTTCTGGCGGATCCAGGCGCGCTGCTCCGGATCCTGAATGTGCATGTACTCGATGCCGATCTTGCGGCAGTACGAGTCGCGCAGCACGCCGAGGATGTCGCGCAGGCGCATGGTGCGCTCGCCGCCGATGCCGCCGGTGACAAACTCGCGGTCGAGATCCCAGAAGGTGAGTCCGTGGGTCTCGATCTCAAGGTCGGGGTGCGAACGCTGCACGTACTCGAGCGGGTCGACGTCGGCCATGAGGTGGCCGCGCACGCGGAACGAGTTGATGAGTTCCTGCACGCGGGCCGTCTTGTCGACGGCGCCGGAGATGTCGACGTGAATGTCCGACGCCCACCGGATCGGTGCGTACGGGATGCGCAGCGCGGCGAAGATTTCCTCGTAGAAGCTGTGCCCGCCGATGAGGCGCTCGTGCACGAGCTTGAGGAACTCGCCGGATCCTGCGCCCTGGATCACGCGGTGATCGTAGGTGCTCGTGAGGGTGATGGTCTTGCCGATGCCGAGATCGCTCAGCACGCGCTGCGACGAACCCTGGAACTCGGCGGGGTACTCGAGGGCGCCCGCGCCGATGATGCAGCCCTGGCCGGTCATGAGGCGGGGAACCGAGTGCACGGTTCCGATGCCGCCCGGGTTCGTGAGCGAGACCGTGGCGCCGGCGAAGTCGCCAGCGGCGAGCTTTCCGCCGCGGGCGCGCTTCACGAGGTCTTCGTACGCGGCGAGGAACTCGTTGAAGTCGAGGGTGTCTGCGCGGCGAATGGTCGGGACCATGAGGGCGCGCGTGCCGTCGGGCTTGGGGAGGTCGATCGCGATGCCCAGGCCTACGTGCGCGGGGGCAATGACCGACGGCTTGCCGTCGACCTCGCCGTACGCGACGTTCTGACTAGGGAACTCCTTCAGCGTCTGGATGAGGGCCCAGCCAATGAGGTGTGTGAACGACACCTTGCCGCCGCGGCTGCGCCGCAGGTGGTTGTTGATAACGATGCGGTTATCGATCAGCAGCTTCGCGGGCACCGTGCGCACGCTCGTCGCGGTCGGAACCGTCAGGCTCGAGTCCATGTTCTTGGCGAGGGTCTTGGCCATGCCGCGCAGCGGCGTGACCTGGTCCTCCGCTTCGACGGCGTCGATGACGCCGGTGGCGGGCTTTGCCTTGGGGGCGTCGGCCGGGATCGGGGCCTGGCGCGGCGCGGCGTTCGTGGTGCGTGCCTCGACCGGCTGCGTGATGGACGCGGTGATGGGAGCGGTGACCGTCGGGATCGGCGATGTGGCGGGCTGCGCTGCGTCAGGCGCGGTTGCCGCGGGGGCGGGCGATGCCGCCTCGGCTTCCTCGGTCGTGCCCTGGTAGCGCTCAAGCACGGGCCACCACGATCGATCGACGGAATCTTTATCGGCGACGTACTGTTTGTACAGCTCGTCTACTAGCCACGCGTTCGCACCGAAATCTTCTGCGGTACTCCCGTTTTCGGGAACGCCCGTCTCGCCAGTCAAAACTGATCGCCCTCTCTCTGCGCGAGTGCGCGCGTCGAATGCAAGGTAGTTCCGAGATGCATCTGCGCATCCCAACACCCTCAAGCCTACGACAGTTCGGCTGCGGATTCATGCGCGATAGGGGACGGCGCGCTTCCTGAGGGGTACCGTGGATGACATGAGATTCCTGAGCGATGGCGCCCACGACGATCTGACCTACGCCGATGTCTTCTTGGTGCCTGGCCCGAGCGAGGTGCGCAGCCGGTATGAGGTTGATCTGGCCCCGGGCGACGGGACGGCCGCGACGGTGCCGCTCGTGGCGGCAAACATGAATGCCGTGACCGGCCACCGGCTCGCCGCGAGCCTCGCGAGACGCGGGGGACTCGGCGTGCTCCCGCAGGATCTCGGCCCGCAGGACCTCCTCGCCGCGATCGAGTGGGTGAAGGCACAGCCGGTCGCCCTGGACTCGGTCTACCGCGTGCCGTCCACGACGACGGTCGCCCAGGCGCTCGAAATTCTCCCCGCGACCGCGGGCTACGGGTTCGTGGTGACCCGCGGCGACGATGATCTGGGTGTGGTTCCGGCGGAGCTGCTCGCCGATGCGCCACCCACCAGACCCCTAGGGGAGCTCGTGCAGCGGCATTGGCTTTCGCTTGACGCCGAGGAAATGGCGGACGGCCGCGCGGCTTTTGACGCACTCACCGCCGCAGGATCCTCATTCGCGCCGGTGGTCCGCCGCGGCCGCATCATCGGCACGATCTCCCGCGCGAGCGCGCTGCGCAGCACGGTGTACCGGCCCAACCTGTCCGCCGACGGTCGGCTGGCGCTCGCCGCGGCCGTCGGTATCAACGGCGACGTGGCCGGGCGGGCAAAGGCCCTGGTTGAAGCGGGCGTCGACGTGCTCGTGCTCGATACGGCCCACGGGCATCAGGCCGGCATGCTGCGCGCCATCGAGACCGTGCGCGCGCTCGATCTCGGCACCCCCATCGTGGCGGGCAATATCGTGACCGCCGCCGCGGTACGCGACCTCGTCGCCGCCGGCGCGGACATCTTGAAGGTCGGCGTCGGGCCGGGCGCGATGTGCACCACGCGCATGATGACGGCGGTGGGCCGCCCGCAGTTCTCTGCGGTGCTCGAGACCGCGGAGATCGCGGCACAGGCCGGCACGCACGTGTGGGCCGACGGCGGGGTGCGCTTCCCGCGCGACGTCGCGCTCGCGCTGGCCGCAGGCGCGGCGAGCGTCATGATTGGGTCGTGGTTCGCCGGCACGATTGAGTCCCCGGGCACGATCCGACGCGCCGCGGACGGCGGCCTCTATAAGACGAATTGGGGCATGGCCTCCGCGAAGGCCGTCGAGGCCCGGTTCTCGCGGCTGGATCCGTTCGAGCAAGCGAAGAAAGCCCTGTTTTCCGAGGGGATTAGCGAGAGTCGCGTCAGGCTCGACCCGCACCGCCCCTCGGTGGAGGATCTCGTCGATGAGATCACCTCCGGCCTCCGCAGCTCATGCACCTACGCGGGCGCTCGCTCGCTCGCCGAGTTCCGCGAAAACGCGGTCGTCGGCAAGCAGTCCGCGGCGGGCTACGAAGAGGGGCGGGCGCGCGACCGCGTCGAGTAAGTCGCGGTGGATCCTGCCGCTACTCAGCGCCGGACTGATACGATTGCGCGTAATTATGGACGCATCCTCCCCTCGAAGACCGTCAGACCCTCCGAGTAGCTGCCGCGCGCATCACAGGTTCACGCCTGGGCGCGCGCGGTTCGCCGCAGGGAGCCGCCCGTGAACGACTGGCTTCTGTTCGGAATTGGTCTCATCCTCACCGTGGGAACCGGCTTTTTTGTCGCCGCTGAGTTCTCGCTCGTTGCCCTCGATAGGCACGAGCTCGAGCGCAAGCGCGAGGCTGGTGTTCCCGGGCTCGACCGGGTGATCCGAGCCCTCACGATCACGTCGACGCACCTCTCGAGTGCGCAGCTCGGCATCACCCTTACGACGCTGCTCGCCGGCTACACGCTCGAGCCGGCGCTGAGCTCGTTCCTGGCCGTGCCGCTCGCCGCGCTGGGGGTGCCCGAGGGAGCAAGGATCCTCATCACGGTGCCCATCGCGGTCGCCCTCGCGACCTTCCTGTCGATGGTGATCGGCGAGCTCGTTCCCAAGAACTTTGCACTGGCGAAGCCGCTCGCCGCAGCTCGTTTCGTGATGCCGTTCCAGGGTGGGTTCACCGCTGTCTTTAAGCCGGCGGTACTGGCGCTCAACGGCAGCGCGAACGGCATGCTCCGCGCGATCGGTGTGGAGCCCAAGGAAGAGCTCTCGGGTGCCCGCAGCGCCCAGGAACTCTCGTCCCTCGTGCGCCACTCTGCGAGCGCGGGGCTGCTTGAGGCAGACACCGCGACGCTGCTTGACCGCACGCTGCGGTTCTCCGAGCACACGGCCGCTGACGTCATGACCCCGCGCATGCGGGTCGAGAGCGTGCAGAAACTCGAGCCGGCTCAGGCCGTCATCGAGCTTGCCGGCCGCACCGGCTTCTCCCGCTTCCCCGTCATCGACGAGGATCGCGACGACGTGGTCGGCGTCGTGCACGTCAAGCAGGCCGTGTCAGTGCCCCGCAATAAGCGCTCCGAAGTCCCGGTCGCGGCGCTTTGCGAGGACGCCGTGCGCGTGCCCGACACCATGCGCCTTGACCAGCTGCTGGGCGAACTGCGTAGCAGCGGCTTCCAGCTCGCCATCGTGGTCGACGAGTACGGCGGGACCGCCGGCATCGTCACCCTCGAGGACCTCGTGGAGGAGCTTGTGGGAGAGGTCGCCGACGAGCACGACCGGGCACACGCCGGTGTGGTCGGCACCGCCGACGCGATGACGCTGCCCGCCGACCTTCGCCCCGACGAGGTGCGCGAGCGCACCGGCATCGTGGTGCCCGACGACGGGACCTACGACACAGTCGCAGGTTTTGTCATTCGTGAGCTCGGGCGATTGCCCGAGGTCGGCGACGAGGTCCCCCTTCCCGGGGGCGGCACCCTGCGCGTCGAGCGCCTCGACGGGCGCCGGATCGACCGGCTGCGCTACACGGGTGAGCCCGTGCCCGTGGACGCCGAGCAGGAGGACAAACGATGAGTGACTGGGCCGGAATTGCATGGCTCGTGGTGCTCTTGGTCGTCAACGCCTTCTTCGTTGGTGCAGAGTTCGCCGTGATCTCGGCGCGCCGATCGCAGATCGAGCCACGGGCCGAAGCTGGCTCGAAGCGCGCGAAGACGGCGCTCTACGCGATGGAACACGCGACGCTCATGCTGGCGACCAGCCAGCTGGGTATTACTGTCTGCTCGCTCGTGATCTTGAACGTCTCTGAGCCGGCAATTCACCATCTACTTGAGGGGCCGCTGGCCTTTACCGGTCTCTCGGCGCAGTTTGTGTCGATCGCGGCCTTCGTCGTGACCCTACTGATCGTCACCTACCTCCACGTCGTCTTCGGGGAGATGGTGCCGAAGAATGCCGCGTTCTCGCTGCCGGATCGCGCCGTGATGCTGCTCGCGCCGCCCCTCGTGGTCGTCTCCAAAGTGTTCAGCCCAGTGATCTGGGCGCTCAACGGGATCGCCAACGGGATCCTGCGCCTGTTTGGCGTGGAACCCAAAGACGAGACGAACAGCACGTTCACGCTCGAGGAGGTCGCGAATATCGTGAGCCACTCGACGCGCGAGGGTGTGCTTGAGGACCGCAGTGGTGCGCTCACCGCCGCGTTCGAGTTCACGACGAAGCAGGCGAAGGACCTCGTCATCCCGCGCGACAAGCTCGTCACCCTGCCCCTCACGGCGACGCCGGACGACGTGGAGGCCGCGGTCACGCGCCACGGCTTCTCGCGCTACCTGCTCGCCGATGAGGATGGCGACCTGGCGGGGTACGTCCACATCAAGGACCTGCTGCGCACGGGCGACGACCGCTACACCGAGCCCATCTCACCGAAGCGTATTCGTAGCATGCTGACGATTCACGAAGACGCCGAGCTGGAGGACGTGCTTGCGCGTCTCCAGCGCACCGGCACGCACCTGGCGAGCGTCCGCACGAGCGCGGGGCGTGAGATCGGCGTCCTGTTCCTCGAGGACATCATCGAGCAGCTCGTCGGCGAAGTCCACGATGCGACTCGGCGCGAGCGCTTCGAGTAGGACGCACACAACGAATCGGGGCGGCGGGGGATAACCCCTGCCGCCCCGATTCGTTCGTTCGCGACTACTGCGCCGCGCTGAGGGCGAGCGACACCTCGAGCACGCGGGAGGTCTCGGGGAGCGCATGCATCAGGCTGTCGGGCAGCGTGATCGTCGCGTTGACCAGGGCGGAGTCGCCCGAGAAGTCAGGGGTGATGCGGATCGTCGTGTCGCGTCGTTCCATTTGGCCGACGACGAGCGTGCCGACCGCGTCGACCGTCTCGCCGCTCTGGCCGTCGCGGCGCAGCATGATCGGCTGTGTGAGGGTGAAGCTCAGCTCGGGCAACCCCTCGGCACTCGCCGCGAAGTCGGCCGCCGTGATCACGCCGTCGGTGAGGGTGAGCTCGCCGCTCGTGTGGAGCTCGCTCGACCCGAGTACCTCGCCGGTCTCGCCGCGCAGACTGCCAATCGCCGTGGTGTCGGCAATGTAGCGCTCGGGGATGGGCGGGGCAAGTACGTCTGAACCTGCCGCGGTGCGAAGGCTCGCGTGTACCTCCCCGAGCACCGGGGCGGAGCTGCAGGCGGATAGGCACAGGGGTGCGGCAATGAAGAGTGCGGTGACGGCTGCGGCGGTGCCGCGTGAGACCGGAAGACCTGCCACCGCGTGCACCTCATTCGCCAGTTGATTCTTGCCGGGACCAGTTCCCGTGTCACTGCCCTCCACGCTAGACGGGCGAGGTGAGAGGGCGGTGTGAGCCACCTGGGTAGATCGGCCTACCCGGGTGTGTGCTCGCGCTCTTGCGCGGCGTCGACGACCGTGGACAGCAGCCGCATCAGCTGCTCACCGACGCGCTCGTGCTCGATGAGGAACGCGTCGTGGCCGAACGGGGAGTCGATCACCGCAGGATCGTCGCCGTCGAGATTGCCAGGAACGAGTCGTGCGATTTCACGCTGACCGTCGATCGTGAACAGTCGGTCGCTCGGAATGCCGAGTACCACGGTGGGCATCGTGACGCCCGCGAGGGCCTGCTCGACCCCGCCGCGGCCTCGGCCGACATCGTGCGAGTTCATTGCCTGCACGAGGGTGAGGTAGCTGCCCGCGTCGAAGCGGCGGGTGAACTTGTTGCCGTGGAAGTCTAAGTAGGACTCCACCGCGAACCGCCCCCCGCTTCCGAGTGGGCTCACCGCCGACTGCCACGCGCGGCCGAACCGCTCGTTGAGCTCGGTGAAGCTGCGGTAGTTCAAGAGCGCCATGCGCCGCGCGGTCGCAAGTCCGTGGTGCGGGCCGACCCCGTCAGGGGCGTCGTAGTAGTCGCCGTCCCGGTAGGCAGGGTCTGAGCGGATGGCCTCGAGCTGCACCAGGTTCAGGCCGATCTGGTCGGCGGTCGTGACGGGGGGAGCTGCGATCACCGCGAGGCGCTCGGTGCGCTCGGGGAAGCGGATGGCCCACTCGAGCGCGTGCATGCCGCCCATAGAACCTCCGATGACCGCGGCAAAACGGGCGACGCCGAGCGCGTCGGCGAAGGCGGCCGCGGCCGACACCTGGTCGCGGATCGTCAGGTACGGGAAGCGCGCTCCCCATTCGCGACGGCCGGGGCCGAGTGAGGCCGGCCCGGTAGACCCCTGGCAGCCGCCCAGCACGTTCGGGGCGATGACGCAGTACTGGTCGGTATCGAGCGCGCGGCCGGGGCCGACGATCTCGGTCCACCAGCCGTCGGTCGGGTGGCCGGGCCCCGCAGGCCCGACGAGATGGCTGTCGCCGGTCAGGGCGTGAAACACCAGGATCGCATTGTCGCCAGCCTCGTTCAGCTCACCGAACTGCTCGTAGGCGATGCGCGCGTGTGCAATCTCGGCGCCGGCCTCGGTGGTGACCGTACCGATCGGGACAAATCGGCGCTCACCGACAGGATCGCCGTCACGCCAGGCGCCCGAGATGGGCGGGCGCCCGATGAGCGCACGCAGCTGCGCGTCAGTGATGAAGTCCGTGGGGAATGAGTCCTCGGGCGTCTGCCAGTCCATGTGCTCCATTCTGGCGTGAGATCGGTGGGACCCGCGCAATATGACAGACGCCCCCACCGCGACTTGAAAAGTCGGGGCAGGGGCGTCTGTTTGGGCGTGAATGTTACGCGTTCGCGCGAGCCTCCGCGACGACCTTGCGGGCGGCGGCGAAGCCGGCCTCGAGGTCGGCCTTCAGATCCTCGACGTTTTCGATGCCGAGCGAGAGGCGCACGAGCCCCGGGGTCACACCAGCCGAGAGCTGGGCCTCGGGGGAGAGCTGCGAGTGTGTCGTCGACGCGGGGTGGATGACGAGGCTGCGCACGTCGCCGATGTTTGCGAGGTGGCTGAACAGGTCGAGGTTCTCGACGAGCGCGCGGCCGGCGTCGACCCCGCCCTTGAGCTCGAACGACAGCACTGCGCCGACGCCCTTGGGGGCGTACTTGTTCGCGGCGGCGTACCAGGGGCTCGACGGCAGACCCGAGTAGTTCACGCTCGCGACATCCGGGTGGTTCTCGAGCCACTCGGCAACGTCTTGTGCGTTCTGCACGTGGCGCTCGATCCGCAGCGAGAGGGTCTCGATGCCCTGGATGAGCAGCCAGGCGCTGTTCGGGGCGATCGCCCAGCCGAGGTCGCGCAGCAACTGCACGCGCGCCTTGATGATGTAGGCCAGGCCATCGCCGACCGCGGCCGTGTAGCTTGCGCCGTGGTACGACGGGTCGGGCTCGGTGAGGCCCGGGAACTTCTCGACGTTCTTCGACCAAGCGAACGAGCCGCCGTCGACGACGACGCCGCCGAGCGTGGTGCCGTGGCCGCCGAGGAACTTCGTGGCCGAGTGCACGACGATGTCGGCGCCGTGCTCGAACGGGCGGATGAGGTACGGGGTGGCGATCGTGTTGTCGACGATCAGCGGGACGCCATTCTCGTGGGCCACGTCGGCGACGGCGCGGATGTCGAGCACGTTGATCTTCGGGTTACCGATGGTCTCGGCGAAGAACGCCTTGGTGTTCGGCCGGACCGCGCGCTGCCACTCGGCCACGTCGTCCTGGTTCTCGACGAAGGTGACCTCGATGCCGAGCTTCGCGAGCGTGTACTTGAAGAGGTTGTAGGTGCCGCCGTAGATCGAGCCCGACGAGACGAAGTGGTCGCCCGCCTGGGCGATGTTCAGGATCGCCGTGCTCGTCGCCGACTGGCCGCTGGCGACGAGCAGGGCGCCGGTGCCGCCCTCGAGGCCAGCGAGGCGCTCCTCCACGACCGCCTGGGTCGGGTTCTGGATGCGGGTGTAGATGTTGCCGAACTCGGCCAGCGCGAAGAGGTTCTTTGCGTGGTCGGTGCTGTCGAACACGTAGGACGTGGTCTGGTAGATCGGCACCGCACGCGACTTCGTCGTCGGGTCGGGCTGGGCGCCGGTGTGGACCTGCTTCGTCTCGAAGCGCCAGGTCTGTTCGTTCGTCATGAAAACTCCTTGAAGCGGGTGAAGTGCGTAGGTGGGGGTGACTGCTCTCCCGGAAGCGTAAGCGCGCGTGCTATCCGAGACAAGGGCGAGCGACACGCGCAGTAATGTGTCGCATCTGCCGGGGTTATTTCTCGGGGAGGATCGGCGCGGTCTCGTCGACGAGCTCGCAGCGCTGTCGGCCCGGCCCCCGCACCCACAGCCGATAGCCGAGCAGCAAGAGCAGGATCCAGGCCACCCCCACCAGGATCGCCGGGCGCGTGCTCGGGACGACGGCAATCATGACGATCACGAAGAGCACGAACGCGATCGTCGCATACGAGGCGAACGGCCACCAGGGTGACGGAAACTCGCTCGGCAGGGCGCGCGTGCGGGCAATCTCGCGCTTCATGCGAACGTGGGCGATCAGGATGATCAGCCAGACCAACACGGTCGCGAAGGTGGCGAGCGCCGCGATGAGGAAGAAAATCTGGTCAGGGAAGAGCGCGTTGAGGAGCACGCCGACGAGCAGCGCACCCACCATCGCGACGACCGTGAGCCACGGCACTCCCGTCGAGGTGAGCTTCGTGAAGGCGCGAGGCGCCTGCCCCTGCTGGGCGAGCCCGCGCAGCATCCTCCCCGCGCCAAAGATGTCCGCGTTGATCGCGGAGAGCGCCGCCGTGATGATCACGACGTTGAGGACGTGGGCTGCCCCCGGCAGCCCAAACGCCGCAAAGATCGACACAAAGGGGCTGGTCTCGCCGTCGAAGGTGTTCCACGGCTGCAGGCACATGATGACGCCGAGCGTGAGCACGTAGAACAACAGGATCCGGACCGGGACGGAATTGATCGCCTGCGGGATGACCTTCTTGGGGTTCTGCGCCTCGCCCGCGGTGATGCCGATGACCTCGATGCCGCCGAAGGCGAACATCACGATGGTGAAGGACGCGAGCACGCCCCACAGCCCGTTCGGCATGAACCCGCCGTGTGCGAAAAGGTTCTGCAGCCCGGCGGCATTCTCGGTCTGCGTCTCGAGCCCGAACACAATGATGGCGATGCCACCCGCGATCATGAGCACGATCGCGGTGATCTTGATCAGCGAGAACCAGAACTCCAGCTCGCCAAAGACCTTCACGCTCATGAGATTGAGGGCCGCGATAAAAAAGACCACCGCGAGCACCCAGATCCAGCGCTCGACGTCAGGGAACCAGAACCCCATGTAGAGACCGAACGCGGTCACGTCGGCGAGGGCGACCACGAACATCTCGAAGGTGTACGTCCAGCCCGCGAGGAATCCCGCAAACGGGCCGACGTAGCGCGATGCGTACTGAGCAAAGGATCCCGAGACGGGGTGGCGCACCGCGAGCTCCCCGAGGGCGCGCATCACCATGAAGACCGCGGCGCCGCCCACGATGTACGCCAGCAGGACGGCGGGCCCCGCGGTTTGAATCGCCCCCGCGGAACCCATGAAGAGCCCGGTGCCGATGGCCGAGCCCAGCGCCATGAAGCGAATGTGACGAGCGGTCAACCCGCGCCGGAGTTGGGTGGGAGCCCCCGCGGAGGCGGTCGCGCTTGGAGTCGCCTCAGCGCGTTCGGGGGAGGGGGATGCGGTAGTCATGCGGTCTTCAATGCTACGTGACGTGCGCTGCATTCCAGCCCGGCGGGGCGGTGCAGTAGCCTGCGAAGGAGAACGCTGCCGGATCCTGCGTGGAACCGGCGCACCACAGATATTAGGGAAGAACAGGCGGGACAATGGCGCAGCGCATCGTAGTGACCGGGGCAAGCTCAGGGATCGGGGCCGCGACGGTACGTCGCTTCGCGGCGCAGGGCTGGGAGACTGTGGCGGTTGCCCGTCGTGAGGACCGGCTGCGCGCGCTCGCCGCCGAGACCGGCGCGCACCCCATCGTGTGCGACATCACCGACGAGGCGGACGTTGCCCGGATGGCCGCCGAGGTCGCGTCGACCGGCGGGGCGACGGGGCTCGCCAACGTCGCGGGAGGGGCGCTCGGGGCAGACTCAGTCGAGGCGTCCTCGAATGACGACTGGCGCTGGATGTTTGAGGTGAACGTGCTCGGCCTGCGCTCGGTCACCGCCGCGCTCCTACCCGTGCTGCGCGACGCGGTCCGGGGTGGTGCCGCAGGCGCCACGATCCTGAATCTCACCTCGACGGCCGCACTCGATGCCTACCCGGGCGGTGGCGGGTACAACGCCGCCAAGTTCGCCGCGCACGCCGTGACGGGGGCGCTGCGGCTCGAGCTCGCGGGCGAGCCGATTCGGGTGATGGAGCTCGCGCCCGGCCTCGTGCACACGGAGGAGTTCACCCTCAACCGCCTGCGGGGCGATGCCGCCGCCGCAGAGAAGCCCTACGCCGATGTCACGCCGCTGACCGCCGACGAGGTCGCGGAAGTGCTCGTGGGGGCGTTCGCCCAGCCGGCACACGTGAATCAGGACCTCATCGTGATCCGCCCCGTCGCACAGACGAGCGTGTTCCACACGCACCGCGGGCCGCTGACGCCGAAGGGCTAGTGCCGGGCGGGCTGGTCGTGCGGGGCCGCTTGTGCCGCTTCAACGCCGGTATGTGCGGCGCCTGCGAAGCTCCGTCGCGGGGAGAACGCTGCCTGCTCGGCGGTGAGTACTGTGAGGATGCGGTTGATGTCGCTCCCAGCGACTCCACCCAGTGCGCCGTGCAGCGTGAAGCGCACGGCAGTCTGGGCAAGCTCTGGGTCGATGCCCATCGCGAGGAGCGCGGGGGAGGGCTCGTCGTTGCCTGCGGCGCAGGCCGATCCGGACGAGACGGCAAACCCGGCTGCGTCGAGTGCGACGAGCAACGACTCGCCGCTCACACCCCGCACGACAAACGAGGCGTGGCCCGGGAGCCGCTCCTCGGCGTGGCCCGTGAGCCTCGCGCCCGGCACCTCAGCAAGCACGCGCGATACCAGCGCGTCTCGGCTCTCCATGAGCGCAACGGCCTGCTGGCCAACCGCTGCTCGTGCGGCCACCACGGCGGCCGCAAACCCGGCGATGCCCACGACGTTCTCGGTGCCCGACCGCATTCCGCGCTCCTGCCCTCCACCGTGCAGGAGCGGCTCTACCGGCAGGTGCTGCCGCACGATGAGCGCACCGACTCCCTGCGGCCCACCGAACTTGTGGGAGGCGACCGTCATGGCGTCGATGTCGGCGCCGGGCCAGGCGCCAGCTGAGAGCGACACCGGAAGTGAGGCTGCGGCCTGCACCGCATCGGTGTGCAGCAGCGCTCCGCTCGCGCGCACCTCGCGCGCAAGCGCAGGGAGGTCTTGCACCGTGCCCACTTCGGCATTGGCCAGGCCGATGCTGACGAGGGTGGTGTCCGGTCGCAGCACCGCGGCAGGCTGTGCGGGAGTGACCCGCCCATCCTCACCGACTGGGACGAGGGTGAGTTCGAAGCCGTGCACTCGCTCGAGAAAACGGCAGCTTTCAAGCACCGACGGATGCTCGATGGGTGTCGTCACGAGATGCCGCCCCCGCGGGTTCGCGAGAGCAAGCCCGATGATGGCGAGGTTGTTTGCCTCGGTGCCGCCCGAGGTGAAGATGACTTCGGGCGGGCGCACACCGAACGTGCCCGCGATCTGCTCGCGCGCTTCGGCGACCGTTCCCGCCGCACGATGGCCCGGCCCGTGCACGCTGGAGGGGTTTCCTGGTCCCGCCGCGGCCACCTCGCGCATTCGTTCCAGCGCCTCCTCGCGCAGGGGCGCCGTCGCGGCGGCATCGAGGTAACGGGCGACGCTCACTCTGCGTCGAGCCCGAGGTCGAGCGCCCGAGCGCCGTGAGTGAGGCGACCCACCGAGATCACGTCGACACCGGTACGAGCGATGTCGCCGACGGTGTCGAGATTCACGCCGCCGCTCGCCTCAGCGATTGCGCGGGCGCCGATGAGTCGAACGCCCTCGGCCAGGTCAGTGAGCGAGAAGTTGTCGAGCAAAATGCCGGTGACCTCTGCGGCGAGTACCGCTTCGACCTGATCGAGGCGATCGACTTCCACAATGATCGACACGGTGTGCCCCGCGCGCCGACGCAGCTCACGCAGCGCCGTGGTCGTGGAATCGCCGTCAACTGCGCCGATCGCCGCGAGGTGGTTGTCTTTGATCATGATGGCGTCGGAGAGCCCGAATCGGTGGCTGGAACCACCACCCGCCGAGACTGCGTGCTTCTCGAAGGCACGCAGGCCGGGCGTCGTTTTTCGAGTGTCCGCGATCCTCGCGCTGGTGCCGCTCACCGCGTTCACATACTCCGCGGTGAGCGTTGCAATACCGCTCATGCGCTGAGTGAAGTTCAAGGCAACGCGTTCTGCGGTCAGGATCCCGCGTGCGGGGCCTGACACCCGCCCGAGCGTGTCGCCAGGTGAGAACCGAGCTCCGTCGCTCAGCATGTCGCTCACCGCAATGCGTGAGTCAGTCTGCCGAAAGCACTCGGTGAGCACTCGGCCTCCCGCGAACACCCCGGCTTCGCGCGCGACGATCGCAGCGGTCAAGCTCGTACTCTCGGGAATCGCGAGCTCGGCGGTCTGGTCACCCCATGGTGCGTCTTCGGCGAGCGCTGCCTGCACCGTACGTTCAATGGTCTGCTGAGTCAGCACGGGTGCGGCTCCTTTGCTGCGTTGGCCCAGATTGGGGTGGTGGGGAGGGGGGTGGCGTTCGCGGCGAAGGTCACCCGCATCGAGCGCCGCAGGGCCTGGTCGGGGTCGGTCGACGGGTAGTCACTGCGCTGGTGCGTGCCGCGAGATTCGGTGCGGGTCTCCGCCGCCGCGAGCACCAGGGACGCGAGCTGGGCGGTCTGGCCGGACGACGCCGCGAACACCTGCGATGCGGCCCGAAAGTCCTCTTCGCTGCGCACGATGCCGAGGCCGCGGTCTACCGCAGCTGCGACGGCGGCCGCATCGGGAGACGCAGTCTGGTCGAGGGGAGATCTCCCTCCCTCGACGGTGACAACAAGCTGCTCGGCTTCGAGGTTTCTCATCTCGTCGCCTGAGTACGACCAATCGCGTGTCGATTCACGCACCCCGGCGATGCCGATCGCCGCGGCCGCTCGGCCCGCGCGCGCGCCGAACACGAGCCCCTCGAGGAGAGAGTTCGAGGCGAGACGGTTCGCGCCGTGCACGCCGGTAGCGGCGATTTCTCCCGCGGCAAAGAGGCCAGGCACGCTCGTTCTCGCATCGAGATCTGTCGCGATGCCGCCCATGCAGTAGTGGGCGGCGGGCGACACCGGAACCGGTTCGCGCGCCCAGTCGTGCCCCGCGGCGGAGATTGCTGCGGTGATAGCCGGGAACCGCTTCGCGAGCGCGCCCCTCGCGAAGGAGGAGCCACGCGCAGGCACGTCGAGCGCGGTCGCGTCGAGCCACACCGAACTGCCGCCGTGCTCCCGCAGCACGCGGTGAATCTCGCGAGACACGACATCGCGGGGGGCGAGATCTCCCAGAGGGTGCGCGTCACGCATGAAGGGGCGCCCGGCGCTGTCGCGCAGCACCGCTCCGGCCCCGCGCACTGCCTCAGAAATGAGTACCCCTGTGCCGTGCAACACGGTCGGGTGAAACTGCACAAACTCGAGGTCCGTGAGTGTCGCGCCTACGCGTGCCCCGAGGAGTATTCCGCTGCCATGCATCCCCACCGCGTTGGTGCTGCGCGGGTACAGCCCCGCGTACCCGCCGGTCGCGAGTATTACGGCGTCGGCTGAGTGCGTGACTATGGCGCCAGAGGCGTCCTGCAGCCTCGCGCCTTGCGCTTTTCCGTCTGTCACGATCAGGCTCACGGCGGTGTGCTCGGGCAAGACGAGCACTCGCCCGAGTCGCACTTCGCGGAGCACTCGCCCGCGCAGGAAGCTGTGGAGCGTCGCCCCGGTGCGATCTTCACCAGCGTGCACGATGCGGTGCTCGCCGTGAGCGCCTTCGAGACCCATGACGGGGTCACCGGCCGCGTCCCGATCGATCGCGAAGCCATCACCGATGATGTCGAGCATCGCCCGAGCCCCGTGGGTGGTGAGCAGGGTGGCCGCACGAAGGTCGACGAGGCCAGCGCCAGCAGCCACTGTGTCGGAGGCGTGCCGCGACGGATGATCGTGTGCCCCGATCGCCGCGGCGATTCCGCCCTGCGCAAGCTGGGTATTGCCGCCCCGCTCGGTAAGGTCGCGCCCCTCGGCGACGAGCGTGACATCTGCGCCCGCGTGGGCCGCGCTCAACGCACTCGACAGCCCAGCCACGCCGGTGCCGATGATGAGGATGTGCGCGCTCATGGTCGTGCGGCGAGCATGCGTTCGAGCGCAACCCGCGAATCGCGTGCCACGCGCTCATCGACACGAATCTGGTTGGGGGTCTCACCCCTTACGAGGGCTTCGAGTGTCCAAGCGAGATAGGCGGGGTGGACGCGATACATCGTCGAACAGGGGCAGACTACGGGGTCGAGGCAGAAAATGGTGAGTTCGGGGTACTGCTGCTGCAGGCGATTCACGAGGTTGATTTCGGTGCCGACCGCGAACACGGTGCCGGGGGCGGCGGCGTCGATTTGCTGGCGAATGTACTCCGTGGATCCGGCGCCATCGGCGGCCTCAACAACCGGTGCTGGGCATTCGGGGTGCACGATCACGCGCACCCCCGGGTACTCGGCGCGTGCCTGTTCGATCTGAGCGACGGTGAATCGCTTGTGCACCGAGCAGAAGCCATTCCACAAAATCACCTTCGAGTCGCGCAGCTGGTCACTGGTGTTCCCGCCGAGGGGGAGGTGTGGGCGCCAGAGGGGCATCAGGTCCTCGGGTATGCCCATAGCCTTCGCCGTGTTGCGCCCGAGATGCTGATCGGGGAAGAAGAGTACGCGCTGACCGCGTTCAAAGGCCCACTGGAGTACCGTGCGCGCGTTCGATGAGGTGCAGACGATGCCACCGTTGCGGCCGCAAAATGCCTTGATTGCCGCTGAAGAGTTCATATACGTGACCGGAACGACGGCCTGCAGTCCGGTGCGAGTCTCCCCAGTGCCCGTCACCTCGAGCGTGGCCATGAGGCTTTTCCAGCAGTCTTCAACCTGCTCGATGGTTGCCATGTCGGCCATCGAGCAGCCCGCTGCGAGGTTGGGCAGAATCACCGACTGTTCAGGGGCAGAAAGAATGTCTGCGGTTTCGGCCATGAAGTGCACGCCGCAGAACACGAATGATTCAGCCTCGGGGTGCTGTTTCGCGGCCTGTGCGAGCATGAAAGAGTCGCCGATGAAGTCGGCATACTTCACGATCTCGTCGCGCTGGTAGAAGTGTCCGAGAATCCGCACGCGATCACCGAGGGCCGCTTTTGCCTGGAGGATCCAGGTGTCGAGTTCTTCGTCGCTCGCGTTGGTGTAACGATCGGGCAGCGGGCCCTGGCGGGGGGAGGTTTCCGGGATCGCGTCGGCGACCGAAGCGCCGGGGCCATAGCCGGTGGCGCGATCGATCGCCCACGGATCTTTCGCGAGCTCGGTGCCGCAGGCGCTTGCGCCGGTAGCCCGGAGCGCTATCGGGCGCCGCCCTGCTGCCCGCATGGCGGGCCTCGCGGCCTCGCCTTCTTGGGTTTCGCGCTCGACTGCGGTTCGAATGAGTTCTTGCACGCTGGTCATTGCATGCTCCCTGTGTTCTACTCGGCGACAATTCGTGGGGTGGTCTGTGGTTGATCAGAGTTGGCCGCGGGCTCGTCGCGGAAGCGGTAGAGCCGGGCCGGGCGGTGCGCCGAACCAGTGAGAAACTTGCCGGTCTCAATGAGGCTTCCGCTCGCGATCGATTGCCGTCTGAAGTTCGCTGGATCAACCGCGTGGCCGAGGATCGCCTCGTGCACTCGCCTGAGCTGTGCGAGGGTGAATGTCGGGCTGAGGAATCGATGAGCGACTGCTGAGTACTCGGTCTTGATGCGTAGTCGCCAGAGCGCATACTCGACGATCTCGGCATGGTCGAAGGCGAGTGGTGGGAGGCGGTCAGCTGGGAACCAGGCGACATTGGGGTCGGGGGTCTGCGCGAGGCCGGGCCGAGCGGGGTGCGGCCCGGCGGTCGGCGCGGGAGGAAGATCATCCCAGCGAAGCGGCACCCCGGGGCGGTCTGCGGGTGCCCCGCGCGACTCTTCCGGGGCGGTGTCGATCGGCGGCGCCGCAAAATCTTGTTCGCCGTACTGCGCCCAGTACGCGATGGTGACGAGCCGCTGAGCGTGTGCTGAGCGCTCGATGGCTCCAAATGCGTACAGCTGTTCCAGATAGCCCGGCTTGCGTAGGACCGTGTCGCTCACCGCGCGAAGCGCGGTGTCGGAGAGGGTCTCGTGCCATTCGGTAGGCCCCCCGGGTAGCGCCCAATGCCCGGCGAACGGTTCACGGGTTCGCCGAACGAGCGGGATCCAGAGGGCTGCCTCGGCGTCTGTCGCACGAGCGTCTGGATCGCCCATGGGCGCGTCTCGGGGGAGGTCAACCGCGAACGCGACCGTTGAGACGGCGATCGCAGGTGGCAGGGTGCGCCGCTCGCTCGCGCTGGTGTGTGCATAACGCACGCGGACTCCTCGGTGGCATTATTCTTCGTCGATCGTCTTATGGTCAGATTGACCATAAGTAAACCTAGTCCTATCGTGAGGCATGTCAAATTGTTGGGGTTGAGGTAGGTGCATGGAGGGGTCGCAGAAACGCCAACGCAGCTGCGCGCCGTCACCTCGACGGCCGTACTCGATGCCTACCCGGGCGGTGGCGGGTGCAACGCCGCCAAGTTCGCCGCCCGCGCCGAAGGCGTAGCGCGCACGGTAGTGCTGCACGAGCGCGCACATCGCGCAGGAAACGAACAATTCGCGCAGTCGACTCACGCCAGACAATTGACTGAAGTCAAAATTACATAAAGTATTTCCATTGCCGTGCATGGAATTGGAGAAACAATGAAGACTTCGAGTCAGGTGACCGCTGTGGGTGCGGTCATTGCTTCCCTGCTGCTCGCAGGCTGTAGCGGGGCCGGGGCAGACGCTCAGTCGCAGCTCGCCCAGTACTCGGGCTGCGTTGCCGTCGGCACCCAGGAGCTCACGCTGGTGGCCCAGGGTGAGGATTGCGGCGCGGGCCTGGTCCCAGTGGTGTGGAGCGGCGAAGCCGCGACAGAGGTGACCGGTGAGCCGGGCGCACGTGGGCTGACGGGAGCTCCCGGGCCGGCGGGCGCAGCCGGTGAAGCCGGCCGTGCAGGATCCCCGGGTGCTACCGGATCGCCCGGGTCCCCGGGGTCCCCGGGGGTCGCCGGTGCCCCTGGCAAGACCGGGAGCCAGGGTGTGGCTGGCACGCCCGGTGCTGATGGGGTCGACGGGGTCGACGGTGCTGACGGTGCTGACGGGGTCGACGGTGCTGACGGGGTCGACGGTGCTGACGGGGTCGACGGTGCTGACGGGGTCGACGGTGCTGACGGGGTCGACGGTGCCGATGGGGTCGACGGTGCCGATGGTGCCGACGGGGTCGCCGCCTGGACAGCGGTCTCGGCATGGAACGCGGTGACACCGTACACGGCGGGCCCGCCGAGCTCGGTGGTCACGCACGGCGGCAGTGCCTATGTCGCGGCGCAGTCGAACGTCGGCGCCGAGCCCGGGGTTTCGACTGCTTGGATCGCCGTCGCAAGCGTTGGAGCGAAGGGCGAGAAGGGCGAGAAAGGTGACAAGGGCGAGAAAGGCGACCTTGGAGAGCAGGGAGCTCCCGGCGAAAACGGGGAGGCGGGCCTGAACGGCCTGATGGGCGAACAGGGAGAACAAGGCGAACCGGGCGTCCCCGGAGCTCAGGGGCCGATGGGCCCGCAAGGCCCGGCAGGACCGGCGGGCGTATCAACACTCGATCAGTACTTCGGTCAGTCGACGTTTGGAATCCCGAGGTATGAACCTGACGGCTGCACCACGGGGACGCTTGTGCTGAACGCGACCAGTGTTGGTGGGGGACCGTCCCCCATGGGGGTCTTGGCGGATGGTCGGCTGCTCGCGATCAGCACAAACCAAGCACTGTATTCCTTGCTCGGAACTCGGTTCGGTGGGGACGGCCAGCACACCTTTGCCGTGCCCGATATGCGTGCAATCACTCCCAAGGGAATGTCGTGGTCCATCTGCACCCTCGGATTCTACCCGGGGATTCAGTAGACGACGACGCTCGCTAGTGGCGACCCATTGCGGAAGGGCCAGACTTGGCGGGCAACTCCGCGGTGAAGCGCGTGGGGCTCCAGCGCCCCGCGAGCTCGTCGTCCACCGGCACGCCTGTGACGAGGTCGGCGAGGAGCTCGCCCAGAAGGGCCGAGACTTTGAATCCCTCGCCTGAGTCGCCGCAGGCGATCGTTACCTCGGGTCGGACCCGTCCGATCACGTAGTCTCCGTCAGCCGAGTCCGTCCACGTGCATACTTGGGTGTTGAGGACAAGCGGGCTGACGCGGGCGAGGTCGCGCTCCACCCGCGCGCGGATGAGCTCAGTGCGCTCGGGCACCTCGGCGCGATCAAGATCGTCCCCAAGGGTGCCGCCCGAGAGCGGCCGCAGCGGGGTGTCGAGCCCGACCTTGTAGCCGGCGTCGCCCGACGGCATCGCATAGATCCCGGGAACGGAATCGGTCGGGCCGTCGAATAGGGCGGGAAGATCAGGGGCGGGCGGACGCTGCAACGGGTCGCCGAAGTACACAACCTGCTCGAGATATGGCGTGAGTGAGATATCGAGGCCGAGGGTCCTGAGGATCGGTCCCGACCCGGGGCCTGCCGTGACGAGCACCTGCTCGGCGTCGAGCGCGTCGCCACTGGCGAGCGCGACCGTGGCGAGGCCGTTCGCCGTCGAAACCCCCACCACTTCGGTCTGGGGGAGGTAGGTGCCGCCGGCTGCGGTGAACGCCGCGAGCGCGCGCGAAATCAAAACGTCGGCGTGCACGACCCCGGCGTCGGGCACGAAGATCGCGTCCCGGCCGTCGGGGCGAAGTCCCGGGATGAAGTCGCCGACGTGATCCGCGGGCACCTCGGTGTGCGCAATGCCGATCGCCGCGATCGACTCGCGTGCAGCTGGAAGTGAGAGGTCGTCGCGCCAGAGCATGCCCGTGTGTCGAAACACCGGGGTGCCGACTCGTTTGCCGAGGCGCTCGAAGGCACCGACCGTCCCCGCCAACATGCGCGCCCGCCACGGTTCGGTGTCGGCGAGGCGCCACAGCCGGCTGCTGCCGCCGGAGGACGCGAACACGGAGCCGGCATCGAAGCGCTCGATGAGGGTGACGGCGAAGCCGCGATCCTGCAGCTGGAGGGCGGCGGGCGTGCCCCAGGCTCCCGCCCCGATGACGATGATGCGGGTCGGGGAATCGGGCTGCGCCGCCAAGTTCTGCATCTCATCATTCTGGCACCAGGCCACGGACCCCGCGCTCGCCGCGGGGCGACTACCCTAGAGCCTGTGAGCATTTATCTTTTGGGCGGGGGCTCCGCCGAGCTCGTTGAATCTGACTTCTCGCGCGAGCTTCGCGCCGTGGCCCGGTTGGCGGAGGCGAAGCCGGCCCTGCTGATCCTGGGCGACGCCGTCGCGGGCGCAGCCCTCGCCGAGCGCCTCGGCGCGTCGCTCGTCGACGCGAGCGACGTCGACGCGGTGCGCGCGGCGCACGGCGTCGCGATCCTGGGCAAGGACCGGCGGGCGATCGCCTCCGGCCTCGCCCCCATCTCTGAGGCACTGCGCGACGCCGTCGGTGGGGGCGCACCCTACCTCGGCATTGGCGCTGGCGCTGCGCTTGCCGGCGACGCAGCGATCCTCGGCGGCGGCGAGATCGGCGGCGTTCCCGTCGGGCCGCTCGGCGACGATTCTGAGGTCGAGCTCGGCGAAGGAGCTGGCCTCGTGGACCTCCTCATCGAGGTCGACGCGATCGGCGGCGGCACGCTGCCGCGCCTGATCGCGGTCGCTGAGGCGGGGCTCGTCGGCCAAGCGCTCTCGGTCGATGCCGGTACCGCACTCATCGTCGGCCAGGGCGCGCTCGTCGTGCAGGGCAGCGGCAGCGTCTGGCAGGTCGTCGCCGGCGACGGCTCGGTCACGGTGTCGACGCTCGGCGCCGAGTAGGGCGCTCGTGGCTGAGCCTGGGGGCCGAGCGGAACCGTCGGCCGGGCCTCCCGTGCTGCCGGAGCTGCTGACGCACCCCGGACTGGCCGCGGACTGGGCCGAGGCGCTCGCCCCGCTCGTGCCCGAGCTCTCGCTGATCGGGCGCTTCCTGACCCGCGAGCGCGAGGCTGGCGTCGAGATTCTGCCTGCCGAGGAACGGATCTTCGCGGCGTTTCGCACCCCGCTTTCGCGGGTGCGGGTGCTGATCGTGGGGCAGGATCCCTATCCCACCCCGGGGCACCCGATCGGGCTCTCGTTCGCCGTTGACCGGGCTGTGCGACCACTGCCGCGGAGCCTCCAGAACATCTCGCGCGAGCTCGTCGACGACCTGGGCGTCGCTCCGCTGCCGCACGGCGACCTGGGCTCCTGGGCAGACTCGGGGGTGTTGCTGCTCAACCGCGTGCTGACGGTGCGCGCGGGTGATGCGGGCTCGCACCGCGGCCGCGGCTGGGAGAGCGTGACAGAACACGCGATTCGTGCCCTCGTGGCCCGGGGCGGTCCGCTCGTGGCGATCCTGTGGGGGAACGATGCGCAGAAGCTCGCGCCGCTGCTCGCGGGAGTGCCCGTCATCTCGAGCGCCCACCCGTCGCCACTGTCGGCGCGGCGCGGATTCTTCGGATCGCGGCCATTCAGCCGGGCGAACGAGGCGCTCGTCGCCCAGGGCGCCGAGCCGATCGACTGGGAGATTCGGGACTAGCGACTGCGTCCCGGAGGCAATCGGGCGAGCTACCGCGGCAAAGCCTCGAGGAAGCTGAGGCTCTCGTCCGAGATGATCTGCCGGGCTGCGTCGTGCGAGATGCTCGGCACGCCATCGCCTGGCTGTTCGCCGTAGTCCCCGAAGAATGAATGAACGGCGCCGTCGACCACGACAGATGAGGTGTCTGCCGGAAGATCCGCCTGCGAGGCTCGAATCTTGGCGGGAGTCGCCAAGCCGTCCAACGAGCCAGAGATGGACAGCACCTGGGCGGACAGCGCGCTCATGTTGGTGGCCGGGTACGAGGCGTAGAGCATGAGGCCGATGACGGGACGGCTCGCGGCATCGCTGAACGACTCGGCATTGATCGCCGCGACGGTACCGCCAAGCGAGTGGCCCCCAACGACCCAGCTGCTGATGCCGTCAGCGGTGTCTCGCGCCGTTTCGAACGCGCCCGTGGACAGGAATGCAATTCCGAGGGGCTGTTTCGGGATCCACACGCGGTACCCGTTCTCGGCCAGCGGCCGCAGCACCGCAGCATAGGCGCGGGCATCGACGCGCGCGCCTGGCTGGAAGAACACGCCTCTCTCGTGTGTCTGACCGGTCGGGGAAAACGTGATGCCGGTGGGGGTTTCGGTGACCGTCACCGCGGCGTCGGAGCGCATGGCCGAGAGCGCGGGTTCGGTGGCGGAGAAGGGGACGAGCCAGGCGCAGATCCCAATGATGACAAGCGAACCGGCCATCAGGACAGCGCGGAGCACCTTGAAACGACGCGGAGCCACCGGGCGCGGGCGCCACGCGCGGACGCCGCACACTGCGCTGACAACGAGGACGGCGGCGAGCAGAACGGTGTAGGCCGGGTGCCCATGGATCAGCATGGGCCCGGTCGCCCAAGCGGCCCAGGAGGTCACGAGTATGCCGGAGGTGGAGATCGCGCGCGTCAACCACAGGAACACCGTGTCGCTCGAGGTCGCGGTCCCGGCGTTCGGCTGGTTGGTCTGGGGAGAGGGTTCCTCAGGGTACGTCATCGATCACTCCGATTCGATAGGTGCGCGGCCCAGCAAGCGGGTGCTCCATTTTCGCATCGAAGCGCGACGCTCGCTCATCAGAGCCCCGCGCGCAGCTGCAGCCAGGCCGCGAGCCGGGCGTCGGCGCGGTCAAGCGCGATGCCGTGCACGTCTTCGGCTCGCCGCAGCCGCTGCCGCACGGTGTTCTCGTGCACGCCGAGCTCGCTTGCCGTCTGGGCGACATTCCCGAAACACTGCAGCCACACCAGGATGGTCTCGGCGATCACCCGTGTCGAAGTGCGCGCCGCGAGGGCGGTCAGCGCGGGGTCACGCAGCTCGTCAGCACCGGCCAACAACTCGGCCGCGCGTTCCACGACGAGGAGGGGCCGGAGTGCCTGCGCCGTGAGTACCCGAGGGATCCCGGGGTCGACCGAGCGGAGGGCGGACTCGATGAGCCGGTCCGCGAGCGCCCGGGCATTCGCGACCTCGCTCGGGCGATGCGCGGGCCCCGCCAGCGCGACGCGCGTTCCGGGCAGGATGAGGCGGTCGATGAGGGGGAGCAGCGCGGCGGCGGACTCGGACGCGGCGTCGGGCCCGGTTCCCGGGAGGAGCGCGTACACGCGGCCGCGATGGGCGACGGCGACCGCGTCCGGGCGATCGAGCCACAGGTGTCGGAGGGCGGTCGAGCGGAGCTGGGTGAGTGTCACCGGGTCATCGTTTGGCAGCGCGAAGGCGAGCAGCGTGGCGCCAGCCTCGTCGGGCACGCCGAGCTCGGCGAACTCGCTGCCGGTCAGGTCGATCCCGGTCAGCAGAGTGCGTAGGCGGTCCTCGCGCGGGCGCTGGTTCGCCTCACGCAAGCGCAGGTCATCGAGTAGGAGGGCGCTCGTGAGCGCCGCCGCGCGCCGGATCGCTGACTCGCGTTCGGTGCTCAGTGTTTCGCTCGCGTGGGCGTCGATCGCCCAGATGCTGCCGAGTGGCAGGTTGCCGGCCCGGATCGCGAGGGCCACCCGGGGCTCCTCATCGTCGAGCCGCGGGTAGATCACCGGGCTATCCGTGCGCAACACCGTGCGGTACTGGTCGTCATTGAACGGGGACTCCGGCACCTGGCGGGACAGGATGCCGTGGGTGCGGAGGGTGTCGATGAGCTGGCCTGGGACCGAGGAGTACGCGAGGATGCGGCGGTTGAGATCTTCGATCGCGACCGAGCCGCCGAACACCTCCGCGAGCTCGTTCGCGATGGCAAACAAGGGCTCGGCCTGGGCTTGGTTGGGCGAGGTGTGCTCCTCGAACGCGGCCTCACCCAGGTACCGGGTGAGCTGACCGTCGAGCAGGCGCCAGCTAATGCGGTCGGCGACGAGGACGATCGGGAGCCCGCTCGACTCGGCGACAGCTGCGAGCGCCGGCGCCCGCTCGGGGCTGCCTTTGAGGGCGATCCCGGAGGCTCCCGCGGCTGCCGCAGACGTGGCGAGGGCACCCAGTCGGGCCAAGCTCAGCGAAGACGCGGAGGGGAGCAGCAGCAACGTCCCCGGTGAATCGGGCAGGTCATCCGAGACGTCAAGAAACTCGGTGCCGGTCACGGCAGTCGTGCCCGAGACGGTGCCCATCAGGCGCGCGGTGCGCGGGCCGAGGAGGGCAAGCAGTGCCTCGAGTTCGACCCTCGGCACGGGCGGCGTCGCGGGGAGTGGTGTGGGAAACACTGCGTTCATGCGCCAAAGCTATCCGATTTCTCCAGAGTTCTCGACGATTTGTCGACGTAGCCTGGGGCCAGCGACATTGGAGTCGCGTGCGAAGGAGTCCTGATGAGCGTGCACCAACCTGCCCCGGCCGGCACCCGGCTCGACGAGCTGTGGCGGATCCTGCCCGAAGAGAGCGCTGCGAGCGCCGACGGCGTACTCGAGATAGGTGGCGTCTCGGTCACCGAGCTCGCGGAACGCTTTGGCACCCCGCTCCACGTCTATGACGAGACGGGGCTGCGTCGTCAGATTCGCCGGTTCGTCGAGGGGTTGCGTGAGCGCTGGCCCAACTCTGAGGTGCTGTACGCCTCGAAGTCGCTGCCCGCCGTCGGGATGTACCGCGTCGCGCAGGAGGAGGGCCTCTCGGTCGACATCGCCGGCGGCGGCGAGCTTGTGCTCGCCCTCTCGGCTGGGATGGACCCCGCGCGCCTGTACTTCCACGGCAACGCGAAGACCGATGCTGAACTGGCGATGGCCCTCGAGGCCGGGGTCGGCACGCTCATTGTCGACAACGAGGACGAGCTTGACCGGCTCGAGCGCCTGCTCACCCGCCCGCAGCGGCTCCTGCTTCGCGTCATCCCCGGCGTCGAAGCGAAGACGCATGCGTCGCAGGCAACCGGCGGCCTCGAGTCAAAGTTTGGCCTGCCGATGGACCAGGCGGCCCACGCTATCGAGCGCATGCGCGCGCACCCCCTCATGGACTTCCAGGGAGTCCACCTCCACATCGGATCCCAGATTCTCGACACCGAGCAGTTCGCTGAGGCCGTCGCGAAGATCTCGTCGGTCGGAACGTTTGGCACCTACGACGTCGGGGGCGGTCTCGGCATCAGTTACACCTACGACGAGGTGGCCCCGCCCGTCGACGAGTACCTGGACGAGATCGTCGCCGCCGCGAAGCGGAACCTGCCGGCCGACGCCCGGATCATGATCGAGCCCGGCCGTTCAGTCGTGGCGCGGGCAGGCGTCACGCTCTATCGAGTCGTCACGGTCAAGCGCACGGGCCACACCTTCGTCGCGGTCGACGGCGGGCTCGCGGACCAGATGGATATCGCGCTCACGCAGCAGCGGTATGAGGCGATCATCGCCGACCGCCTGGCCGAGCCCTGGACGGAGACGGTGCAGCTCGTGGGCCGCCAGTGCGAGTCGGGAGACCTGCTTGTCGACGGAGCGCCCATGCCGCCCGCGCGAGTGGGCGACCTTGTCGTCATGCCGGCGACCGGGGCCTACGCCTACACGATGTCCAACAACTACAACGGCGCGCTCAAGCCCGCGATCGTGTTTGTGCGCGACGGTGAGGCCCGCCTCGTCACGCGCCGCGAAACCTACGACGACCTCCTCGCCACCCACGCTCCCGCATTCGCGGAAGCGACGCTCTAACAAGAAGGCACAGAAGACAATGAAGTTTTCACGCACACTCACCCTGATCGGTTCCACCGCGGCGATCGCCGCGCTCATGTTGAGCGGTTGCTCGTCCGGGTCGACTGACACGGGCGACACCTCTGGCCCGAACCTCCCCGTCGGCGACGAGATCTCGACGAAGGCCGATCCCGCCCTGCATGATCTCCTGCCCGAGGACATCCAGCAGAAGGGCAAGATCGACGTTGCCGTCGATATTCCCTTCCCGCCCATGGCAATGTACGACGACAACAACCGCGAAATCGGCTTCGACCCCGAGCTGGCGCGCCTGCTCGGGCAGAAGCTCGACATCGACGTGTCGTTGAACAAGCAGGCCTTCGACTCGGTGATCCCGTCGCTCCAGGCGAAGAAGAACGACATCATCATGAGCGGTATGAACGACACTCCTGAGCGGCAAGAGACGCTGAGCTTCGTGAACTACACGCACGGCGGCTTCGCGATCCTGGTCCCCGAGGGCAACCCCAAGAGCGTCGGCACTCAGCTAGATCTCTGCGGCAAGACCGTCGCGGTGCAAAAGGCGACCGTGCAGGGCGACCTGTTGCGCGCCATGGACTGCGGCTCGGATCCGGTGACGGTGATGGAGCTGCCGCTCGACACCGATGCGCAGACCGCGCTGCGGGCGAGCAAGAGCGACGCGTATGTCGCTGACGCCGTCGTCGCCGAGTACGTCGCCGCGACGGTCGAGGACGGCGGCGCGTTCGACGTCGTGCGCGACCCGAAGAACCCCGCCGGATTCAACCCGGTCTACAGCGGCATCGGGATCCTGAAAGACCGCACTGAGCTGATCGACGCGATCCAGCAGGGCCTGCAGGCGCTCATTGACGACGGCAGCTACGCCCAGGTGCTCGAACGCAACAACATCCAGGCGTACGCCATCGAGTCCGCCGAGGTCAACCAGGGGGCGGGCGAGTAATGTCCGCCGCGAACCCTCAGCTCACAGAACGTTCGGGAGGTGCCCCGACCGACCTCTCCAATGAGGACGACGTCGTCGCGATCCCGCTGCGCAGACCCTGGCGACTCATCAGCGCGATCATCGTCCTCCTTGTCTTCGCAGGGTTCATCGGCTCGGTGGCCACGAACCCGAACATCGACTTCGGTGCGGTGGGGCAGTTCCTGTTCGACAAGCGCATCTTGGAGGGCGCCTGGCTGACGATCGTCATCACCGCCATCTCGATGGTGGTCTCGACGGTGCTCGCCGTGATCGTCGCGGCGATGCGGCTCTCGTCAAACCCCGTGCTCAGTTCGGTCGCCTGGTTCTACGTCTGGGCCTTCCGCGGTACGCCGCTGCTCGTGCAGATCGTGCTCTGGGGCTACCTGGGGCTGCTCTACGAGAAGCTCACGCTCGGCGTCCCGTTCACCGACATCGTGTTCTGGCAGATTGACACGAATCAGCTGATCTCGGCGTTCGTCGCGGGCCTCTTGGCCCTCACGCTCAACCAGGCCGCCTACTCGTCGGAGATCGTGCGCGCCGGCATGGTCTCGGTGGACGAGGGTCAGCGCGAGGCCTCGTACTCGCTCGGCATGTCGCCGCTGTACACGTTCCGTCGGGTGCTCTTGCCCCAGGCGATGCGCGTGATCATCCCGCCGATGGGCAACGAGCTCATCTCGATGCTGAAGAACACTTCGCTGCTCTCGGTCATCGCCGTGCTCGAGCTCTACACCCAGGCATCGATGATCTCGTCGCAGAACCTCAAGCAGGTCGAGCTGCTGATCGTCGTGAGTGCCTGGTACCTCTTCATGACGAGCGTGCTCTCCATCCCGCAGTACTACCTTGAGCGCCGCTTCGGCCGGGGGAGCAGCCGCTCGTTGCCGCCCACGCCGATCCAGCGGATGCGACAGGCCTTCGCGAACCGGCGCCCCGGCCCCGCGCCCGCGCCTGAGACGACAGCAATTGAGGTCCAGCCATGACGATGATCGATCAGACGCTGCCCGGCGGTCCCGCCATCGGCGACGACTCCCTCGTGCAGATTCGACGGGTGCGCAAGAGCTTTGGCGCCCACATGGTGCTGCGCGACGTCTCACTCGAGGTGCCGGCGGGTACCGTGACCGTGCTGCTTGGCCCCTCGGGGTCGGGGAAGTCGACGTTGCTGCGCTGCATCAACCACCTCGAGACCATCGACGGCGGCCGAGTCATCGTGGACGGTGAGCTGATCGGCTATCGCCAGGCGGGTCACAAGATCCACGAGATGACGCCAAAGGAGATCGCGAAGCAGCGCCGCAGCATTGGCATGGTGTTTCAGCGCTTCAACCTGTTCCCGCACATGACGGCGCTCGAGAACATCATCGAAGCGCCGACCGGCATCGCGGGGCGGCCGAAGGCGGAAGCACGCGCCCGCGGGCTCGAACTGCTCGATCGAGTGGGGCTCGCGGACTTCGCGAACCACTACCCGGCGCAGCTTTCGGGTGGCCAGCAGCAGCGCGTCGCGATCTCGCGGGCGCTCGCGATGGAGCCGAAGCTCATGTTGTTCGACGAGCCGACCAGCGCGCTCGACCCCGAACTCGTCGGCGACGTGCTCGACGTCATGCGCGAACTCGCCGACTCGGGCATGACCATGATTGTGGTCACGCACGAAATCGGCTTCGCCCGTGGGGTCGCCGATCAGGTCGTCTTCATGGACGGCGGCGTCGTGGTCGAGGCCGGGAAGCCGAGCGAGGTGCTCGACAACCCGCAGCGACAGCGCACCAAGAACTTCTTGGAAAGCGTGAGATAGCTCGTCCTGAGCGCAGAGAGCGGGCCAGGTGGGATTTCTCCCGCCTGGCCCGCTCTCTTGTGCAGGATCGAACGCTAGCCGCTGATCACCCGGGTCGCCGCGACGCTCTTCAATCCCTCGACCGAAAACTCGAGCCCGTAGCCGGACTGCTTCGACCCGCCGAACGGGACGAGCGGGTGCAGCCCGCCGTGGCTGTTGATCCAGACGGTGCCGGCCTCGAGGCGGCCGGCGACCTCGAGCGCGCGCTCGCGGCTCGAGGACCAGACCGAGGCGCCGAGGCCGACGTCGAGGCCGTTCGCCCACTCGATCGCCTGGTCGACGGTGGAGTAGCGGATAATCGGCAGCGCCGGCCCGAACTGCTCTTCCGTGACAAGGTCGTTGTCGTTGTCGATGTCCGCAACGAGGGTGGTCGGGTAGAAGTTGCCCGCGGCCTCCCGGTTGGGCTCGCCGCCGAGCACCACGCGGGCGCCCGAGGCCTTCGCCGACTCGACGAGGCGGTCGACGATGTCGAACTGCTGACGGTTCTGCAACGGCCCGAGCACATTGCCGGCGTCGAGGCCGCGGCCCATAGGGACGTTGGCGGCGAGGGCCGCGAGGGCCGCAACCACGCGGTCGTACACGGCGTCGTGGACGTAGAGCCGCTTGAGCGCGGCGCAGGTCTGGCCCGTGTTAATGAACGCGCCCCAGAACAGGTCCTCGGCGATCGCCTCGGGGTCGACATCGTCGAGCACGACGCCGGCGTCGTTGCCGCCGAGCTCAAGGGTGAGTCGCTTCACGGTGTCTGCGGAGGACCGGATGATGGCCTTGCCGGTCGGGGTCGAACCGGTGAACATGATCTTGTCGATCTCGGGGTGCGCAGTGAGCGCCGCGCTGACCTCGCGGTCGCCGCTGACGACCTCGAGCACGCCGGCGGGCAGCACCTGGTTCATCACCTTGACGAGCGCGAGCACGCTCAGCGGGGTGTGCTCGGACGGCTTGACGACGACCGTGTTGCCCATGCGGAGCGCCGGGCCAATCTGCCAGATCGAGATCATCATCGGCCAGTTCCACGGGCCGATCGCGGCCACGACGCCGAGCGCGCGGTACGTGAGCACGGCGCGGCCGCTTGCGTCGTCGACGAGGGTTTCGGGCTCGAGCACGGTGTCGGCGGCGTTGCGCAGCCAGAGTGAGGATCCGCCCACCTCGAAACGGGCGTTCGGGCCGTCGAGCGGCTTGCCCTGCTCGCGCGAGAGCAGCTCTGCGAGCGCCTCCGACGAGGCATCAATCGCGTCGGCGGCGGCGTGCAGCAGGCGGCTGCGCTCGGCGTGGCCGAGGGCCTCCCACGCGGGCTGCGCGGCGCGGGCTGCAGCGACCGAGCGCTCCAGGTCCTCGGTCGTGTGGACCGGCGCGGCGCCGACGAGCTCGCCGGTGGCCGGGTCGAAGATGTCTCGTCCGGTGCCGGGCTCGGCCGCGACCGCTCCCAAGAGTTCGTCGAACGTCTGCATGGTTGCTCCTTTTGCTGCTTCATTGCCGCGTCCACTCCAATACGGATGGACAGTGCTTCTACGATACGTCGGTGCCGGCAGGATCCGCCCGGCGTGCGCGCTCACTTGTTGGAGATTCGCGCAGAAATGTTGATGCTAAGACGCCTCGGCTCGAAACTCCTCGATGAGCGCACGGGCGGTTGTGATCCCAGTCTCGATCGCCCCATCAACGACGACACCGTTCCATCCCTTCGCCCAGTCGGCGCCGGCAAAGCGGAGCCGGCTTTCGGCGCCTCGGAAGAGGTTCCAACCGCGGGTGAATTGACCCGAGCGCGGCGTCGCCCAGGTCTGCCCCGACCACGGATCGGCAGCCCAGTCGTGCCCGGTCGACTCGATGACCTCAAAATCGGGGCGCCAGAGTCGCACGATTTCCTGGACCGCGGCGGCGTCATTGAGGTCAAGGCGGGTGTGGTCTGGCCCAAAACCGACCAGGATCGTGGTGCCGTCTTCGAGGAAGTACTCGCTCCGGATGAGCGCGAGGGGGTGATCGGGGGAGGTCGTTGCGGGCGCATAGGCGATGATCGAGTGGTGTCCCTGGATGCGGATCCACACCTTCATGCCCGTGCAGTTGAATCCCTCGTCGATGACGTCGCGCTGATCCTGCCCCAGTGCGGGCGAGAACTCGAGGGTGTCGAGCGCGCCCAGCGGGGCAGTCACGATGACGGCGTCCGCGTCGATCCGCTCGCCGGTCGCGAGCGTGACGGCGGCGCGATCCGCTGCGTGCTCGACGCGCGCGACGGGGGTATTGAGCTGAATCTCGCAGCGGAGGTCGGCCGCGATCGCCTGGGTGATCGCACCCATCCCGTTCGTGAGTTTGAATCGCAGGGTCTGGTCGTCGAGCAGCGAGAGGCGGTGGTCGCTCAGCGAGGCCCAGTGCTTCGCCATGAGCGGCGAGGCGGTCGCGGTCGAACCGTTGTAGCCGGCAGACCAGTAAGCGTCGGCGAGGTCGAACTCCTCCTGGGTGAACGTGCCCTCGCGCAGGGCGTCGAGCACCCCGCCGGTGTCGGCGGCGCGGAAGCGGTCCTGGGCCTCGGGGGTGCCCGTCTCGAGCACGTGCAGGGGGTCGTGCGGATAGGGAAAGAGCTCGCGCGAGCCCTCGAAGATGGCCGCCTGTGGGCGCTCGAGAAGCGCGTCGAGCTCGGCCTCGGTGCCGTGGTGGACCGCGCCGCCGCTGATCCAGTAGGCGTCGTCCGCGACCGGGCTGGGGTAGATCGACTGGCCGTAGCGCGTGATCTCGTTCCAGATGAACGGTTGCATCCAGTGCACCCAGGTGGCGCCGATCTCGAGGGCGTGGCCCAGGCGCTCGTCGGTCCAGGCGCGGCCGCCGACCCGGTCGCGGGCCTCGAGCAGCGTGACGCGCACGCCGGCACCTTCGAGTTCGCGGGCGGCGACGAGGCCTGCAAAGCCTGCGCCGACGATGACGACGTGGCGGGAGTGAAGCGCGGGAGAGGGAGACATGAGAACCGCCTTTGGTGTGTGAGGGCGTCGACTGTGACGTGGCTCGCCGTCGCCATTTTCGGCTGAGCGAGCTGCGATCACGGTAACCCTATACATCTGTATAGTCAAGCGTTGCCTGTGCCAGGACAGCCGAATCGGGAAGTTATCCACAGATTCGCGCAGCCCGTTGTGTGTGGCCAGCGGGTCTTGTTGACTCAACACATCGCCCAGTTCCGGGCAGTTTGAATTCATCCGCAGGGCGAATCGGGGGCGATTCGCACGCGACGGACCGAGGCATACAGGAGCTTCACAATGGCAAATATCAGTGTTTCTTACGGCGAGATCGAGCAAGCGGCGTCGCAGCTGGGTGCGGGGCGCGACGAGATTGCCCAGCGGCTGCGCGGCATGCAGGCGCGCATCAGCGGCCTGGTGAGCTCCGGGTTTGTGACGGACCAGGCCTCAGCGAAGTTTGACGGCGCGTATGGCGAGTACACGGCGAGCGCCAACACGGTCATCGACAAGTTGACGGAGATACAGGCATTTCTCACGCAGACCGCGAACGCGATGCGCGAGCTGGACGCGCAGATCGCCGCGAAGATCAACTAGTCGAGGGCGGTGCGGCGGAGGCGGTGAGGGGCATGGCGGACCGGGTAGTGCTGGACGACGCCGTGCTTGCGGAGGCTGGGTCGGCATTGATCGCCGCCGCCCACCTGATGGTGGCCGAGAACGCGCGGCGACCGAGCGCGATGCTCGAGAGCCAGAGCGGCATTGGAGACGACGTCGAACAGTACATGCGCGGACTGCAGCTCGCGCGTTCGGCGCTGTCGCGTGCAGCTCGAACCGCCAGCGAGGCCGTCGCCGACATGATGCGAGACAGCGACACGCTCGACCGAAAGATCGCGGGGGCGCTCAGCGGCGGGTTCGCGGCGAAAGGGGGCGGGCGATGACGGTCGTCCCTGGGGCGCGCGAGGCGTTGGGGGCTGAGACGCCGATTCACGGTAGTCCTGACGAGGTAGCGCCGCTTGCCAGTTTTGCGCGGGGAGTGGCGGAGGACGCCGCGCTCTTTGGGCGGCACGTCGCGGGGGCGCGAAACTCACTCGAGCGCCAACACAGCATCGGGGTGACCCGGCTCATCGGCAAGCTCAGCGCGGGCCTGCAGCCGGGTGCGGTCGCGCTGCACGAGAGTGCCGTCGGCGGGCAGTACGCGCTCGATCGCTACGCCGCGGAGGTGTTCGAGATCCACGCAGAGGCGAGGGCCCAGCTTGAGCGAGCGGCCGGTGCGCTCGACAACATTCGTGGGTCGGCGCGGGCAATTGAGGCAATTGCGGCCGCGATCGGCGTTCGCGGCGACTACCACTGGGACGAAGGCGTCTCTACCGTGATGCCCGAGCCAGCGCCCCTCAGTTTTGCGGGAGCTCTGCCGCGGGCTGAGGGCCCGAACGTTGGAGCAATGCTGCGCCATGCGTATGAGGAGCCCTGGCGAGTAGCGGCGCGGCGCTGGCGAGACGCGTTGGATGAGCTCGCGCAGGTACGCCGCCTCTGGAACAGTTTGCTCGAGCGGCGACGGCGTGCGGAGTCCGCATTGCGGGCGTCGATATATGCCACCGAGATCGGACAGCTCATCACGCTCGGACCTGGCGCTGATGAGCCCGCCGCCCTCTTCCTTTCCCGTGCGGTCGTCGGCAGCGCTGGGAACGGGGAACAGAGTCCAGCCGTCGCCGCGAGATCTCACCCCCTGCTCGCACGGCTCATCGGCAGCCGGTCTGGCGAGGACTCGTGGGACCAGCCGCCCGACCCGACCGTGGTCGCGCGCAACTGGGCCAGGCTCAGCGCCGACGAGCAACAGCGGCTGGTCACTGAGGTGCCCTGGGTCATCGGTAACCTGCCGGGTCTCCCGTTCGCAGTGCGCGACGCGGCGAACCGCGAACAGCTCGAGTACTTCATATTGCATCCCGATGAGCTCGGCCCGACCCATCGCGTCGCGGTCGACGAGTTGATGAAGGTACTGGAAAAGGAGCGGTTGCGTGTTGCTGAGCGTGGGGTGGCCAGCCCACCGGTGAGTCTGGTGGCGTTCGACGTCACCGGCGAGGTGCCGAGAGCGGCAGTCGGCTATGGAGACCTCGATGCTGCTCAGAACCTGAACTGGGTCATCCCCGGGATGTTCAACGACGTGCACGAGGGCCTGGCGGGGTGGGACAGGGCCAGCCGACACATTTTGCGTGCGCAGCATGACGAACTCCGCCACGGGGAGAGAGGAGATGAGGGAAGCGCGCTCATCACCTACTTCGAGTACGACACTCCAAACCTCCTGACAGTGTTATCTGCCGAGACTGCCCGCATTGCGGCATCGCGTCTCGCCGCTGAATTGGATGGATCGTCCGCCACCCGTCAGGGGAACCAACCCATGACAAACCATGGAGTCTTGGCGCACTCATATGGCACTACGGTCGCTGCGAACGCATTGTTGCTGACTCGGATTCCCGTGCAGAGTGTCACTCTCGTCGGCTCCGCGGGGTTGGACAGACGGCGAGTGGTTTCACTTTCCGCACTCAATGTTGACCGAGACGTAGCCGGTCGATCCCGGATCTACACAACAATGGCGACGGCAGACTCGACCGCACCGTTCGGGTCGCAACTTTCCTACCGCATGCAGCCCAATCCCGAGGCTGCAAGGTCGACGGCGCAATTTGTCGAAGGCGCTCAGGTTTTCTCATCAGATGGTGCCGGCGATCTCGTGCCGGTTACGGGACACGGCGTCACCCGCGGTGATGGGGGTGGATACCTGGACAAGCGCACTCAGTCGCTGGACAGCGTCGCCAAATTGACCGTCGGTGAGCTTGCGAACATCTCGGGCGGATTGAGGCCGGGAACCAGAGGGGCTCCGTCTCCGAGGGAACGGATCTCCGCATTGACTTTGGGAGGTCCGTAATGAATACACAACTGATCGAGCTCGGGCTGGTGGTAATTATGGCGATAGGTATTGGCGGATGTAGCGAAAGGCCAGTCGTCTCGGAAGCGAAAATACTCGAGCACGATTCGCTTGGAGACCAAGAGGCCTGGGTGCAGTCCCAAACAGAGGGAGCCTTAGCTGCACTCGGGCCTTCGGAAGGGTGGTGGGTAGACGTTCCCGAACTGCAATGGCCGCGTGACAAGGAGAAGATTATTCGTGGCGCCGAGACCGAGATCTGTCGCTCAGGGCCGATCAATCGACGCCCGGGTCGACTGATCCTCGACGTTTCGAACGACACATACGGAGATCCCGTGGAAGGAAGCAAACGGCTCTGGAACTACTGGGAGGAGCAAGGCTGGGTCGTCTCGTACGTTATCGATCCCGCAGAGCAAACGTCTGGCAGGATTGATTTTCGTGCAGACCGAGAAGACGGTGCCATGCTCGGATTTAGTGGGAGCCCGCTCTATTCCACAATCTCGATCAACTCATCCTGCTCGGACGACCTCTCCGTGATGGAGCGCTATTGAGGGGAAGCGGGCAGCGACGCCGCCGCGGCCACGAGCGCGCGGATCCGCTCTATCGCGCGGGCGCCCTCCGCGGCGTCTCGGGCGATCAGCTGCTTAAACACGAGGCCGTCGAGCGCGAACCAGATCACCTCGGCGAGGTCCTGATCGACCACGCCAAGCTCGCGAAGCCGCTCGGACGAAGCCCGACGGTACGTCTCGTAGTAGGCGTCGATCAGCGGCCGTAGCTCGGGCTTCCGACGTGCCTCGAGGAGGAGTTCGTACTGGAACGCCTGCATGTCGGCCTCGCGCTCGGCCAGCGAATCGATGCCCTCGGCAAAGCCCGCCACCGATGGCACGCGTCCCGTCATATTCGTCGAGCTCATGCTCTGCTGCACCGCATACTCGAGCGCGGCTTCAATCAGCGCGTCGCGAGAGCCGAAATGGTGTCGCACGAGCCCATGCGAGACGCCGGCCTCCAACGCCACCGCGCGGTGCGTGAGCGAACGCAGGCCGCCGCGGGCCACCACAGTAATCGTCGCGCTGAGCAGGGCGTCGCGCCCCGAAACCTGATTCACACCCACACCCTAGCGCGCCGAGAAGTTACGCAAACGCCATCACACCCAGCATGAGCGTGCCCGCAACGGTCTCCACCACTGGCATCCGCCCGTGTGCCGCACGCGGACGTGTGCGCAGCTGACCCACGAGGCAGGCGAGGCTCGCCAGCACGAAGATCGCGGGCAGCGCGACGAGCCACCGGGCCGGATCCTGCGAATGATGCACGGGCGCTACCGAGCTCGCAGCCGTGCCCACGAAGTGACTGCCATGGGCGCCGGCGACGAGCAGCCACGCGCATGCCACGGGCAGAAGGTTCCGGTGCAGGCCGGCGAGCGCCGAACCGCCCCGCGGGGCCCCAAAACGAGAGATTGCGGCAAGCGCCAGCGACGATGCCACGAGGGCGAGCGCCCACCAGGCGGCGGGCACCGCTCGCACGAGCGTCGCTTCAATCATCGCGATCGGCATGACGAGCGCCGGTAGTACCGCCCCGATGTGTCGCAGGCCCAACGAGTACGTCGCGAGACGCCGCTGGCCGGGACTCGGTGAGAACCGAATCCCGGCCAGCGGGTGCAGCGCGCAGGCCGCGCAGATCAGGGCGCTCACGATCATGAGCACCGGGGCGACCTAGAGCGTGTTTCCGAGCTTGAAGCCCTTTTCGCCGTCTTCGTCGCGGGTGTACGAGAAGCCGTCGGCCCCGATGGTCACGGCCATCTCCGAGTCGTCGGTGCGCGCGATGACCGGCTGGGGGTTGCCGTCGAGGTCGAGTACGAGCGAGCCATCCGTGTACCAGGACGGGACGACGGGGTTGCCCCACCAGTCGCGGCGCTGGTTGTCGTGCACATCCCACGTCACGACAGGGTTGTCGGGGTCGCCGGTGTAGTAATCCTGCGTGTAGACCTCGACGCGGTGGCCGTCGGGATCGCGCAGGTACAGGTAGAACGCGTTCGAGACGCCGTGGCGGCCGGGGCCGCGTTCGATGTGGTCGGACATGCGCAGCGCCCCGAGCTTGTCGCAGATCGCGAGGATGTTGTGCTTCTCGTGGGTCGCGAAGCAGACGTGGTGCATGCGCGGTCCGTCGCCCCCGGTCATCGCGGTGTCGTGCACGGTCGGCTTGCGACGCATCCAGGCGGCGTAGACCGTGCCCTCCGCGTCCTGAATGTCCTCAGTGACCCGGAAGCCGAGGTTCTGCATGTAACCCACGGCGCGGGGCACATCGGGCGTGATCTGGTTGAAGTGATCCAGCCGTACGAGCTCGCCGGGGACGTGCAGGTCGTAGCGCCACGACATCCGCTCCGTGTGCTCGGTCTGGAAGAAGAACTCGTACGGGAACCCGAGCGGGTCGACGACGCGCACCGAATCGCCGATCCCCTTCACGAAGCCTTCGGGGTTGCGGCGCACCTCGCATCCGAGTTCCTCGAAAAACGCCACGGCCTTGTCGAGGTCCTCGGCTGCGCGCACGCGGTACGAGAACGCGGCGACCGCAGCCAGCGGGCCCTTGCGCAGCACGAGGTTGTGGTGGATGAATTCTTCGGTGGAGCGAAGGTAGATCGCCTCGTCATCCTCGGTCGTGACATACAGGCCGAGCACGTCGACATAGAACGCCCGCGAGGCCGCGAGGTCCGTGACGATGAGTTCCATGTATGCGCAGCGCAGAATATCGGGCGCCTCGGAGGTGGCCATGTGAATCGGGTTGGCTGCCACGATGGGGGCCTCCTTGGTCACCCAAAAGCCTGCCGACTGCTTGTCTTCTTCATTGAGCTTTGCCATGATTTCGCTTCCTTGCGTGTAGTGGCCGTGCGAGTTACTTGCCTGCGCCGAAACGCGGGCTGTGTGCTTCGTTCAGGGTGATCTGGATCGACTGCTGCGTCGTGTAGAAATCGACCGAGCGATAGCCGCCCTCGCGGCCAAGACCCGACGCCTTCACGCCGCCGAACGGGGTGCGGAGGTCGCGCACGTTGTTCGAGTTCAGCCAGACCATGCCCGACTCAATGCCGTGCGCGAAGTTGTGTGCGCGCTTCAGGTTCGAGGTCCAGACGTAGGCGGCCAGGCCGTACTTCGTGTTGTTCGCGAGCTCGAGCGCTTCCTCGTCGGTGTCGAAGGGGGTGATCGCGACGACCGGGCCGAAGATCTCCTCCTGGAAGATGCGCGCATCGGGGGCCACGTCGGCGAACACGGTCGGCGCGACGTAGTTGCCCTCGGGGAAGCCCTCGGGGCGGCCGCCGCCGGCGACGAGGCGGCCCTCGCCCTTGCCGATCTCGACGTAGCTCATGACCTTCTCGAAGTGGCTCGGGTGCACGAGTGCGCCCACTTCGGTCGCCGGATCGGAGGGCAGTCCGATGACGATGTTCTTCGCCCGTTCGGCGTAGCGCTCAACGAAGTCGTTGTAGATGGAGCGCTCGACGAGCACCCGGCTGCCGGCGGTGCAGCGCTCGCCGTTCAGGCTGAAAACGCTGAACACGGTGGCGTCGAGTGCCTCCTCAAGGTCGGCGTCGGCGAACACGACCGACGGGCTCTTGCCGCCGAGCTCGAGCGAGAGGCTCTTCAGCAGCGGGGCGGCGTTCGTCGAGATCATCGCGCCCGTGGAGCTGTCGCCAGTGAACGAGATGAGGGGCACGTGGGGGTGCTTGACGAGCGCGTCGCCCGCGACGCTGCCCGAGCCCAGGATCAGGTTGAAGACGCCGTCGGGCACGCCCGCCTCGCGGAAGATCTCGGGCCACAGCGCCGCCGAGAGCGGGGTGTAGCTCGCCGGCTTCAGCACGACGGTGTTGCCGGTCGCGATCGCGGGTGCGAGCTTCCACGACTCCTGCATGAACGGCACGTTCCAGGGGGTGATGAGGCCGGCCACGCCGATCGGCTTGCGGTTCACATAGTTGATCTGGCGGCCCGGCACCTTGGTGACGTTGTCGTGCTGCGCGACGATCAGGTCGGCGAAGAAGCGGAAGTTCTCGGCGGCACGGCGGGCCTGGCCCTTTGCCTGCGTGATGGGCAGGCCGGAATCCCAGCTCTCGAGCAGCGCGAGCTGCTCGTCGCGGGACTCGACGATGTCGGCGACCTTGTGCAGGATGCGCGAGCGTTCGCGCGGGAGCATCTTTGGCCAGGGGCCCTCGTCGAAGGCGCGCTTCGCGGCGGCCACCGCGAGTTCGACGTCTTCCGACTGCGCCGATGCAGACGTGATGTAGACCTCGTTCGAGACGGGCTCGATGACGTCAAACTCCTGGCCACCGATCGAGTCGACGAACTTGCCGTCGATGAAGTGACGAATCTTGTCGGGCAGGCCCGCGGGCTTCTCGTGGATCATGTGCTTCTCCTGAGGGTGAGTGGTGAGATACGTGTGGGGGAGGGGCCTAGGCGGCCGGGGCGGCTTCTTGGGCTTCGGCGAGGTGGCGGTGTTGCTCGTCCGAGTAGGCCAGTACCGCGTCGAGTGTTGCGGTGCGGTGGGCCCGGGCGGCGGTCTCGATCTCGTCGACGGGGGCCCGTGACTCGATGAGGCGGAGGAGGCGCTCATGCTCTTCGACCGAGTCGCCAGCGCGTCCGGGGACGAAGCTGAAAGACGAGTTCCGCAGCATCTTCATGCGGTTCCAGCCCCGGTGGACGAGGTCGAGGATGTGCGGGTTCGGGCAGCTCTCGAAGAGCACGCTGTGGAACTCGAGGTTCAGGGCAGTGAAGCGCTGCGGGTCGAACGCCTCGAGCGTCTCGCGCATGGTCTGGTTGATCTCGCGCGCCCGCTTGATTTGGTCGGCCGAGATGTCGGGGGCCGCGAGCGCGGTTGCCGCCCCCTCGACGAGCGCGAGCGTCTGCATGGTGTGCAGATACTCGGTCTCTTTGAGGAGCGCGACCTGCGCACCGACGTTGCGTTCGAACGTGACGAGGCCTTCGGCCTCGAGCTGCCGGATCGCCTCGCGCACCGGGACGACACTCATATCGAGCTCGTCGGCAATCTGGCCGAGGACGAGGCGGTACCCGGGGACAAAGCGCCCGTCAGAGATACGCTGCTGAATGTAGTCGTGAGCGGCGTCGACCTTGCTCATGCGCCACCACCTCCTGCGGACTCCGCGGCGTACTTCGCCTGCCACTCGGCGTTCATGGGGAACAACCCATCGACCGGGTGCCCCTCGGCCACACGCGCCGCGACCCAGGCGTCGGCCGCTTCCTGCGCGGCAGCCTCGGCTGCGACCTCAGCGAGGAGGAACGGCGGGATAACAATGACACCGTCGCGGTCGCCCATGATGATGTCGCCGGGCTGGACAGCCGCGCCGCCGCAGGCAATCGTGACGTCGGTCTCCCACGGCACGTGCCGACGGCCGAGCACGCTCGGGTGCGCCCCCTGCGAGAAGACGGGGATGTCGAACTCCTGCACCGCGGCGAAGTCACGCACGCCGCCGTCGGTGACGATGCCGGCGGCGCCGCGCACCTGGGCGCGCAGCGCGAGCACATCGCCCACCGTGCCGGTGCCGCGCTCGCCGCGGGCATCGACGACGAGTACCTCGCCGGCGCCGACGGTGTCGAACGCGCGCTTCTGTGCGTTGAAGCCGCCAGCGTGCGCGGTGAAGAGGTCCGGGCGGAACGGGATGAAGCGCAGCGTCTTCGCCGTCCCGAGCATCTGGTCGCCCTCGTGGTTGGGGTGCACTCCGTCGATGAAGATGTCGACGTAGCCGCGTTTGCGCAGCGCCGACGAGACCGTGGCGACGGCAACGCCCGACAGCTGGGCACGAATCTCGTCGGTCAGGACGGGAACCGATGGGGCAGGATCCTGCTCGGCCGACAGCGGTGTCGCGCGGCCAGCGGCAACCGCGGCCGCGTGTTCCGCCTCGCTGCCCCAGGCCTCGAGCCGCTGCGTGTCGTCCACCGCGGGGCCCGAGCCGAAGTCACCGAAGGGCACGGTGCCCTGGGTGACGGTGGTCACCAGGCGGCCACTGCTCGGCGCGCCGGGAGCGTTCGGGGCGTCGACTTCGACCTCGACCACGTCGCCGGGCAACACGACCGAGGATCCTGCCGGCGTGCCGGTCAGGATCACGTCGCCGGTCTCGAGCGTCATGAGCTGCGAGAGGTCCGCGACCAGCTGGCCGAAGCTGAATTTGAGGGTGTCCGTGGTGTCTTCCTGCACCAGCTCGTCGTTGACCCAGGTGCGCACGCGCCAGTCACCCTCGCCGAGCCCCTCGGTCGAGATCGAGGTGGGGCCGATCGGGGTGAACCCGTCGCCGCCCTTCGAGCGCATGTTTGAGCCTTTGTCGACCGCGCGCATGTCGTAGATGCCGAAGTCGTTCGCGGCGGTGACGCTCTTGATGTGGCTCCAGCCCTGTTCGGGCGAGACGCGGCGTGCGGGCTCGCCGATCACGAGGGCGACCTCGCCCTCAAACGCCAGCAACTCGGTGCCGGCAGGGCGCTCGATGGTGCCGCCGGTCGGGGCGAGTGACGAGGAGGGCTTCAGGAAGTACGAGGGCTGCGCGGGCGTCCGGCCGCGCTGATCCATGCGGGACGGATAGTTCAGGTGGACGGCAATGATCTTGCCGGGGGTATCGATTCCGTAGGTCACAATTGCCTCGTCTTTCGAGTGAGCTGGGGGCGATCCGGAGCACTATATTTCATATCGTATACGATCCGGTGGGGTTTGGGAACTATGCTGCCGGGTTCTCTGGTGAACTCGGATTGCTCCGGCAACTGCGGGGATAGGCTCATCTGTCGCCTAGTAGCTGCCCCGGGGCGGAGCGCTGGGCGGAGTGTTGCTCGATCCTGCCTGCACGAAACGCTCGGCGAGCGCCTCGGTCTGCCGGGCCAGGATCGCGACGTCGGCCCCCACCGCGACGAAGGACGCGCCCTCGGCGAGGTAGCGCTCGGCGTCGGCCGGCACGAACGCATTGACGCCGACCGGCTTCCCTGCGGCGAGACCCGCGCTAATGGCGCGCAGCACGCCCTCGACCACATCGGGGTGCGACTGCTGGCCAAGGAGCCCCATCGATGCCGCGAGATCGGCCGGGCCCACGAAGATTGCGTCGACGCCGTCGGTCTCGACGATGCGCTCGACGTCGGCGACCGCCGCCGCCGACTCGATCTGTACTGTGAGGCTGATGGTCTCATCTGCCCTGCCGAGATAGCCCTCGACCCGATTCCACCGAGACGAGCGGGCGAGTGTGCTGCCGACCCCGCGCACGCCATTGAGGGGGTAGCGGACCGCGCGCACGATCTCCGCGGCCTGCTCGGCGGAGTCAACCATCGGGATGAGCAGGTTCTGCACGCCGAGGTCGAGGAACTGCTTGATCGTGACGACGTCGCCGGAGGGTGGACGCACTACCGGCGTTGACGGGTAGGCCGACATCGCGTAGAGCTGGGCGAGGATGGACTCGAGGCCGTTCGGGGAGTGCTCGGCGTCGAGCAAGACCCAGTCGATGCCGCTGCCCGCGACGATCTCGGCGGCGATCGGACTGCCAGAGCAGACCCAGAGGCCGATCTGCGGGCGCTTGGCGTGCGCGAGGCGGTCCGACAGCGTCGGCGGAAGCTCTAGGCGAATCGGCATGAGATGGTCCCCAGCGTTCCGTAGTCAGCGTGCACGGTATCGCCGCGCTCGACCCACATGGGGCGGGTGAACGAGCCGGCCAGCACAATGTCGCCGGCGTTCAGGGACTGGCCGTGTTGGGCGAGCTTGTTCGCCAGCCAGGCGACGCCCATCGCGGGGTGGCCGAGGATCGCGGCGGCGACGCCGGACTCCTCAATGGTCTCGTTGCGCGAGAGCAGTGCCGACACCCAGCGCAGGTCGACCTGGTCGACCTTGACCGGGCGACCGCCGATAACCATCGCACCCATCGCGGCGTTGTCGCTGATCGTATCGACGATGGTGCGCCCCTCCATCACGAGGTGAGAGTTCAGGACCTCGAGGGCGGGTACGACGTAGGCGGTCGCGTCGAGCACATCGAAGATGGTGGTGTGCGGGCCGGTGAGGGGCTTGGCGAGCACGAAAGCCAGCTCGACCTCAATGCGCACGTTCGAGAAACGGTCGAAGTCGATGACCGAGCCAGATTCGATCACCATGTCGTCGAGAATGACGCCATAATCGGGCTCGGTGATGCCGGTCGCGACCTGCATGACCTTCGAGGTGAGGCCGATCTTGCGGCCCACGACGCGGCGCCCTTCGGCAATCTTGCGTTCCGTCCAGGCGCGCTGCACCGCATAGGAGTCGTCGACGACCATTCCGGGGTAGCGGCCGGTGAGGATGGGGAGCAGTTCCTTGGAAGCGTCCGCCGCGATCAGCTCGTCGGCGATCTGCAAGTGTTGTTCAGCGCTGAGCATGGCACTCGATTCGGTTAGGGAAGCGGAATGCTTCAGATCGTATACGATTCCCGTTTTTGGCGCGACGATTCGAGGTTACTTGCGGGTCACAGAAACTCGCGGTAGCATCACAACTTTGTCGGGGTAAGATGAGCTAATGACTTCTTCTGAGAACCCCGCGCCGACAGAGCGCGACGATTCCCCCAACTTGAGTACTGAAGCCGGGGCCGGTGCGGTGGAATCTCATGTTGACGCTGCCGAGGCCCCCGCAGTGGTGGCCGCTCCCGCCGCCGAACCTGAGCGCCCCGGCTTTGACACGCTCGGCCTCGACCCCCGCGTGCTGCGTGCCGTGAAGGACCTCGGCTACGAGACCCCTTCCGCCATTCAGGCCGCCACTATCCCCGTGCTGCTCGACGGGCGCGACGTCGTCGGCCTCGCGCAGACCGGTACCGGCAAGACGGCCGCGTTCGCGCTGCCGATCCTGTCGCGCATCGTTCCCGGCCAGGGCGTACCCCAGGCCCTCGTGATTGCGCCGACCCGTGAGCTCGCGCTCCAGGTCTGTGAGGCGTTCGGCAGCTTTGCCGCACACCTCCCCGAGGTGCACATGCTTCCCGTCTATGGCGGCCAGGCCTACGGCCAGCAGCTCTCGGCTCTGCGCCGCGGCGTCGACATCATCGTCGGCACCCCGGGCCGCATCATGGACCACCTCAAGAAGGGCACGCTTGATCTCTCGCAGATCAAGTACCTCGTGCTTGACGAGGCCGACGAGATGCTCAAGATGGGCTTCGCTGAGGACGTCGAGACGATCCTTGCCGATACGCCCCAGAGCAAGCAGGTCGCGCTGTTCTCGGCCACGATGCCCGCTCAGATTCGCCGCATCTCGCAGCAGTACCTGAACGACGCCGCCGAGATCAAGATCCAGGGCAAGACGCAGACCAGCTCGAGCATCACGCAGCGCTACGTCGTGGTGTCGTACTCGCAGAAGGTCGACGCGCTCACCCGCGTGCTCGAGGTCGAAGACTTCGACGGCATGATCGTCTTCACGCGTACGCGTGGCGACAGCGAGCAGGTCGCTGAGAAGCTGCGCGCGCGTGGCTACTCGGCCGCCGCGATCAACGGCGACGTGCCGCAGAACCTGCGTGAGCGCATGGTCGAGCAGCTCAAGTCGGGCGCGCTGGACATCCTGGTCGCCACCGACGTCGCGGCCCGCGGCCTTGACGTCGAGCGCATCAGTCACGTCATCAACTACGACCTGCCGATTGACACCGAGTCGTACGTGCACCGCATTGGCCGCACCGGCCGCGCTGGCCGTTCGGGCGACGCGATCAGCTTCGTCACCCCGCGCGAGCGTCGCCTGCTGACCGCCATCGAGAAGGCGACGAAGCAGCCGCTCACGCAGATGCCGCTTCCGAACGTTGAGCAGGTCAACGCGACCCGCCTGTCGCGCTTCGACGATGCGATCACCGCGTCACTCGAGAAGACCGCTCGGGTCGCACTGTTCCGCGACATCATCGCGCACTACGTGCGTCACCACGATGTCCCCGAGACCGACGTGGCTGCGGCCCTCGCGATCGTGGCGCAGGGCAAGACCCCGCTGCTGCTCACGGAAGATGACGACCGTAAGTTCGAGCGCGACCGCAAGCAGGCCGCTGGCTTCCTTGACGGCAGCGGCGGAAACGACCGCGACTCGCGTGGCGGCCGCGAGCGCCCGGAGCGCACGACCTCGCGCCCGAGCCGCGACGACCTCGCGATGTACCGCATCGCCGTCGGCCGTCGCCACAAGGTGCTTCCCGGCCAGATCGTGGGCGCCCTCGCCAACGAGGGTGGCCTCTCGCGCGATGACTTCGGCCGCATCCAGGTGCGCGACGACTTCTCGCTCGTCGAGCTGCCCAAGAACCTGACGAAGGAACAGCAGGATCGCCTCTCGGGTACCCGCATCAGCGGCAAGCTCATCGAGCTCGGCCCGGACCGTGGCCCGCAGCGCGGCAGCTACGAGCGTGGCGCTGACCGCGGCGGGGACCGTGGCGGCTACAAGGGCAACAACGATCGCGGCGACCGCGGTGGCTACAGTGGCGGCAGCGACCGTGGCGGCTACAAGGGCAACAGCGACCGCAACGATCGCGGTGGCGACCGCGGCGGCTACAGTGGCGGCAGCGACCGCGGTGGCTACAAGGGCAACAACGACCGCAACGATCGCGGTGGGTACAGCGGCGGCAGCGACCGTGGCGGTTACAAGGGCAACAACGACCGCGGTGGCGACAGCCGCGGTGGTGGCTACAACGGTGGCGGCGACCGCAAGCCGCGCTGGTAACTCACTCACTCTGAGGTGATGATGCAGTGGTGCGCCCTCGGCAGAAATGCCGACGGGCGCATCACTGCGTTGGGGGTGCACGCTGACGGGAGCCCGGGGGAGTCCACAGAGCTGAGCCCTGCGGACTTCCTCGAGTTTGTGCGCCGCGCTGAGTCCGAACATGCGCCCCGCTGGGTGTGGAACGACACGACGCTCTGGGCACCCGCGCTCCTCGAACGGGGCGTGCGCGTCACCCGCTGCCACGACCTGCGCCTGAGCCACGCGATCCTGCGCCGCTCCGCGCACGTCGCGGATCGACGAGACATCATCGCGGCGACCCAATGGGACATGGGCCCCGAGGATCCTGCCCCGAAGCCCGTCGCGTCGGCCCTCTTCGAGTTGGAGCCGACACGACGAAACGGAGTGCCGGGCGAGATCGCCGAGGTACGCGCCGAGTTTGCGCGGCAGCGCGCTGCCCTCGATGCGGGCGACGGCCGGCTCCGGCTGCTCGTCGCCGCGGAATCGGCAGGGGCGCTGGTGGCCGCTGAGATGCAATCCGCGGGCCTGCCCTGGGACGTCTCTGAGCACGACAGGATCCTGCGCGAAACCCTCGGGCCGCGCCCCTCAGTCGGCGCTCGCCCCGAAATCATGGCGGCGCTCGCCGAGGAGATCGGGCGCGTGCTCGGCAACCCGAAGGTGAGTGTCGATTCCCCGCCCAAGCTGCTGCGCGCGCTCCGCGATGCCGGCCTGCAGGTCGAGTCGACCTCGCAGTGGGAGATCGCGGAGATCGAGCACCCGGTGATCGAGCCGCTCCTGAGGTACAAGAAGTTGTCCCGACTGATGACGGCGAACGGGTGGAGCTGGATCGACGAGTGGGTGCAGGACGGCCGCTATCACCCGGTCTACGTGCCCGGCGGGGTCGTCACTGGCCGGTGGGCGTCGAGCGGTGGCGGTGCGCTGCAGCTTCCCCGGCAGCTGCGCCCCGCGCTCCGGGCCGACCCGGGGTGGACGTTCGTGTCGGCGGACGTCGCGCAGCTGGAGCCGCGGGTGCTCGCGGCGATGTCGGGGGACCGGGCGATGGCGGCGGCCGGATCCGGCACCGATTTGTACGCGGGCCTCGTCGAGGGCGGCGTCGTGGCGACCCGCCAGGAGGCCAAGATTGCGGTACTCGGGGCCATGTACGGCGCCACCACCGGTGACAGCGGGCGGCTCGTGCCGCGGCTGCGGAAGAGCTTCCCCGTAGCGATGCGGCTTGTGGACGACGCCGCGTCGACGGGCGAGCGGGGCGGCATCGTCTCCACCTGGCTCGGGCGTTCGTCCCCTGAACCCAGCCCGGAGTGGGTGGAGTCTCAGGCCCGAGCGAGCCAGCCAGGGGCGACCGCCCGCGACGAGCGCGAGGCGCGGCGGGTCGCGCGCGACTTTGGCCGGTTCACGCGCAACTTCATCGTGCAGGGCACGGCTGCGGAATGGGCGCTGGCGTGGATCGCAGACCTCAGGCTGCGGCTCTTGGGATTCCCGGGCGTGCCGGAAGATCAGGCGGCGGATCCTTCCGGCCCCGCGTTCTCTCGGAGCCCCCACTTGGCCTTCTTCCTGCACGACGAGGTGATCGTGCACACGCCGATCGAACAGGCCGATGCCGTTGCCGCCGAGGTTACTGCGGCTGCCGACGCTGCGGGCCGGCTGCTTTTTAGCGGAGGGCTCGTAGACTTCCCTCTCGACGTGCGCATCGCGGAGCGCGCCAGCAAAGATTGAGTCGCACGCACGACGGGAGCCAGGTCCCCAGTTGCGCGCATCTGCTTCCAAAATTCCCGGAGCGAACCTACGGTGGACCCAGTGCTTAAATTTGCCGGCCAGAGTCAGGGATGCACATGAACGTCGATCCAGCAGGTATTGCACAAGTTCTTCGCGAGCAATCCGCGGGGGAGGTGCTGCTGCCAGGCGATCCGGGATATGACGACGCGGTGCGAGGCCACAACCACTCGGCGAAGCGCGCGCCATCGGTGGTCTTTCGCGCGCGGGATGCAGCCGGAATCGCCACGGCCGTCGGCATCGCGGTGACCCACGAGGCCACCGTCGGAGTCATGTCGACCGGCCACTCCGCGCGGACGCTGCCAGACGTCGACCTGCTCATCCTCACCTCAGCGCTTCGAGAGATCACGATCGACCCGAAGGCAGGCACCGCTGCGGTGGGGGCCGGCGCGGTGTGGAGCGACATTGTGGCCGCGGCAGCCCCCGCAGGGCTCGCGCCGCTCTGCGGCTCGCACGGGTCGGTCGGCGCCGTCGGCTACATTCTGGGCGGCGGGATCGGCCCGCTGGGCCGACAGTTCGGGTTTGCTGCAGATCGCGTGCGGTCCCTCGAGGTCGTCACCTCAGATGGCCAGCAGCTCATCGTCGATGACGAGCATCACGGCGACCTCTTCTGGGCGCTCCGCGGTGGGCGGCACGGGCTCGGAATTGTGACCTCAATCACGTTCGAGCTCGTGCCCGCGGCGACGATCGTGGGCGGGTCGATCTTTTTCCATTCCGAGAATGCGACCGAGATCTTTACGGCATATGCCGATTGGACGAGGGCCGCAAGTGATGAAGTGAGCTCGAGCCTCGCCGTGATGCGCTTTCCGGACATGGAGATGTTCGGCCCGATCCTGCGCGGGCGCACCGTCGTGCAGGTGGAGCTCACGCACACGGGCGATGAGGCGGCGGCCGAGGCGGAGCTTCTGGACCTGCGGGGGTGGGGTGAGGTGCTGATCGATGACGTGCGGCAGCGCCCGTTCGCCGAGTTGGTTGCCGAGATCCCTGAGGGGCCGGGCTGGACTGGCGCGGTGGCGCTTCGGGAACTCACCCCCGAGGCGATCCGCACGATGCTCGGCGTCGTGGGTCCCGATCAGCACGTCCCGCTCATCGGCATGCAGGTGCGCCATCTGGGCGGGGCGATGCGTGAGGCGCAAGGGGTAGAGAACGCGGTCGGCGGGCGAGAAGCCGAGTACCTCGTCTTCCTGCTCGGCGCGCCGGTGCCCGAGCTCATTGCCGGGCCAATCCCGCGGCTTGGCGCGGCGCTCTTCGACGCGCTATCGCCCTGGGCGCTCGACGGGGTCGCCGTGAACTTTGCCGATCACCTGGATGGTTCGGGTCGCGCGCGATCCTGGCCCGATGCGGTGCGCGCCCGGCTCGACGAGGTGCGCGAGGCGCGCGACCCGGCGGGCATGTTCCGGCACGCGGACGGCTGACAGGCAGGCAGGCAGGCAAGCAAGCAGGGCGGGCCTTGCGCGCCCCCGCGCAGCAGTTGTCTGCGGGCGAACGATTCCGCGCAGGATCCGCCCGAACCTGACAACGTCGGAGTATCGCGGCTGCCGCCGCACTTCAACGTTGAAGAAAGGGGCTCCCATGAGCACTCCCGAGTCCACTGCAGGCGTCGCCCGCCATGTCGTCATCGTCGGAGGGGGGACCTCCGGAAACGTCCTCGCACGCCGCCTGATCGACGCCGGCCGTCGCGTCACGCTGATCGAGGCGGGCGCGCGCGATCTGAACCCCGCGATCCACGACCCCAGCCGGATGGGCGAGCTGTGGCACAGCCCCGAGGATTGGGACTTTTTCACCGTCCCGCAGGAGCACGCCGGCGGGCGCCGGCTGCACCTGCCCCGGGGCCGCGTGCTGGGTGGATCGCACGCCCTGAACGCGATGATCTGGGTGCGCTGCGCCCCCGAAGACTTCGATGGGTGGGCCGCGGCGGGCTGCGAGGGCTGGGCTTGGTCGGATGTGCTGCCGATCTACCGCGCGGTGGAGGACTCGAACCACGGACCCTCCGAGCTGCGCGGGGTGGGCGGGCTGATGCCCGTGCGCGACGATATTCCCCTGCAGCCTATCCAGGCCGCCATCGTTGAGGCCGCCGTCGAGGCGGGCCACCCGCGCAACCCCGACTACAACGGGGAATCGCTCGACGGCATCTCGCAGGAGCAGGTCACCATTGTGGACGGCGTGCGGGTGACGAGTTACACGGCGTATCTGCGTCCGGTCGAGGACAGCCCGCTGCTCGAGGTCCGCACCGGTGCCGAGGTCGAGCGCGTGCTGCTTGACCACGACGCGGACGGCGGCCTGGTCGCCCGAGGCGTCGTGCTGGTGCGGAACGGCGTGCGGGAAGAGCTGCTCGCGGACGAGGTCGTACTTTCGGCGGGAGCACTCGGATCGCCGGCGATCCTGCAGCGCTCGGGCATCGGTGCCGCCGAGACACTGCGTACCGCAGGGATCGACCCCGTACTTGAGCTTCCGGGCGTCGGGGAGAACCTGCACGATCACCTGCTGTCGCCCGTCATCTTTTCCACCGAGCGCGAGATCGGCGGGCCGCCCAGCGGCACCTCGCCGACCCAGACGCACCTGTTCTGGCGCAGCCAGCCGGATCTCGCGGTGCCCGACACCCAGCCGCTGCACTTCAGCGTTCCGATGTATCAGGAGGGCATGACGGGCCCGGGCGACGGGTTCACCCTGATGTCGGGCATCGTCACCCCGAAGAGCCGCGGTTCGCTGCGCATTACCGGCCCCTCGGTCGACGACGAAATCGCGATTGACCTCGCGGCGCTCAGCCACCCCGACGACGTCGCGAGCCTCGTCGCCTCGGTGCGGCAGTGCCGCGAGGTCGGCCGGCGGGCGGCCCTGGCTGGGGCGCCTGGCGACGGCGGCTGGGGCGCGACCGAGCTCTACCCGGGCTCAGCGGTCGGCGACGACAACGCGCTGCTCGAGGAGTACGTGCGGAACACCGCGATCACCTACCACCACCAGGTCGGTACCTGTGCGATGGGCGTGGGTGACGACGCGGTCGTCGACCCCCAGCTGCGTGTGCGCGGCGTGAACGCGCTCCGCGTCGTCGACGCCTCGATCATGCCGACGGTGACGACGGGCAACACCAACGCCCCGGCGCTGATCATCGGTGAGCGGGCCGCGACCTTCATGCTGGCGGAGGGATAGGGCGGAACCGCGGGGGCGCCCGGCCGCGGCTTCGTGCCGCGGCTGTGTGCGCGGGTTCACTGGAGGCATATGCAGGGCGCCAAGCGCGATAACCCTACAAATACCTCCAGTGACTGCCGTTCCCTGCGCCGGAGTTCAGCGAGCGACGGAGCGGCACAGGGACCTCGGGCGCGGTGACGCCGCCCCAAACTCAGTCGGCGCAGTAGACCCGGCGACCCTCGAACCACGTCTCGGTAACACGGGTCTGCACGAGCTCCGTCGCCGGGTGCGCGAACGGGTCGCGGTCGAGCACGGCGAAGTCGGCCGACTTACCGACCTCGAGTGAACCGGTCTCGCCGGCAAGGCCCATCGCCTCGGCGCCGCCGATTGTGAACGCGGCGATCGCCTCCTCGAGTGTGATCGCCTGCTCGGGCCAGAGCGTGCCCGGGTACTGCCCGCTCGGGTCTTCGCGGGTGACGAGGCCGTGGATGCCCTCCCAGGCGTTGGGGGAGGGCGAGACCGGCCAGTCCGAGCCGCCCGCGACGACGGCGCCCGTGTCGAGCAGCGCGCGGTTGGGCTGCATGCGGTCGGCGCGCTCGCGCGGCAGCACCTCCCGGATCGCCTCGACGATGGGCCCCGGCACCCAGATGAAGGGCGAGATGTCGGCCGAGACGCCCAGCGCCCCGAAGCGGGCGATGTCGTCGGGGTGGATGAACTGTCCGTGGGCGACCTGGTATCGGGTCTCGGTGTACCCCTCGGCGCGCAGCGTCTCGACCGCGTTCAACACCTCGCGGGCGGAAGCGTCGCCCGTGCAGTGGATCTTGGCAGAGAGGCCCGCGTCGGCGACCCGGCGCAGCCAGTCGGTCAGCTCTGCCGGGTTCAAGAGCGTGTCGCCGTGGAAGTGCGCGCCGTGCACGTCATCGGGGAGGTACGGCTCGATGAACGCGCCGGTGCGCGTCGGAGGCACCCCGTCGAGGAAGATCTTCACGAAGTCGGGCCGGTGGTGGCGCGTGCGAAAGCGCTCGCCGCCGAAGACGAGCTCCTCGCCGATGGTCGGGAAGCCGAAGATCTCGTCGTTGACGAGCATCGAGCTGACCACCCACGCGTCGAGGTCACCATCAGTGTCGAGCGCGTGCAGGGCGGACAGGATCCCGGTGGACACCCCGGCGTCCTGGAACGCGGTGATGCCGAACGAGTTCAAGATCTCGACGCCGCGCTTCGATGCGCGCCGCTCGTCCTCGGGTGACAGGGCGCCGGCGTCCTGTTGCGCCTGCGCGACCGGCAGCCCGGCCGCCTCGAGCAGCACGCCCGTGGCGAGTCCGGCTGCGTCGACCACGACGCCCGGCTGGCCGGCGGCGACCTGCGCGAGCTCCATCGCCCGCGTGCTCACCCAGCGGTTGTGGTGCGAGTCGTCGGAGAGCATGACGGGGCGACCTGCCGCCGCCTCGTCGAGGAGAGCGAGCGCTTCGACCGTATTAATCTCGCCGAGCCGGTCGCTCGCCCACGGACCGCCGACCACCCAGGCGTCCGCCGCCAGGGTGGTTGCGTGCGTGCGCACCGCGTCGATAATTTCCTCGAGGTGTGCGCCGATGGGCAGGCTCAGCTCGAACAGGTCCTCTTTGCCAGCGAGGAAATGGTGCGTGTGGACGTCCACGAGCCCCGGCATGAGGAACGCGCCGTCCAGCTCGCGCACCTCCGTCCGGGGCCCCGCGAGCGCGCCGATTTCGCCGCGCGAGCCGATCGCGGTGATCCGACCGGCAGAAACGGCGACGGCCTCGGCCCACGGCCGAGCCGGGTTCACCGTGTAAATACGCGCGCCCGTGAGGATCAGTTCGGGGTGAGGCTGGGTCATCGTTGACTCCGTTCGTCGAGAGGTTCGGGGTGCCGGGGCGGCTGCTCGCCGCCCCGGCAGCGGGCTTACTTCCCGCAGGCGCAGCTCGCGCCGCCGCAGCGGCACTCGTCACCCGAGCAGCACCCGCAGCCGCCGCTGACGCAGCACCCCGCGGTCATCGGGCCGGATCCTGCGCCGTCGGGCAGGTCCATCGCGGGATTCTGGTCGAGAAAGCCGTGCGGCTTGAACAGGAAGCCCGAGTAGTCGACCGGCATGATCGGCCAGTCCTCGGGGCGTGGCACGTGCGTGGGGCCGAAGACGTGCCAGAGCACGAGGTCCTCGCCGTCGAGCGAGCGGTCGTTCGCGGTCCACGCGGGCAGGCCCGCGCCGCCGGGGTGGGCATTGGGGAAGTCGCCGGCCGGGAAGCGCTCGCCGGGCGCGTACTGGGTCGCCCAGAGGTGCTCGGTCGCGAACGTCGCTCGCTGATAGACGGTCGATTCGGGCTGCGCCATGAGCGTGGGTCCGCCCTGGGGGAGCAGGCGGAAGGCCGTCGCGTGTCCGAGCTGGTTCGTGCGCTCGGCGCTGCGTACCTCCCAGACGCGCCCCGCCGCGGGGTTCGCGCTGCGCTTGGCCTCGGACTCGCTCGTCAACTGACGCTCGTTCCAGGTGAAGGCGTTGCCGTGGGGGTTGTGTGGTCCAGTCGGGATGCCCTGCACCTCGACCTCGTGCAGCGTGTTGGCCTGGCCGTCGATCGCGGTGTCCAGGCGCGCGCAGAAGAGGTGCTGGTGTACCGGCGCGAAGACCCCCGGGGCGATCTCGGGGGCGTGCGGGTTGGTGGATCCTGGGATGCCCGCGCTCGAGAAGACGATGCCCGTTGCCTTCGCCTCGAGCTGAACCGTGCCATCGAGGTAGAGGTACCAGAAGAACCCGTAGTCGTAGTTGCCGATCGTCGCGAAGTACGAGATGACGAGGCGGCGCGAGCGCCGCACCTCGGTCTTGCCGTCGAGATCCGTGTGCTTCCACAGGATCCCGTAATCCTCCTCGTGCATGCACACGACCTGCGGGATCTTCACCGGGTTGCCCTGGTCATCGGGCACAAAGCCGTCGAAGTAGTGGATGACGCCGAGGCAGTCGCAGCCGAGCGTCAGGGAGTTGGCGTTCTTGCCGAGCAGGTATTCGCCAGCGTCGAAGTAGCTGATCCAGTAGCGGCCGGGGGCGGTGTCGCCGTAGGGCACGACCATCTCGGGGACGCTCGCGCGGTGCAGTACTTCGCGCTCTTCTTCGCCGTCGCGGAACGTGAGCTGGTTCAGCACCAGGCCCTCGCGCTGGTTGAAGCCGACGCGGAACGACCAGTTCTCCCAGGTGACGAGCGAGCCGTCGACCGCGAAGCTCGGGCCCTCCGGCTGCGTGATCGAGATGGGCTTGAGTGTCGTGCGCGCCGGGCCCTGCCCAGCCGCGTCGTAGTTGCCGTGCGCCGCGGGAACCGGGACGTCGCCCTCGTCCTCGACGCGGATCACCGTGCCGCTCGACAGGTCGATGTGGACGATGAGGCCCTCGACCGGGTGCGCCCAGGGGCTGTCGTGCTCATGGTCGCGCAGGAACGTGAGGGAGCGGATGACCCGCTTGTTCGCCTCGTCCTCGCGGCCAAAGAAGCCGGGCGCGAGCGGCGCGCAGAACGCGAGCTCGATGCGGTCCTCGAGACCGCGGCGGCGCATGGCCGCCCGCCAGCCCTCAGAGGCCTTGGCGATGTCGGCCGCGCGGTCGTACTCCTCGAAGAGGTACTGGGGCTGACCCTCGGTCGCGGTATCAATGGCGCGCGAGTGCTCGACGGCGCCCGCACCGTGCACGGCGACGACGGCGATCTTCGAGGTGCCGTCGCTCGTGTCAAGCAGTACCACCTCGACGCGGCGCTCGATCGGAGCGCCCGGGGCCCACGCGGCCAGCCAGGCCTTGTCGGGGTCGAGGGGGAGCAGCTGGGCGACGCGCACGTCCGCGCCCATCAGGCCTGCGGCAACGAGGAGCTCGCGAGCGCGGGCGATCTCGGCGGCGGTCAACTGGTCCAGCGGGTGCGTGACGGTCGTGGGCTCGGTGACCCGCTGTCCGTGGGTATGGGTGGATCGATCGTCGGACATGAGTGCTCCCTTGCATACGACGGTGGTGACCTCAGTATGAACAATATTGCGCCGGCGGCAGCCGCGGCGTGCGCGACTGTACAAATGTCTTGCGGGTCTGTCCCATACGAAATCAGCGTCCGTCAGGCACAATCAAGCCCATGGATACCAACGACGCTCCATCCCACAAGCTCGCCGAGGGCCGCCCGCGCCTCGGCGTCATCGCCATCGCGCTGATGATCATCGCCGCCTCGGCACCCCTAACGGTCATCGCCGGCGGCGTCACCTCGACGTTCTCGGTGACCCACAACACGGGTGTGCCGCTCTCGTTCCTGCTCCTCGCCCTCGCCCTCGCGATCTTCGCGATCGGCTACGCCGCGATGAGTCGATACATCACGAATGCCGGCGCGTTCTACGCCTACGTCGCGCAGGGCATCGGCCGCCCGGCCGGCGTCGGCGCTTCTCTTGTCGCGCTCGTGGCGTACAACATGATGCAGATCGGCATCTGGGGCATGTTCGGCTTCCAGGTGTCGATGATCATCGCCGAGAAGACGGGCGCCAACGTTCCGTGGTGGGCCGGCGTGCTCGCCGGCATCGTCGTCGTGGGCCTGCTCGGGGTGAACCGCGTCGATCTCTCGGCGAAGGTGCTCGGCGTGCTGGTCGCGCTCGAGTTCCTCATCGTCATCGTGTTCGACGTCGTCGCCTTCGCGAACCCGGCGGAGGGCGCCGTCACGGCCGCCCCGCTGACCCCCGAAGCACTCTTCATCCCCGGCTTCGGTGCGGTCTTCGCCTTCGGCATCGCGGCGTTCATGGGTTTCGAGTCCGCGGCGATCTACGGCGAGGAGTCGAAGGACCCCCGCCGCACCGTGCCGCGCGCGACCTTCCTCGCGGTCGGCGTGATCGGTGTGTTCTACGCGATCTCCGCGTGGGCGCTCGCCGTTGCGGTGGGCCCAGAGACGATCACCGACCCCGCAGGGATCACCGCCGACGTGGCTGGCCCGCCCCTCTTCTTCGGCTTTGTCGCCCAGCACCTCGGCGTGCTCTGGGTGGACCTCATGTCGATCCTGTTCATCACGAGCATCTTCGCCGCGCTGATCGCGTTCCACAACGCGGTTGCCCGGTACCTCTTCTCGCTCGCCCGCGAGGGCGTCGTGCCAAAGGGGCTCGCGGCGGTCGGCGCCCGTTCGGGTGCCCCGTGGGCAGGATCGCTGGCGCAGACCGTGATCGCGGTCGTCGTCGTGGTGGCCTTCGCAATTGGCGAGTCGGGCTGGGACCCGGAGAAGGGCCCGTATCCCGTGGTGACGCTGTTCACCTGGCTCACCAACACCGGCGCCATGGGGCTCGTGCTGCTCATGGCGGTAGTGAGTGTCGCGGTGATCGGCTTCTTCCGCCGCGACCCGCGCAACGTCGGCGTCATCGGACGCGTCGTCGCCCCCGCAATCGCCGCGGTCCTGCTCATCGTGATCTTCATCTCGATCGCCGCGAACTTCAACGTGCTGCTGGGCCAGGCCGAGAGTAATCTCACGACCTTCCTGCTGCCGGCGCTCGTGATCGTCCCCGGCATCATCGGGACCGTCTGGGCGTACTCGATCAAGAAGTCCCGCCCCAGCGTGTACGCCGGGATCGGTCACGGCGGGGAGCTGCGCGACACCACCCAGGTGATCCGGGTTCCCGAGGACGACTCGGTCGCCTAACAACTGGGTCGCTCGACGACCTCCTTGCCTGACGTGAACGGCGGTACCGGTATGATCCGGGCCGCCGTTTTCGTCTCCCTCGCGACACACGAAACCCACTGATTGGACCCTGTTATGACTGATGCTGTTCACACCCGCCGACCCGTCCCCAACGCGGGGGCGCAGGCCGGCCGCGTCGTGCTCGTCACCGGCGGCGGCACGGGGATCGGCGCAGCGATCGCCGCCCGTTACGCCGCCGAGGGTGCGCAGGTGGTCATCGTCGGGCGACGGCGCGGGCCGCTCGAGGCGGTGGCTGCCGAGATCGGCGCGGTCGCGCTGTGCGCCGACACCGCGAACGGCGGCGAGGCCTCGGCGGCGATCGCCGCGACGCTCGCCCGCTTCGGACGGCTCGACGTGGTCGTCGCGAACGCGGGCGGCCACGGGCTCGGCACCGTGGGAGAGACGAGTGACGACGCGTGGCACCAGTCCATGCGCGCGAACCTCGACACCGCGTTCGTCACCACGCGCGCGGCGCTCGATGCCCTGATCGCCTCAGGTGGTCAGATCGTCATCGTCTCGTCGCTCGCGGGGCTATTTGCCGGCCCCGAGGTCGCGGGGTACACCGTCGCGAAGCACGCGCTGATCGGGCTCACGAAGTCCCTCGCCCGCGACTACGGCCCGCGCGGGATCCGCGTCAACGCGGTCTGCCCGGGCTGGGTGCGCACGCCGATGGCGGACGCCGAGATGGACGACTTCGCCGCGGCCGCAGGCGGCGACCGCGAGGCGGGATATCGGCGGGTGACGGGCGCGCTGCCGATCGCGCGGCCCGCCGACCCCGAGGAGATCGCCTCCGCTGTGCGCTTTCTGGGCTCGGACGAGTCGTCGTACATCACGGGCGCGACGCTCGTGATCGACGGCGGGGCGCACATCGTGGACGTCCCGACGATCGCGATGGCGGGGTAGCTCCGGACGCCCTCGTCGCCGAACACAACACCGAGGGGTGGCAAAAATCTTCTTCAAGTTTGGTGTAGGCGCACAAATCGAACCCACGGTGGGGTGAT